>NZ_CP144265.1:4467500-4507521 GCF_046581335.1 Aeromonas sp. DSM 116730 | reverse complement strand
TCTAGACTCCCGTCAATTGATTAAGTAAAGACCGGCTATTCTACGTTTTTAGTGGCTGGATCTCCAGTTGCCGCCGCACGGATCCAGCAAATAAGATCCTTGACTTTCAAGGATCCAACGCCCCAGGATCTGATTTCATCCCCAAAGTTACCCACAGCCACCGACCGGCGATGTGGACAGAATGAGACCCTGCTGCTGCGGTTATTTTATATAACCAAATATCATTTATTCTTTATATTTTATTCCAATAACATCAGCGCCAACCCGTGAATACAACTAAAAATACAGAACTACAGAGAGAGGAATCCCCATGAAATCCACCATCAAGCTGATCTCCGGCGCCGCCATTCTGCTGGCCAGCCTGTCCGGCCAGGCCATCGCCCAGGAAACCATCAAGGTCGGCATGTCCGGCAAGTATTTCCCGTTCACCTTCGTCAAGCAGGACAAGCTGCAAGGCTTCGAGGTGGATATGTGGAACCAGATCGGTGAGCGCACCGGTTACAAGGTCGAGTTCGTCACCGCCAGCTTCTCCGGCCTGTTCGGCATGCTGGAAACCGGTCGCGTCGATACCATCTCCAACCAGATCACCATCACCGACGAGCGCAAGGCCAAGTACGCCTTCTCCCAGCCCTACGTCTATGACGGCGCCCAGATAGTGGTGCGCAAGGGCAACAGCACCATCCACGGTCTCAAGGATCTGGAAGGCAAGACGGTCGCGGTGAACCTGGGCTCCAACTTCGAAGAGCTGCTGCGCAAGAACGACCCGAACAAGAAGATCGACATCCGCACCTATGACTCCAGCTTCGAGCAGGACGTTGCCCTGGGTCGCATCGATGCCTTCGTGATGGACCGCGTCTCCACCGCCCAGCTGATCAAGGAATCCAAGCTGCCGCTGCAACAGGCCGGCGCACCGTTCGAGACCATCGAGAACGCCCTGCCCTTCCTGAAGACCCCGGAAAAACAGGCCGTACTGAAGAAGGTCGACGAGGCACTGACCGCCATGCGTAAAGACGGTTCCCTGACCAAGATCTCGGAAAAATGGTTCGCAGCGGACATCACCAGCAAATAAATGATGGAATTTGATCTCGAGTACACGCTAGGGCTGTTCCCCATCCTGCTCAAATACCTGGGCACTACGATGGAAATGGCCCTGTGGGGATTCGTATTGGCACTCGTACTGTCGCTGGCCCTGGCGATAGTACGGGTGTTTCGCGTTCCCGCAATTCACTGGCTGGCGATGCTGTATATCTCGTTCTTCCGGGGGACCCCCCTGCTCGTCCAGCTGTTCCTGCTCTACTACGGGCTGCCGCAACTGTTCCCCATCTTCGTGGGGATGGATGCCTTTACCGCCGCCATCATAGGTCTGACCCTGCACTTCGCCGCCTACATGGCCGAGTCGATCCGGGCCGCCATTCTCGGCATCCACAAGAGCCAGATGGAAGCAGCCCTCAGCATCGGCATGAGTCGTTACCAGGCGATGCGGCGGATCATACTGCCGCAGGCGGCCCGCATCGCGACGCCGTCGCTGATGAACTACTTCATCGACATGATCAAGAGCACCTCACTGGCGTTTACCCTGGGGGTGGCCGAGATCATGGGCAAGGCGCAGATGGAGGCCTCCTCCTCCTTCAAGTTCTTCGAGAGCTTCATGGCGGTGGCCCTGGTCTACTGGGTGGTGGTCATCATCTTTACCCGCTTGCAGCACCTGCTGGAAGTACGCCTCAATCGTGCTTACTAAGAGGATGCCAGCGATGATGAACAAACCATTACCCACTTGCGGCACAGGCTGGAAGTACCTCTCAACAGCCGCGCCTGTTAAAGGAGACCTGTCATGATCAAGTTAACGGGTCTTGCCAAGGCCTATGACGGCAATCAGGTATTGAACGGTATCGATCTGGAGGTGAAAAAGGGGGACATTGTCGTCATCATCGGCCCCTCCGGCACCGGCAAGTCGACCCTGCTGCGCTGCCTGAACCTGCTGGAGACCCCGGATGCAGGCACCCTTGCCATCGACGACCTTGAGCTGGATCTGGCCCATGCCAGCGAGCAGCAATCCATAGAACTGCGCAAGCGCGCCTCCTTCGTGTTCCAGAACTATGCCCTGTTCGCCAACAAGACGGCGCTGGACAACATAGCCGAGGGGCTGATCACCGTCTGGAAACAGCCGAAGGCGGAGGCCAGGGCCACCGCCCTTGGCATCCTCAAGGACATAGGCCTCGCCGACAAGCAGGATGCCTACCCGGCGTCCCTGTCCGGCGGCCAGCAGCAGCGGGTCGGCATAGGCCGCGCCATGGCGGCTCACTCCAAGGTCATCCTGTTTGACGAGCCCACCTCGGCCCTCGATCCCGAATGGGTCGACGAGGTGCTGGGGTTGATGAAGGAGCTCGCCCGCCAGCACCAGACCATGGTGGTGGTGACCCACGAGATCGAGTTCGCCCGTGATGTCGCCGATCGGGTGATCTTCATGGAGGGGGGGCGGATCGTCGAACAGGGCCCACCGGATCAGATATTGGTCGATCCCAAGGATCCCCGTACCCGGGAGTTCTTGCGGAAAGTCCTTAAATAGCTCTCTCTTTGGCGGCCTGGCCGCCTTTTTTCTTGGTGGATCCTTGTTTAACCCGGGGTTGCCAGTATAATTCGGGGCCCTTGATCCTCCGGATCCTGCCAGCTTCTCCTGCTTATTGTTGAGCCAGAAGAAGATGAGAGGGAACGGCGGATTGACGAGAAGCCGAACTCTGTTTAGAATTCGGCCTCTTTTGCTAGTCGTCACACGCTATAGCTGGCGCGTCGGCTAAGTGTGACAATCAAAACTGTACAGAAATACGGAATCGAATCATGAAACGTACTTTTCAACCGTCCAACCTGAAGCGCAAGCGCTCTCACGGTTTCCGCGCTCGCATGGCTACCGCCAACGGCCGCAAAGTTCTGGCCGCTCGTCGTGCCAAGGGTCGTGCCCGCCTGGTAGTCTAATGCCTACCCAGCACACCTTCTCTCGGGAGTTACGTCTGTTAACTCCCGAACACTTCAAACGCGTTTTCGCCGAGCCTGTCCGGGCCGCTTCTCCGCAAATTACGCTTCTTGCTTGCCCCAATTCCCTCGAACACCCCCGTCTTGGCCTGGCTGTGCCCAAAAAAGCACTCAAGCGTGCCGTCTGGCGTAACCGTGTCAAACGAGTGGTACGGGAGAGCTTCCGTCTCAATCAGGCCAATCTGCCCGCTATCGACATCGTCGTCATAGCCAAGGGTGGCGTAAAGGAGATGGACAACGAAGAGCTGTTCAAGTTACTGGAAAAGCTATGGCGCACTCTGTCACGCCGTTGCAATGGGTAGCTATCAAACTGATACGCCTGTATCAGCTAATCATTAGTCCCCTGCTCGGGCCGCGCTGCCGTTTCACCCCGACTTGTTCCCAATTTGCGATAGAAGCAATCCGACTTCACGGTTTCATAAAAGGCGTTTGGTTAGCCAGCAAACGTCTATTAAAATGCCATCCCTTATCCGAGGGTGGTTATGACCCGGTTCCGCAACCAAAGCGAAGAAACTGAAGACTATGGAATCACAACGCAATTTACTCCTGATCGGTTTGCTGTTCGTGAGCTTCTTGCTCTGGCAACAGTGGGAGTCCGACAAGGCTCCGAAGCCGGCCCCGACTACCGTGGCCCAAACCGAACATTTCGTACCTGAAGCCGGTCAGACCGGTGATATTCCTCAGGTTTCCGAGCAAGCCAACGCCACTACCGCACGCAAGCTTGTCACCGTCTCCTCCGACGTGCTCAAGCTGACCCTGGATACCCAGGGCGGTGACATCGTCTCTGCCGAACTGCTGGCCCACAAGCTGGAAGAAGGCAAGGAACAGCCGTTCACCCTGCTGACCAGCCAGCCTGCGCACCTCTATGTTGCCCAGAGTGGTCTGGTGGGTCGCGATGGTCCTGACAGCCAGGCTCAGGGTCGTCCCACCTACGAAGCCGCCCAGACCAGCTACCAGCTGGCCGACGGTCAGGATCAAGTCGTCGTGCCGATGACCTGGACCGACAGCAAGGGCGTGGTCTTCACCAAGGAGTTCGTGCTCAAGCGCGGTGACTACGCCATCGGCGTCGATTACAAGATCGACAACAAGTCTGCCGAACCGGTTCAGGTGCAGTTCTACGGTCAGCTGAAGCAGACAGTGACTACACCGAAGGACCAGGAAGGTCATGCCATGGTGGCCAGTGCCTACCGTGGTGGTGCCTTCTCCAGCGAAGATACCCGCTACAAGAAGTACACCTTCGACGAGATGAAGGATGCCGACCTGAACAAGACCACCAAGGGTGGTTGGGTCGCCATGCTGCAGCACTACTTCGTCTCTGCCTGGGCACCGAACGCCGAGGACACCAACAGCTTCTACAGCCGCGTGATCCCGGGTAAAGACCAGGCCATCATAGGCTACAAGGCGCCGCTGGTTGATGTGGCTGCCGGTCAGCAGGCCGAAGTGAGCGGCAAGCTGTGGGTCGGTCCCAAGTTGCAGGATCAGATGGCCAAGGTGGCAAACCACCTGGACCTGACCGTCGACTACGGCTGGCTCTGGTTCATCGCCCAGCCGCTGCACTGGTTGCTGACCGTGTTCCACGGTTTCGTCCAGAACTGGGGCCTGGCCATCATCATGCTGACCCTGCTGGTACGCGGCATCATGTTCCCGCTGACCAAGGCCCAGTACACCTCCATGGCCAAGATGCGCATGCTGCAACCCAAGCTGGCAGCGCTCAAGGAACGCTTCGGTGACGATCGCCAGAAGATGTCCCAGGGCATGATGGAGCTGTACAAGAAGGAGAAGGTCAACCCGCTCGGTGGCTGTCTGCCGATCCTGGTGCAGATGCCCATCTTCATCGCCCTGTACTGGGCACTGATGGAGTCTGTCGAGCTGCGTCACGCGCCGTTCGCCCTGTGGATCACCGACCTGTCGGTGAAGGACCCCTTCTTCGTGCTGCCAATCCTCATGGGTGCCTCCATGTGGTATCTGCAGAAGATGAGCCCGACCACCATCACGGACCCGATGCAGCAGAAGGTGATGCAGTTCATGCCGATCATCTTCACCTTCATGTTCCTCTGGTTCCCGGCAGGTCTGACCCTGTACTGGCTGGTGAGCAACGTCATCTCCATCATCCAGCAGACCATCATCTATCGTCAGCTGGAGAAGAAAGGCCTGCACTCACGCACTTGATGCGCAGCCCATCTTCCCTGATGACAAAAGAGGCGGCCCTGGGGCCGCCTTTTTTATTACAATGTCCCCCAATTACCGAACAGACGAGTCAAGCAAGATGACAACAGATACGATCGTGGCCCAGGCCACCGCCCCCGGCCGGGGTGGCGTCGGCATAGTCCGCGTCTCAGGCCCCGCCGCCGAACGAGTCGCCGAAATCGTGCTCGGTCGACTGCCCAGGGTGCGCTATGCCGAATATCTGCCGTTCAAGGACGAGCAGGGCCAGCCCCTGGATCAGGGCATAGCCCTGCTGTTCAAGGCCCCCAACAGCTTCACCGGCGAGGATGTGCTGGAGCTGCAAGGCCACGGCGGCCCCGTAATTCTGGACATGCTGATCCGCCGTATCCTGCAAATCGAAGGCATACGCCCCGCCCGTCCCGGCGAGTTCAGCGAACGCGCCTTCCTCAACGACAAGCTGGATCTGGCCCAGGCCGAGGCCATCGCCGACCTGATCGAAGCCTCCAGCGAACAGGCAGCCCGCAGCGCCATGCACTCCCTGCAGGGGCAGTTCTCCGGCAAGATCCAGCAACTGGTGGAGAGCCTCACCCGGTTGCGGATCTATGTGGAGGCCGCCATTGACTTCCCGGACGAGGAGATCGACTTCCTCTCAGACGGCAAGGTCGCGGGGGATCTGCACGCCATCATGGCGTCGCTCGACGACGTGCGCGGCGAGGCCAAGCAGGGCGCCCTGCTGCGGGAAGGGATGAAGGTGGTGATCGCCGGCCGTCCCAACGCCGGCAAGTCCAGCCTGCTCAACGCCCTGGCGGGCCGCGAGTCCGCCATAGTCACCGAAATCGCCGGCACCACCCGCGACGTGCTGCGCGAGCACATCCACCTGGACGGCATGCCGCTGCACATCATAGACACCGCCGGCCTGCGCGATACCCAGGACAAGGTGGAGCAGATCGGCATAGAGCGTGCCTGGGCCGAAATAGAGCAGGCCGACCGGGTGCTCTTCATGGTGGATGGCACCACCACGGATGCGGTCGACCCGCGGGAGATCTGGCCGGAATTTGTTGATCGGTTGCCAAAAAACATCGGCCTCACCGTCATTCGCAACAAGGCCGACCTGACCGGCGAGGATCTGGCGCCCAGCCAGGAACTGGGCCACGCCGTCTACCGCATCTCAGCCAAGACAGAGCTGGGGCTGCCCGCCCTGCGCGAGCACCTGAAAGCCTGCATGGGCTTCCAGGGCAACACCGAAGGGGGCTTCATGGCCCGCCGCCGTCACCTGGATGCCCTGGAACGCGCCGCCGAGCGGCTGCTGGTGGCCAAGGAGCAGCTCGAGGTCTATGTGGCCGGCGAGCTGGTGGCAGAGGAGCTGCGCCTGGCGCAGGAGTCCTTGAGCGAGATCACCGGCGAGTTCAGCTCGGACGATCTGCTGGGCCGCATCTTCTCCAGCTTCTGCATCGGCAAATAAACCTGCACGGCAGGCAATGAAAAGCCCGGGATGATCCCGGGCTTTTTTTGTGCATTTTTTCTTCACAAGCCTAGAGGCGACGCAGGCACCACATGAAGTAAGCGCCCCCTAACAGGGTGGAGACCAGCCCGACCGGCACCTCCTGCGGGAACAGGATCTGCTGGCCGACCCAGTCCGCCAACACCATCAGCAGGGCGCCGCACCCTGCCGCACCGAGCAGGTGCCAGCGGGCCCGCACCAACCCCATCAGCTTGGCCATGTGGGGGGCCAGCAGGCCAGCGAAGGAGAGCGGCCCTATGACCATGGTGGCGCTGGCGGTGAGCACGGCCACCAGCAGCAAGATGATGAGCTGGGCACGGTTGAGACGAATACCGAGCGCCGTCGCCACCGCAGGCCCCATGGGCATCAGATCGAGCCAGCGGCTCACCAGCAGGCAGGCCGCCAGCATCAGCAGCGCCAACCCTGTCAGGCCATAGGACACCGGCAGAGTGACGTAATAGGTGGAGCCGGACATCCAGGAGAGCAGCTGCTGCACTCGCAGATCGCCGTTGGCCAGGGCGATGGCCTGCAGCGGCTCGAACAGCGCCGTGATGGCGATACCGGAGAGCAGGATCCGCTCAGGCTGGAAGCCGTGCTTGCGGTTGACCAGCACCAGCAGCAAGAGGCAGCCGAAAGCGCCTATCAGGCCCCCCAGCAGCATCATGGGCAGCGGCAAAGCGGGCAACAGCAGCGCAGTGGCAATAACCCCCATAAAGGTGCCGCCGCTCACCCCCAACAGCTCGGGGCTCGCCATGGGGTTGTTGCTGACCCGCTGCAGCAGGGTGCCCGCCAGGGCCAGCAAGACCCCGGCCGCGCCCGCCGCCAGGGTACGCGGCAGGCGCCACTCCAGCTGGGCCTGCCACCTGAGCCAGCTCGGCCAGCTCCAGCCGTGCATCCCCTGCCCGACCAGCAGTGAGCCCAGGATGGCAATCCCCAACCCGAGCAGCAGCAGGCCGATAAGGCGAGCAGGTGCGCCATGGCGTGCCACCGTCAGGCCGCTGGCGGCCTTGGGGGCACCCGACTTGAAGGCAAGCCGAGGGATCAGCCAGAGCAGCAGCGGCGCCCCCAGCAGCGCCGTCATGGCCCCGGTAGGGATCAGCACTGGCCAGAAGCGGCTCATGGATTGCAGCAGCAGATCGGTGGCCGCCAGCAGCAAGGCACCCAGTATGGGGGCCCACAGCAGGCGCTGGCCGAGCTGCCTCACCCCCAGCAGTCGCACCATGGCCGGCGCCGCCAGCCCGATAAAGCCGATCAGCCCCACCACGCTCACCACGCAGGCGGTGACGAAGACCGCGAGCCCAAGTCCGGCGAAGCGCAGCTGCTTGAGGGAGACCCCCAGACTGCGGGCGCTGGCATCGTCAAGCTCCAGCACACCAAGGGGGCGGACCAGCAGGGCGGCCAGGGCCCCGGCCACCAGCAGCCGCGGCAGCAGGTAGAGGACGCCGCTCCAGCTGTTCTGGGCCAGGGAACCGCTGCCCCACACCAGCAGGCCCTTGAGCTCCTCTTGGAAGAAGAGCAGCAGACCCATGCTGATGGCTGCCAGATAGAGGTTGATCACCAGCCCGGCGAACACGATGACCACGGGATTGAGCTGGCGACGCCAGGCCAGGGCAAACACCAGCCCCATGGCGAGGCTGCCACCGGCCATGGCGATCCACTCCCTGCCGATCAGCAGCCAGGAGGGAGCGAACAGGGTCACCATCATCAGCGCCAGCTGGGCGCCGGAGGCCACCCCGAGCGTGGTGGGGGACGCGAGCGGATTGCGCAGCACCTGCTGCATCAGGGTACCGGCGAGACCGAGGGCGGCACCGGCCAGCAGGCAGATGGCCAACCTGGGCAGCCAGCTGAAGTGGATCACCGCCTGACGGGCATCATCCAGCTGCGGCGAGAACAGGGTCTGCCACCAGAGCGCCTGCGGCAGTTGATGGGCCAGATCCCAGCCGGCCAGCGACAGGGTCAACAGCAGCAGGACGAGGCCGGGGCGCAGCAGGGAGACGGGAAGGATTTGATTCATTGGATGGCCCCCTCGGCGGACACATGGGTTGCCAGATCGGAGGCCGCGTCCTCCTGCAGGGCCTCGCCGAGCAGGGTGGCGAAACGACGGGCGGCCAGCATGCCGCCGAAACTCCAGGTCGCGGGCAGATGCAGCACGGGCGCGTTCTGTACCAGCGGCAGGTGCTGCCAGAGCCCGGGTTCCTGCAGTTTTTCACTCACCCCCACGGGAATGGGATCCACCACCACCAGCCTGGCCTCGGGAATGGCCAAGAACTGCTCGAGACTGGCCACCGAGAAGCCCCAGGCGTTGGTCTCCCCCTGCCAGGCATTGCGCAGGCCGAGCCGCTGCATCACCGCCTCGAACAGGCTGTGACGGCCAAACACCCGCACATGGCGCTCGTCGATGAACTGCACCACCAGCAAGGGGGGCAGATCGGCGGGCAGCGCCCCCTTCATCTGCGCCAGATCCCGCTCCAGCGCGGCGAGCTGGCGCTCGGCCTCGGCGGTTCTGTTCACCAGCGCGGCTATGGTCAGTGTCGCCTCGCGCAGTCGCGGCCACAGCTCGGCATCGGGTTCATAGAGGGTGATGGACTGCACCGGCGCGATGCGGGACAGGGTCGGCTCAAGCGGTGCCGCCAGCGGGGAGATGAGAATGAGATCGGGCTTGAGCTCCGCCAGCAGCTCCCGGTTGGGCTGGGCCCGCAGGCCTATGTCGATCACCTCGGCGGGGAGCCGGGGTTCGCCGACCCAGGCGCGATAGGAGTTCACATCCCCCATGGCCAGCGGGGTCACGCCGAGGGCCAGCAGGGTTTCGGCTATGGTCCAGTCCACGGTGGCGATGCGCGGAACCGTGCCGCCGGCAGCAGGGGCTGCGGGCTGCGACTCTGCCTGCGCCGCCAGCGGCAACAGCAGGCTGACGAGGCAGGGAGCCATCTTCAATAAAAGGTTCAAGAGCGCCCCCGGTCAGACGATGGCGATGGCGTGGTCATGGGCCGGGTGGCGAATGACTTCCATCGGGATGCCATAGATGGCATGCAGGGTCTCGCCGGTCATGATGCGCGAAGGCTCGCCATGGGTCAGCAGACGACCGCTGTGGAGCGCCACCAGTCGATCGCAGAAGCGGGACGCCATGTTGATGTCGTGAATGACGATGATGACCCCGAGGTTGAGCTGGCGACTCAATTGTTTGACGAGCGCGAGCACCTCCACCTGATGAGCCACATCCAGCGCGGCCAGCGGCTCGTCCAGCAGGATGAAGCGGCTCTCCTGGGCCAGCAGCATGGCCAGCCAGACCCGGCCCCGCTCGCCGCCGGAGAGGGTATCCACCAGCCGGTCGGCAAACCCCTCGGTATGGGTCAGTGCTATGGCCTTGTCGACCTGGCGGTGATCGGCCTCCCCCATTCGCCCCAGCAGACCACGCCAGGGATAGCGCCCCATCTCCACCAGCTCACGGCCAAGCAGGTTCTCGGCGCTCGGCAGATGCTGGGGCAGATAGGCGACCTGACGGGCGAAGTCCCGGTTGCCCCAGTCGGACAGCGGCTTGTCATCGAACAGTATCTCCCCATCGCTCAGGGGCTGCTGGCGTGCCAGCAGCTTGAGCAGGGTGGATTTGCCCGAGCCGTTGTGGCCGATGAGGCCATAGACCTGACCCTGCTCGAAGCGCAGGCTGGTGGGTTGCAGCAGCGTGCGGTCATTGACCACGAAGCTGGCGGCTTTCATCTCAAACATGATTCATTCCTGTGCTGAAGGGGACAGGCTCTCGCCTCCCCCTTGCGGCCGGCATCAGACCGGCACCTCGCTATCCAGATGGGCGACGGCATCCCGGCTCACCTGCTCGCGCCGCTCGCCGGTCAGCTCGGTGAGGCGGCCCTGACGCATCTCCAGCAGGCGATCCGCCAGGGAGAAATAGAGATCGTCGTGGCTGATGGCGATCACCGTCTTGCCCATCTCCTTCAGGCGCGGTAACAGCACCTGATAGAAGATGCGGCGGAACTGGGGATCCTGATCCGCCGCCCACTCGTCAAACAGCATCACCTCGCGCTGCTCCGCCAGTGCCAGCAGCAGGGCGACCCGCTTGCGCTGCCCCTGGGAGAGATCGATGTTGGCGATGAAACCCTCCTCTATGGCGAGCTTGCTGCCCATCTGCAGCCGCTCCAGCCACTCGGCTACCAGGGCCTCTTTCGGCTCAGGCCCCAGCAGGTGCTGGAACAGGTGGTAGTCGGTGAAGATGGCGGAGAAGAGCGCCAGGTAGGCGTTGCGATCGGCGATGGGCTCACCATCCAGCAGGATCCGGCCAGAGACAGGCTGATAGAGCCCGGTCAGCAGCATGGCCAGGGTCGACTTGCCGGAGCCGTTGCCGCCTATGATGAAGATCTGCTCCCCCCGCTCAATGGTCAGATTGATGGGCCCCACGGCGAAGCCGCCCTCCCCCTGATAGTGAAAGCTCACCTGCTCCAGCTCGATCCGTTGCCAGGCACTGGGGGCCGGTGGCAGCGGGAAGGCAGGTTCAGGCTCGGCCAGATTCAGGGTCGCTATCTTGTCGAACGCCACCTGGGCCGAGATCAGGGTCGGCAGGGCGCCAATGCCCTGCAACAGCGGGGTGCGCAGGAACAGCAGGGTCAGGGCGAAGGTGGCGGCCACATTGGTGTTGGCCCAGCCGAGGCCATTGGCCAGGAAGAAGACCAGGCCTATGGCCCCCAGCATCATGATGTTCGACCAGTTCACCGCGCTCAGGTGATAGGTATCGGCGCGGATGATCTGCTCCCGGTAATCCCGGGCGTTCTGCTCATAGAGCTGGTGGTAGACGAAGTGGGCACGCTCGCGATTGAGCGCCAGCTCCTTGCTGCCGGCGATGATGGACTGGTAGTTCTGGTAGAGCCTGTCTTCGGCCTGACGCATCTGGGCCAGATGGCGATAGACCCGGTTCACCAGCAGCCAGCCCACCACCATGGTCACGGTGACCCAGAGGGCGGTGACACCGAGCAGGGCGGGAGAGAGCAGGCCGAGGTAGATGATGGAGCCCAGGGTGAGCACCAGCCCCTGCACCAGCTCCGGCAGGCGCACGAAGGCGATGGTGATCTGGCCGATGTCGCTGGAGAGGGAGGCCAGCAGCGGCCCCTGCCCTATCTGGCGAATGCGGGCGACGTCGGTGTCCAGCAGTTGCTTGAGCAGGCGGCCGCGCAACTTGTAGACGAAATGATGACCGAGGGTGGTCAGGGCTAGCTGGGATCCGAGAGTGATCACCAGCAGCAGCAGAATGAGGCCGAGCAGTTGGCCCAGGATCGGTAGCGGATCGCCGACTGACTCGATAAGGTATTGATTGATAAAGGCAATGACACCTATCCCACTCACAGCGCTGAGCAGACTGAGCAGGGTAATGGCGATGAAGGGCCAACGGTATTGGCGGTAAACCAGTGACAAGAGTTCCATGACAGGCCTGTATACAAAAAGAAGGAGGGCGGGAGCTTGAGGCTCCCGCCCGGCCTGTATCTTACCAGCGGTAGTTGACTGAGCCGACTATGCTGCGCGGCTCACCGTAGTAGCAGTAGTAATCACAGCTCGCCACATAGGTGTCGTTCAGCAGGTTGTTGACGTTGACCTGGGCACGCCAGTTCTTGGCAAAGTCATACCCGATCATCGCATCCCACACCGTCTGGGCCGGCACCTGGGCCGAACCGTAGATGGGGTTGTAGTTGACATCCACGGCACCTATGCCGACGCTGGAGCCGATGTAACGCACCCCGGTGCCCACTTCCAGCCCGGAGACCGGCCCCTGCTGCACCTTGTAGTTGCCCCAGAAGGAGGCCTGGTGGCGCGGGATCAGGCTGGCCTGGCGATCACCGTTGCCGGTGTCGTTGGTCTTGGCGTCGGTGTAGGTATAAGCAGCGGTCAGGCGCAGCGCCTCTGTGGCCTGCACGCTCCCTTCCAGTTCGACGCCCTGGGAGGTCACTTCGCCAGCCTGGGTTTGCTGGCCTGAGCCGGTAGAAACCAGCGAGTTGGTCTGCTCCAGATCGAACAGCGCCAGGTTGATATAGCCATCGAGGAAGCTGGGCGCGTACTTGATGCCGGTCTCGTACAGCTTGCCCTCGAGCGGCTTGTAGGAGTTCTTGGTGTTGGGATCTATCCCCGGCAACACCTCGAACGACTCGGCATAGGCGAAGTAAGGGGAGAGGCCGTTGTCGGCCAGGTACATCAGGCTGCCGGAGAGCGAGAGGTTGTCGTCGTACTGTTTCTCGTTCTTGCTGGTGGCTTCGCTGATGTTGTGGGTCTCCACATAGTCGAAGCGGCCGCCGGCGGTCAGCAACCAGCGATCGTCCCAACGGATCTGATGCTGGGCATAGAGGCCGCTCTGGCCCTTGGTGTTCTTCTGATAGGTGGCGGTGGACTCATCGAAACCGGGGAAGCCGCTGTAATCCGGGTTCATGGTATCGATGGATCCCATGCCGTAGTTGTCGGCCTCGACCCCTTCGTTCACGTGACGCTGCAGATCGATCCCCAGCAGCAGAGTCTGCTCGGTACGATCCGTGTTCCAGTAACCCACCATCTGGTTGTCCATGGTGGCGCTCTTGGTGTCGCCATCGCGGTAGACCAGGCCACGGTAGGCGGTGGTGCCTTCGTAAGTCGGGAAGATATAGGTCTGGCGCAGCAGCAGATCGTTGTAGTTGAAGCGGACGTTCTGCTTGAACTCCCAGGTCTGGTTGAACTGGTGGGCCAGCTCGTAACCGGTGGAGATCTGGGTATTGCGGTTGCGATCGTAATCCGGCTGACTCAGGTTGGTGCCGGGATCGATCTGGCCGCCCGAGGTGTTCAGGGTGCCATAGACGGGGAAGAAACCGTTGGTGGGCACCCCTTCGTCGTGCAGGAAACTGGCCAGCAGGGTGAGGCTGGTGCGATCCGAGATATCCAGGGTCACGCTCGGCGCCAAGTAGGCGCGCTCGTTGTAGGTGCCATCCAGCACGCCGTCGCGCTCTTTATAGAGCGCCACCATGCGATAGCGGCTGTTGTCGGTCAGATCGTCGGAGAAGTCGACGCCGACCTGGCGCAGATCCCGGTTGCCTAGCTGCAGATTGACCAACCCTTGCGGGGTCGCGGTCGGACGCTTGCTGATGGAGTTGATCACACCGCCTGGAGGGGCCTCGCCGTAGAGGATGGAGGCCGGGCCTTTCAGCACTTCCACGCTTTCCAGGCCGAAGGGCTCGGGGGTCCACACATAGTAGCCGGTGCTGAACAGGCGGTTGCCATCCAGGTAGGAGGCGGCGTCGAAGCCACGGACCTTGAACCAGTCGGTGTTGTTGTCCGAGCCATAGAGACCGGTGAGCACGCCGGAGCGGTAGCGCACTGACTCATCGAGCTGAAGCACGGCGTGCTGATCCAGCTCCTCGCGATTGACCACGGAGACGGCGCGCGGGGTCTCTGCCATGGGCACTTCGACCTTCATGGCGGTGCCGGTGACCACCATGGTTTCAGCCGCCTTGGGCAGCTCTTTATCCGCTTGTTCCGCAGCCAGAACGGGCAGACTAGCCAGCAGGCAGGAGAGCGGCAACAGCTGGGCCCCCTTCTTTCGCATCACTGCATTTTGGGTATTTTTTTGCGCAATCATATAAGTGTCTCAAATATCAATGAGTTATATTTTGGTTTCTTATTATGGGTGCCCAATGCGGCCGGTCTGCCCGACTCCTTAGGCGAATAAATCGGCACAATGCTACTACAAGAGCCATGATCGAATCGATTCAATAATTGCTAATCATTTGCATCTCTATTGTTACCTGTTGTATCAACTGACGACATTTCCGGCAGAAAGACTCATTCAGGAGGGTGATCAAGAGGAGGGAACACAGGGGAAGATGAAAAAAGATGGCGAGGGCGGCCTCTGCCATAAAAATCGTGAAGGATCCTTATCCCCAAGCTTTATCCATATTTATCCACATCCTTTGGCGGTAGAATCCCGGCTCTCCGTTTCTTTCGATGACATCAGGATCCATTCCATGGCCAAACTCAATCTTGTCGTCGGCTCCATGCTGGGCGCCGCCGAATATGTCGCAGATCATGTCGCCAGCCTGCTGGAACAGGCGGGCCACCAGACACGGATCCACAACCCGGCCAGCCTGGCCGAGGTGCTGGCGGAGCCGGATGCCATCCTGTTGGTGATCACTTCGACCCATGGTGCCGGCGACGTGCCCGACAATCTTCAGCCCTTCGCCAAGGATCTTGCCGACCAGCATCCGGATCTCAACGCCTTGAAATATGGGGTGATCGGGCTTGGGGACCGCAGTTATGACACCTTCTGCCAGGGTGGCAAGACGCTGGATCGGCTGCTGGCTGACTGCGGCGCCAGCCGGATCGGGGATCGTCTGGAGATAGACGTGACCCAGCACGAGATCCCGGAAGATGCCGCCGAAGCCTGGATCCATGACTGGATGCAGATGATCGCCTGATCAGGGCGTGGGAGATCCGGTAAAAACACCTTGATCTCCCCGCTTATCCCCAAATTCCTATCCACCAGGTTATTAACAGATAGATCCGGGAGAGTTGTTCTACACGGTTACCCACAACGCCCAGGGGTAATGTGCATAACTATAGTGTTAAGCTCTGTAAAACCTATAGTTATCCATGTATGAGATCTTATCCAGTTCTGGTCTGTGTATAAAACCACTGGTTATCCCCCCGTTCACGGCCCTGGGATCCAAGCTTTTCCACAAGCTGGGATCGTCTTTAAACGGATGATCTTTATGATCAAAAAGGGCTTATCAACAGAAATCGTGGATCCTAATAAAAGATCCAGTAAAAGATCGATCTAAAGATCCTTAAGATCTACTAACGGATCCTGCATCCATACTGATCCTGAAGTAGACGTTCCCCTCAAGAGGCTAAACGGATAGAATGATCCGCCCTTCAGCCCAGGCAAATAAAGATCTTCAGGCGTGCAGATCAAGGTGATCCCCAATGCAATACCATGAACAATTTGATGTGATCGTCGTCGGTGGCGGTCATGCAGGAACCGAAGCAGCAACAGCGGCCGCCCGTATGGGCCTGAATACCCTGTTGCTGACCCACAACATCGATACGCTGGGACACATGTCCTGTAATCCGGCGATCGGCGGGATCGGCAAGGGACACCTGGTCAAGGAAGTGGATGCCCTGGGCGGGATCATGGCGCAGGCCATCGATCTTGGCGGGATCCAGTTCCGTACCCTCAACTCCTCCAAAGGGCCCGCGGTGCGTGCCACCCGTGCCCAGGCGGATCGCCTGCTTTACAAGGCCGTGGTGCGCCAGACCCTGGAAAATTACCCGAACCTGAAGATCTTCCAGCAAGCCTGTGACGATCTCGTCATGGACGGGGATCGTGTCGCCGGTGTGGTCACCCAGAGCGGGATCCGCATCAGCGGCAAGACGGTGGTGCTGACGGTAGGGACCTTCCTGAACGGCCTGATCCACATCGGGATGGAAAACTACAAGGGCGGCCGCGCCGGGGATCCTCCCTCGATCGCCCTGGCCCAACGTCTGCGCGAGCTGCCGCTGCGTATCGATCGGCTCAAGACAGGCACGCCGCCACGCATCGATGCCCGCACCGTGGATCTCTCCGTGATGCAGCAGCAGCACGGTGACGATCCTCGTCCCGTCTTCTCGTTCATCGGCAACGCCAGCCAACACCCCCGTCAGGTGCCTTGCTACGTTACCCACACCAACGAGAAGACCCACGAGGTGATCCGCAACAACCTGGATCGCAGCCCCATGTACGCCGGGGTGATCGAGGGGATAGGCCCCCGTTACTGCCCGTCGATCGAGGACAAGATCACCCGCTTCGCCGACAAGACGGCGCACCAGATCTTCGTTGAGCCGGAAGGCCTGACCACCCATGAACTCTACCCGAACGGGATTTCCACCAGCCTGCCGTTCGACGTGCAGGTGCAGATCGTCCGTTCGATCCGTGGCTTCGAGAATGCCCACATCACCCGCCCCGGCTACGCCATCGAGTATGACTTCTTCGATCCGCGGGATCTCAAGGCCAACATGGAGAGCAAGTGCATTCCAAACCTCTTCTTCGCCGGCCAGATCAACGGCACCACAGGTTATGAAGAGGCGGCCGCCCAGGGGCTGATGGCCGGTCTGAACGCCGGCCTGCGCGCCCAGGGCAAGGATGCCTGGCATCCCCGCCGGGATCAGGCCTACATGGGTGTGATGATGGACGATCTCTCCACCCTGGGGACTCGCGAGCCCTACCGCATGTTCACCAGCCGCGCCGAATACCGTCTGCTGCTGCGGGAAGACAACGCCGATCTGCGTCTGACCGCCATTGGTCGCGAGCTGGGCCTGGTGGATGACCATCGCTGGAGCCTGTTCAACACCAAGATGGAGCAGGTGGAGCTGGAGCGTCAGCGCATGCGTTCGACCTGGATCCACCCGCAGCACCCGTCGCTGGAGGCGGTCAACGCCCTGGTCAACACGCCCCTGACCCGGGAGCAGAGTCTGGAAGAGCTGCTGCGTCGCCCCGAGGTGACCTACGATGCCCTGATGGCCATCGAGGGGGTCGGCCCGGCGCTGGAAGACGCGGCTGCGGCGGATCAGGTGGAGATCCAGATCAAGTACGCCGGCTACATCGAGCGCCAGCACGACGAGGTGGAGAAGCAACTGCGCAACGAGAACACCCTGTTGCCGCTGGACATGAACTACCGCAACGTGAACGGTCTCTCCAACGAGGTGATCGCCAAGCTGAATGATGCCAAGCCGCAGACCATAGGTCAGGCCTCCCGCATCTCCGGCATCACCCCGGCGGCCATCTCCATCCTGCTGGTTCACCTGAAGAAACACGGCCTGCTGCGTAAAACCGCCTGAGGATCCTTACCGTTGGAAAATATGCTGGAAAGATTGAACGGCCTGCTCATGCAGGCCGGTATTGTTATCACCGACACTCAAAAGACCCAGTTGGTGCAGTTGGTTGAGTTGCTGCACAAGTGGAACAAGGCTTACAATCTCACCTCGGTGCGAGATCCGGACGCCATGCTGGTCAAGCACATCCTCGACAGCCTGGTGGTGAGCCCTCACCTGCACGGTGAGCGTTTCATCGATGTGGGCACAGGCCCGGGTCTGCCCGGCCTGCCGCTGGCCATCATCAATCCGGACAAGCAGTTCGTGCTGCTCGACAGCCTGGGCAAGCGGATCAACTTCATCCGCCAGGTGATCCAGGAGCTGGGGCTGACCAATGTGACGCCCGTCAAATCCCGGGTGGAAGAGTATCAACCCGAGGTGGGCTTCGATGGGGTACTCAGCCGGGCCTTCGCCTCGCTGGAGGACATGCTGAACTGGTGTCACCATCTGCCGTCACCCGAGGGCAGCTTCCTGGCGCTCAAGGGACAATACCCCGAGCAGGAACTGGCACAGTTGCCTGCCAGCATTCGTCTGGTTGCCACCCATCAGCTGGTGGTGCCCGAACTGGAAGGCAAGCGTCATCTGCTGGAGTTTAAAGCCATCCAGCCCGAATAGGGCCGCCGTATTCATTTAGGGGATAGTGTGGGAAAAGTCATTGCCATAGCCAACCAGAAGGGTGGAGTGGGTAAAACCACCACCTGTGTGAATCTGGCCGCCTCCCTGGCCGCTACCCGGCGCAAGGTGCTGGTGATCGATCTGGATCCGCAGGGCAATGCCACCATGGGCAGCGGCATCGACAAGTACGAAGTCGAACGCACCGCCTATGAACTGCTGATCGACGATGCTCCCATCAACGAGGTGATCATCCCCGAGACCTCGGGTGGCTATCACCTCATCGCCGCCAATGCCGATGTGACGGCGGCGGAAATCCGTCTGATGGAGTTCTTCGCCCGCGAGATCCGCCTGCGTAACGCCCTGGCCTCGGTACGGGACAAGTACGACTACGTCTTCATCGACTGCCCGCCTTCTCTCAACATGCTGACCGTCAACGCCATGGCCGCCGCCGACTCCGTGCTGGTGCCCATGCAGTGCGAGTATTACGCGCTGGAAGGGCTCACCGCCCTGGTGGACACCATCAGCAAGCTGGCGGCCGTCGTCAACCCGGAGCTGAAGATCGAGGGCGTGCTGCGCACCATGTTCGATCACCGCAACCGGCTGGCCAATGATGTGTCCGATCAGCTGAAACAGCATTTCGGGGACAAGGTCTATCGCACCATCATCCCCCGCAACGTTAGACTGGCGGAGGCGCCGAGCTTCGGTGCCCCGGCCATGCACTATGACAAATCATCGGTGGGGGCCAAGGCCTATCTGGCCCTGGCTGGCGAGATCCTGCGTCGTCAGGAGCAGGAGTCTCAGCCGATCACCGCAGACCGAGAGAGCATATGACGCCGAAGAAACGTGGGCTGGGCAAGGGGTTGGATGCCCTGCTCAGCACCAGCACGGCCGCCCGCCAGAAACAGGTGATGAGCGACCAGCGTACCGAACAGGCCATGGCGCCCACCAACCAGGGCGAGCTGCGCAAGCTGCCGCTGGAGTGGCTGCAGTCCGGCAAATACCAGCCGCGCAAGGACATGTCCCAGGATGCGCTGGAAGACCTGGCCAACTCGATACGGGCGCAAGGCGTGATTCAGCCGATAGTGGTACGCTCCATCGGGGAGAATCGCTTCGAGATCATCGCAGGTGAGCGGCGCTGGCGCGCGTCCCAGCTGGCCCGGCTCGAGGTGGTGCCCTGCATCGTCAAGGACGTGCCCGACGAGGCCGCGGTTGCCATAGCGCTTATTGAGAACATCCAGCGCGAGGATCTCAACGCCATCGAAGAAGCTGTGGCCCTGCAGCGACTGCTGACCGAATTCGAGCTGACCCACCAGCAGGTGGCCGAGGCGGTGGGCAAGTCCCGCACCACTGTCACCAACCTGCTGCGCCTGAACCAGCTCAACGAGGACGTGAAGCGGTTCGTCGAGCACGGGGATCTCGACATGGGCCATGCCCGTGCCCTGCTGGCCCTGAGCGGCCCGGCCCAGTCCGAGCTGGCCAAGCTGGTCGCCCAGAAGGGGTTGACGGTGCGAGATACCGAGAAACTGGTGCAAAAAACGCTGGAACCGGCAAAAACCAAGGTCGAGCCCGCCCGCGATCCCCAGTTTGGTTACCTCGAGCGCCAGATTTCAGAAAAAATTGGCAATCAGGTACAGCTTCAGCCGGGCAAGAAGGATAGCGGCAAGTTAGTAATAAGTTACGATAACTTAGCGGATTTGGACCGGGTATTGGGCTATTTTGGTCTGTCAGAATCGTGATTTTTACGCTTTTTGTAGTAATAAAACATCCATTCCTTTCGATATGAACATAACCTTAATTTCGCGCGGAAAGCCGCAAAAATTAAGGATTTTTGCCATGTTGCAATAGCCGTCTTCACGGGTATAATTTGACCGGCTTTTCGAGCTGTGAACCTGGGGTCTTCGGATCCCGATTTTTTACAGTTCTGTAATGTTCAGGGGTAGGTTGGTGAAACAGAAAGTAGCCTTGGAAGGTTTGACGCTAGCCTTGGCTATGCTCGTTTGTCAGCTCATCCTGATCCTGGCGATCAGTTCCGTCTGGTTTTATCAGACCGGGGCGTTTGCCGGACGTTCTTCCCTCTTCGGGGGGGGAATGTACTGGGTTCCTCAAGCCCTGTTCACTCTCTGGGTTCTGCGCCGCAAGGTGACGAAAGAGAGCGTGGGCCTGGTTTTGCGGGACTTTTATGGTGGGGCAGGGATTAAGCTCATTACTACAACAGGACTTTTCGCCCTGATGTTTGGCTCCGGGATCGAGGTCGACACCGTCTCGTTCTTCGCCACTTATATCCTCGCCCTCGTTGTACAGTGGATAGTTTCATTCACGCTTAACAACCACTATTAGGAAAACTCATGTCTGCAACCGGAGAAGTCCTGACTCCTCAGGGATATATCTCCCACCACCTGACCCACCTGCAAGTCGGGTCCGGGTTCTGGACGGTGAATATCGACTCAATGATATTTTCCGTCTTGCTAGGCGCCCTGTTTATCTGGTCGTTCCGCCGCGTAGCCGTCAAGGCCACCAGCGGTGTGCCCGGTAAGCTGCAGTGCTTTGTGGAGATGCTGGTCGAGTTTGTGAATGGTAACGTCAAAGACATCTTCCATGGTCGGAACCCGGTCATCGCACCGCTGGGACTGACAGTGTTTGTCTGGATCTTCCTGATGAACTTCATGGATCTGATCCCCGTTGACTTTATCCCTCACGCTGCACAGTTGATGGGTGTTCCCTATCTGCGTGTGGTTCCCTCTGCTGACGTTAACATCACCATGTCCATGGCTTTGGGCGTGTTCTTCTTGATCCTGTACTACAGCATCAAGGTCAAGGGTATCAGTGGATTCGTGAAGGAGCTGACGCTTCAGCCTTTCAACCATCCCGCTGCCATCCCGGTTAACTTCATCCTTGAAACCGTCACGTTGATTTCCAAGCCTGTTTCATTGGGTCTGCGACTGTTCGGCAACATGTATGCTGGCGAACTGATCTTTATCCTGATTGCGGGTTTGTTACCCTGGTGGTCACAGTGGATCCTGTCCGTGCCTTGGGCAATTTTCCACATCCTGATCATCACTTTGCAGGCGTTTATCTTCATGGTTCTGACCATCGTCTATCTGTCGATGGCGCAAGAAGACCATGGTTGATGCAACTCAAATAATCCTTTTTATACAATCAATTACATCTAAATAAATGGAGATCCTCATGGAAAACTTGAACATGGACCTGCTGTACATCGCTGCTGCAATGATGATGGGTCTGGCGGCTATCGGCGCCTCCATCGGTATCGGTATCCTGGGTGGCAAGTTCCTGGAAGGTGCTGCTCGTCAACCGGACCTGATCCCTGTTCTGCGTACCCAGTTCTTCATCGTCATGGGTCTGGTGGATGCGATCCCGATGATCGCCGTTGGTCTGGGTCTGTATGTGATGTTTGCGGTTGCTTAAGTCGTCACGACTCACGCAGAACCCATTAACTAACTTAAGAGGACATCGGCTGTGAATATCAACGCCACCCTCCTCGGCCAAGCAATTGCTTTTTTCATCTTCGTAGTGTTTTGCATGAAGTACGTATGGCCGCCGCTGATCGCTGCCATAGAAGCCCGTCAGAAAGAAATTGCTGATGGTCTCTCTTCTGCCGAACGTGCCAAGAAAGATCTGGATTTGGCCAAGGCCAACGCCACCGATCAGCTGAAAGAAGCCAAGCTTCAGGCTGCTGAAATCATCGATCAGGCCAACAAACGCAAGGCCCAGATCATTGATGAAGCCGCTGTCGGAGCTCAAGCAGAGCGGGAAAAAATCCTGGCTCAGGGCCGTGCAGAGATCGAAGCTGAACGTCATCGTGCCAAAGAAGAACTGCGCAAGCAGGTTGCTGCTCTTGCCATCGCGGGTGCAGAGAAGATCCTGGCACGCCAAATCGACCAGGCTGCCAACAGCGACATCGTCGACAAACTGGTAGCAGAACTGTAACGGGAACGGGGCTATGTCTGAACTGACTACAATCGCTCGCCCCTACGCCAAGGCTGCTTTCGAGTTTGCCGTTGAGCACAAGGCGGTTGACCAATGGCTGGAGATGCTCGGTTTCGCCGCACAAGTGGCCGAGAACGAGACCATCCATGACCTGGTAAACGGCTCCGTGGCCGCCGAAGAACTGGCAAATCTGTTTGTCGGTGTCTGCGGTGAGCAGCTTAACGAGCATGGTCAGAACCTGATCCGGGTGATGGCTGAGAATGGCCGCTTGGGTGTGCTGCCGGCTGTCGTTGCTGAATATGTCGCGCTCAAGGCTGAACTGGACAAAGAAGTTCAGGCTGACGTGATTTCGGCGATCGAACTGACCGACCAGCAGAAGGCCGCTATTCAGGCTTCTCTGGAACAACGTCTCGCGCGCAAAGTGAAGCTGAATTGCAGCATCGATGCGTCCTTGATGGCCGGGGTGCTCATCAAGGCTGGTGATCTGGTTATCGACGGCACGGTCCGCGGTAAGCTGGATCGCATGGCCGACGCGCTGCAATCTTGATTGGGGTATTAGAGCATGCAACTGAATTCCACTGAAATCGCCGAGCTGATCAAGCAGCGCATTGCGCAGTTTGATGTCAAAAGCGAAGCGCGTAACGAAGGTACCATCGTCTCTGTGAGCGACGGTATCATTCGTATCCACGGTCTGGCCGATGCCATGCAGGGTGAAATGATCGAGCTGCCGGGTAACCGCTTCGCTCTGGCATTGAACCTGGAGCGTGACTCCGTTGGTGCCGTTGTCATGGGTCCCTATGCCAACCTGGCGGAAGGGATGAAAGTAAAAGGTACCGGCCGTATTCTGGAAGTGCCGGTCGGTCGTGGTCTGTTGGGCCGGGTGGTCAACACCCTGGGTCAGCCGATCGACGGTAAGGGTCCGGTAGACAACGACGGCTACTCGCCGATCGAAGTCATTGCCCCGGGCGTTATCGAGCGTAAGTCTGTTGACCAGCCAGTCCAGACCGGTCTGAAAGCCATCGATGCCATGATCCCTATCGGTCGTGGCCAGCGTGAGCTGATCATCGGTGACCGTCAGGTTGGTAAGACCGCCATCGCGATCGACACCATCATCAACCAGAAAGACTCCGGCATTAAGTGTGTCTACGTTGCGATTGGCCAGAAGGCCTCCACCATCGCCAACGTGGTGCGCAAGCTGGAAGAGCACGGCGCCCTGGCCAACACCATAGTGGTCGTAGCCTCTGCCTCCGAAGCGGCTGCCCTGCAGTACCTGGCTCCCTATGCCGGTTGCTCCATGGGTGAGTACTTCCGTGACCGCGGTGAAGACGCGCTGATCATCTATGATGACCTGTCCAAGCAGGCCGTAGCCTATCGCCAGATCTCCCTGCTGCTGCGCCGTCCGCCAGGACGTGAAGCTTACCCGGGCGACGTCTTCTATCTGCACTCCCGTCTGCTGGAGCGTGCTTCCCGCGTCAACGTCGAGTACGTCGAGAAGTTCACCAAGGGTGCCGTGACTGGCCAGACCGGTTCTCTGACCGCGCTGCCGATCATCGAAACCCAGGCTGGCGACGTGTCTGCGTTCGTTCCGACCAACGTGATCTCCATCACCGATGGCCAGATCTTCCTGACCACTCAGCTGTTCAACTCCGGTATTCGTCCGGCGGTTGACCCGGGTATCTCCGTATCCCGTGTGGGCGGTGCCGCTCAGACCAAGATCGTCAAGAAGCTGTCCGGTGGTATCCGTACCGCGCTGGCCCAGTATCGTGAGCTGGCGGCCTTCGCCCAGTTCTCTTCCGATCTGGACGATGCGACTCGCAAGCAGCTGGACCATGGTCAGAAAGTGACCGAGCTGATGAAGCAGAAGCAGTACTCTCCGATGAGCGTGGCTCACCAGTCTCTGGTGCTGTTCGCCGCCGAGAAGGGCTACCTCGCCGATGTCGAACTGAGCAAGATCGTCGACTTCGAAGCCGCTCTGCTCTCTTACGCCAATACCCAGCATGCTGAGCTGATGGCTGAAATCAATGCCAAGGCCGACTACAACGACGCGATCGTTGGCAAGCTGACTGCGTTGCTGGATAGCTTCAAGGCAACCCAGACCTGGTAAGCGTGTGTGGCAGCGCAAGCTGCCACCTGATGGAGAGAAGAGATGGCCGGCGCAAAAGAGATACGTAACAAGATCGGGAGTGTGAAAAACACTCAGAAGATCACCAGCGCTATGGAAATGGTGGCAGCCAGCAAGATGCGCCGTGCGCAGGAACGCATGTCTGCCAGCCGTCCGTACGCTGAAACCATGCGCAAGGTGATCGGCCATATCGCTCAGGGGAACTTGGAATACAAGCACCCCTACCTCATCGAACGTGAGGTCAAGCGAGTGGGTTACATCGTCGTCTCCACCGACCGTGGCCTGTGTGGCGGCCTGAACATCAACCTGTTCAAAGCCGCCCTCAACGATATGAAGCAATGGAGCGCGAAAGGTGCCAAGGTTGACCTGGCACTGATCGGTAGCAAAGCCTCCAACTTCTTTGAGCGGCACGGCGCCAAGGTGAAAGCCCATGTCTCCGGACTGGGTGACAACCCGAGCGTCAATGACCTGATTGGTTCAGTCAAGGTCATGCTGAAGGCTTACGACAACGGTGAGATTGACAGGCTGTATCTGGTGTACAACAAGTTCGTCAACACCATGGTTCAGCAACCAAAAGTCGATCAACTGCTGCCTTTGCCCGTAACAGAAGACAGCAAGCTCGCCAAGAAACACCACTGGGATTACCTCTATGAGCCGGATCCCAAGCAGCTGCTGGATACCCTGTTGATTCGCTACGTCGAATCCCAGGTGTACCAGGGCGTGGTAGAAAACTTGGCAAGTGAACAGGCAGCCCGAATGGTTGCCATGCAAGCCGCGACTGACAACGCCGGCAACCTGATTAACGATCTGCAACTGGTGTACAACAAGGCCCGTCAGGCCAGTATTACCCAGGAACTGACAGAGATCGTATCCGGTGCTGCTGCGGTGTAAGGCAAGGGTTATCAAAGGTTTAGAGGATTTGACATGAGTAACGGTTTCATCGTCCAAATCATCGGCGCTGTAGTGGACATCGAGTTCCCGCAGAATGCCGTGCCCCAGGTGTACGATGCACTGAAAGTCATCAGCGAAGGCCAAGGCCAGGGTCTGGTACTGGAAGTTCAGCAACAGATCGGCGGCGGCGTCGTTCGTTGCATCACCATGGGTTCCTCCGACGGTCTGCGTCGTGGGTTGGAAGTAGTTAACAGCGGCAAGGCCATCCAGGTACCGGTTGGTACCTCGACCCTGGGTCGTATCATGAACGTACTGGGCGAGCCCATCGACGAGAAGGGTCCGATCGGCGAAGAAGAGCGTTGGTCCATCCACCGCGAAGCCCCCAGCTACGAAGATCAGTCCAACAGCGCCGAGCTGCTGGAGACCGGCATCAAGGTTATCGACCTGGTTTGTCCGTTCGCCAAGGGTGGTAAGGTCGGTCTGTTCGGTGGTGCCGGTGTAGGCAAGACCGTCAACATGATGGAGCTGATCCGTAACATCGCCATCGAACACAGTGGTTACTCTGTATTCGCCGGTGTGGGTGAGCGTACCCGTGAGGGTAACGACTTCTACCACGAGATGATGGAGTCCAACGTACTGGACAAAGTATCTCTGGTTTACGGTCAGATGAACGAGCCGCCCGGAAACCGTCTGCGCGTCGCGCTGACCGGTCTGACCATGGCCGAGAAGTTCCGTGACGAGGGTCGTGACGTGCTGTTCTTCGTGGACAACATCTACCGTTACACCCTGGCCGGTACCGAGGTATCCGCACTGCTGGGCCGTATGCCTTCTGCAGTAGGTTACCAGCCGACCCTGGCCGAGGAGATGGGTGTTCTGCAAGAACGTATCACCTCCACCAAGACTGGTTCCATCACGTCAGTCCAGGCCGTTTACGTGCCTGCGGATGACTTGACCGACCCGTCTCCGGCGACCACCTTCGCCCACCTGGATGCGACCATAGTTCTGTCCCGTCAGATCGCGGCACTGGGTATCTACCCGGCCGTTGACCCGCTGGACTCCACCTCCCGTCAGCTGGATCCGCTGGTGGTAGGCAAGGAGCACTACGAGACCGCTCGTGGTGTGCAGATCGTACTGCAGCGCTACAAAGAGCTGAAGGACATCATCGCCATCCTGGGTATGGATGAACTGTCAGAAGAAGACAAACTGACCGTATCCCGTGCCCGTAAGATCGAGCGTTTCCTGTCCCAGCCGTTCTTCGTGGCCGAAGTATTTACCGGTTCTTCCGGCAAATACGTGCCGCTGAAAGAGACCATCCGTGGTTTCCAGGGCATCCTGAAAGGCGAGTACGACGATCTGCCCGAGCAGGCGTTTTACATGGTTGGCAGCATCGACGAAGTCGTCGAGAAAGCCAAGAAACTGTAAGCCTCGATAGGAGGGCCCATGGCTGAGATGATCTCCTTTCACCTGGATGTGGTGAGCGCCGAAGGGAAACTGTTTTCCGGTCGCGTGCAATCGGCCCAGGTAACAGGCTCCGAGGGTGAGCTGGGTCTCCGCCACGGTCATGCTCCGTTGCTGACTGCCATCAAGCCGGGCCTGGTCCGCTTGATCAAGCAAAATGGTAGCGAAGAGGTGTTGTACATCTCCGGCGGTATGCTGGAAGTGCAACCCGAGTCCGTGACCGTGCTGGCCGATACCGCCATTCGTGCCAAAGACTTGGATGAGGCGAAAGCCCAGGAAGCCAAGCGTCGTGCCGAAGAGCGGATCCACAGCTCCCATGGTGATATCGACTATGCGCAGGCATCTGCCGAGCTGTCCAAAGCGATGGCCCAACTGCGGGTTATCGATATCGTCAAAAAGAATTACCGCTAATCACGGTGATGCAAAAAGCGACCTTCGGGTCGCTTTTTTTTTGCCCGTTGGATAGACTCCGCCGGGTATTTTCTCATGTTTCAAAGGCTGGCTATGTCTCTCAACGTCGTGATCCTGGCTGCGGGTAAAGGTACTCGCATGCGTTCCGTTCTGCCCAAGGTGCTGCACCCTGTCGCCAACAAACCCATGGTGTCCCATGTGATCGACACCGCCCGCCAGATAGGTGCCGAACAGTTGCACCTGGTCTATGGCCACGGCGCCGAGCTGCTCAAGGAGCGGATTGCCGCCCCGGATCTCAACTGGGTGTTGCAGGCGCAGCAGTTGGGCACCGGCCATGCCGTCGCCCAGGCGATCCCGTTCTGGCAGGATGAGGATGAGGTGCTGGTATTGTACGGCGACACCCCGCTGATCCAGCCCGAGACCCTGCAACGGCTGCTGGCCGCCAAGGCCGACGACGGCATGGCGCTGCTGACAGTGGTGCTGGACAACCCCACCGGCTATGGCCGTATCGTCCGTGAAAACGGCCAGGTAGTCGGCATCGTCGAGCAGAAGGATGCCAACGCCGAACAGCTCGCCATCCGCGAGGTGAATACCGGTGTGCTGGTGGCCAATGGCGCCCAGCTGCGTGGCTGGCTGTCCCGTCTGGACAACAAGAACGCCCAGGGGGAGTTCTATCTCACCGACGTGATCGCCATGGCCCATGGGGATGGCTGTCCCATTGCCGCCGTCCATCCGGACAGCGCCATGGAGGTGGAAGGGGCCAACAACCGGGTCCAGCTGGCGGCCCTCGAGCGCAGCTATCAGCAGATGCAGGCCGAGAAGCTGATGATCGCCGGCGTCACCCTGATCGATCCGGCCCGCTTCGATCTGCGCGGCACGCTGGAGATAGGTGAAGAGGTGGTGATCGACGTCAACGTCATCATCGAGGGCAAGGTCAAACTCGGCAACCATGTGCGCATAGGTGCAGGCGCCGTGCTGAAGGATTGCGAGATTGGGGATCACAGCGAGGTGAAACCCTACTCCGTCATCGAGGGCGCCCTGGTGGCCGATCAGTGCTCGGTCGGCCCCTTCGCCCGTCTGCGCCCCGGTGCCGTGCTGGAGCAGGATGCCCATGTCGGCAACTTCGTCGAGATGAAGAAATCCCGGCTCGGGGTCGGCTCCAAGTGTGGTCACCTGACCTACCTGGGGGATGCGGACATTGGCGCCAAGGTGAACATAGGTGCCGGCACCATTACTTGTAATTATGATGGGGTGAACAAGTTCCAGACCATCATAGAGGATGACGTCTTCGTCGGCTCCGATACCCAGCTGGTGGCGCCGGTGCGCATCGGCAAGGGCGCGACCCTGGGTGCGGGTTCCACCATCACCAAGGATGTGGCCGAGCACGAGCTGGTGATCACCCGGGTGCCCCAGCGTCACATCAAGAACTGGGCCCGCCCGGTCAAGAAGAAGTGATGCCCGATCAATGAAATGAAACCGGCGCTCTCAGGGCGCCGGTTTTGTTTTCAGCTCTCCTGGCTCGGGGAAGAGGAAGGTGGCGGGTTGCCCATCACCCCATACCAGTCCAGCTTGCGGGTCAGCACCATGACAAGCGTCAGTATGGCGAACAGCAGCAGGGCACCGAGCAGCAGGGCTATCTCCTCGGCCTGCAGCAGCCCGAACAGTATGGCGTAGACCAGCCCGAGCAGGGCCGCGAAGCCGAGGCCCTGACGCGGACCACCCAGCACATGGCTGAGGTAGAAGCCGTTGAGCGACACGCTGGCGAGGCTGGCGACCAGATAGGCCCAGCCAAAGCCGAGGTGCTCGGTCAGCGCCAGCAGCACCAGATAGAAGATGGCCAGCCCCATGCCCACCAGGGCGTACTGGATCGGGTGCACCCGCAGCCCCTTGAGCAGCTCGAACATGAAGAAACTGAGGAAGGTGAGGCCGATGAACAGCAGGGCGTATTTGGCGGCCCGCTCGTTCTGCTGATAGTGATCCACCGGCTGCACCAGGCTGACGCTGAAGGTGGGCAAATCACTCCCCGCCCCCTTCATCATGCGGGTGAAGCGCCGCTCCATGTCGGTGGCAAACCAGCTGGTCTGCCAGCTGGCGTCGAACCCCTGATCGTTCAGGGTGCGGTTGCCGGGCAGAAAATCGCCGATGAAGTTGGGATGGGGCCAGTTGCCACTCAGGTTGAATCGGCTGTCCTGGCCGATCGGCACCACCTCAAGCGCGTTCATGCCTTGCAGGTTCAGCTCGATGTGAAAGCGGCCATCTTCCCCGGGCAGGCTGTCGAGCGGGGCATGGATACCGGCCAGACCGTCACCCAGCAGGGCGCCGGGGGCGAACGGAATGCGCCGCTCTCCCAGCTTCAGCTCGGGCACACTGCTGATGCCGCGGGCATCGGACAGCACCAGGCTGAGGTAGGGTTTGCCCGGGACCAGGGCGGGATCCGCAGCGTCGAAGCTCAGATCCGGGTTGCCGGCCACCAGCGCCTTGTCGGCCAGACTGGCCGGCAATCGGCCGGAGAGGGAGAGCCGGCTGTGATAGACCTGGGCCTGATAGATGCCGAGCTTGCGCGGGGTGACCTCCATGCTGGCCCGCACATCCAGCCTGTCCGGCAGCAGGTAGCGATAGACCCGCTCCTCGCGCACGAAGCGCTTGCCATCCTGCTCGACGGTGATGGCCCGGTTATAGGGTTGCACCAGCACAGGCCCCAGCAAGCGCTGCGGACCGCTGTGGCTTGCCATGATGCTGTGGATGGCCTGGCTGCGGTAGGCCTGGCGCTCCCGGTTCAGCTCCATGATGGAGTGAACGGGGATCATCAGCAGCAGGCTGAGCAACAGCAGCAGCACTATCTTGTGGGTAAATATCTGTTTGACCATGACGCCTCTCCTTGTTGATGGGGTCGAGTGTGCCGGGGTCGGGTGAAGCGGGGATGGGGCCCTGTGAAGTGGGAGTGAAGGGGGATAAAAAAACCGGCGCCAGGCGCCGGTTGGGGATCAGAGTTTCTTCAGCTCTGCTGGCAAGGCGGTAAACACCTCTTCCTTTGCCCTGAGGGACGCGAACTGCTTGCCGGGTTTTTGCACCACTGTGTGCACGAAGATGAGCTTCTTGTCCTGCTTGCTGGCCCAGCCGACGAACCAGCCGATCTGCTGATCCCGGTTGAGGCTGCCATCCAGCAGCTTGGGGTAGCCCATGCCGGTCTTGCCGTGGATCTGCCAGCCATCGATGTCAGGCTGACGCAGCAGTGTGCTGGTGCGGCGCACCGCTTCGGCGGAGACCGGCAGCTTGCCGCTCACCAGCTTGCCGAGGAAGCGGGCCTGCTCCTGGGGGCTGATGGCGAGGCTGGAACTGAGCCAGGCCTGGGTCAGACCGTCGTGCTTGCCAGGGTTGCCCGAGAGCTCCCGGTTGCCGTAGTCGAAGCGGTCGACGTACTGCTGGAAGCGCGCCTCTCCCAGCCACTCGGTGAGGCGTTGGGAGTACCAGATCACCGAGAATTTCATCCAGTTGCTCGGGGTGGTGGTCTGCTTCCACTCCGGCAGGAAGTCAGGATCACCGGCTTTGAATGGCAGGGCGGGCAGCTGTTCATCCACCAGGAAGCCGCTCTCATAGCCCATCAGCGCGAGGGGGATCTTGAAGGTGGAGGCGGGCGTCAGCTGGCTGGCGCAGTCACCCTGGGCGCTGAGGGGTTTGCCGCTGCCATCGGCGAACAGCAGGCAGCCCGTGGTGGCGCTGGCGGGCAAGGCACAGAAGAGGCCGGCGGCAAGCAGGCCGGACAACAGAATGCGGGACATGAACATCTCCTTGATTCATCAGAACGCGTATCGACGGGTCCGGGCGGGACCCTATCCGAGGAGGCGAAGCTTAGCCCGGCTCTGTGTGTTCAGTGTGAAGTCCCCTAGCCGGCAGGCAGCCAGAGTTCGGCCAGCACCCCGCCTTCCGGCTGGTTGCCCAGGGTCAGCCGGCCGCCGTGCTGGCGGGCCACCTCCATGGCAAAGCTGAGCCCGAGGCCGCTGCTCTTGCCCTTGTCGGGTCTGGGCAGGGAGTAGAAGCGCTCGAAGATCCTGGGCAGCGCATAGTCCGGGATGCCGGGTCCCTGATCCCGCACCCGGAAGCAGTAGCCCCCCTGCTCCAGGGCGCCGCTTAGCCGGATCTGACCCCCGGCGGGTGAGAAATCGAGGGCGTTGTCCAGCAGGTTGCCCAGCGCCTGCTCCACCAGCAGGGGATCCCATTTCTGCCTGGGGGCGTCGGCGAGCTCTGCCGCCAGGGCCACCTGACGACGGGCAGCGACTATCTGGCGGGCATCCAGAGCCCGCCTGCCCAGTGTGGTGGGGGCTATGGCCTGTCTGTCCAGCCCCTGCCCCGATTCGAGTCGCGCGAGCTGCAGCATGCGCTCGATCAGTTGCTGCATGCGGGCCGTCTCCAGATTGATGTTGCCGATAAAGCGCTTCGCGACGTCCTGCGGCGGCGCCTCGGCGAGGATCTCCCCTGCCCCGCGGATGGCGGCCAGCGGGCTTTTGAGCTCATGGGTCAGGCTGTGCACATAGGCTTCGATATAGGATTTGCCGTCCAGCTGGCGGCGCATGGTCTCGAGGGAGTGACCGAGACGGTCCAGCTCCGGGCTGTGGAGCCTCGGCAGGCTGGCGGGCTGGCCCTGACTGACCGCATCGGCATAGTGCACCAGCTTGCCGATGGCGCGGGTGAGCCACCACACCAGCAGGGCGCCGATCAGCAGCGAGAGGCAGAGCAGCAGGGCCGCCCCCTGCAACAGCTGGTGCTCGCTGCGCTCTATCATGGGCAGCAGGGTACGGTTGGGCTTGGCGACAGTGAGGGAACCCAGGATCTCGTCCCCTTCGCGCAGGGGGGCGGCCACGTGCATCACCGAACTGGCGGGATCGTCAGGATCGCTGCGGGTGCTGCGGGCGCCATACTCCCCGCGCAAGGTGCGGTAGACGTCGTTCCAGCGCGAGTAGTCTTTGCCCAGATCCACCCCGTCCGAGTCATAGACCACCTTGCCCTTGGCGTCGACCACATAGATGCGGTACTCGGCCTGCTGCTTGAGGTGGCCGTCGATCAGGGCGTTGATGGGGCTCTGGTTGAGGCGGGCAAAGGCGCTGGCCAGCCGGCCATCCGCCATCTTCCCCTCCTGCAGATCGTCCAGGGCCAGGGGGGCCAGCAGCTGGGCCATGTCCACCAGGGTATCCTCGGTGGCACTGCGCACCCCGGGTTTGATCTCCTCGACGAAGATCTCCAGCACGAACCAGGCGGCCAGGGCGAAGATCAGCACCAGACCGCACAGCAGTTGCAACCCTATCCTCATGGTCGTCCCCCTCGGTGGTTCCGCTGCCCTGGCCTGCCTGGCCGTTGTGATCCCCTGTGGTTCATGCCAGCTCCAGGCTGTAGCCCAGCCCGCGGTGGGTCAGGATAAGATTGGCCTCGGCGTCCCGCTCCCGCAGCTTGGCGCGCAGGGTCTTGATGTGGGTATCCACGGTGCGATCCAGGCTCTCTTCGGCCCCGCTCCACACCAGATCCATCAGCTGCTGGCGGGAGTAGACCCGGCCCGGCGCCTGCATTAGGGTCTTGAGCAGCAGGTATTCGTAGCGGGTGAGGGTCAGGGGTTGACCGTGGAAGCAGATGCGGGCCCGCTCCTCGTCCAGCGCCAGCAATTGGCTCGGTTGGGGGATTATGGGCTGGCTGCGGCGCAGTATCACCCTCACCCTGGCGCACACCTCCCGCGGCGAGAAGGGCTTGGCCACGTAGTCGTCGGCCCCTATCTCCAGCCCTATCAACCTGTCTATCTCCTCGCTGCGGGCGGTGAGGAACATCAGCGGCGTATCGCAGCGGGCCCGCACCTGCTTGCACAGCTCGAAGCCGCTGATGTCTGGCAGCCCCACATCCAGGATCAGGAAATCCGGTCGCGTCTGTTCCAGTCGCGCCAGCAACGGCTGGCCGAGGGGGAACCACTCCACCTCGAAACCATCGGTCTGCAGGGCATAGATCAGGGTGTCGGCGATGCTGGCCTCATCTTCCACCAGCCAGATGACTCGTTTTTGCATGGCGTCCTCGTCATAAATCGGCCTGACCATTCTGGCATCGAACCAAATCGGATCCTATTTGCCGTTTGATTTTTCCCAAAAAGGTATTAATATTTCGAAATTCTTTCGAATCGAAACTTTAAGATGACCAAACGCAACACACAACAGCGCCGTCACACCATAGTGACTCTGGTGCAGGAACAGGGCGAAGTCAGCGTCGATGCCCTGGCCAAGCACTTCTCCACCTCGGAAGTGACCATCCGCAAGGATCTGGCCGTGCTGGAGACAGGCGGCCTGCTGCTGCGTCGTTACGGTGGTGCCGTGCCCCTGCCGAGCGAGATGGTGGTGGACAGCAACCCGGATCAAGTTTCGAAACGAAAGCTGGCCATAGCCCGTGCCGCCGCCGAGCGCATCCGCGATCACAACCGCGTCATCATCGACAGCGGCAGCACCACCAGCGCCATGATCCCCATGCTGGGCAGCAAGCGCGGCCTCATCGTGATGACCAACTCCCTCAACGTGGCCGGTGCTCTGCGCGAGCTGGAGAACGAGCCCACCCTGCTGATGACCGGCGGCACCTGGGATCCCCACTCCGAATCCTTCCAGGGTCAGGTGGCGGAGCAGGTGCTGCGCTCCTATGACTTCGACCAGCTGTTCATCGGCGCCGACGGCATAGACCCGGAGCGAGGCACCACCACCTTCAACGAGCTGGTGGGCCTCTCCCGTGTGATGGCCGAGGTGTCCCGCGAGGTCATCGTCATGGTCGAGTCGGAGAAGATAGGCCGCAAGATCCCCAATCTCGAGCTGCCCTGGTCCAGCATCCATACCCTGGTGACCGACGAGGGGCTGGACGGCGAGGCCAGAGCACAGATTCAGGCCAGGGGGATAGCACTGATCTGCGCCCCCGTGGCGGTTTGACCCAAACATCCAACTATCCAAACGAATTTCCGTTTTTACCTCTTGAGGAGAAGTCTATGTGTGGCATCGTCGGGGCAGTGGCCCAACGTGATGTGGCTGAAATCCTGGTAGAAGGCCTGCGCCGTCTGGAATACCGCGGCTATGACTCCGCCGGTGTGGCCGTGTTCAGCGCCAACCAGCCGCTGCAGCGGGTGCGTCGCCTCGGCAAGGTGGCCGAGCTGGCCAAGGCGCTGGAAGAGCAGTCCGTCCACGGCGGCACCGGCATAGCCCACACCCGCTGGGCGACCCATGGCGAGCCGTCCGAGCGCAATGCCCACCCCCACGTCTCCGAGCATATAGTGGTGGTGCACAACGGCATCATAGAGAACCACGAAGAGCTGCGCAGCCAGTTGCAGGGCATGGGTTACGAGTTCACCTCTGACACCGACACCGAGGTGATCGCCCACCTGGTGCACCACGAGCTGAAATCCGCTCCCAGCCTGCTGGCGGCCATGCAGGTCACGGTGAAGCAGCTGCGCGGCGCCTACGGCACTGTGGTGATGGACAGCCGTGACGACAGCCGCGTGGTGGTGGCCCGCTCCGGCTCGCCCCTGGTGATAGGTCGCGGTATCGGTGAGAACTTCATCGCCTCCGATCAGATGGCCCTGCTGCCGGTGACCCGCCGCTTCATCTTCCTGGAAGAGGGGGATGTGGCCGAGGTGACCCGTCGCGACGTGCACATCTTCGATACCCAGGGCAATGCCGTGGTGCGCGAGGAGCTGGAATCCGAGCTTTCCCACGACGCCGGTGACAAGGGCGAGTACCGCCACTACATGCTCAAGGAGATCTACGAGCAGCCCAAGGCCATCACCAACACCCTGGAAGGGCGTCTGGGCAGCGATCACGTAGTGGTCGAGTCCTTCGGCAACGGCGCCCGCGCCATCTTCGACCAGGTCGAGCACGTCCAGATCGTGGCCTGCGGCACCTCCTACAACTCCGGCATGGTGGCCCGCTACTGGTTCGAAGAGATAGCCGGCGTCTCCTGCGACGTGGAGATCGCCTCAGAGTTCCGCTATCGCAAGTCCGTGGTGCGCCCCAACAGCCTGCTGGTGACCCTGTCCCAGAGCGGCGAGACCGCCGACACCCTGGCCGCCCTGCGCCTGGCCAAGGAGTCCGGTTACATGAGCTCGCTCGCCATCTGCAACGTGCCGGGTTCCTCCCTGGTGCGGGAATCGGATCTGGCCTTTATGACCCGGGCCGGTGCCGAAATTGGGGTGGCCTCCACCAAGGCCTTCACCACCCAGCTGGCCGGCCTGCTGATGCTGGTGGCCTCCGTCGGTCACTGCCGTGGCAACCTGAGTGCCGCCGCCGAGGCCGAACTGGTCAAGGCGCTGCAAGCCCTGCCGCTGCGTATCAAGGAGAGCCTGGCGCTGGCCAAGCAGATCGAGACCCTGGCCGAGGAGTTCGCCGACAAGCACCACAGCCTATTCCTCGGTCGTGGCAGCCAGTACCCCATCGCCATGGAGGGGGCGCTCAAGCTGAAAGAGATCTCCTACATCCACGCCGAGGCCTATGCCGCCGGTGAGCTCAAGCACGGCCCGCTGGCGCTGATCGATGCCGAGATGCCCATCATAGTGGTGGCGCCGAACAACGATCTGCTGGAGAAGCTCAAGTCCAACGTGGAAGAGGTGCGTGCCCGTGGCGGCATCCTCTACGTGTTCGCCGATGCGGACGCCGGCTTCAAGAGCGACGAGACCATGCGGGTGATGAGCCTGAACCACGTGGAAGAGATGATAGCCCCCATCGTCTACACGGTACCGTTGCAGCTGCTCTCCTACCACGTCGCCCTGATCAAGGGCACGGATGTAGATCAGCCGCGCAACCTGGCGAAATCCGTGACCGTGGAATAAGCCGTTGTCAGACATAAAAAAGAGCCGCTGTAGCGGCTCTTTTTGTTGCTGCGGACCGGCTCAGGAGAGCCGCAGGTTGGTGATGGTCACGTCGTTCAGCGAAGGCACTATGATGCCGCTGGAGATGCTCTTGGCGATCGCCTGGTTGCGGTTCTTCGAATCGGTCTTGTTGGTGACCTGATTGAGGTGGAAGTTCACGGTGCGCTCGCTGATGCCGAGTATGGTGGCTATCTCCCAGGAGGTCTTGCCCTCGCTGGCCCAGAACAGGCACTCCTTCTCCCGATCCGACAGCTCGGCCAGATGCTTCATCAGGTCCGGCCTGCTCTTTATCAGCTGCAGCGCCGCGTTGAAGATGTAGCTGGCGCAGAACGACAGCATGGGAACGTTTTCAAACATCAGGTCGGAGTTGGATTTTTCCTTGCTGATGAAGGAGAGGATGCCGTGTTCCCCCTGGGGGGTGTGCAGCGGGAAGGAGACGCCGTTTCTCACGCCAAAGTCGGCGGCGAGGTTCATCACTTCCCGGCTGGCGCTGGGCAGCCAGGGGGAGTCGCAGTCTAGCTTGTTCCAGAAGATGGGCTGGGTCTGCTTCAGGCCAAGGAAGACAACAGGATCCTGGGTCAGGTAGTGCCGCTCCGTGTAGGCATCAAACCAGCTGGTCGGGCAGTTGTTGAACAAGGCCACGTGTGATTTCTGCATGCTGATGGGGAAAATGATCAGCAACCTGAAGTAATCAAATCCCATCTGATGGCTGAAGCGCTCCAGTTGCTGCTGGATATCGCTGGTTTTCTTGGCCTTGGTGAACCGATCTATGTGTTCCCAGATCGCATCGTTAAACATGTAAGTCTCCTTCTTCGACCACTTATCATCCTGATCGAAAAGACATTTTTTAGTTATTTAAAATGGTGTTGTGACTACCAACGCCAGTTGTTCCCGTGCTTGTCTAAAAAGTATCCTGTTTTTTCGGCCACAGGCCAAGAAAATCATCTGATTGCCACTGGCACGACTCTTTGAGACAATGAGAATAGTTATCATTGTTAAGATTGTGTACCATGAAAAAGATCTGGGGTCTGGCCTTGTTGCCATTGGCCGTTCATTTCGTCGCCTCGGCAGACGATTTGGTCGCGCCCGCACTGAAAAACAGCATCGCGGATGGGAAAGCCTCCCAGCAGCGCGTAGAAAAGGCGGCCGATGCCGCCGTTGCCGCCCGGCTGGAGCTGCAAAATGCCCAGCTGCAACTGCGGGATCTGGAAGCCTACAACCGCTACATGCAGTCTCTGGTGGCCGATCAGCAGAATGAGCTGGGCAAGCTCACTCAACAGCTGGAAGCGGTACAAGAGACCCGGCAGGGCCTGATCCCGCTGATGTTGCAGATGCAGGCGGATTTGGATCAGCTGGTGCAGAATGACATTCCCCTGCGCAAGGAGGACCGTCTGGCGCGGGTCGAGCAGTTGAAGGCGACCCTGGCCCGGGCGGACGTGAGCGAGGCGGAGAAGTTCCGCCAGCTGCTGCAGGCCTACCAGATCGAAGCCGAATACGGCAGCCGGATGGATGCCTATCCCGCCCAGCTGGCACTGGATGGTGCCGAACGTCGGGTCGATGTGCTGGCGCTCGGCCGCGTCTCCCTGCTGGCCATGACCGCCGATCGCTCCCAGGCCTGGCGCTGGTCCGCCGAGAGCAAGAGCTGGTTGCCGCTGGATAGCGAGTGGCTCACCCCCCTTGCCGATGCGCTGGACATGGCGGCCGACAAGAAAGTCCCGCAACTGTTGCATGTGCCCCTGTCTGTCGCCCGTAGCCAGGAGGCTCAGTCATGAAATGGTTCCCCCTTCTGATCACCCTCTCCCTCTGCTCCCAGCTGGCCCTTGCCAATGAAGAGTGGCAGCAGCAGGAACAGGCCCGCGAGCAACAGGCACAGCAGGATCTGGCGTCTGTCTCCAGCGAATTGACCAGTGCCCGTGCCAGGCTGGCCGAGGCCCAACGCCTGAGCAAGGAGCTGGCCAGCCAGTTTGCCAGCAATGAAAAGCAGCTGGTCGAGCTCAACACCCGGTGGGAGCAAGCTTCCGGCGACATGAACGAGATCTTCGCGGTGACCCGTCAGGGCGCCAGCGACGCGGTCAAGCTGCTGGGGGACTCCTCGGTGCAGGGTCAGTATCCGGATCGTCTGACTGCCTTGAAGGCGATGGCCCAGGACAAGCAGGTGCCGGATCGCGCCGCCCTCGCCCTGCTGCCTGCCACCCTGTTGCAGGAGATCCGCGAGTCGGGCCGGGTTGTCCAGTTCAACGGCAAGGTGCTGGATGCCCAGGGGGCGGCCAGTGAGCAGTCGCTGACCCGGGTAGGCAGCTTCGCGCTGTTTGGCAGCGAAGGCTTCCTGCAACCGAGCGGCGAAGGGCTGAGCCCGGTACTGGGGCTGCCCGGTGGCTTGCTGTCCGAGCTGAGCGCCTATCAGGGCAAGGAAGGCGAGGCGTTGCCGCTGGATCCCTCCCACGGCGTCCTGCTCGAGATGCTGGCCCAGGCACCGACCTTCTGGCAGCAAGTCCAGCAAGGGGGCCAGGTGGGCGCCATCATAGTGCTGCTGGCCGCCATCGGCCTCGGCATTGCCGCCGTACGGCTCTGGACCCTCTCTCGTGAACTGACCCTGGTGCGTCGCCAGCTCAAGAGTGGCGAATACCACGCCGACAACGCCCTCGGTCGGGTGCTGACGGTAGCGGAACAGCATCCCGAGCTGAGCATGGAGACGCTCGAACTGAGGCTAGACGAGGCCATACTGCAGGAGACGCCCCGGATGGAGCGTGGCATCGGCATGGTCAAGGTGATCGCCGCCATCGCCCCCATGCTGGGGCTGCTCGGTACTGTCACCGGCATGATAGGCACCTTCCAGGCCATTACCCAGTTCGGTACCGGCGATCCCAAGATCATGGCGGGCGGCATTTCCATGGCGCTGATCACCACAGTCCAGGGGCTGGTGGCCGCCATTCCGCTGATCCTGGCCCACAGCCTGCTGCAATCCCGTTTCACCGAGCTCTCCAACGTGCTGGAGCAGCAGGTCGCCGGCATTTTGGCCGAGCGGGCCGAGAATAACGGGGACGGGATGGAGCGGGTGGCATGATGGTCGACATCTGGCAACAGTTGCAGAGCTTCATGGGCCGTGGCGGTCCCGTGCTCTGGGTCATCCTGGCCTTGCTGGTGCTGATGTGGATTTTGATGATCGAGCGGCTGCTCTACCTCAACCTGGGCTTCGGCCCGCTGCAGCGGCAGTTGTTCGGCCGCTGGCAGGGACGCAGCGAGCGCCACAGCTGGCACGCCAAGGCGATCCGCAGCCGCTGGCTGGCCGAGGCCGAACTCGAGCTCAACCGCCATCTCATCTTCATCCGCACCCTGGTGGTGCTCTGCCCCATGCTGGGCCTGCTCGGCACTGTGACCGGCATGATAGGCGTATTCGATGCGTTGGCCGCCGCCAACCGTTTTAACCCGGAGAGCATGGCGGGCGGGATCTCCCGTGCCACCATCCCCACCATGGCAGGCATGGTGGTGGCGCTCTCCGGCGTGTTGTTACTCAGTCGTCTCGAGAGCCAGGCCAAGCGTGCGCTGGCCAAGACCCGGGACGGCCTGCGAGAAGAGAAGGTAATGCAATGAGACGGCAATCCAAACGCCAGCGTGATGAAGTGCAGATCGACATGACTCCCATGCTGGATATCGTGTTCATCATGCTGATCTTCTTCATCGTGACCACCTCCTTCGTACGGGAAGCCGGGCTCGAGGTGCACAGGCCCCAGGCGAGCCAGGCCAAGGCGCAGAAGTCCTCCAGCATCATGCTGGCGATCGGCGCCCAGGGGCAGATCTTCCTCGATCGCAAACAGGTGGATGTGGAGCGGGTGCAGGCCAGCCTGGCCCGTCTGCTGTCGGAGCAGCCCGATGCCAGCCTGGTGATCCAGGCCGATGAGCGGGTGCCCCACGGCAAGGTAGTGCGGGTGATGGATGAGGCCAAGGCGGCAGGCATCGCCAATATCGCCGTGGCGGTGGCGCCGAAATGAAGTTCAAGCTGATGAGCCTGGGGCTGGGGGTTACCCTCAGCCTGGCGATCCTGCTGTTCATGGCCACCCTGGTGGAACCCCCTCGGGGAGAGAAGGCCTCGTCCGAGCAGAAAGCCATCGTCATCAACATGCAGACCGAGGTGAACGAGGTACAGGTGCGCGAGCGT
>NZ_CP144265.1:4390000-4462500 GCF_046581335.1 Aeromonas sp. DSM 116730 | reverse complement strand
TGGGGGTGAAAGGCCAATCAAACTCGGAGATAGCTGGTTCTCCCCGAAAGCTATTTAGGTAGCGCCTCGGACGAATACTACTGGGGGTAGAGCACTGTTTGGACTAGGGGGTCATCCCGACTTACCAACTCCATGCAAACTCCGAATACCAGTAAGTAATATCCGGGAGACACACGGCGGGTGCTAACGTCCGTCGTGAAGAGGGAAACAACCCAGACCGCCGGCTAAGGTCCCAAAGTTCTGGTTAAGTGGGAAACGATGTGGGAAGGCTCAGACAGCTAGGATGTTGGCTTAGAAGCAGCCATCATTTAAAGAAAGCGTAATAGCTCACTAGTCGAGTCGGCCTGCGCGGAAGATGTAACGGGGCTCAAACCAGGCACCGAAGCCGCGGATTCACACTTATGTGTGAGTGGTAGGGGAGCGTTCTGTAAGTCTGCGAAGGTGTGTCGAGAGGCATGCTGGAGATATCAGAAGTGCGAATGCTGACGTAAGTAACGATAAAGGGGGTGAAAAGCCTCCTCGCCGGAAGACCAAGGGTTCCTGTCCAACGTTAATCGGGGCAGGGTGAGTCGACCCCTAAGGTGAGGCCGAAAGGCGTAATCGATGGGAAGCAGGTTAATATTCCTGCACGACTTGTAATTGCGATGGGGGGACGGAGAAGGCTAGGTGGGCCAGGCGACGGTTGTCCTGGTGAAAGTGCGTAGGTGGTGTTTCTAGGCAAATCCGGAGACACAACACTGAGACACGAGACGAAGCCACTACGGTGGTGAAGCCATTGATGCCCTGCTTCCAGGAAAAGCCTCTAAGCTTCAGATTACAAGTCATCGTACCCCAAACCGACACAGGTGGTCGGGTAGAGAATACCAAGGCGCTTGAGAGAACTCGGGTGAAGGAACTAGGCAAAATAGAACCGTAACTTCGGGAGAAGGTTCGCTCTTGACAGTGAAGTCCCTTGCGGATGGAGCAGTTGGGAGTCGCAGTGACCAGATGGCTGGGACTGTTTATCAAAAACACAGCACTCTGCAAACACGAAAGTGGACGTATAGGGTGTGACACCTGCCCGGTGCCGGAAGGTTAATTGATGGGGTTAGCGCAAGCGAAGCTCTTGATCGAAGCCCCGGTAAACGGCGGCCGTAACTATAACGGTCCTAAGGTAGCGAAATTCCTTGTCGGGTAAGTTCCGACCTGCACGAATGGTGTAACCATGGCCATGCTGTCTCCACCCGAGACTCAGTGAAATCGAATTCGCCGTGAAGATGCGGTGTACCCGCGGCTAGACGGAAAGACCCCGTGAACCTTTACTACAGCTTGGCACTGAACATTGAACCTACATGTGTAGGATAGGTGGGAGGCTTTGAAGGCGTGACGCCAGTTGCGCTGGAGCCGTCCTTGAAATACCACCCTTGTATGTTTGATGTTCTAACGCAGGGCCCTGAATCGGGCTCGCGGACAGTGCCTGGTGGGTAGTTTGACTGGGGCGGTCTCCTCCCAAAGAGTAACGGAGGAGCACGAAGGTTGGCTAATCCTGGTCGGACATCAGGAGGTTAGTGCAATGGCATAAGCCAGCTTAACTGCGAGACGGACAGGTCGAGCAGGTACGAAAGTAGGTCATAGTGATCCGGTGGTTCTGAATGGAAGGGCCATCGCTCAACGGATAAAAGGTACTCCGGGGATAACAGGCTGATACCGCCCAAGAGTTCATATCGACGGCGGTGTTTGGCACCTCGATGTCGGCTCATCACATCCTGGGGCTGAAGTCGGTCCCAAGGGTATGGCTGTTCGCCATTTAAAGTGGTACGCGAGCTGGGTTCAGAACGTCGTGAGACAGTTCGGTCCCTATCTGCCGTGGGCGTTGGATGATTGAAGGGAGTTGCTCCTAGTACGAGAGGACCGGAGTGAACGAACCTCTGGTGTTCGGGTTGTCACGCCAGTGGCACTGCCCGGTAGCTAAGTTCGGAATCGATAACCGCTGAAAGCATCTAAGCGGGAAGCGAGCCCTGAGATGAGTCATCCCTGACCCCTTGAGGGTCCTAAAGGGCCGTTGGAGACCACAACGTTGATAGGTGGGGTGTGTAAGCGCGGCGACGTGTTGAGCTAACCCATACTAATTACCCGTGAGGCTTAACCATACAACACCCAAGAAGTGTTTCTGGCCTTGTAGCAAGTGCATGAACTACTAACTAATTCAGTGATAGCGACAAAGCCTACGGGCAACCTCGTTATTCACGTCAGCTTTCCGAGATTGAAGTTATTTGCCTGGCGGCCATAGCGCCGTGGAACCACCTGATCCCATGCCGAACTCAGAAGTGAAACGCGGTAGCGCCGATGGTAGTGTGGCATTCGCCATGCGAGAGTAGGACACTGCCAGGCTTCAATTAAGCAATCACAGCGATGTGGTTGGTCGCGATACAACGTCAGGTTGTGTTGGACAGAAGATTTAGATAGCGCACGCAGTGCGGTCTTTACCGGTTAGTGTGCTGATATGGCTCAGTTGGTAGAGCGCATCCTTGGTAAGGATGAGGTCCCCAGTTCGACTCTGGGTATCAGCACCATGAAAACGAAAGCCTCCCTGAAAAGGGAGGCTTTTTTGTTTTTACCATTCAGTTCATCGAGATCTGTCTGGCATCGAGATAGAAGCGGGCCTGCCCGGAAGCCTCTATCTGAATGGCTGCGACTAGTCGTTCGTTTCGCTTGTACTCCCACTGTTCGTCTATCTCGGTCAATGGGGGCTTGTTGATGCCCAGCGTCTGCAGATATTCGTGAAACAATCCTGCGCTGCCGATCTCGGTCAATCCTGCTTTCATCCCTATCCACTCCCTTTATTGTTGCTGTTCTTCAATGATGTCAGCCTCATATGCATTCTGTGTGAACGCTTTTCTATTAAATTGATCCGAGCTAAGTTGTGGATTGGCAAAGACAACCAGCGTCTCGAAGGGGAAAGGAACATGTTGATAAAGAATGTGCGTCTGAGTGGCAGGGAGGGGCTGTGGCAGATCCTATGTCAGGATGGCCTGATCAGAACCATAGCCCCCATGAGCCAGATCCTCCTCTCTACCCGGGAACTGGATGGGGAGGAGGGGATGGCGATAGCCCCCTTTATCGAGCCCCACATTCACCTCGATACCACCCAGACCGCCGGTGAGCCGAGCTGGAACCTCTCCGGCACCCTGTTCGAGGGGATAGAGCGCTGGGCCGAACGCAAGGCGCTGCTGACCCATGAGGATGTGAAGCGGCGGGCCATACAGACGTTGAAGTGGCAGATCGCCAACGGCATCCAGTTCGTTCGCACCCATGTGGATGTCTCCGACCCCAACCTGGTGGCCCTGAAAGCCATGCTGGAGGTGCGGGAGGAGATGAAGGGGTGGGTCGAGCTGCAGATCGTCGCCTTCCCGCAGGAGGGGATCCTCTCCTATCCCAACGGCAAGGCCTTGCTGGAAGAGGCGCTCAGGCTGGGAGCCGACGTGATAGGCGCCATTCCCCATTTCGAGTTCACTCGGGAATATGGGGTAGAAAGTCTGCATTATGTCTTCGATCTTGCCGAGAAATATCAGGTTCTGGTGGATGTGCACTGCGACGAGATCGATGACGAGCAGTCCCGCTTCATCGAGACCCTGGCGACGCTGGCCTACGAGCGCGGTATCGGCCATAGAGTCACTGCCAGCCACACTACAGCCATGCACTCCTACAATGGGGCCTATGCCTCTCGCCTGTTCCGCCTGCTCAAGATGGCGGACATCAACTTCGTCGCCAATCCGCTGGTGAACATCCACCTGCAGGGGCGTTTCGATACCTATCCCAAGCGTCGCGGCATCACCCGGGTCAAGGAGATGCTGGAGGCGAACATCAATGTCTGCTTCGGTCACGACGATGTGTTCGATCCCTGGTATCCCATGGGGACGGCCAACATGTTGCAGGTGCTGCACATGGGGCTGCATGTCTGCCAGATCATGGGCTACGAGCAGATCAACGACGGCTTGAAGCTGATCAGCAGCCACAGCGCCCGCACCCTGAATGTGCAGGATCGCTATGGCATCGAGGTGGGCAAGCCGGCCAATCTGCTGATCCTGCCCGCCGAGAACGGCTTCGATGCGGTGCGTCGTCAGGTGCCGGTGCGCTACTCCATCCGCCATGGCCGCGTGATTGCCGAAACCCGGCCAGCGCAGACCTCCCTGCATCTGGATCAGATAGAGCCGGTGGATTTTCGCCGATGAGGCGGCTCATCCCCGTAGATTAATTGCCCCGCTATCCCCGCTTGCCGGCATTTTGCATAATGTCGGCCTGACACTTATGGAGCCTCCCCATGCAAACCTGGTTATTTGTCGCGGCCGGCGGTGCCATCGGCGCCTGCCTTCGTTTTGGTATCGCCGAGTTGATGGCGCTGCTGCTGGGGCGCCACTTCCCCTATGGCACCCTGGTGGTCAACGTGGTGGGCTCCTTCATCATGGGGGTGGCCTATGCCCTCATTCTGCACGGGCATGTTGCCGAGCACCCGCTCAAGCCACTCCTGATGGTGGGTATATTGGGTGCCCTGACCACCTTCTCTTCTTTTGCCCTGGATACTGTGGTGCTGGCTCAACACGGGGCCTATCTGAAGGCGCTGCTCAACATAGGCCTCAATCTCTTCCTCTGCCTGGCCATGGTCATGCTGGGGATGCAGTTGGTGGCCAGCCGGGTTTAAGGTGTCCGCAGGTCACCGGCTCTGGTAAACTGGCGGCCATTCTTTGCTCTATGGGTGTTTGAGGGATGTCGGAACAGACTAATACTACGCATTTTGGCTATAAAACCGTGGCGGCGACCGAGAAGGAAACTCTGGTGGCTGGCGTCTTTCATTCGGTGGCGGCCAAGTATGATCTGATGAACGATCTGATGTCGTTCGGCATTCATCGCCTGTGGAAGCGCTTCACCATCGATTGCTCCGGTGTGCGCAAGGGTCAGAAGGTACTGGATCTGGCCGGTGGCACCGGTGACTTGACCGCCAAGTTCTCCCGCATCGTCGGCGAGACAGGTCAGGTGGTGCTGGCGGACATCAACGACTCCATGTTGAAAGTGGGCCGCGACAAGCTGCGCAACCTGGGGGTGGCGAACAACGTCTCCTACGTGCAGGCCAATGCCGAGGCTCTGCCCTTCCCGGACAATCACTTCGACGTCATCACCATAGGCTTCGGCCTGCGCAACGTGACCGACAAGGACAAGGCGCTGGCCTCCATGTTCCGGGTGCTCAAGCCGGGTGGTCGCCTGCTGGTGCTGGAGTTCTCCAAACCCGCCAGCGAGGTGATCGCCAAGCTCTACGATCTCTACTCCTTCAAACTGCTGCCGAAAATGGGCGAAATCGTCGCGAACGACGGTGAAAGCTACAAGTACCTGGCGGAATCCATTCGCATGCACCCGGATCAGCAGACCCTGGCGGGCATGATGGAGCAGGTCGGCTTCGAGCAGGTGGAGTTCTACAACCTGACTCAGGGTGTGGTCGCCCTGCACCGTGGTTACAAGTTTTAAGGTCGCCTATGCCGATGGATGCCATGGTCACAGCGGTGATCGAAACCAGCCTCAACCAGTTGCTGGCACTCGACAAGCAGAGCCCGGCGCGGCTGCGCAAGCTCGCGGGCAAGGTGCTCAAGCTGGAGCTGCGTGAGCTCAAGCCGCTCTGGTTTGTCTTCTCCGAACGTCGGCTGGACGTGCTGGCCCGCTATGAAGGGGAGCCAGACGCCGTGCTGAGCCTGTCGCTGACGGCGATCGGCCTGTTGAAGGATCCTTCCGCCCTGACTCGCTATATCCGCGAGGAGAAGCTGGACTTGAGCGGCGATCCCCAGCTGGTACAGGCCTTCAGCGCTTTGCTGGGGGAGCTGGACATCGACTGGGAAGAGGAGCTGTCGCGCTATACCGGCGACGTGCTGGCTCATACCCTGTGTGGCGGCGCCCGTCAGGCTCGTCGCGTGGTGGGCCGCGAGCTGTGCCGCTCCCAGCGCCAGCTGGCCGAGTACCTCACCGAGGAGGCCCGTCTAGCCCCAGGCCCCCTGGAAGTGGCGAGTTTCAACGACGACGTCGAGGTGCTGGCACAGCACATGAAAGCGGTCGAGTTGCGGCTGGCCCGCCTCGAGCAGCAGGTGAGCTGATGACCCCCAAGGAGTTCAAACGCCTCTATCGCATCGTCAGCATCCTGCTGGAGCAGGGCATCGATGAGCTGGTTCCCGCCCGCTATCAACCCTGGCCCGGACGCTTGGTGCGCCGCAGCCTGTTCTGGCTCAAGAACAAACAGCCGGAGCTGTGCCGTGGTGCCCGCATTCGCCTCGCCTTCGAGGCCCTGGGCCCCATCTTCATCAAGTTCGGCCAGATGCTGTCGACCCGCAGGGATCTGCTGCCGCCAGACATCGCCGAAGAGCTGGCCCTGCTGCAGGACAGGGTGCCCCCCTTCTGCGGGCAGGAGGCCAGGCGCCAGATAGAGGCGAGCCTGGGTTGCCCCATCGAGACCCTGTTCGATGACTTCGACGAGACGCCGCTGGCGTCCGCCTCCATTGCCCAGGTCCATACCGCCCGCTTGAAGGAGAATGGCCGGGAGATCGTCATCAAGGTGATCCGTCCCGACATAGAGCCCGTCATCGAGGCCGATCTGCGCCTGATGCAGGCGCTGGCTCGTCTGGTGGCCCGTTTCGTGCCCCAGAGCGCGCGGCTGCGTCCCGTCGAGGTGGTGGAGGAGTACCGCAAGACCATACTCGACGAGCTCAACCTGATGCGAGAAGCGGCCAACGCCATCCAGCTGAGGCGCAACTTCACCGGCTCAGAGGCGCTCTATGTGCCCGAGGTCTACACGGATCACTGCCGCGAGCAGGTACTGGTGATGGAGCGCATCTACGGCATTCCTGTCTCCGACATAGCCGCGCTGGAGGCCAACGGTACCAACATGAAACTGCTGGCGGAGCGCGGGGTTGAGGTCTTCTTCACCCAGGTGTTCCGTGACAGCTTCTTCCACGCCGACATGCACCCCGGCAACATCTTCGTCTCCTATGAGCACCCGGAGAATCCACTCTGGATCGGCATCGACTGCGGCATAGTCGGCACCCTGAACCGGGAAGACAAACGCTACCTGGCGGAGAACTTCCTCGCCTTCTTCAACCGTGACTATCAGCGGGTGGCGCAGCTGCACGTGGAGTCCGGCTGGGTACCGCCCGACACCAAGGTGGACGAGTTCGAGTTCGCCATCCGCACCGTGCTGGAGCCCATCTTCGAGAAGCCGCTATCCGAAATTTCGTTCGGTCACGTGCTGCTCAACCTGTTCAACACCGCCCGTCGCTTCAACATGCAGGTGCAGCCCCAGCTGGTGCTGCTGCAGAAGACACTGCTCTATGTGGAAGGGCTGGGGCGCCAGCTCTATCCCCAGCTGGACCTGTGGCAGACCGCCAAGCCCTACCTGGAAAGCTGGATGCACGAGCAGGTGGGCCCCAAGGCGGTGCTCAATGCGATCCGCGAGAAGGCCCCCTTCTGGGCTGAGAAGCTGCCGGAGCTGCCGGAGCTGGTCTACGAGACCCTGCGCCAGGCGCGGCATCAGCAGCACCACTTCGAGCAGATGTTCGCCGATTTTCGCCTGCACAGCCGTCGTCAGGGACAGGCCCGCTACCTCTTAGGGGTGGGAGCCAGCCTACTGTTGGTGGGTGTATTCTTGCTGACCCAGAAACAACATATTGAGTGGGGACAAATCAGTCTCGCCGGCGCCGGGTTATGCTGGCTGCTGGGCTGGTTGAAGACCCGCATTCATTAATTAAACTGCGCCATCAGGCGCCTATCCTGGAGAGAAAGTCATGGGTGGTATCAGTATTTGGCAATTGTTGATCATCGCAGTCATCGTCGTGCTGCTGTTTGGTACCAAGAAGCTGCGCGGCATAGGTGGCGATCTGGGAGCCGCCGTGAAGGGGTTCAAGAAGGCGCTGTCGGATGATCCGGCCGATGCCAAGCCTGAGCAGAAGGATGCGGAGTTTCCGGCCAAGCAGCTGAACGAGACGGCCAGCAGTGCCGAGACCGCCAAGCAGAAAGACAAAGATCAGGCCTAAGCCATGTTCGACATCGGTTTTTGGGAGCTGGTCGTCATCGGTGTCGTCGCTCTGGTGGTGCTGGGTCCCGAGCGGTTGCCGGTTGCCATCCGTACCGCCAGCCACTGGATCAAGCTGATCCGCAGTACCGCCAACTCGGTCAAGACAGAGCTGGAGCAGGAGCTCAAGTTGCAAGAGCTGCACAACGATCTGAAAAAGGCCGAGCAGTTGCAGATGAACAACCTGAGCCCCGAGCTGCAGGAGTCCATCGAGCAGTTGAAGGCGGCGGCCCAGTCAGTGAACCGTCCCTATCAGCCACAGCATGAGGCACAGAACGAGATCCGCCCGCCCGTCGCCCAGGTTGAACCTGCCACGCCGGTGGAACCTGTGGTGCAGCTGACCCGCGAAGTGCCGCCGGTCAACAGTCAGCGCGAGCCGGTCAGCGAGTCGGCCGGCAAAGGGGAGGTGAAGCCATGAGTCAGGCCGAGCAACCCCTTATCAGCCACCTGGTTGAGCTGAGAACCCGTCTGCTGCGTTCCATCTCTGCCATCCTGCTGGCGTTCGTCGCGCTCATCTATTTCTCCAACGACATCTACGATTTCGTGGCCCGGCCGCTGCTCAGCCAGCTGCCTGAAGGGACCAGCATGATAGCGACGGATGTGGCGACCCCCTTCATCACGCCCATCAAGCTGACCCTGGTGGTCTCCTTCTTCGTGGCCATCCCCTATCTGCTCTATCAGGCCTGGGCCTTCATCGCCCCCGGCCTGTACCAGCACGAGCGGCGTCTCGTCATGCCGTTGGTGGCCTCCAGTGCCGTGCTCTTCTATGCCGGCATGGCGTTCGCCTACTACGTGGTGTTCCCTCTGGTGTTCGGCTTCTTCACCAGCACGGCCCCCGCCGGGGTGACGGTGGCGACCGACATTGCCAGCTATCTGGACTTCGTGCTGACCCTGTTCTTTGCGTTCGGGGTGGCGTTCGAGATACCAGTGGCCACCATCTTGCTCTGCTGGACTGGGGTCACCACCCCCAAGAGCCTGAGGGAGAAGCGCCCCTACGTCATCGTCGGGGTCTTCGTGGTCGGCATGCTGCTGACCCCGCCCGATGTCTTCTCCCAGACCCTGCTGGCGATCCCCATGTGGGCCCTGTGGGAGATAGGTCTCTTCTTCGCCCGCTTCTATGTGAGGAAAGAGGACGAGGAGGAGCAGGAACAACCGGAAGAGGGGAGCTGAGGCTCCCTTCCTCTTTCCATGCATCCGTTCGAGGCGTATGGTGATGCCCCATCGAGTAGATGGTTTTCAAATACCTGATATGTATTCCTTTTGTTCGGAACCTCTGATCCCATGATCGACATTGGTCTCAACCTCACCAGCCCCCAGTTTGCCGGCGAACAGGCCGACCTGGTGGCCCGTGCCCGTACCGCCGGGGTGGAGGCACTGATCCTGACCGGTACCGATCTGGCCGGCAGCCGCGAGAGTGCCAAGCTTGCCGCCGAGTGGCCCGGTTACTGCTTCTCTACCGCCGGGGTGCATCCCCACGATGCCAAGAGTGTGGATGAGCAGACCCTGCCCGCCCTGCGCACGCTGGCGGCCCTGCCCCAGGTGGTGGCCATCGGCGAGTGCGGGCTCGACTACAACCGCGACTTCTCCCCCCGTCCGGTGCAGGATGCGGTGTTCGACGCCCAGCTGGCGCTGGCCGCCGAGCTCGGGATGCCGGTGTTTCTGCACTGCCGCGATGCCCATGCCCGTTTCATCGAGATCCTCCGTCCCTGGTTGCCCAGGCTGCCGGGGGCCGTGCTGCACTGCTTCACCGGCTCCGACCAGGAGCTGGACCAGTGCCTGGCGCTGGGGTTGCACATAGGGGTGACCGGCTGGCTCTGTGACGAGCGCCGTGGCCAGCTGCTGCGCGAGCAGGTAGCGCGCATCCCCGCCGGTCGGCTGATGATCGAGACCGACGCCCCCTATCTGGTGCCGCGGGATCTGAAACCCAGACCGAAACGCAACGAACCCGCTTTTTTGCCGCACATCGCCCAGGTGGTGGCGGCCTGCCGTGGTGAAGCGCCCGAGGCCTTGCTGGCCCATACCAGGGCCACCTCCGCCGCATTTTTCCAACTTCCTCTTTTGGAGTGATTCATGGCCATAACTCTTCCGGGCGCCTTTCCGGGTCGCCGCCTGCGCCGGGTGCGCAAACATGATTTCAGCCGTCGTCTGGTGCGCGAGAACCAGCTGACCGTCAACGATCTCATCTATCCGGTGTTCGTGCTGGAGGGGGAGGGTCAGCGTGAGGCCGTCGCTTCCATGCCGGGGGTGGACAGGCTCTCCATCGATCTGCTGCTGATCGAGGCCGCCGAGCTGGTTGAGCTGGGCGTGCCCGCCATCGCCCTGTTCCCGGTGACGCCGCTGGCGCAGAAGAGCCTGCTGGCGGAAGAGGCCTATAACCCGGACGGCCTGGCCCAGCGCGCCACCCGTGCCCTCAAGGCCCGCTTCCCTGAGCTGGGTGTCATCACCGATGTGGCGCTGGATCCCTTCACCACCCATGGTCAGGACGGCATCATAGATGACGATGGCTATGTGCAAAACGACATCACCACCGAGATCCTGGTGAAGCAGGCGCTCTCCCACGCCGCCGCCGGGGCCGACATAGTGGCGCCGTCCGACATGATGGATGGTCGCATCGGTGCGATTCGCGCCGCGCTGGAAGAGAACGGCTTCGTCAACGTCCAGATCATGGCCTACTCCGCCAAGTACGCCTCCAGCTACTATGGCCCGTTCCGCGATGCGGTGGGCTCCGCCGCCAACCTCGGCAAGAGCAACAAGGCCACTTACCAGATGGATCCGGCCAACGGCAACGAGGCGCTGCACGAGGTGGCGCTGGACATCGCCGAAGGGGCTGACAGCGTCATGGTCAAGCCGGGCATGCCCTATCTGGATGTGATCCGTCAGGTGAAGGATCAGTTCGGGGTGCCGACCTTCGCCTATCAGGTGAGCGGCGAGTACGCCATGCACATGGCGGCGATCCAGAACGGCTGGCTGAAGGAGCGGGAGTGCGTCCTGGAGTCCCTGCTCTGCTTCAAGCGGGCCGGTGCCGACGGCATCCTCACCTACTTCGCCAAGCGTGTGGCGCAGTGGCTGAAGGAAGACGCCCGGCGCTGATGCGAGCGGCGTCATCCCCTTCACAATGCCGGCCCCAGGGCCGGCATTGTCGTCTCTGGATGCCGGATCGCTGCATTAATGAGCAGCTTTTGGCGAAATCTGGGCAGCGGGCCCGGCTCTGGGTGGCAAAGGCTTGATAAATGGGGTTTCTGCCTACATCTTAGATGGTCCAAGCAAGCTTCTGGACGGCAGGGGCTGCAGAGCATTTAGAGGTACCGCAGATGACTAACCCTTTGCTGACAATGGACTCGCTGCCCCCCTTCAGCCAGATCCAGCCCGATCAGGTGCAGCCTGCCGTGACGCAGGCCATCGCCGATTGCAAACAGAAGATTGAGGATGTGCTGGCGCAGCGGGACCCCCACACCTGGGACAGCCTGATAGCCCCGCTGGAGGAGGTCAATGACCGCCTGTCCCGAGTCTGGTCGCCGGTCAGTCACCTCAACGCCGTACTCAACAGCGAGGCGCTGCGCGCGGCTCACGACGCCTGCCTGCCGCTGCTCTCCGAATTCCAGACCTATGTGGGCCAGCATGAAGGGCTCTATCAGGCCTATCTGGCCCTCTCCGAGAGCGACGACTTCCTCCTGCTGAGCGGCGCCCAGCGCAAGGAGATCCAGAATACCCTGCGCGACTTCCGCCTCTCCGGCATAGGTCTGCCCGCCGAGGCGCAGCAGCGCTATGGGGAAATTCAGGCCCGCCTCTCCGAGCTGGCCTCCCGCTTCAGCAACAACGTGCTGGATGCGACCCAGGGCTGGAGCAAGCTGGTGACCGACGAGGCCGAACTGGCCGGTCTGCCTGCGAGCGCCCAGGCGGCCGCCCGCCAGATGGCTGAACTCAAAGGCAAAGAGGGCTGGCTGTTCACTCTGGATATTCCTTCTTACCTGCCGGTGATGATGTACTCGGATAACCGCGCACTGCGCGCCGAGCTGTATGAGGCCTTCACCACCCGCGCCTCCGACCAGGGCCCGAACGCCGGCAAGTGGGACAACTCCGCCATCATGAGCGAGCTGCTCACCCTGCGCCGCGAGCTGGCCCTGCTGCTGGGCTTTGCCAACTACGCCGAGCTGTCCCTTGCCACCAAGATGGCGGACAAGACTGAACAGGTGGTGAGCTTCCTCACCGATCTGGCGGCCAAATCCCTGCCGCAAGGCAAGGCCGAGCTGGAGGAGATCCGCGCCTTCGCCGCCGAGCAGCACGGTCAGAGCGAGCTGGCCGCCTGGGATCTCGCCTACTACGCCGAGAAACTCAAGCAGCACAAGTTCTCCATCTCCGACGAGCAGCTGCGTCCCTACTTCCCCGCCAGCCGGGTGGTGAAGGGGCTGTTCGAGGTGGTCAAGCGGGTGTTCGGCATGAAAGTACGCGAGCGCCTCGGCATCGACACCTGGCACCCCGACGTGCGCTTCTACGACATCTTCGATGCCGAGGACGAGCTGCGCGGCAGCTTCTACCTCGACCTCTACGCCCGGGAACACAAGCAGGGCGGAGCCTGGATGGATGTCTGCCTCGGCCGTCGCTACCGTCAGGATGGCTCGCTGCAAAAGCCGGTGGCCTACCTGACCTGCAACTTCAACGGCCCGGTGGATGGCAAGCCGGCCCTGTTCACCCACAACGAAGTGGTCACCCTGTTCCACGAGTTCGGCCACGGCATTCACCACATGCTGACCCAGATCGATGTGGCCGGTGTGGCCGGCATCAACGGCGTGGCCTGGGATGCGGTGGAGCTGCCGAGCCAGTTCCTCGAGAACTGGTGCTGGGAGTCCGAGGCACTGGCCTTCATCTCCGGTCATCATGAAACCGGCGAGCCGCTGCCCGCGGATCTGCTGGAGAAGATGCTGACCGCCCGCAACTTCCAGGCGGCGATGCAGATGCTGCGTCAGCTGGAGTTCGCCCTGTTCGATTTCCGCCTGCACCAGGAGTTTGACCCGGCCAAGGCGGATCAGATCCCGACCCTGCTGAGTGAGGTGCGCAGCCAGGTGGCGGTGATGACGCCACCGGCGTTCAATCGCTTCCAGCACAGCTTCTCCCACATCTTCGCGGGCGGCTATGCGGCGGGCTACTACAGCTACAAGTGGGCCGAGGTGCTCTCCGCCGATGCCTTCTCCCGCTTCGAGGAGGAGGGGATCTTCAACCCGGCCACCGGCCAATCCTTCCTGAAGAACATTCTGGAGAAGGGGGGCTCCAAGGAGCCGATGGAGCTGTTCCGTGCCTTCCGCGGCCGTGAACCCAAGGTGGATGCGCTGCTACGTCATAGCGGGATTGCCGCATGATGTTCCGCACCTGCTGTGGTCGCGAGCCCAGGGTGGATGCCTTGCTCCGACACAGCGGGATTGCCGCATGAGGCCCAGCGCTCTTCACCGGCGTGAGCTTCAAGCAGGTACAGATTTGCGACATAGTGGGATCACAGCGTGATTTTTGAGATAAAAAGGGACCTTTTGGTCCCTTTTTTCAAGGGTTTTTAATATCTTGCGGAGTGCATGTTTGCACTGGCCCCGCCTCTTCAGTAGAGTCGGGTTCTACCTTCCAAGGAGAGAAAGAACCTTGCCATGAGGCGAGCACTCGAGTCTGTCTATCAAATCATCTCAAGCCTGTCTCATTCGAGTGGTCAGGGATATTTTGATACCTTTGTGAGTGAAATCGCCAACGCGGTCGGGGCTGACTTCGTCCTGGTTTCAGGCAAGGATCAGGCCGGGCTCTTTTTCACTGTGCATGCCGCCTATCCCGCCTCTCTCGACATCAATTCCTACAGCTTCCCCCTCGCGGATACCCCGGGGGAGATCGCCATGCAGCAGGGAGAAGCCTGGTTCAGCGATCGCACCCGGGAGCTGTTTCCCCATGCGGCCGTGCTGGAGCGCTGCCAGGTCCGGGGTTATGCCGGCGTCGCACTGAAGAGTGCCGAGGGCGAGACCATAGGGCTGTGCAGCGTCATGTTCAAGCGGGCCACCCCCAGAATGGACAAGATCATGGGGCTGCTGCGGCTGCTGGCGCCGCTCGCCGGCCGTGAACTGGCCCTGATGTATCAGCAGCAGCGTCAGTCGCTCCCCGCCCAGCCGGAATGCCCCGACTTCCTGGACACCATGATGTCCCATGCGCCGGTCGGCATCGGCAAACTCGATCTGAACGGCACCATCCTCTGGGTCAACCCGGCCATCGAGAAGATGCTGGGCTATAGCCAGCAGGAGCTGCTGCGGCTCACCGTTGCCGAGCTCAACCACCCCGACGACTGGCTGACCAGCATCCCTCTCTACGAGGCGCTCAAGCGGGGAGAGCGCCCCGCCTTCACCCAGGAGAAGCGCTACCTGCACCGGGATGGCTCTGTGCTCTGGGGTCGGGTGACTGTGACCCTGATCCGCAACGAGCAGATGCATCCGGACTACCTCATGGTGGTGCTGGAGAACATAGACCCCATGAAGCGCCATGCGGAGCAGCTCAAGCTCTCCCACAGGGTCTATGACAACCTCTCCGAGGCCATACTGGTGTGCGATGCCGACAGCCGCATCATCTCGGTGAACCCGGCGTTCGAGAAGATCACCGGCTACAGCGAGGAGGAGGCCCGCGGCCAGCGCCCCAGCCTGCTCAAGTCCGGGCTGCACGATCAAACCTTCTACGCCGACATGTATCACGCCCTGGAGCGGGTGGGGATCTGGCGTGGCGAGGTGTGGAACAAGCGCAAGAACGGCAAGCTCTATCCCCAGCAGCTGATGATCAGCGCCCTGCGGGAAGGGGGCAGGATCAGCCAGTACATCGCCATCTTCAGCGATCTCTCCCAGACCAAGCTGGCGGAGCAGAAGATCGCCGCCCAGGCCAACTACGACAACCTCACCGGGCTGCCGAACCGCTGGTTGTTCGGCCGCTGCCTCGCCCGCTTCTGCGAGCGGGGGGAGCGCTTCGCGCTCATGGTGCTGGATCTCAACAACTTCAAGGCGGTCAACAACAGCATGGATCACCATGTCGGCGATGCCCTGCTGCGAGAGGTGTCGGATCGGCTGGTGAGCCGGGTGCGCACCGAGGATCTGGTGGCCCGCATCGGCGGCGACGAGTTCGCCTTCCTGGTGCCCGGCATAGTCAACCGGCGTCAGGCCGAGGTGTTCGCCAAGCAGGTGATCGGCGGCTTCGCCCGTCCCTTCATGCTGGCCAACCAGCACCTCTATGTGACCGCGACCTTAGGTATCACCCTCTGCCCCAACGACGGGGCTGACAGCGACGAGCTGCTGCGCAACGCCGAGCAGGCGCTGTTCGTCGCCAAGCGGCAGGGGCGCTCCCTCGGTACCTACAGCGCCTCCATGCGCGAAGAGGTGAGTCAGCGCCACCAGATGCAGCAGGATCTGGCGGAGGCCATCAAGCTGGGGCAGCTGACCATGGCCTATCAGCCCATCTGGGACAATCGCAGCGGCCGGGTCGCCAAGCTGGAGGCCCTGGTGCGCTGGTATCACCCCCACTGGGGTCAGGTGTCGCCGGCGGACTTCATCCCGCTGGCGGAAGAGGCGGGGCTCATCCAGGGGTTGGGGGCTCTGGTGCTATGGCAGTCGTGCCGGGATCTGGCCCGCCTGCAGCAGTCCGGCTTCCCGGATCTGCAGATGTCCATCAACCGCTCCACCCTGGAGTTTCAGACCATAGATCCCGAGGCGAACGAGTGGCTGCGAGTGATCCGTCACTTCGACCTGGACCCGGCGGACATCATCATAGAGATCACCGAATCCCTGTTGATGGAGAGCAGCGATCAGCACAGGGTGCGGATCGATGCCCTGCGCGAGGCGGGCTGCAAGCTGGCCATCGACGATTTCGGCACCGGCTACTCGGCCCTCAACTACCTGCGCACCTTCCCGGTGGATCTGGTGAAAATTGACCGCTCCTTCGTGCGCCACATCCCCTTCAACGAGCAGGACAGGCTGCTGCTGGACGGCATCATCAACATAGTTCACAACCTCGGCATGCAGGTGGTGATCGAGGGGGTGGAGACCCGGGAGCAGCTCAACTTCCTCTGTCAGAAGGGTTGTGCCTTCACCCAGGGCTATCTGCTCAGCCGCCCGCTGCCCTATGACGATCTGGTGGAATACCTGACCCTCAATCGCCAGGGGATGAACCTGGCCAATCTGACCACAGTGAGCTGATCCCCTGCTTCTGCTATCATGCCCGCTTCCGTGCCGCCATGAGTCTTCGTTATGCCCCATATCCAGGTTTTCAGTGAAGTGCCCGCCCGCGATGGCGAGCTGGACGCCCTGCGACTGCGTCTGGCCGAGGTGGAGTTTCCTGCCCCCTTTGCGCTGGTGCTAACTGACACCAGGCTGGAGCTGCGCAAGCTGGACGAACCCAAGCTGGGCGGCGTCTATGTAGACTTCGTGGAAGGGGCCGTGGCCCACAGGCGCAAGTTCGGTGGCGGCCGCGGCCAGTCCATCGCCAAGGCGGTGGGGCTGAAGTCCGGGGCCATGCCGACAGTGGTGGATGCCACCGCCGGGCTCGGCCGTGACGCCTTCGTGCTGGCCTCCCTCGGCTGCAAGGTGACCCTGATAGAGCGCAGCCCCGTGGTGGCGGCCCTGTTGCAGGACGGGCTGGCACGGGCGGCGCAGGATCCCGAGATTGGCTCCTGGGTCAGCGAGCGCATGCATTTACTGCAGGGGCCTGCGGTGGACAACCTGCTGGCGTTGAGCGAGCGGCCCGATGTCATCTATCTCGATCCCATGTTCCCCCACAAGCAGAAGTCGGCTCTGGTCAAGAAAGAGATGCGGGTGTTCCAGTCCCTGGTGGGACCGGATCTCGATGCGGATGCCCTGCTGCCGGCCGCGCTCAAGATGGCGAACAAGCGGGTGGTGGTAAAGCGCCCAGCCTATGCTGGCTGGCTCAATGAACATAAACCCAGCATGGCCATAGAGACCAAGGGTAACCGCTTCGACGTCTATGTGATGGCGGCGCTGGCGGGTTAACTGTCGGTGTGAGTCGCGGATGCAAAAAGGAGGGCCAACATATGTTGGCCCTCCTTTTTGCTTTGGGATCAGCGGGCGGGTGCGAAGCGGATATGCCGCGCCTCCCCCTGCCAGACGAGATCCAGGGTCGCGAGATCGGCGAGGCTGAGGCGCTCGCCGCTCTCCAGCAGCAGATACTCGACGCCGTCACTGGCCGCTATGGTGCGGACCCTGTCATCCCACCGACGACCGTCGTGGCCGACCAGGGTCACCGGCAGTTGCCAGCGGGCGGCTATCTCGAGCCAGTCGTAGAGGTCACAGCTGATGGGTTGGTAATCCGGCATGATCGACTCCCAGACTGGCAGGTGATGAGGTCAGGCTTCCTGTACGCGGGTGGGCCAGCCCATCTTCTGCTGGCGCTCCACCTCGAGCCGCAGCTCGCTGGCGCGCAGGTAGTGTTCGTCCATCCACCCCTTGGGCAGGGTCAGGGTCAGCGACTCCTCCTCGGCCTGCAGGGTGAAGCTGGGCACTGTGCCCTGGGTGCGGCGCATGCAGAGGATGAGCGCGATGCGCAGGATGCGGGCCAGCCGGATCGCCTGACGACCGGTGACGGCGCCCTGCTTCTCCAGGGTGTCCAGCTTGAATTCGTCCCGCTGGTTGAACAGCAGGGCCGACAACAGCTTCTTCTGCGCCGGGGTGAAGCCCGGCATGTCGATGTTGTCGATGATGTAGGCGGCGTGTTGCGGCGCCTTCTTGTACTCGATGCAGAGACCGATCTCGTGCAGCAGGGCCGCATAACGCAGGATGGGGCGGCCGTAACGCTTGGAGAGTCGCCAGGCCGGTTGCAGCTGGTTGAAGGCCTCGACGGCGGTGTCGCGCACCCGCTCGGCGTGCTCTTTATCCAGCTGATAGCGGCTGATCAGGCTGTCGGCGGTTCTGTCCCTGGCATCACAGTCGTGATTGTTGCCGAGCAGGCCGTAGATAAGGCCTTCCCGCAGGGCGCCACCCGCCAGCGTCATGCTCTCTATGTTCAGGGTCTCGAAGATGGCGATCAGGATGGCGAGGCCGGAGGGGAACACGGTCAGCCGCTCGGCGGCCAACCCTTCCAGCTGCAGCCGATCCAGCCTGCCGCAGGCGATGGCCTGACCCATCAGCTCCTGCAGCTTGGGCAGGGTGACCCGCTCGCTCTTCCCTTGCGCCAGCATGATCTCCTGCAGCGCCTGGACAGTGCCGGAGGCGCCGACGCAGGTGCGCCAGCCGAGAGCGCGGTAATCTTCCGCCACTTTCTCCAGTACCGTCTTGGCGGCGGCAATGGCCTGCTGGAAACGGGCCTCGGAGAGCTCGCCATCACCGAAGTGATTGTTGAGCCAGGTGACGCAGCCCATGTGCAGGCTGTTGAGCAGTTTGGCTTCGCTGTGTTCGCCTATCACCAGCTCTGTGCTGGCGCCGCCGATGTCGATCACCAGGCGGTTGCCTTCCCCGGCGGAGGTCCAGGAGACCCCCTCGTAGATGGTCTTGGCCTCTTCCTCGCCCGAGATGATCTCGATGCTGTGGTTGAGCACCCGTTCCGCTTCGCTCAGGAACTCGTCGACGTTGGTGGCGAGGCGCAAGGTGGCGGTACCCACCACCCGGATGTTGTCGGACGGAATGTCCTGCAACTGCTCGGAGAACAGACGCAGGCAGTCCCAGCCCCGCTCCATGGCGGCACGGCTGAGACGAAATTCCGGGTCGAGACCGGCGGCGAGGCGCACCTTGCGCTTGACCTTGGTGACGGTGCGCAGGGCACCGGCGACCTCGCGCACCACCAGCATGTGAAAGCTGTTGGAGCCGAGGTCGATGGCGGCATAGAGCGGCGAGTTGTGCAACTGGGCCAGTCCCTTAGTTCTTGCGTGGCGGACGGCGGCGGTTGTTGCTGTTGCCACCACCCTGGCGATCCCGCATGTTGCGGTTCACCGGCTGGCGGTTGCGGAACACCCGTTTCGGGGCTGTCACATCATCCAGCAGGGAGTCGCGATCGTACTTGCTGACCGGGATGGCGTGATGGATGTACTCCTCGATGGCCGGCAGGTTGAAGGCATAGTCTTCACAGGCCAGGCTGATGGAGTGACCGCTCTTGCCGGCACGACCGGTACGACCGATACGGTGTACATAGTCTTCGGCGTCGTCGGGCAGGTCGTAGTTGAAGACGTGGGTCACGTCGGGGATGTGCAGACCACGGGCGGCCACGTCGGTGGCGACCAGGATGTCCAGGGTGCCCTTGGTGAAGTCTTCCAGGATCTTCATCCGCTTCTTCTGCGGCACGTCACCGGTCAGCAGGCCGACGCGGTGGCCGTCATTCTCCAGCCACGCATGCACGTCTTCGCAGACATGCTTGGTGTTGGCGAAGACGATGGCTTTTTCCGGCCACTCCTCTTCCATCAGGGAGAGCAACAGCAGCATCTTGTCTTCGTTGGAGGGGTAGAACAGCTCCTCCTTGATGCGCACGCCCGTCATCTGTTCCGGCTCTATCTGCACGTGTTCCGGGTGGTTCATGTGCTCGTAGGCCAGCTCCTGCACCCGCAGGGAGAGGGTGGCGGAGAACAGCATGCTCAGACGCTCGGTGGCGGGGGGCATGCGGCGGAACAGGAAGCGGATGTCCTTGATGAAGCCGAGATCGAACATGCGATCCGCTTCATCCAGCACCACGACCTGGATGTTGCCCAGATCGATCACCTTGGACTTGAAGTAGTCGATGATGCGGCCTGTGGTACCGATCAGGATGTCGACACCCTGTTCCAGCACAGCCAGCTGCTTGTCATAGCCTTCGCCACCATAGGCGAGACCGAGCTTGAGCCCGGTGGAGGCAGACATGCCTTCTGCATCGTTGTAGATCTGGACCGCCAGCTCCCGGGTCGGGGCCATGATGATGGCGCGGGGCTGGTTGACGAGGCGCGGCCTGGTCAGGGGATGGGTCAATAAATAGTTGAAGGTCGCGGCCAGGAAGGCAAGGGTCTTGCCGGTTCCCGTCTGGGCCTGACCGGCGAGGTCATGGCCTTCTACCAGCAGGGGCAGAGACAGTGCCTGGATGGGCGTACAATAGTGAAATCCCTTTGATTCCAGACCAGCCAGAACTTCGGGTTCGAGGCCCATTTGGGCGAATTTTTCGGTCGTTAGATGTGTTTTGCTCATGGCGGTAGGTTATCAGGTTAGGCTTGCAATAATAAACAGGATCATTTCAAATAGGGCAACTATTGCCTTTGTTGAACCATCAATAAAGCCTTAATTACTGACTGGAGTTGGAGATGAGTGACAAGATTGTTCAGCTGAGCGATGCCAGCTTCGAGGCCGATGTAATCAAAGCCGACAGCCCCGTTCTGGTCGATTTCTGGGCTGAATGGTGCGGTCCGTGCAAGATGATTGCCCCGATCCTGAACGAAGTCGCCCAAGAATATGCCGGTCGCGTGACAGTGGCGAAATTGAACATCGATCATAACGCCGACACTCCGCCCAAGTATGGCATTCGCGGTATCCCGACCCTCTTGCTGTTCAAGAATGGCGAAGTGGCAGCGACCAAGGTCGGCGCCCTGTCCAAGACTCAGCTGAAAGAGTTCCTGGACGGTAACCTGTAATAATCAAGAAGGAGCGCATTGCAATAATGCGCTCCTTGTGTTTTATCACCTAGACGCTCATCCCGATTGGTGCTAGTTTATCGCTCGTTTGCTAACCTTTTTGCCTGACTCCTTGCTTAACAGCAGCCTGGCAAGTCAAATCCGATCAGCATCAATCCAGCAGACTGTCTCCTCATTTCAATCCTTGCTTACAGACTTTCACCACTATGAATCTGACTGAACTAAAGAACACTCCTGTGTCTGAGCTGGTACAGCTTGGCGAATCCATGGGGTTGGAAAATCTGGCTCGGGCGCACAAGAAAGACATCATCTTCGCGATCCTCAAGGCGCACGCCAAGGGTGGCGAGGATATCTTTGGCGACGGTGTGCTGGAAATCCTGACCGACGGCTTTGGCTTCCTGCGCAGTGCAGACGGCTCCTATCTGGCCGGCCCGGACGATATCTACGTCTCCCCGAGCCAGATCCGCCGTTTCAACCTGCGAACCGGCGATACCGTTTCCGGCAAGATCCGGCCACCGAAAGAGGGCGAACGTTATTTCGCGCTGCTCAAGGTCAACGAGGTCAACTACGACCGCCCGGAAAACGTCCGCAACAAGATCCTGTTCGAGAACCTGACTCCGCTGCACGCCAACGAGCGTCTGCGCATGGAGCGTGGCAACGGCTCGACCGAAGACATCACAGCCCGCGTGCTGGACCTGGCTGCCCCCATAGGTAAAGGCCAGCGTGGCCTGATCGTGGCGCCGCCCAAGGCCGGTAAGACAATGCTGCTGCAGAACATCGCCCAGAGCATCGCCTACAACCACCCGGACTGTGAACTGATCGTGCTGCTCATCGACGAGCGTCCCGAAGAAGTGACCGAGATGCAGCGCATGGTGAAGGGTGAAGTGATCGCCTCTACCTTCGACGAACCTGCTTCGCGCCACGTTCAGGTTGCCGACATGGTGATCGAGAAGGCCAAGCGTCTGGTCGAACACAAGAAGGATGTGGTCATCCTGCTGGACTCCATTACCCGTCTGGCGCGTGCCTACAACACCGTCATCCCCTCATCCGGCAAGGTACTGACCGGTGGTGTGGATGCCAACGCCCTGCACAGGCCCAAGCGCTTCTTCGGTGCCGCCCGTAACGTTGAGGAAGGCGGCAGCCTGACCATCATCGCCACCGCACTGGTGGATACCGGCTCCAAGATGGATGAAGTCATCTACGAAGAGTTCAAGGGTACCGGTAACATGGAACTGCACCTCTCGCGCAAGATTGCCGAGAAGCGTGTCTACCCGGCCATCGACATCACCCGCTCCGGCACCCGCAAGGAAGAGCTGCTGACCGCGCCGGACGAGCTGCAGAAGATGTGGATACTGCGCAAGATCATTCACCCCATGGGCGAGATCGACAGCATCGAATTCCTCATCGACAAGCTGGCAGCCACCAAGACCAATGACGAGTTCTTCGACTCCATGAAGCGTCAGCAGAAATAACTGCATCTTGGAATGACAGAACCGCGGCCCAGGTCGCGGTTTTTGTTTATCTATTTCACGGCTGGCTTAGTAGTATGTGAGCCTCGATGTCACAAGGACAGGGACGTCATGAAGCTGGTATTTCTCATAGGGCTCTGCTGGATGCTGGCCGCCCCGGTGCAGGCCGATTCGCTCCCGCCGCAGCGGGCGCCGCTGGTGGCTGACGAGGGGTTGCAAGGTCACAGTGAATATCTGAACGGCCGGCTGGCCCTCGGCCAGTTTGACGCCATGGATGCCCTGCTGGAGAGTCTGGCGGTGGGGCAGCGGGAGTATTTGCTGCATCAGCTGCTGAGCGGGCTCAAGTCATCGAATGCCCCCAGCCCCGATCTGCTGGCCTGGGTGCGCAAGCAGGCCGCCAAGGCGCCGCAATGGCTGGTGGAGGGGGAGGTGGACGGCTTCCTGGTCCAGCTGCCCGCCTATGATTTTGCCGCCGAGGCCCGGCTGGTGCTCAACCACTGGCAGCAGCTGGCCTGGCAGGACAACTACCGCCAACTGCTCGAGCAGAACCGCTTCGACTACAAGCAGGTCTACTACAGCCGCAACCCTGAGCTGACCCGGCAGCAGCAGGCGCTGCTGAGCGTGCTCGATGATCAGCCCACCCCGGTGCTGCGGCGCGAGGCCGACCGGCTCGCCTCCCTCAACCTCTTCCTGCCTGACAACCAGTTGCTGCTGCACCTCATCGAGCGGACCGGCGATACCGCGCTCTACCTGAAGCTGTGGCGTCAGCCTGTGGATCACGACAGCCTGACGGCCCTGCACTCCATTCCCCGCTTCCATACCGGCCAGGAGGCGAGCGATCTGCTGATCGCCGCCAGCCGCAACGGGCGGTTGATGATCCCCGCCCTGCAGCAGCTCAGCCGGCTCTCTCCGCTGCCGGACGGTGCCCAGCAATATCTGCTGGCGGAGCTAGGCAAGCACCAGTATGGCGGCCTGGTGGCCGGTCTCTTGCTGCAAATGGACGAGCCCAGGCTGCTGGGTCAGCTGGCGGACAGGCTCACCCGGCAGGAGCGACGTCACGCCTCGTCCGTCATGCTGCCCGATACGGGTACACCGGATGCGCGGCCAGGGTTATAATGCGGAACCTCCTGACCCCGCTAGGGTACCTGCATGAAATACAAGGACTTGCGTGATTTCATCGCGCAGCTGGAACAAACCGGACAGCTCAAGCGCATCAGCCGCGAGATAGACCCCTATCTGGAGATGACCGAGATCAGCGACCGCACCCTGCGTGCGGGCGGCCCGGCCCTGCTGTTCGAGAATCCCAAAGGCTACTCCATGCCGGTGCTGACCAACCTGTTCGGCACCCCGGATCGGGTCGCCATGGGCATGGGCCAGCCCAACGTCGGTGCCCTTCGCCAGGTCGGGGTCTGGCTCTCCTACCTGAAAGAGCCCGAGCCGCCCCGTGGTCTCAAGGAGCTGATGGAGAAGCTGCCGATCTTCAAGCAGGTGCTCAACATGCCGACCAAGCGGCTCTCCTCCGCCCCCTGTCAGCAGGTGGTGCTGGAGGGGGACGCGGTGGATCTGGACCAGATCCCCATCCAGCACTGCTGGCCCGGCGATGTGGCGCCCCTGGTGACCTGGGGGCTGACCATTACCCGAGGCCCCTACAAGAAGCGCCAGAACCTCGGCATCTACCGTCAGCAGAAGATCGGCAAGAACAAGCTCATCATGCGCTGGCTGGATCACCGCGGCGGCGCCATCGATTTTCGCGAGTGGCAGGAGGCCCACCCGGGTGAACGTTTCCCGGTGGCGGTGGCGCTCGGCGCCGATCCTGCGACCATACTCGGCGCCGTGACGCCGGTGCCGGACAGCCTCTCCGAGTACGCCTTCGCCGGCCTGCTGCGGGGCAGCCGCACCGAGGTGGTGAAGGCCCTGAGCTGCGATCTCGAGGTGCCCGCCAGCGCCGAAATCGTGCTGGAAGGCTATCTGGAGCCGGGGGAGATGGCACCCGAGGGTCCCTACGGGGATCACACCGGCTACTACAACGAGGTGGACGAGTTCCCGGTGTTCACCATCACCCACATGACAATGCGCCGCGATGCCATCTATCACAGCACTTACACCGGCCGTCCGCCCGATGAGCCGGCTGTGCTCGGGGTGGCGCTGAACGAGGTGTTCGTGCCGCTGCTGCAGAAGCAGTTCCCCGAAATCGTGGACTTCTACCTGCCGCCGGAAGGCTGCTCCTACCGGATGGCGGTGGTGACCATCAAGAAGCGCTATCCCGGCCATGCCAAGCGGGTGATGCTGGGGGTCTGGTCCTTCCTGCGCCAGTTCATGTATACCAAGTTCGTGATCGTCTGCGACGACGACATTAACGCCCGGGACTGGAAGGACGTGATCTGGGCCATCACCACCCGGATGGACCCGGCGCGGGACACCACCTTGATCGAACACACGCCCATCGACTATCTCGACTTCGCCTCGCCGGTCTCGGGGCTCGGCTCCAAGATGGGGCTGGATGCCACCAACAAGTGGCCGGGGGAGAGCAACCGGGAGTGGGGTCAGCCCATAGTCCAGGACGAGGCGGTGAAGCAGAAGATCGACGGGATCTGGGACGAGTTGAAGATCCTCGACTGAGCGACCCGCCCGGGTTGGCGGCCATGTCGACGCAAAAGTGCGGTATTGCCGTGCCGAATTGGGTATGCTCGACTGACTTGACCACAAGCTGGTCGCCAGAAAACAGTGAAACCATGAGCGAAGCGGGCCGGGCAGGCCCCTCACAAGGACAAGAATGCAACGTATCAAGTGCCGCGTAGAGGAACTGCGCGAATATGTCGACACCATCTGGCACGTGGCCCTGACGCCGCAGCAAGCGGTGAGCTTCAAGCCTGGCCAGTATCTGCTGGTGGTGATGAGCGATTCGGACAAGCGCCCCTTCTCCATCGCCAACTCGCCGACCCGCTCCGGTGTGCTGGAGCTGCAGATCGGTGCCACCCCGGAGAACGCCTACGCCGGTCAGGTGCTGGCCCGCATGCGCGAGCAGGGGGAGATCGAGATCGAACTGGCGGCGGGCAAGGCCTTCCTGCGTGACGAATCGCCGCGCCCCCTGATCCTGATGGCGGGTGGCACCGGCTTCTCCTACGCCCGCGCCATCCTGGAGTATCTGATCGATACCGGCAGCAAGCGCCCGGTGTTCCTCTACTGGGGCGTGCGCCAGGCGCACTGGCTCTATGAACAGGGGCTGATGCAGCAGTGGGAGCGCGACTATGCGCCGCTGACCTTCATCCCCGTGGTGCAGGAGCCACAAGCTGACTGGACCGGCAAGACCGGCCTGGTGCACAAGGCCATCATGGATGACTTCGTCAGCCTGCATGACTACGACATCTATGTGGCCGGTCGCTTCGAGATGGCGGGTGCCGCCCGCGAGGAGTTCAAGGTGCTGGGGGCTGAGCCAGAGCGCATCTTCGGCGACGCCTACGAGTTCATCTGATCACCGTCTAGCCGAGGAACGCCGATCTGCTCCCTTCTCCCCTCGCGGGAGAAGGGGTGGGGATGAGGGGGTGAGCAACCTGGTTTGCCAGCCCGTATCGGCCCCCCTCGGGCATCAGAAACAACAAACCCCAGCCAGGCTGGGGTTTGTTTTATGTGCCGACGGGACGTCGAGCCGTATTACTCGCCCTTGGCGCCGAGTTGCTGTTCCAGCTGGGCCAGCTTGGCCTCGAGGGCAGTCAGCTTCTCCCGGGTGCGCAGCAGCACCTTGGTCTGCACGTCAAACTCTTCGCGGCTCACCAGATCCAGCTTGTTCAGCTGGGCCTGCAGCACCTGACGGGTCTTCTTCTCCACCTCTTCACCCATGCTGCGAATGCCGGGCGGCAGGGCGTTGTGTATCTGTTTGGCGATCTCTTCCAGTTTTTTCGGGTCGATCATGGGGTTCTCCTTAAGCAATGGCGCCATTCTACCGACAAATCCCCCCCTTTGCCGAGATCGGGGTGGCTTTTTGCGCCACTGGCGCTGAAAGGTTCTGGTCGGGTCTGGTGATAAGGGGAAGGTTGTTACCCTCTGGCGCCGGGGATCAATTCCAATTCCTTGATGTTGTACACAAAAAAATCAGATCAGATGACCGACCAGAGGCTTATTAATTGTTGCGTTGCTGTTAATATGACTCGGTCGGGTTTGGACCCTACCCCGTCAGGCTCATCATGGATAACAACATATAAAGAGATAAGGATATGAAAAAGAAGCTAATTTACGCGGCAGTCGTCAGTGCGCTGCTGAGCGGTTGTGGTGGCAGTGACGAAAACAAAGGCGATACCTCAAGCTATCTCGATTATTTGCTGAGCGGCACCAATGCGGCGCGCCCCAGCGCCCTGGCCGCCCGTGCCAGTGACGGCACCCTGAAGTTCTCGACCGAAACGGCCGATCTCTCCAATCCAGTCTCAGCCCTCTCCACCCTGGATGGCTGGTCCACTACCCAGGCGATCCAGATAGTGCCAGTGACTGCCTCGGGCATCACAGTCAAGGCGCCGTCCGCCGCCGAATTCGGTGCCTCAGTGGCCCCGCTCTACCTGCTGGAGCTGGAATTCGACAGCGCCGCCCTGCGCCCGAGTGGTGTGAAGAAGGTGCTGGCCTACGGGGTGGACTTCGTGGTCGCCGAGTCGGCGGGCAAGCTGAACCTGGTGCCGCTCAAGCCGCTCAATCCCTCTTCCTACTACATGATAGTGGCGACCGATTCGCTCAAGGACAGCAGCGGCAACCCTCTGCGGGCGGGCAGCGACTATAGCAACTACAAGAGCACCACCGGCAGCAATGCCCAGGAGCAGACCATCAGCGGCCTGATAGCGCTGCAGGAAGAGCTGTTCAAGGCGGCCACCGGCATCACCAGCGATCATGTGATCTTCTCCGACTGGTTCGGTACCCAGTCCGGTGCCGACGTGCTGGTAGCGGTGAAGGGCGCGGCCGCTTCCGTGCTCAAGAGCCCGACCCTGGACGCTGCCGCCCTGTGGAAGCAGGATGCCCTGGGCAACACCAGCCTGCCCGGCACCTACACCCTGGCCGTGACCGGCAGCAATACCTTCCTGACCCAGCTGGATGCGGAGCAGTTCCTGCCGCAAGAGCAGAAAGATGCCATTGCCGCAGCCTTCGGCACCGGCACCCCGCTCAACGGCCTGGCCAAGGCGGCCACCGTCTACAGCGGTACCGTCAAGCTGCCCTACTTCCTCTCCTCACCGGCCACCGCCGGCTCCTGGGACAAGGCCAGGACCCAGTCCTGGCATGGTGCCATCCCCAGCCTCTATGCCATCGCCAATGCGCTGAAGGCACAGGATGCCGAGGTGATCGGCGGTCTGGTGGGCGCCGGTGTGGATCCGGCCCTGCTGGGCGAGCTCATCGCCGATCCGAGCCGTCAGGCCGAGTTGCTGGCGGAGGCGAGCAAGCTGATCGGGGTGACCCTCACCTCCGGCGGCAAGGCGCTGGATCCCGAGATGAACATAGGCCGCTTCAACCCGCTGCCCAAGCTGGAAGAGGTGCAGTCCGTGCCGATGCGGATCTTCGCCGCAACCAATGACCTGAAGACCATCACAGATGTGATCATCTATCAGCACGGCGTCACCTCGGTGAAGGAGAACGCCTACGCCCTGGCGCTGGGCCAGATCGGTGCCGGCGCCCAGGCAAAGAAGAACGTGGCCGTGGTGGTGATCGACCATCCGTTGCACGGGGAGCGTGGCTTCGCCCTGACCGGCAGTCCGGACTCGGTCACCACGGATAAAAACCCGACTCCCTACCTGAACCTGAGCTATCTGACGGTGGCGCGGGACAACCTGAAACAGAGCGTGGCGGATCTGCTGGGCCTGCGTCTGGCGGTGGGTCTGGCCAATAAGGCAGGAGCCATCGGGACTGCCGGCAACCTCAAGGTGCACTTCCTGGGTCACTCCCTGGGTGCCATCGCCGGGGCCAACCTGCTGGCGGTGGCCAATCAGCCCATCGGCAACGCCCAGGCGGATGCCCTGTTCAAGTTCACCACCGGTGGCCTGGCCATGCCGGGGGGCGGCATTGCCCCGCTGCTGCTGAACTCGCCGACCTTCGGACCGACCATCCAGATGAGCGTGCTGACCGGTGGCAGCGCCGCCCTGAAGACGGCCTTCACCGCCTATGCGCCGAACTGCAAGACGGCGGCGCCGACCTGCTTCGTCAACGAGTTCCTGCCGAGCCTGGACGCTGCCACCCAGGCGAGCGCGGCCGGTACCCTGCAGAGCTACAGCTTCGCGGCCCAGTCGGTGCTGGATTCGGCTGATCCGATCAACCTGGGTCGCGGGATAGCGGCGGACTTCCCGCTATTTGCCACCGAAGTCGTCGGCGACGGCGCCCTGAGCCTGTCGGATCGGGTGATCCCGAACAGCATTGCCACCGCCCCCCTGGGTGGCACCGAGCCGCTGTTCAAGGTGCTGGCCCTGCAACCCCTGAGTGCGACCGGTGCGGCCAACCACCACGCCACCCGCTTCGTGGCCGGTGGTCACAGCTCGCTGCTGGCACCGGACGAGAACTTCGATCCGACCGGCGCCGTCACCACAGAGATGCAGACCCAGTTCGGCAGCTTCTTCGCAAGCGGCGGTAATGCGGTCAAGGTGACCGACGCCAGCCTGCTCAAGCAGTAAACCAGCTGGATCATAAAAACGCCGCCCTTAGGGGCGGCGTTTTCGTTTCTGGTGATGGTGCCAGCGAGGAAGTGCGTCACGCTGGTCTGTGATGCCTGTCCAGCCAGCCTTGCAGCAGGCCGCGACCAGCAGACCGACCAGATGGGCCATGTTGGCGGTAGCTATGGCTGCCGAGCGGGCCGTAGCAATCGCGACGATGAGACGTCAGGCGGGCCTGTGATGCCTGTCCAGCCAACCTTGCAGCAGGCCGACCAGCAGGCCGACCAGATGCGCCATGTTGGCGGTGGGAGTGCCGAGCATGTCGAAGAAGCCGAGCACCAGCCAGATCAGCATGAAGCCCATCAGGGCCGGCGGCATGGTGAGGCCGCAGGCGGGCTGCAACCTGGCCCGCATCCAGCTGTAGCCGAGCAGGGCATAGACCACCCCGGAGAGGCCGCCAAAGCGCGGGCCACTCACGAAGAACTCGGCGATATTGGGCAGCGCAGCCCCGACCAGCAGCAGGATAAACAGCTTGCCGCTGCCGAGCCGCTGCTCGATCTGGCCGCCGAGATACCACCACCACAGCAGGTTGAACACCAGGTGCAGCACCGAGAAGTGGATAAAGGCCGGGGTGACGTAGCGCCAGGCCTGCCAGTCGGTGAACTGGGCCAGGGTCGGGTGGAACGCCAGCTCGTCGAAGATGGGCAGGCCTATGGCGTCGAGGGCATAGATGGCCAGGCAGGCGATGATGACCACCAGGGTCAGGGGGCCTGCCTGATGGAGGAAGTCGGTGACGGGATCCGTCATCCCCTTACTGTAGTCGATGCGGGCATCCGCCCGGCCGGACTGCCAGGAGGCTTCCATGTAGCGGGGGTGGTTGGGCTCGGCCAGAAAGCGCTTCACCTCCAGCTGGGCCTGGGCGAGGCGCTGCTCGTTCGCCAGCCAGACGGAGACACCGAGCTCGGACTGGGTCAGCTCGCACGAGATGCCCAGGGTGGCGAGGTAATCCACCAGCGCCTGGGCCATGCGGGCGTCACCCAGTACCAGCAGCTGGATCATGCCGGCCGGGGAGGAGTGGCCCGCCCCTGTCATGCGTCGCCTGCCTGGATCGGGAACTCCCTGCGCCAGGCCTCGAAGCCGCCGTCCAGGCTGTAGACGGCGTCATAGCCCTGTTGCAGCAGATACTGGGCCGCTCCCTGGCTGCTGTTGCCGTGATAGCACATCACGATCACCGGGGTATCGAAGTCCACCTCGTTCATGAAGCGAACCAGGGAACCGTTGGTGAGGTGGAAGGCGCCGACCGCGTGGGCCGTCTCGAAGGATTGGGGATCGCGAATGTCCACGAGACGGGCCTCACCGGCCTCCAGCTTCTGGTGGGCATCCTGGGCGCTGATATGGGCAAACTGGTCCATTGAGATGTCCTGCAAATAGATGATTGAGGGCCAGTTTACCGCAAGCCGTGGCTAGCGCTAAGCCCGCAATGTGCCTTGCCATGTGCCGCGGGATCGCAATTTCCTTCAATATCGGCTCGGGCGGGCCGGGTAGGCTGGTGGCTCAATCCTTTGCGTGAGCATCATCCATGGAAATCAGTCTGTTGTTGTCCATGTCCGGGTTTGCCCTGGCCATGTCCATCTCCCCGGGGCCAGTCAACCTGGTCGCCCTCGGCACCGGTGCCCGCTACGGCTTCCCGGCCAGCCTGCGCCACGTGGTGGGGGCGACCCTGGGCTTCATCCTGCTGCTCCTGCTGATGGGGCTGGGCCTCGGCGGTGCCCTGTCCCGGTGGCCGGTGGCGGCGGGCGCCATCCACTGGGGCGGCGTGCTCTTTCTCTGTTACATGGCCTGGCAGCTGCTGGTGGACAGGGGGCAGCTGGAGCGGGTCGAGGGGGCGCCACCCGCCTTCTGGTACGGGGCCCTGATGCAGTGGCTCAATCCCAAGGCCTGGCTGGCGGCCAGCATGGGGATGGGGGCCTACGGGGTCGCGGGCGGGCTGGGGCAGATCGCCCTGTTTACCTCTGTCTATCTGGTGATCTGCCTCGGCTCAATCGCCTGCTGGGCCTATGCCGGCAGTTGCATGCAGGGGTTGCTGCTCGTGCCTCGCCGACTGCGCTGGTTCAACCGGGCCATGGCGCTCTTGCTGCTGCTCAGCGCCGCCTATCTGGTGCGTTCAGCCTGACGGGCGAGCTGGGTCCTGTACTGGCCCGGGGTGGCGGCGACCCTGCGCTTGAACTGGCGCTGGAAGTGGGCCTGATCCGCAAAGCCGCTGGCCAGGGCGACCTCGGCCAGGGGCTGCCCCTGTTTGAGCAGGGTGCGGGCGTGGCGGATGCGCCTGTCCAGCAGATAGGCGTGGGGGGTCATGCCGTAATGGTGGCTGAAGGCGCGCACGAAGTGGGAGGGAGTGAGCCCGGCCACGGCGCTCAGCTGTGACAGGCTGAGGGGGCTGGCGCTGTCGTCCTGCATCAGCTCGGCGGCCCGTTGCAGGTGCTGGGGCGGGCGATCGTCCCAGCGTGCCGGGGTGAGCCTGGCCAGCAACTGGCGACTGAACAGGTGGCAGGCCACCTCGCGGGCCAGGGGATCCGGCGCCTGCACCAACTGGTGATGGAGGTGCTGCAAGCCCTGGTAGAGCAGGGGATCCCGGCTCGCCGTCATGTCGAAGGGCCTAAACTCGCTGCCGAGGCCGGCCTCCTCCTGCTGACCGCGCAGCCAGTCGGTATCGAGGTAGAACATCAGATAGGACCAGGGCTGGTCGGCGATGGGGTTGCAGGCGTGCACCTCCTCCGGATTCATCAGCACCAGGGAACCCGGGCCGACCTCCTGCCTGCTGCGCTGGTTGAGGTAGTGGCTGTGGCCGCCGGTGATGGCGCCGATGGAGAAGTGGGCGTGGCTGTGCTTGTCGTAGCAGACGTGGCGGCCATCCTGCACCGCCCGCGCCTCGATGAAGGGCAGGGCAGGGTCGTGCCAGAAGCTGTGTCTGTCCGGCCCTGCCTCTGTCCTGCTCATGATCAGCCGCCGAGATAGGCCTGGCGCACTGCCGGGTTGGCGAGCAGGGCCGCCCCCGTGTCTTGCAGCACCACCCGGCCGTTTTCCAGCACATAGCCCCGATCCGCCAGCTTGAGCGCCTGGTTGGCGTTCTGCTCCACCAGGAAGATGGTCATCCCCTTCTGGCGCAGCTGCTCTATGGTGTCGAAGATCTGCTGGATGATGATGGGGGCCAGCCCCAGGGAGGGTTCGTCCAGCAGAAGCAGGCGCGGCTTGCTCATCAGGGCCCGGCCTATGGCCAGCATCTGCTGCTCGCCGCCGGACATGGTGCCCGCCCGCTGCTCCAGCCGCTCGTGCAGCCGGGGGAACATGGTGAACACCTGATCCAGCAGGGCAGGTTGCTCGGCTTTGTCGACGAAGAAGGCCCCCATCAGCAGGTTCTCCTGCACCGTCAGGCGGGCGAAGATGCGGCGCCCCTCAGGCACCACTGCGATGTCCTTGCGCATGATGCGGGCCGTGCTGAGGGAGTCTATCTGCTCCCCCTCGAACCAGATGCTGCCGCTGCTGGGCTTGGGTTCGCCGCAGAGCGTCATCAGCAGGGTGGTCTTGCCGGCACCGTTGGCGCCGATCAGGGTGACGATTTCCCCCTCTTTTATCTCGACGCTGACGTCGTGCAGCGCCTGGATCTTGCCGTAGTGGGTCGATACGTTGCGAAGTTCTAACATCTTGATTTCCTTACGACTCGCCCAGATAGGCCTTGATCACGGCCGGGTTGTTGCGGATCTCGTCCGGTTTGCCATGGGCCAGCGGGGTACCCTGATTCACCACGAAGATGCGGTTGGAGATCTCCATCACCAGCTTCATATCGTGCTCTATCAACAATACTGACACCCCAAACTCGTCCCTCAGGTTGGAGATGAGGTCGTTGAGCTCGTCGGTCTCGTGCGGGTTGAGGCCGGCGGCCGGCTCATCCAGCATCAGCAGCTCGGGCCGGGTCGCCATGCAGCGGGCGATCTCGAGGCGACGCTGCTGACCATAGGCCAGGTTGCCGGCGGGGCGGTTGGCGAGATCCTTGAGACCCACCTTCTCCAGCCAGAAGGCGGACTGCTCCAGCCCCTCTTTCTCGGCGCGGCGGAAGCTCGGGGTCTTGAACAGGCCGGCGATGAAGCCGGTATTGAGATGCCTGTGCTGGGCCACCAGCAGGTTCTCCACCGCCGTCATCTCCTTGAACAGGCGTACGTGCTGGAAGGTGCGCACTATGCCCTTGCGGGCGATGAGGTGGCCGGGCAGCCCCTGGATCTCCTCGCCACGGTAGCGGATGGTACCGCCGGTAGGACGGTAGAAACCGGTCAGGCAGTTGAAGATGGTGGTCTTGCCCGCCCCGTTGGGGCCAATGATGGAGATCACCTCGCCCTTGTCCACATCCAGCTTGACGCCGTTGACCGCCAGCAGGCCGCCGAAGCGCATCGACAGGTCAGAGACGTCGAGCAATTTGTTGTTGGTATTGTTCAGCTTGCTCATTTGCGCAGCTCCATATGGGGTCGGCTCATGGGCAGCAGTCCCTGCGGCCGCCAGATCATCATGAACACCATCAAGAGGCCGAACATCAGCATGCGGTACTCGTTGAACTCACGGGCCAGCTCCGGCAGTACCGTCATCACGATGGCTGCCAGCACCACCCCGATCTGGGAGCCCATGCCCCCCAGTACCACGATCGCGAGGACTATGGCCGACTCGATGAAGACGAAGGACTCCGGGCTGATGAAGCCCTGGCGCGAGGCGAAGAAGCTGCCGGCGAAGCCCGCGAAGCAGGCGCCTATGGTGAAGGCGGTCAGCTTGATGATGGTGGGGTTGAGCCCCAGCGACTTGCAGGCGATCTCGTCTTCCCGCAGCGCTTCCCAGGCACGGCCCAGCGGCATGCGCAGCAGACGGTTGATGACGAACAGGGTCGCCACCACCAGCACCAGCGCCATCAGGTAGAGGAAGATCACCTTGTGGTTGGCGTTGTAGGCGATGCCAAAGAAGTCGTGGAAGGTGCCAAAGCCCCCATCCTTGACGGTGCGGTTGAACTCCAGGCCGCCCAGGGTCGGCTTGGGAATGCCGGAGATCCCGTTCGGGCCGCCGGTCAGAGTGGTCATGTTGTTGAGCAGGATGCGGATGATCTCGCCAAAGCCCAGGGTGACGATGGCCAGATAGTCCCCCCGCAGCCGCAACACTGGGAAGCCGAGTAGGAAGCCGAAGGTGGCCGCCATCAGGCCGGCGATGGGCAGGCACTCCCAGAAGCTCAGGCCGAAGTAGGTGTTGAGTAGGGCGTAGCTGTAGGCGCCGACCGCGTAGAAGCCGACGTAACCGAGATCCAGCAGGCCGGCGAGGCCCACCACCACGTTGAGCCCCAGCCCCAGCATGATGTAAATCAGCGCCAGGGTGGCGAGATCGATGGCACCGCGGGACGCCATGAAGGGCCAGCTGACCGCAAACAACAGCACCAGGATGGCGGTGAGGTTGTAGAGCTTGGGCGCCTCCTCCGGGCTCGGCAGCACCAGCTTGGTGAAGCCGACGGAGAAGCCGCTGATGGAGGCCTGGAACAGGCGGCTGATCTGGCCACGCAGCATCTGGAACCAGAAGACGATGGTGGCGCCCCCCAGCAGCCAGGCCAGGGAGATATCGAGCCGGCTCACCACCAGCAGGCGGGAGCCATCGGTCTCCAGCTTGAAGCCGAGCAGCCAGAAGGAGAGCACCAGCAGCATCAGGCTGGCGATACAGGCATGGATAAATTGTTTTTTCATACCTTCTCGACCTCCGGGCGACCCAGAATGCCAGTAGGCATAAACAGCAACACGAAGATAAGCAGGGCGAAGGCCATCACATCCTTGTACTCGGTGCTGAGGTAACCGGCGGTGAGCGCCTCGACCACGCCGAGCAGCAGGCCGCCGATCACGGCGCCAGGAATGCTGCCGATGCCGCCCAATACCGCTGCCGTAAACGCCTTGAGACCGGCCATAAAGCCGAGATAGGGGTTGATGACGCCGTAATACATGCCGAGCAGCACGCCCGCGACGGCGGCCAGGGCGGCCCCCAGCACGAAGGTGATGGAGATGACCACATGGGTGTCTATGCCCAGCAGGTTGGCCATCTTGATGTCTTCCGAACAGGCGCGACAGGCGCGGCCCATGCGGGAGCGGTTGATGAACTGGGTCAGCGCCAGCATGGTGATGAAGGTCACCACGAAGATGATGAGCTGCATGTAGGAGAGGCTGGCCTGGAAGCCCTCCTCACCGCCCAGGGTCCAACCCCCGGAGATCAGGGTGGGCATGGCGATATCGCGCGAGCCCTGTGCCATTCGCATCATGTTCTGCAAGAAGATCGACATGCCGATGGCGGAGATGAGGGGGATGAGGCGATTGCCGCCCCGCAGCGGGCGATAGGCGACCCGCTCTATGGTCCAGCCATAGCTGCCTGTGATGAGGATACTGATCAGAAAGGCGCCGCCCAGCAGCAGCACTGTGCTGTCGATGCCCATCATCATGAGCCCGGCCATCACCATGAAGGCGACATAGGAGCCGATCATGTAGACCTCGCCGTGGGCGAAGTTGATCATGCCTATGATGCCGTAGACCATGGTGTAGCCGATGGCGATCAACGCATAGGTGCTACCTATGGTTAACCCGTTCAGCAGCTGCTGAACCAGATAAAGAAGGTGTTCGGACATACTGCGTTCCCTGTACTTGCCCGCAAAGAAAGGAGGGGGTGACGCTTGTCACCCCCGACCGGCAGATTATTTGAGTTGAGTGGAGGTACCGTCGGCGTGCCACTGGAAGACACCGAACTCGAAGCCCTTGAGGTCACCGTTCGGTGCCCAGGTCAGGGGACCCATGACGGTGTCGATCGGTGCGGCCTTCATGGCGGCAGCCACGGCAGCGGGATCATCCTCGCCCGCCTTGGCGATACCGGCTGCCAGAGCTTGCATGGCCGCGTAGGTGGTCCAGACGAAGGGACCCGAGGAGTCCTGACCCTTGGCCTTGAAGGCTTCTACTATGGAGGCGTTGGCAGGCAGCAGGTCGTACTTGTTCGGCAGGGTGACCAGCAGGCCTTCGGAGGCCGGGCCGCCGATGGCGGAGATGTCCTTGTTACCCACACCTTCCGGACCCATGAACTTGGCTTTCAGGCCTTTCTCGCCAGCCTGGCGCAGGATCAGGCCCAGCTCCGGGTGGTAGCCGCCGTAGTAGACGAAGTCCACGTTCTCTTTCTGCAGCTTGGCGATCAGGGCGGAGAAGTCCTTGTCCCCGGCGGTGATGCCTTCGAATGCCACTACCTTGACGCCAGCCTTGTCCAGCGCCGCCTTGACGCTGGAGGCGATGCCTTCACCGTACTGCTTCTTGTCGTGGATGACGGCCACGCGCTGGGGTTTGACCTGCTCGATGATGTACTTGGCGGCGGTCGGGCCCTGGTCGCTGTCGAGGCCAATGGTGCGCATGGTCAGCTGGTAGCCACGCTCGGTGATCTTGGGGTTGGTGGAGGCCGGGGTCACCATCAGCACACCTTCATCTTCATAGATGTCAGAGGCGGGCAGGGTGTTGTCTGAGCAGAGGTGGCCGACCACGAACTTGACGCCGTCGTTGATCACCTTGTTGGCGATGGCCACGGCCTGCTTGGGATCGCAGGCGTCGTCATAGATGACGGCTTCGATCTGTTTGCCCTTGATGCCGCCCGCCTTGTTGATCTGCTCGACCGCCATCTTGCCGCCGGTGAACTGCATGTCACCGTACTGGGCGACCGGGCCGGTCAGGGGACCGGCGATGCCAATCTTGATGGTATCGGCCGCATTGGCCATGGAGACTGATCCAAACAGAGCCAAAGAAACCGCTGCCCTGACTGCCATTTTGCTCAAGTTATTCATTGATTCGTCCCTTAATCAGTGGATTGTTTCATTTTCCGTGTGTCATTCCGAGCCTGTGTCCCGCCAGCCCGGCAATAGATAAGGTTCTATCATTCCTCGCCGTGCAATAACAAGATGTTAAAGATACTAACCGGAACGGCTTGGGTAGGGCTTTTATGAAACAAATGCCCTGCTTAAGTTTGGATTTTGGAGTTTAATATCGCATATGTCGATTAACATACTGACAACAAATTGTCACGGTGACAATTTTCAGAGTAAAAAACTGACGATATTTCATTCTGCGTCCGCTCTCATTTTGACCAAATTCCGTTTGCGCAAAAAGAAATGACCGCCTAGATTAGCCAAGATTGACAATTCGCTGGCAGCTCTCGTTAAAACCAAGCCTTTATTCGGGAAATCTGCTACTGTTCCGCCTTTGTTATTCAGGAGACAGAGATGGCCACTATCAAGGATGTCGCCTCCAGGGCAGGCGTATCCATCTCCACCGTCTCACATGTACTCAATCACACCCGTCGGGTCAGCGAAGATGCAACCCAGAAAGTGCTTGAGGCGGTGGCAGAACTCAACTACGCGCCCAATTCGGTAGCGCGCAGCCTCAAGATCAACTCGACCAAGACCATAGGCATGCTGGTCACCACCAGTGCCAACCCCTTCTTCGCGGAAGTGGTGCAAGGGGTGGAAGCCTACTGCTTCGAACAGGGTTACAGCCTGATCCTGTGCAACACCGAGAACCAGCCCCCCCGTCAGCAGCACTATCTGCGGATGTTGATGGAGAAGCGGGTCGACGGTTTGCTGGTGCTGGGGACCGACATCGACACCCCGCTGCGGGACATGCTGCGGATCCACAAGAACGTGCCCCAGGTGGTACTGGACTGGGGAACCGAGTGCGACTTTGCCAACGTGATCAACGACAACGCCCGCATAGGTGCGCGCCTGGCCGTGCGTCATCTGCTGGAGCAGGGTCACACCGAGATCGTCTGCATCACGGGCCAGATCGACAAGCCGACCACCCAGCAGCGCTTGGACGGGGTGCGTGACGCCCTGGGAGAGCATGGCCTGACCCTGAAGGACGAGCAGATCTTCGAAGGGGACTACGAGAGCCAGAGCGGCTACGACGCCATGCAGCGGATCCTGGCCCTCAAGCCCCGCCCGACGGCGGTGTTTGCCTTCGACGATCCCATGGCGATCGGTGCCATCTGCGCCGCCTGGGAAGCCGGGGTCAAGGTGCCGGACGACATCTCCATGATCGGCTACGACGACGTGGAGATGGCGCGCTTCTCCAGCCCGCCGCTCACCACCATTCGCCACCCCAAGGCCGAGCTGGGCCTGCTGGCGGTGCAGCATCTGGTGAGCCGGATCCGCAACAAGGCCCTGGAAGTCGAGTCCATGACGGTTCAGCCTGAGCTTATTGTTCGTCGCTCGGTCAAGTCTCTGCGCTGATCGCCCGGCCTCAGGCACCACGAAAAACCCCCTCCCTCGCGAGGGGGTTTTTGTTTTTGGGGCCCAGCGCCGCCCCTCAGGGCTTGAGGCCGAGCCGCCGGGCGAGTCGGTGCAGGTTGCCGCCGTCCAGCGCCAGAGCCCGGGCGGTGGCGGCCCAGTTGCCGTCCAGGGCCGCCAGGGTCTGCTCTATCAGCTGGAGCTGGAAGGCGTCGGTGGCGGCGCGCAGGCCGAGGCCGGTGGCGACGGACGGGGCCGGGGTGGCCGTGCTGGCGGCAGGTGGCGGCGAGACCGCCGCCCCCAGATTGAAGTGGTGAGCGTCCAGGGCCGGGGACTGGCTGCCCTGTTCGGCCCTGGCCAGCACGGCGGCTCTGTGGATGGCGTGCTCGAGTTCGCGCACGTTGCCCGGCCAGTCGTGACCCTCTAGCAGTGCCAGCACCCCAGGCAGGATGCGCAGCCGCTCCAGCCCCAGGCTGACCCGGCAGCGTTCGCAAAAATAACCGGCCAGCAGGGGAATGTCGCCGGGGCGTTCCCGCAGCGCCGGGGCCTGGATCGGGAAGACGCTCAGCCGGTGGTAGAGGTCGGCCCGAAACTGCCCCTCGACCACAGCCTGCTTCAGATCCCGGTTGGTGGCGGCCAGGATGCGCACATTGACCTTGAGGGGGGTGTCGTCACCTATGCGCTGCAGATCCCCGTATTGCAGCACCCGCAGCAGCTTGGCCTGCAGCGCCAGCGACAGCTCGCCAATCTCGTCCAGGAACAGGGTGCCCTTGTCGGCCAGCTCGAACTTGCCCGCCCTGTTGTGGATGGCGCCGGTGAAGGCCCCCTTCACGTGACCGAACAGCTCGCTTTCGGCCACCGACTCCGGCAGGGCGGCGCAGTTGAGATAGACCAGGGGCGCACTGGCGCGGGGTGAGCCCTGATGCACCGCCTTGGCGATCAGCTCCTTGCCGACCCCCGTCTCCCCCAGGATCAGCACGTTCAGCTCCGAGCTCGCCACCACGTCTATCTCGTGGCGCAGCCGGGCCATGGCGGGGGAGTGGCCTATCATCTCCGGCTGGCCCTCGGCATGGGGGGCTGAGGCGAGGGGCTCGCTGCTCTGGCGGGCGAGGCGTTCCAGCAGCAGGGCGTTGCTGAGGGCGGCGGCGGCCAGGGCCCCCACCAGTCGCAACTCCTCGTCGCTGATGCCGTCGAACTGGGTCGGGTTCATGCCATCTATGGTCAGGGCGCCGATGAGCGTCTGATCCGAAAACAGTGGCAGGCCGACGCAGGCGTGCACCTTGAAGTCGTCGTGATCCGGGATCAGGCCGTCATAGGGGTCGGGCAGGGAGCTGTCGGCAGGGAAGCGCACCACGTCGCCAGCCCGGGCTATGGCCTCCATGCGCGGGTGATCCTTGAGGGCGAAGCGGCGGCCCAGCACGTCCTGCATAAGGCCGTCGATGGCGAGCGGGATGAACTGGCCCCCCTCGTAGCGCAGCAGGGCAGAGGCGTCCGAGTGCAGCAGGCTGCGCACGCTCTGGATCAGACGGTGGAACCTGTCCTGATGGGAGATGCCGAGTTGCAGGTCGAGGGCGATGCGCGCCAGGCTGTCGGTCGAGATCACGATGATTGTCCAAATGACAGTGTATTTGTTATTTTGACTATAGAGAGAGGCTGTCTAAATGACAATGTCAGATATTGTAATCTAGTAAAAACAATAAGTTATAAGTTGGCACGTCCGCTGCAATAGGGAATTCAGTCACACATTCACTATTGCCTGCTGAGGAACTGCCTGATGAGCATTCACGTCAAGAACAACATCCACTGGGTCGGCCAACGGGACTGGGAGGTGCGTGACTTCCACGGCACCGAGTACAAGACCCACAAGGGCACCAGCTACAACAGCTACCTCATCCGCGAAGGGAAGAACGTGCTGATCGATACCGTCGATCACAAGTTCAGCCGCGAGTTCGTGCAGAACCTGGCGGCGGAGATCGATCTCGCTTCCATCGATTATGTGGTGATCAACCACGCCGAGGAGGATCACGCCGGCGCCCTGACCGAGCTGATGGCCCGTATCCCCGGCACCCCCATCTACTGCACCCACAACGCCATCGACTCCATCACAGGTCACCATCATCATCCGGAGTGGAACTTCCAGCCGGTGAAAACCGGCGACAGCCTGGACATAGGCAACGGCAAGCAGCTGGTGTTTATCGAGACCCCCATGCTGCACTGGCCCGACAGCATGATGACCTATATGACGGAAGATGCGGTGCTCTTCTCCAACGACGCCTTCGGCCAGCACTACTGCGACGAGCACCTGTTCAACGACGAGGTGGATCAGACCGAGCTGATGGAGCAGTGCCAGCGCTACTACGCCAATATCCTCACCCCCTTCAGCCCCCTGGTGACCGCCAAGATCCAGGAAGTGCTCGGCTTCAACCTGCCGGTGAGCATGGTGGCCACCTCCCACGGCATCGTCTGGCGCGAGGATCCCACCCAGATCATCCTCAAGTATCTGGAGTGGGCTGACCACTATCAGGAGGATCGCATCACATTGTTCTACGACTCCATGTCCAACAACACCCGCATGATGGCCGACGCCATCGCCCAGGGCATCCACGAGGTGGACCCGGGGGTGGCGGTGAAGATCTACAACGTGGCCCGCCACGACAAGAACGAGATCCTGACCCAGGTGTTCCGCTCCAAGGGGATACTGGTGGGTTCCTCCACCATGAACAACGTCATGATGCCCAAGGTGGCTGGCATGCTCGAGGAGATCACCGGCCTGCGTTTTCGCAACAAGCGGGCCTCGGCCTTCGGCAGCTACGGCTGGACCGGTGGCGCCGTGGACAGGATCCAGACCCGGCTGATGGACGCGGGTTTTGACATCAGCCTCTCCCTCAAGGCCAAGTGGCGGCCGGATGGCTCGGCGCTGGCCCTGTGCCGCGAGCATGGCCGCCAGCTCGCCCGTCAGTGGGCGCTGCATCCGCTGGAAGCGCCCCGTCCGATCATCACAACTAGCGCCGCAGCGGCTCCGGTAGTTAAGGTGGGTGTCCCAGTTTTTTCCACAACTCAGACTGCGGTGACGCCTGCCCCCGTGATCGCCAAGGCGCCGCAAGCCGCACCGGCCGCCGGTGAATGGGACGACGACCAGCCCATGCTCTGCACCGTCTGCCAGTGGGTCTATGACCCGGCACTGGGCGAGCCGGATCAGCTGGTGGCACCGGGCACTCCCTGGGCCCAGGTGCCTGACAGCTTCCTCTGCCCCGGCTGCGGCATCGGCAAGGAGGTGTTCGAGCCCTGCGCCGTGGAGGTCTGTGTATGAACGCAGCAACCCTGAGTGACGCCGGTGTCTGCCGGGAGATACTGGTGATCGGCAGCGGCTTCGCCGCCCAGCAACTGGTCAAGAGCCTGCGCAAGCTGGACGGCGAGCGGCCCATCCGCCTCATCACCGCCGACAGCGGCGACGAGTACAACAAGCCGGACCTGAGTCACGTGGTGAGCCGGGGTTGCGCCGCCGCAGCCATGACCCGGCTGACTGGCAGCGACTTCGCCGAGCAACAGCGCATCACGCTGCTGCCCCACTGCCAGGTTCTCGGCATAGATCCCGCCCGGCGCACCCTGTTGACCTCGCAGGGCAGCTTCCCCTATGGCCAGCTGGTGCTGGCCACAGGCGCCAGCGCGGCGCGCCCCGAGATACCGGGCAGCGAGCATCTGGTGACCCTCAACAGCCAGCAGGAGTACGCCGCCGCCGAGGGGCTGATCCAGCAGGCCAGACGCATCATGATATTGGGGGCCGGGCTGATTGGCTGCGAGCTGGCGATGGACATGGCGAGCGATGGTCGCGAGGTGACTCTGGTGGATCTGGCGGGTAGTCCGCTCAGCGCCCTGTTGCCTGCCGCCCTGACCCAGCCGTTGCAACAGGCGCTGCGCAGTCAGGGAGTCAGGCTGCAATTCGGGACGGGTCTCGCCAGGATAGATGCCCAGCCGGGGGATGGTTGGCGCGTCACCCTGACCGACGGGCGCACCTGCGAGCAGGATCTGGTGATCGCCGCCATAGGCCTTACGCCCAATCTGGACCTGGCCCGTGGGGCCGGGCTGGCAGTGGAGCGCGGCATCCTGGTCGACGATCGGCTGCAAACCAGCGATCCCCATATCTTCGCGCTGGGGGATTGCGTGCAGTGGCGGGGTCAGCTGCTTCCCTTCCTGCAACCAATAGTGCTGGGGGCCAATACCCTGGCCAAGACCCTGCTCGGTACCCCGACCCTGCTGACCCTGCCCCCCATGCTGGTGAAGGTGAAGACCCCGCGTTACCCCTTGCAGCTGGCGGGCCGCACCCAGGGCGAGGATCTCGCCTGGCAGTGCCGCTGGAACAGCCACGGCATGGTGGCCGAGGCGCACGGCGAGGATGGCGAGCTGTGCGGCTTCGTGGTGGGGGGCGATCAGATGAGCGCCGCCTTCCCGCTGCTGCGCCAGCTGCCCCGCTGATCCACTTTATCGATTGAGGCCGGGCCGACCGGCCATCTGAGGAGAATGTCCATGTCACTGCACCTTATTCCCGCCCATTCTATTCCTACAGATTGGGTGGTTCGTCGCTCCACCCCCTTCTTCACCCGCGCCAACGTGCCCCAGGCCCTGCTCAGTCACCACAACACGGCAGCCGGGGTGTTCGGCCAGCTCTGCGTGATGGAGGGCACCGTCACCTATCACGGCTTTGCCGACGAACAGGCCGAGGAGCCGGAGCTGAGTCTGGTGATCCGGGCCGGCCAGTTTGCCACCAGCCCGCCCCGGTACTGGCACAGGGTCGAGCTGTCGGAAGATGCCCGCTTCAATATCCACTTCTGGGCCGAGCAGGGTTCGTCGGATCAACCCCTGTTCAACAGCCGAAAATAATAAGGTTCAACAGCCGCAAAGGGTGAGAACGGGTGGGGCCAATCCGGGTGAATGGCCCCTCTGCCCATGCAGATCAAAATAATCAACTCAGATGTTCGTTATCCTGCCCCCTTATCCGAATGAGTTCTGTGAGGGAGATGCATGAGCCTGATTGAAGCCATGACCATGGTGGCTGGCCTGGTCTATCTGGTGCTGCTGGCGTGGCAGGCGCGATCGGGCTGGCAGTGGCGTCTTGCCCTCGGCCTGCTGCTCATGCTCTGGTTGCTGGTGGCGGACAGCCTGCTCTGGATCGGGTTGGGGCTGGTGGTCGTCCCCCTCGCCCTGTGGCACAGATACAGGCCGCTGCCGGTACTCGGCGGGATCAACAGCCAGTCGCTGCGGGCCTGGACCCGCCAGCTGCTGCTGCTCTGCTGGGGGCTGGTGACTGTGCAGTACGGCGTCCATATCTGGCAGCTGGGGCAGGGGATCCCCCCCTGGCTGGTGCGTCCGGATGTGGTGGACGGCTTCCTGCCCATCGCAGGCGGTCTCGGGCTGCGGGCCTGGCTCGGGCAGGGGCTGGTGGATCCGCACCATCCGGCGGCCACCATCACAGTGCTGGTGCTCTGCCTGTCGGCCCTGCTGCTGGGGCGGGCATTCTGCGCCTGGTTCTGCCCGCTAGGGCTGGTGGGTGAGTGGCTGCATCGACTGCGTACTCGCCTGTTGCCGGGGGAGTGGGTGCCGCCCCGCTGGCTGGATTGGCTGCTGCGGGCCCAGAAGTTTCTGGTGCTCGGTTTCCTGCTCTTCATCATATTGCTGGCGGTACCCGCCGCCGCCCTGCCCGGCTACCTCGCCAGCCCCTACCATCAGGCCGCTGACATGAAGATGGGGGCCTTCTTCTTCAACCTGACCCTGATTTCGGGCCTCTGCCTCGGCTGGGTGCTGCTGCTCACTGTTGCCTTCCGACAGGGATTCTGTCGCTACCTCTGCCCCTACGGCGCCTGGCTCTCTTTACTCGGTCTGCTGACACCGCTGCGCATTCGCCGTGACCCGGCCCGCTGCCTGCGAAGTGTTGGCCATGACTGCGACAGGTGCAGCCGGGCCTGTCCTTCCCGCATCCAGGTGCACCAGCTGATCGCGGTGCAGAGCCTCGAGTGCAGCAGCTGCCTGAGCTGCGTCGCCGCCTGCCCCAAAAGCGCCGATGCACTGTACCTGGGCAGCAAGGCACGCAGGCTGGAGCCCCAGTGGCTGCTGGGTCTGCTCTGCCTGTTGCTGCTGGTGTTGCCGCTGCTCGCTTACGGCCTGCTGGATATCTGGGTCAGCCAGACGCCGCTCGCCGACCGCTACGAGTTGCTGCAACGGCTGCCCTGGTTGAATCATTGAGCCGTCGGCGGGGGTGTATAAAAATCCCCCGCCAAACTGTTAGCGCCATCCCAAATTGCTCATGTCGCAATTGATCCTTGGGCGGGGCCCCCCATAATGGATTGCGTTATTGGTCGTTGTTAATTTCAACCAGATGAGCAACAACATGAATATCATGATCACCTCACCCAAGTGGTTTACCCTGGATCATAAAATCGCGTTCTTCTTCCCGCTGTAATATCCCCCGCGGCGCTTGTGCATTTATATGGATGCAACGAGTCCGTCTGAATTCCTGATCTGAAATAATCTGCACTGGCGCTCGCCTTATTTATTGGCGAGGCGATGTCGTGCACCCGATCTCATTATTCGCCAGCTGCCAACCATTATTGATGGCGGGTGATGAGACTCATCCTGAATATTTAAAGCTAGGGTGTCTATCCATGGAAAACTTCAAGCATCTTCCCGAACCGTTCCGCATTCGTGTCATCGAGCCGGTCAAGCGCACCACCCGCGCCTACCGGGAGGAGGCCATCATAAGGGCGGGCATGAACCCCTTCCTGCTGGACAGCGAAGACGTCTTCATCGACCTGTTGACCGACAGCGGCACAGGCGCCATCACCCAGGACATGCAGGCCGCCATGCTGCGCGGCGACGAGGCCTACAGCGGCAGCCGCAGCTACTATGCCTTGCAGCGGGCGGTGCAGGAGATCTTCGGCTATTCCCTCACCATCCCCACCCACCAGGGGCGTGGCGCCGAGCAGATCTACATTCCCGTGCTCATCAAGAAGCGGGAGCAGGAGAAGGGGCTGGATCGCAAGAAGATGGTGGCGCTCTCCAACTACTTCTTCGACACCACCCAGGGCCACACCCAGATCAACTGCTGCGTGGCGAAGAACGTCTACACCAAGGAGGCGTTCGACACCTCTGTCACCGCCGACTTCAAGGGCAACTTCGATCTGGTCAAGCTGGAGGAGGCCATCCTGGAGGCGGGGCCAGCCAACGTGCCCTACATCGTCAGCACCATCACCTGCAACTCCGCCGGGGGCCAGCCGGTGTCGATTGCCAACCTCAAGGCGGTCTACGAGATAGCCCGGAAATACGACATTCCCGTCATCATGGATTCGGCCCGCTTCGCCGAGAACGCCTACTTCATCCAGCAGCGCGAGCCCGGCTACGCCGACTGGAGCATAGAGGCCATCACCATGGAGTCCTACAAGTACGCCGACGGCCTCGCCATGTCGGCGAAGAAGGATGCCATGGTGCAGATGGGGGGCCTGCTCTGCTTCAAGGACGATAGCATGCTGGATGTCTACACAGAGTGTCGCACTCTCTGCGTGGTGCAGGAGGGCTTCCCGACCTACGGCGGTCTGGAGGGGGGCGCCATGGAGCGGCTCGCGGTGGGGCTGCGGGACGGCATGCGTCAGGACTGGCTGGCCTATCGCATCGGCCAGGTGCAGTACCTGGTGGACGGCCTGGAGGCCATCGGCGTGGTGTGCCAGCAGGCGGGGGGGCACGCGGCCTTCGTGGACGCGGGCAAGCTGCTGCCCCACATCCCGGCGGGTCAGTTCCCGGCCCATGCCCTGGCGTGCGAGCTCTACAAGGTGGCCGGCATCCGGGCGGTGGAGATCGGCTCCCTGCTGCTGGGGAGGGATCCCGCCACCGGCAAGCAGCACCCCTGCCCGGCGGAGCTGCTGCGCCTCACCATACCGCGCGCCACCTATACCCAGACCCACATGGACTTTGTCATCGAGGCCTTCGGCGAGGTGAAGAAGAACGCCAGGAATGTGAAGGGGCTCGACTTTATCTATGAGCCGGCGGTGCTGCGCCACTTCACCGCCAGATTGAAGGAGATCGAGCCTCAGGGTCAGGCGGTCAGCAAGAAGAGTGAAAAATTAATAGAAGCATAACGAGTCAGGGGCACTTAATCAGGTGCCCCTTTTTTTCACAGCTCTGTGAAATTTCGGGAGTGATAACACATGACATCGAAACCATCCGTGACGGGAGGGGCCTGCATTATTGCCAGCGTCTGTGTCGGCGCCGGCATGCTGGGGTTGCCAAGTGCGGGGGCGGGCGCCTGGACCAGCTGGTCCTCGCTGGCCATTATTCTCACCATGATCATCATGACGGTCTCCGGCTGGATGTTGCTGGAAGCCTTCAAACCCTATGAATTGACCGCCTCCTTCAATTCGGTGACCAAGGATCTGCTCGGTCACAAGATAAATATCTTCAACAACCTGACCGTCTATTTCGTCGGCGGCATTCTGCTGTACGCCTATATCACCTCCTCGGGTCTGATCCTGAGCGGCTTGCTCGGCATCAATAGTCAGCTGGCCTCGGTGTTGTTCGTGCTGGTCTTCTCCTGTTTCGTCTGGCATTCGACCCGGGCGGTGGATCGGATTTCGATCGTCTTGATCGCCTTTATGGTGCTGAGCTTCGTGTTCGGGGTGTCGGGCCTTGCCGCCAACATAGACGCGACCATGCTGTTCCACTCCCTCACCGAGGAGCTGGGTCAGGCGCCCTATGCTCTGGCCATGCTGCCGGTGGCGCTCACCTCCTTCGGCTACCACCACTCGGTGGCGTCGATGCGGGCCTATTACGGCGAGGAGCAGAAGGCCAAGCAGGCGATCCTGGGGGGCACCCTGATCGCGCTGGCGCTCTACCTGCTGTGGCTGCTGAGCATCTTCGGCAACCTGCCTCGCAATGCCTTCGGCCCCATCATCGCCAAGGGGGGCGACGTCGATGTGCTGCTCGGGGCGCTGGCCTCGGTGATCGAATCCAGGCGGGTATCCAACGCCATCAACCTCTTCTCCATGGCGGCCATTCTCTCCTCCTTCATCGGGGTGGGCCTGGGGGTGTTCGACTATCTGGCGGATCTGTTCAAGTTCGACAACAGCCGCCAGGGCCGTGCCAAGTCCTGGGGCGTCACCTTCCTGCCGCCTCTGGTGTTCTCCTTGCTGTTCCCCTTCGGCTTCGTGGTGGCCATCGGCTATGCCGGGGCGGCGGCGACCGTCTGGGCCTGCATCATCCCCGCCCTGCTGGCGAAAAAATCCCGGGAGCTGGCGCCACAAGGGGGCGGCTTCAAGGCCCCCGGTGGCCAACCCATGGTGGTGGCCGTCATCCTGTTCGGGGTGCTGACGGCCATCTTCCACCTGATGGCCATGGCGGGCATGCTGCCCATCTATACCGGTTGACCTCAACCCTCCGGCAAGCCGACAGGGGGCGCCTGCGGGCGCCCCCTGTGGTGTCTGGCGCCTGAACCACCCCGAACAGGGGAGCAATGGCCGTATATCGCCCCCATTTCCCATCAATTCGCCCCCGGATTTGATACCCGAAGGCATGAAGGGTAAAGTCCCCCGGCGCCAGCATTGGCGAACGCAGGAGAAGCACGGCGGCGCGCCGTGACCAGTCAACAATCCGTTTGGGGGAGTAATGGAACAGAAACCATCGTTGGTGGGCGGGGCATGCATCATTGCCGGCGTCTGTGTGGGAGCCGGTATGTTGGGACTGCCGAGTGCGGGCGCGGGTGCCTGGAGCCTCTGGTCCATGCTCGCGGTGGCGCTGACCATGGTGGTGATGACGGTCTCTGGCTGGATGCTGCTCGAATCCTACAAGGGCTATCCGCTGCGCGTCTCCTTCGATACCGTGACCCGGGATCTGCTGGGAGAGAAGGTCAATGCCCTCAACAACCTCAGCGTCTATTTCGTCGGCGGCATTCTGCTCTACGCCTACATCACCTCGGCCGGTCTCATCATAGATGGCATGACGGGAATGGGCAGCCACTGGGCTTCCGTGCTCTTCACCCTGGTCTTCTCCGTGCTGGTGTGGCACTCCACCCGGGCGGTGGACCGCATCTCTGTGCTGCTGGTGATCCTGATGGGGCTGAGCTTTGCCTTCGGCATCTCTGGCCTGTCGATGAACATCCGCCTCGATCTCTTGCTCGACAGAGTCGGCAGCGAGACCCACTACGCCCCCTATGCCCTGGTGATGCTGCCGGTGGCGCTCACCTCCTTCGGCTATCACCACTCGGTGTCGTCCATGCGGGCCTACTACGGCGAGGAGCGCCGCGCCAGCCGCGCCATCCTGGGAGGGACCGTCATCGCCCTCACCTTCTACCTCATCTGGCTGGTGAGCGTGTTCGGCAACCTGCCCCGCAGCGAGTTCGGCCCGGTGATCGAGCAAGGGGGCAACGTGGATGCCCTGCTCAAGGCCCTGGGCTCGGTGATCGAATCCAAGGCGGTGGCCAATGCCCTCAACGCCTTCTCCATGGCGGCCATTCTCTCCTCCTTCATCGGGGTGGGCCTGGGGGTGTTCGACTATCTGGCGGATCTGTTCAAGTTCGACAACAGCCGGGGCGGCCGCGCCAAGTCCTGGGGCGTCACCTTCCTGCCGCCTCTGGTGCTCTCCCTGCTGTTCCCGTTCGGCTTCCTGGTGGCCATCGGCTATGCGGGCGCCGTGGCCACCCTGTGGACCTGTATCATACCGCCGCTACTGGCCTGGAAGGTGCGCAAGGCGGCACCTGCTGGCAGCGCGGGCTTCCGCGCTCCCGGCGGTATCCTGATGATAGGGTTGGTGATCCTGTTCGGGGTGCTGACCGCCGCCTTCCATCTGCTCAACATGGCGGGGCTGCTGCCTGTCTATACCGGCTGATCGGCATCCCTTGCGATCTTATGTAGAAATAGCGGCGCCTTTGGGCGCCGTTTTGCTTGGGTCGTCACGGGCAGAAGGGGTGGACACTTCGTCCGCCATCGAAGCGTTGCCCTGGCAGTGCCATTACTCTGGAGTCTCTTGTCATCGAGGAGAGTCAGAGATGTACGATATTCACGTGATGCTGCCCGATAACCCGGGCACACTGGGGCAGTTCGGGAGCTTGATGGGGCGGGCCGGTGTCAGCCTGGAAGGGGGCGGCATGTTCACCCTGGGGGGCGCAGGTCATGCCCACTTTCTGGTGGGGGATGGCGCCGCTGCGGCCCGGGCCGCCGAGCAAGGGGGGCTGGAAGTGGTGGCGGTGCGCGAGGTGCTGGTGCGCCGCCTCAAGCAGGAGGTGCCGGGGCAGCTGGGGGCCATCTGCAGCGCCTTGGGGGATGCCTCTGTCAACATCATCACCCTGTACAGCGACCATGCCAACCAGCTGATCCTGGTGACCGACAACATCGACAAGGCCCGCAGGATCACGGCCGAGTGGCAATGACAGGGGCAAGCAGAGAGTAGCGAGATGAGCAAGCTGGAGAGCCTGGAACAAGGATTGGCGCAGGTGGCGGCCGCCATAGCCGATGGCAGTCGCGCCCGCATGTTGTGCGCCCTGATGGATGGGCGCGCCTGGACGGCGACCGAGCTGAGCCTGATGGCCGAGGTGTCGGCGTCAACCGCCAGCAGCCACCTGGCCCGGCTCCAGCAACAGGGGCTGACGGCCTGTGTCCGGCAGGGCAAGCATCGCTACTACCGCATCGCGAGCCATGAGGTGGCGCTGGTGGTGGAGCAACTGATGGGGCTGGTGGACATGGGCACGGGGGCGCTCAGGAGCAAGACCCCGGAGCGGCTGCGCTTTGCCCGTAGCTGTTATGACCATCTGGCGGGCGAGCTGGGGGTGAGGCTTCATGACGGCCTGATGAGCCAGGGCTGGCTGGAGGCTGAGGGCTATGGGCTGACCCCGCAGGGGGAGCAACATCTCGGTCAGCTTGGCATCGACTGCATGGCGACTGGCAAGCGCCCCTTCGCCTGCCACTGTCTCGACTGGAGCGAGCGACGCATGCATCTTGGTGGCCAGCTAGGTGCCCGCCTGCTCAGCCATATGCTGGACAAGGGGTGGTTGGTACGCGGGCTGGAGAGCCGTGAACTGACCCTGACCCCCAAGGGGCAGCGGCAGTTGCAACGGCAGCTCGGCATCGTGCTTTGAGGAGTCACAGCCTTGCCGGGGGGGCTGTGAGTCGGGAGCTTGGCCACAGGTTGATTGATTGCGGCCTTTCCATTGCGGCTTAAGGATTGAAAGCCCCAAACATGGTCATCATATGGGGTTTTTACATTGGGCAGATATTGTTTCAGGCGGTCATAGGGGGTTATTCAACCGGGGTCAGACGGAAGCCTTTGCCTTGCATGCACAGGTTGATCAGCTCTGCCTGCTCTTCATCCTCGATCTTGTTGAGTTTGACCTGATATTGGCACTCGGATAAGGCATCTGTTCTTTGGGCTTCTGAGGCACCCGCTTTCGTATATTCGCTGCTGGGAGTGGAGGAGCAAGCGCTCAGTACCAGAATGGCGCCAAGAAGGATAAGGTGACGTTTCATGAAAGTGCCCTTTGCAGTGATGCATATTGAAAATGCTGCCAATATGTTTTTCTATCACTTGACCCGACAGCTATTCCGGTCAATCCAATGACAGATGTTTCGCCATTATATAGCCCCCTGACTTTCAGATATTAACCGGGGCTGAATGAAGGCGCAGAAAGCATGATTGCCTTGCCGTCCAATCCATCCCCTCCAAAACATAACCCCACCGATAGACACCGAGGATCGGCATCCTCTCCTCCCTGAATTGGTCTCTTAATTGGGACACCCACCAATTCTCTCATTTGGACACCGGTCTCTTATTTGGGACACCCACCTGATGGGAAATGGCGGATAACCTGAAAACCCCATTTGTGTGCAGGCTGATTCCGGGGATGGAAGGCATGAAACTGCGGTGGTAGTGCGAGCTGTGAGCTTGAGCGAGCGTCAGTGGCTGCCAGTTGGTAATCAGTGCCCGTACAGTGTCAAAGAGGGCCGCTGTCATTGATGGATGGGTGGTGAACTCGCGAGTTTTTCAGGTATCAAGGACTGGGTTGGTAACATCGCGTCTGGCCACAATGGGCGGCGTAGCGCTGGCAGCAAAGCTTGTCACCAATGGCTCTGATACCGTGGCGCCGAAACAGGGTGACTTGCCCCAACCATTGTCCCTCTTCTATGCCCAGGCGCTGGAGCACAGGTGCGAGATGATGCGGGATATGGCCATGCTTATCGAGGCGAATGGCTCGCCCAGTCCAATCCACCAGCGCCAGATAATCGGTAAAGCAGCAGGGGAGCGCCTCTGGCTTACCTTCTCTCGCAAAAGGCAGCAGCAAGGGGGTCTGTGTGGCTAGATCAGCGGCTTGCTCGATACGCTGCTGGATGCTGGTGAAGTCGCTCTCCTCCGGTGTGGTCGCGATGCCAGCTCGAATGGGATTGAGGTCGACATAGGTCATGCAGGCCAGCAGTGCCGACTCGGTGAGCAGGGCCTGGCTTTTGAAGCGCCCCTCCCAGAAGTGGCCCTTGCAGCCGTCTTCCTGATTGGCCTGGCGGGCCAGCGACTCGTTCAGCAAGCGCACCAGCCAGCTGATGGAATGGAGGCGCTCCCGCCACTGGGCGATCAGCTGCTGCACAACGTCCAGCTCGGGTGCTATCAGTTCCTCTCCCTGATACCAGCGCCGCACCAGCAAGGACCACTGGAACAGGCGAGACCAGCGCTCTGCCACTTCCCGTTCACTCCACTCATGGGCAATGTTGGCCTGCACCTTGAGTACCAGGTGATAGTGATTGCTCATCACGGCATAGGCGCAGATGCCGATGGCAAAGACCTGCGACAGCTGGCCCAGCTTGTCGGCAACCCATTGGCGTCTGTGCTCGTAGCTTTGGCCTGAGTGAGCATCCTGGCCGCAGAGAAAGGCGCGCCGGACGCAGCGGCTGACCACGTGGTAGTAAGGCGTATCGGCGAGGCTGATCTGGCGTGAACGGGCGATGGTCATGGCGGCTCTCTCCTCGGGTCTCACGGTTTAAGAAAGGTGGAGGAGGCGTGAGTTGTCAAAGCTGGAGCTAGGTGGGTGTCCCAGCTTTTGGCTTTCACGCGAACATCCGATTACGCCTGACGGCTAATCGAACCTACGGATTTTCAATACCCCAGCATTCATGGAGTAATAATCCTCCCTTTATGGAGACTTGTGAGTTGCAACATGAAAAAACTATAGGTTGATGATTATATTGAGTTTCCTGTCATTTAAAAGGAGGGGTTATGCAAGAAGCTCAATTTATTGATGTAATTCATGCCAAAACAAAAATAAGGCTAACTTTCTTTTCTAAAGAGGACGGTAGGCCCTTAGTGCGTTTATGTGCTCCTATGGACTTCGGCCCCAGTCGCCGAGCTCACAATAAAGACAACCGTTATCATCTTTGGGATTATGAAAGTGATGAGAAGAACCATGTGCTCTCACTTTTGCCAGGTCAAGTCTCAAAAATGGAATTTTTAAACCAGAATTTTTGCCCAAGCGAATTTGTGACATGGCCACCAAATTGGTTTGTACCAAGAGATTGGGGACAATATAGCTAGTCAATACTTGGATATTTCAAAACAAAAACGGCGCCTTAACGGCGCCGTTTTTTATTTCAATCAACCCAACCCAAATTACTGCAGCAGGGAGATATCCGCCACTTGCAGAAACAGGTTGCGCAGGTTGTTCAGCAGCGCCAGACGGTTGGCCTTGAGGGCTTCGTCTTCAGCCATCACCATCACCTCGTTGAAGAAGGTGTCGACCGGTTCGCGCAGGGCGGCCAGACGGGTGAGGGCGGCCTGATAGTCACCGGCGGCGAACAGCGGAGCCAGTTCGGCTTGCAGTGCAGCAACCTGGGTGGCCAGCGCTTTCTCGGCGGCATCCTGCAACAGTTCCGGTTTGACGGCAGTCGGCAACTCGCCTTCGACCTTGGCCAGAATGTTGCTCACGCGCTTGTTGGCGGCGGCCAGGGCCAGGGCGGCATCCAGGGTGCGGAAGTGGCTGACGGCCTTGACGCGACGATCGAAGTCGAGCGGACGGGTCGGGCGGCGGGCCAGTACGGCCAGCACCACATCGGCACCGATGCCTTCGTCCTGATAGGCGGCGCGGAAGCGGCCCAGCATAAAGTCGACCACGTCGGTAACGACGGTCTTGTTGGTCAGCTTGTCGCCGTAGACGCGAACGGCCTCTTCCACCAGTTCAACCAGATCCAGGTCCAGCTGCTTCTCGGTCATGATGCGCAGGGCACCGATGGCGGCGCGGCGCAGGGCGAAGGGATCCTTGTCGCCTTTGGGCAGCATGCCGATGCCGAAGATGCCGGCCAGGGTGTCGAGCTTGTCGGCCAGCGCGACGGCGCAGGCTTCCAGAGCGGACGGCAGAGCATCACCGGCGAAGCGCGGCATGTACTGCTCGTTGAGGGCCACGGCCACCACTTCGTCTTCGCCATCGTGACGGGCGTAGTGCATCCCCATGACACCCTGGGTGCTGGCGAACTCGCCGACCATGTTGGTCATGAGATCACACTTGGAGAGCAGGCCGGCACGCTTGGCCTGAGCCACGTTGGCACCGATGCGCTCGGCGATAAAGCCGGCGACGGTCTCGATGCGCTCGACCTTGGCCTTGACGGTACCGAGCTGTTGCTGGAACAGCACGGTTTCGAGGCGCGGCAGGCGGGAGGCCAGGGTCTGCTTGAGGTCGGTCTTGAAGAAGAACTCTGCGTCAGACAGACGGGGGCGAACCACCTTCTCGTTGCCGCTGATGATCTGGCTCGGGTCCTTGGACTCGATGTTGGTGACGAAGATGAACTTCGGCAGCAGCTTGCCGCTCTTGTCGTAGACCGGGAAGTACTTCTGGTCACCCTTCATGGTGTGCACCAGCGCTTCAGCCGGAACGGCCAGGAACTTCTCTTCGAAGTTGGCGGTCAGCACCACAGGCCATTCGACCAGGGCGGTGACCTCTTCCAGCAAGGCGTCGTCCAGATCGGCAACGCCACCGAAGGCGGCGGCAGCCGCTTCGACGTCAGCCTTGATCTTGGCCTTGCGAGCCATAAAGTCGGCCACCACCATGCCGCGCTCCAGCAGGATCTGCGGGTACTGGTCGGCATTGTCGATGGTGAACTCGCTCTCGCCCATAAAGCGGTGACCGCGAATGGTGCGGGCGGAGTCGATACCCAGAATGTGAGCGGGCACCAGATCCCCATCCAGCAGCAGGGTCACGGTGAACACCGGACGCACGAACTGGATGGTCTTGTCGCCCCAGCGCATCATCTTGGGGATGGGCAGCTTGGCCAGTGCAGAGGCAACCAGCTCGCCCAGCAACTCTTTGGCCGGACGACCTTCGACCTTGGCGGTGTGGACCAGCCACTCGCCCTTGTCGGTGACCAGACGCTCGGCCTGTTCCACCGTGATGCCGTTGCCACGGGCCCAGCCTTCGGCAGCCTTGGTCGGCTTGCCTTCGGCATCGAACGCCTGAGAGACGGCCGGGCCGCGCTTCTCGACGCTCTTGCTCGGCTGCTCGCTGGCCAGCGCGTGTACCTTCAGCGCCAGGCGGCGCGGTGAGGCGAACCACTCGACGTCGCCGAAGGCCAGGTCGGCCTTGGTCAGCTCGGCTTTGAAGTTGTCGGCAAAGGCTTCGGCCAGGGAGCGCAGGGCTTTTGGCGGCAGCTCAGCTGTGCCGATCTCTACCAGAAATGTATGTTGTGCCATGTCCGTTCCTTAACCTTGCTTGTTCTCAGTGCGCTTGCACATGGGGAAGCCCAGCGCTTCGCGGGAGGCATAGTACGCCTCGGCCACGGCCTTGGTCAGGGTGCGAATGCGCAATATGTAGCGCTGACGCTCGGTGACCGAGATGGCCTTGCGGGCATCCAGCAGGTTGAAGGAGTGGGCGGCTTTCAGAATGCGCTCGTAAGCGGGCAGCGGCAGCGGCGTTTCCAGTGCCAGCAGGTGCTGGGCTTCCTTCTCGTACTGCTCGAAGCAGTGGAACAGGAAGTCCACATCGGCGTGTTCGAAGTTGTAGGTGGACTGCTCCACTTCGTTCTGGTGGAACACATCGCCATAGGTGGTCTTGCCCAGGGGGCCATCGGACCAGACCAGGTCATAGACGCTGTCCACGCCCTGAATGTACATGGCCAGACGCTCGAGACCATAGGTGATCTCGCCGGTCACCGGCTTGCACTCGAGGCCGCCAACCTGCTGGAAGTAGGTGAACTGAGTCACTTCCATGCCGTTGAGCCAGACTTCCCAGCCCAGACCCCAGGCACCCAGGGTCGGGTTTTCCCAGTTGTCTTCCACGAAGCGGATGTCGTGGATCTCGGGGTCCATGCCCAGCTCCTTCAAAGAGCCGAGGTAGAGTTCCTGGATGTTGTCGGGGGACGGCTTGATGATCACCTGGAACTGGTAATAGTGCTGCAGGCGGTTCGGGTTCTCACCGTAGCGGCCGTCGGTGGGACGGCGGGACGGTTGCACGTAGGCGCAGGCGATGGGCTCCGGGCCCAGGGCGCGCAGGCAGGTCATGGGGTGGGAGGTACCGGCACCCACTTCCATATCCAGCGGCTGAATGATGGTACAGCCCTGGCGGGACCAATAGTCCTGCAGCTGCAGGATCAGGCCCTGAAAGGTTTTGACATCGAATTTTTGCATAGTGTTTTTCGCGCGAAGTGAAATCAGAGCAAGATTTGCTGAATGTGAACCGAAGGAGTATACCGTCTGGCATGGTCGGATAATAGGCGAAATTATAGGGGATTCATGGGGCGGGGCTGCGCCGGGCCTGGTTGGCCCGGGATGAAAGCCCCATGATGTCGCCGACGATATCCCCCTGTCGGACAGAGAGTCGGACAGAGAAAAATAACAGGAGACGAGGAATGGAACTGCGCTGCGCCTGGGTGACCAAGGACCCGGAATATATCGAATACCATGACAGACAGTGGGGGCGGCCGGTGCGCGACCCGCGCGAGCTGTTTGCCAAGCTCTGCCTCGATGGCCAGCAGGCGGGGCTCTCCTGGATCACCATTCTCAAACGCACCGACAGCTATTACCGCGCCTATGCGGACTTCGATCCCACCCTCATTGTCCGGTTCGACGAGCAGGATGTGGCGCGGCTGATGCAAGACACCGGCATCATCCGCAATCGCCTCAAGGTGCAGTCGATCATCAAAAACGCTCGCGCCTATCTGGCACTGGAGGCGCAGGGCATCGACTTCGCGGACTACCTGTGGGGCTTCGTCGGCGGTGTCCCCATGGTCAACCAGCGCCAGGGCAACGGCGATATCCCGGCTACCTCGCCGGAGTCGGATGCCATGGCCAAGGCCCTCAAGAAGCTCGGTTTTACCTTCGTCGGCAGTACCATCTGCTACGCCTTCATGCAGGCGGTGGGCATGGTGAACGATCATCTGGTGACCTGCCCCTGCCACGCCGAGTGCCAGCAGTCAGGGGCGCCGGAATAAGCGGTCGGGAGCTGAGCGAAAAAGGGAGGCATGCTGCCTCCCTTCTTCGTTGTGGGGCCGTCATCAACCGGGTTGAAGGGAGTGGCTCAGCGCCTCGCACAGCTCGTCGCTGCTCATCAGCCGCACGAAGGGGCCGGCCAGGGTGGCGTTGTGGTGGGCGATGATCTGGGTTGCAGCAAGTTGTGGGGTATCCATGCAGGTGTGGGCATCGCTCACCAGCACCACGGCGTAGCCGAGATCTGCCGCCGCCCGGCAGGTGGTATCGATGCAGTACTGGGTCTTCATGCCGGTGACTATCAGGGTCTGCACCCCGCCCTCCTTCAGCCAGCCATCGAGGCCGGTGCCATGAAAGGCGTTGGGTCTGTGCTTGTCGAACACCCGATCGGCCTTGTCGACCGCCAGTTCAGGTGCCAGTTGCCAGAACGGACTGCCGGCGGCTATGGGGCTACCGGCCGGGCCCGTGTGGCGCACCGCCAGCACGGGGGCTCCGGCGGCGCGGGCCGCCTGACTCAGGCGATTGATGTTGGCCAGGGTCTCGGCACCGGCATGGGGCGCCTCCGGGCCGTGAAGAAGGCCGACCTGGAGGTCGATGACGAGCAGGGCGGGGTGGGGCAGGGATGACATGGGCATGGCTCCGTGAGGAATGTCCCCCACTCTGGGGTCACCGGCCGTCGAGCGGCAACCCCGCATCTGGGGGGAGGCAGGCGCTGCCCCACCTTGCCCGCCCTGCCGCCGCGATGACGCCGCCCTATCCTCCTTGCCCTTATGCCGGCGTCGGGAGTGATGAGCGATCACCTCGTCGGCCGCTGCTGCCAGGCCAGGTGTCAGCGGGGAAGGGGCTTATTTCCGCTGTTCGGTACAGCTGGCATACAGTCACTCCTGCTCAAAATCGGTCCATCAACATTGAGGGTTAATCCATGTCACTGAATTCATCTCGCATTCGCACGGCCGGCAGTCTGATCCTGGCGGCTTGCTCTCTGCTGGCCGTCCTGCCTGCTCATGCGGCCGATCGCCAGGACTCCCGCGATGTGCGTCAGGAGGTGCGTCCCGAGGTCCGCGATGCCAAGCAGGATTGTCGCGAAGCCGACCAGAAGGACAACTACGAGTGCCGTCAGGACAAGCGTGAAGTCAAACAGGACGTCAGAGAGAAAGCCAACGACGTCAAACGCTGATGAGCGCGCCCGATTAGCCCGCAAGCGGCATATCGGGCTCTCAGCCGAGCCGGCTCGCCGCCCCCAAGGGCCTGCGAGCCTGCTGGCGGGTAACTCGCCAGACACCACCACCCGTGAATTCATATAAATCAGTTGCCGGATGCCCCGCCATCTCGTCGACCCCGTGGAGTTAATCATGAAGAAATGTGCCTTTATCTTGCTGGCTGCCAGCGCCCTGCTCTCCTCGTTGCCGGCGCAGGCAACCGAACAGGCCGCAGAGCGCCGTGATGCCCGTGACGTGCGTCAGGACACCCGGGATGAATCCCGCGATGCCAAGCAGGAGTGCCGTGAAGGCGTGGTCGGCAATGCCGATTGCCGTCAGGATCATCGCGACAGCAAGCAGGAGGGCCGAGACGAGGCCCGCGACGTCAAATATTGATCCTGACAAGCCGCCTCCCTGTCGGGTCGCCATGCTGGCGCCCGTCCCGCGGTTATCTTGACCCCAGTGTATAATTCAGACATCCCAAGCCGGTGTATTTCGTTTAGCCAAGGAGCCACCATGAAGAAGACAGTATTCGCGCTGCTTGCAGCCACAGCCTTGTTGGCTGCCCTGCCTGCACAGGCAACCAAACAGGCCCAGGAGCGTCGCGAAGCCCGCGATGTGCGTCAGGATACCCGTCAGGAATCCCGCGACGCCAAGCAGGAGTGCCGCGAAGGCCTGGTGGGCAATGCCGATTGCCGTCAGGAGCACCGCGACAACAAGCAGGAAGGGCGTGACGAGGCGCGCGACATCAAATATTGATGTCCGGCCTGCCCGGGCAGGCAGCACTCATGCCGTGCACGGCATGACACGGGGGGCTTTGGCCCCCCTGTTCATATCCGCAATGCGCGCGTCACACTCTGGCGCCTCTCTGGGTTAGAATGCGCGGCCATCGGCTAGAGTCGTTCTTTTTCAGAGGTTTTTTCATGCATTTCAAGAAACTGGTTCCTGCACTTGCCCTGACCATCGCCATGACAGGCTGCACCACCAATCCCTATACCGGTGAATCCCAGACCTCCAAGGGCGCCTGGGGCGCACTGGCCGGTGCCGCCACCGGCGCTGCCGTGGGCGCGCTCTCCTCCAGCAAGGGTGATCGCAAGAAGGGCATACTGACCGGTGTGGCCGCTGGCGCCGCCCTGGGTGGTGGCATCGGTTACTACATGGATGTGCAGGAAGCCAAGCTGCGCGAGAAGCTGCAGGGCACAGGTGTCAGCGTGACTCGCAACGGCGATCAGCTGATCCTCAACATGCCGAACAATGTCACCTTCGACAGCTCCAGCGCCCAGCTCAAAGCCGCCGGTGCCAATACCCTGTCCGGCGTGGCCATGGTGGTTGCCGAGTTCGACAAGACCCGCCTGAACGTGGTCGGTCACACCGACAGCACCGGCTCCCGCGAGCTGAACATGAAGCTCTCCGCCCAGCGTGCCGACGCCGTCGCCGCCCAGCTGATCGGTCAGGGCGTGACCGGCAGCCGCATCGCCACCAGCGGCGTGGGCCCGGATCAGCCGGTTGCCACCAACAGCACCGCCGCCGGCAAGGCCCAGAACCGTCGTGTGACCATTACCCTGACCCCGACTGCCTAAGTCGCCCGGTTACCGGTAACGAAAAGGCCCCGCCAGTGATGGCGGGGCCTTTTGCTATCCCAGGCTGGGCGGGCGGCTCAGATCGCCGCGGTCAGCTGCACTTCCACCTTGTAGCCTTCGTGGGCCAGGCGGGCCTGCACGCAGGCGCGAACGGGCGCTGTGCCGGCCGGTATCCAGGCATCCCACTGGGCGTTGAAGGCGGCTATGTCGCCAATGTCCTTGAGATAGATGTTGGCCATCAGGATCTTGTCGACCCCGGAACCGTTGGCTTCCAGCAGGCGTTGCAGGCTGCTCAGCACTTCGCGGGTCTGCTGGTGAATGTCGGCCTCGTCGGTGGCGGGGACTTCCACCACATAGAGGGTGCCGTTGTGGATGACAACATCAGACCAGCGGGCCGTGGTGCCGATTCGGGTAATCGTCATGGATTGCTCCGGTACAGGGGCTCATTGACCCTTGCGGATCAGATAGCGATAGGGGGCCTGCTCTGTCTCGCTGGCGATCAGGGTGTGATCCATGAAGCGGCAGAAACTCGGGATGTCGCGGGTGGTGGAAGGGTCGTCGGCACTGACCAGCAGGGTCTCGCCTTCGGCCATCAGCCGCACTTTCTTGCGAACCATCATCACAGGTTCAGGGCAACGAAGCCCGATTGCGTCCAACGCGTGAGTCGCATTGCAGAATAAATTACTCATTAATAATCAACCTTCAGCCGCACCTTCTTGCGCGCTATCGTCACGGGCTCGGGGCAACGAAGCCCGATTGCGTCCAACTCATGAGTTGCGTCGCAGAATAAAGCACTCATCAATATTCAACCTTCAACCAATTCAGCTGCCAATGATACTCAAGGCGAAAAAATAATCAAACCTCAGGGTCTTCGAGCAGCATATGTAACCAAAGTGTGATCCAGCTCTATCCAGACCTTGCCCGATGAGTAATATAAAAATTGAACCATATTCAACAAGGAGGTGTGAATATGCAGGTCTCCTACGGCAGATTGCAAGCCTACGCAGGCATGGGGTTCCTGTCGTTCGCCATGATAGTGCTGGGCAGCCCGATCGGAAACACCGGCACCTGGTTCGGGTCCATGGTGATGATAGGGCTGGGGCTCTGGATCGAGCTCAGCGACTACTACGACGAGGATGAGGACGAGAACGATCAATCCTGAATCGGATGACGATTCACCCACAAAGGCGGAGCTATTCCGCCTTTGTCATTTCTGCTCCGCGCCCGAGCGGGTCGAGCGCATGGCCCGCTCCAGCTGCTGCGCCGTCTGCTCCGAGTTGGCCTTGGGGTCGTTGAAGAAGCTGCTCAGCACATCCATGATCCCCTGGCGCATGTTGGTCGGCACGGCCATGCCCTCCGCCATGCTGGGCAGCAGGTTGCCATCCCGTTCTGCCAACTGGAAGTCATGGTAGGAGCGGATGGCGCAGCGATCGAACTTGCTCATGTCAGGCTGGGTGAGGGCTGGGATGGAGCCCTTCACCCGGTTGAACTCCTCCTGGAATCGTGGCGTCATCAGCAGGCGGGCCAGCTCGCCCTGGGCTTGCAGCTGGGCCGGATCCCGCTGCTTGAACATGGCGATGGAGTCCAGGTTGTAGCTGAAGAGGCCTTGGCTTCCCGGGCTTGGCAGGCAGTCGATGTCCTCTCCGGGTCTGTAGTTGCCGGCGCTCAGCTCCCCCTTCACCCAGTCCCCCATGATCTGCATGGCGGCGCCGCCGCTCTCCAGCAGGTTGGTGGCCTGGTGCCACTTCAGGCCGGCGTATTTTTCCGGCACATAGGCGCGCAGCTGCTGGAAGCGGGTCAGCACCCGCACCATGTCGGGGCCGGTCAGGGTGGCGCTGTCCTGCTCCAGGAAGGCCTTGCGATAGAAGGCCTTGCCCCCTTCACCGAGTGCCACCGTCTCGAACAGCACCGCCAGCTGCCAGGGCTCGTTGCCGATGGCCAGCGGCGTGACGCCCTGCGCCTTGAGCTGCTCCGCAACCGTCATGAAGTGCTCCCAGTCGGTGGGGGGCGTCAGTCCCAGCCGCTCGAACAACTTGCGGTTGAGCCACAGCCAGTTGACCCTGTGGATGCCGGTGGGCACCGCCATCAGGGCGCCGTTCTGGCTGAGGGTGTCACGGACCATGGGGGAGAGCTGCGGGTACCAGCCGAGGTGCTCGGCCATGGGGCTGAGGTCGCGCAGGAAACCCAGGCTGGCCCACTCGTGCAGCTCATAGCCCTTGAGGTGCGCCGCCTCCGGCGGATTGGCTGCCAGCGCCCGGCTTTTCAGCACCGTCATGGCGCTCTTGCCGCCGCCGCCCTGCACCGCGAAGTCGTTCCACTGGTTGCCCTGCTCGGCCCATTCCGACTTGAGCACTTCCACCGCCTTGGCCTCGCCGCCGGAGGTCCACCAGTGCAACACCTCCACCTGGGAGGCGGCGACGGGCAGGGAGAGCAGGGTGACAATGGCAAACGGGAACCACTTCATACTGTGACTGCCTTGATTGAAGGAGAGTGGCCGGTGCCGACCGCACGCCACCAGTGCAGCACCCCGACGCGCTGGGAGGCGGCGACGGGCAGGGAGAGCAGGGCGACAATGGCAAACGGGAACAACTTCATACTGTGACTGCCTTGATTGAAGGAGAGTGGCCGGTGCCGACCGCACGCCACCAGTGCAGCACCCCGATGCGCTGGGAGGCGCCGACGGGCAGAGACAACAGGGCGATGACAGAAAAAGACAACCACTTCATAAGCGTTACTGCCTTGGTAGGGAGAGGGTGGCCTGCAGGCCGCCCTGGGGGCGATTTTCCAGCACCAGATCGCCGCCGTGGGCGTGGGCTATGTTGCGGGCTATGCCAAGACCCAGCCCGGTTCCGGCGGAATCCGTACTTAGGCGGTAGTAGGGCTCGAAGATGCGCTCGAACTGATCCTCCGGCAGACCGGGGCCCTCATCCATGATGAAGAGGATCAGCATCTCTTCGTCATCCATCAGGATGACGCGCACCCGGTGGCCGTACTTGATGCCGTTGTCCACCAGGTTGCCGATGCAGCGCTTGAGGGCTAGCAGCTTGCCGCGATAGGGCCACTTGCAGTGCCCCTCTATGGTGAGCAGATCCTCGTGCAGGTTCATGGCCTCCGCCATCTGTTCCAGCAGGGCATTGATATCGATGAGCTCGAGGTTCTCGTGAATGTCGGTCTCTTTCACCGTCTGCAGCGCCCCCTTCACCATCAGCTCCAGCTCGTCCAGATCCTTGTTGAACTTGGCTATCTGGGCTTCGTCGTCGAGCAGTTCGACCCGCAGCCGCAGCCGGGTGATGGGGGTCTTGAGATCGTGGGAGATGGAGCTGAACAGCCGCTCCCTGTCGTCTATGAAGCGGCGGATGCGCTGCTGCATGATGTTGAAGGCGCGGGTCGCCGCCACTATCTCGGAGGCGCCCTCCTCCTTGAGCGAGGGCTGATCTATGTCCTTGCCGAGGTTGACCGCCGCCTTGGCGAGGCGACGCAGGGGCCGGGTCTGCCAGCGCACCAGCATGAAGGTGAAGAAGCAGAGGAAGACAGTCATCAGGGCGATGAAGCGCACCTGGTTGCTCGGCATGACGGTGTCATCCAGCGTCATGTAGGGGGCGGGCAGCAGGGCCGCCAGATAGAGCCACTCACCCGGCTCTATCTCGATCTGGGTCACCAGCACCGGCGGATTGATGGGCTCCAGCGACAGGGTATAGCGGGCCCAGGAGGAGGGCAGATCTGCCAGCAGGGTGTCGTTGTTGAAGACGTGCAGCTCCTCGGGCCGCGAGAAGTCCACCTTGATCGCCATGGCGTCGGAGAGCTTGCGGGTCAGCACCTCCTCCACCTCTTTGAGCACCAGCGTCTTGCGCTCGCTGTCCGGGATGGCGCTGATGTGGATCTCCTCTTCATTCAGGGAGACGAAGAAACGGCTGCCCCCCATGTTGCGCAGCTGATCCAGGGCTATGTGGCGGTATTGCAGCGGCAGAGACTTGAAGAAGTTGACTGTGGAGGCGGCGGAGAGCGCCAGGTTGCGGGTGGTGCTGAGCATGCCCTCCAGCTCCCGCTTCTGGATCTGCTGCATCCAGATGCCGGTGAGTATGGTCTGGGAGAGCAGGATGGCGAGCAGCAACAGCAGCAGCATCCGTGACAGCAGGGAGCGGGGGACCAGTGCCTGCCAGAATCGCCGACCTCTCATGGGCTCTCGTGCCTCTTGCCAGTCAGCATGCTGTTGCTACCTTTTTACCCTTCACGGGATCTCGTGTACTTCCGCGATCAGCATGTAGCCGCTGCCGCGTATGGTCTTGATGATGCGCGGGCTCTTGCCGTTGTCACCCAGCTTCTGGCGCAGACGGCTGATCTGCACGTCGATGCCGCGCTCCATGGGCAGGCTCTCGCGGCCACGGGTGGCATCCGAGATGGTGTCCCTGTCCAGCACCACGCCGGGCTGCTGCAGGAACATGCCGAGCAGCAGGGCGTCGCTGCCGGAGAGATCCAGCAGGCTGCCGTCGTCGTGGGTCAGCTGGTGACTCAGGGTGTCCAGGGTCCAGTCGGCGAAGCGCAGGCGGCGGCTCGGCTCTTTTTCTTTCTCCGGCTGGCGGAATTCGGCACGGCGCAGCAGCGCCTTGATGCGGGCCTGCAGCTCGCGCGGGCTGAACGGCTTGGCGATGTAGTCGTCTGCGCCGAGTTCGAGGCCGATCACCCGATCCGCCTCATCGGAGGCAGCGGTGAGCATGATGATGGGTACCTGGGAGTCGCGACGGATCTGCTGGCACAGGGTAAAGCCGTCGTCGCCTGGCATCATGATATCGAGAATGATGAGGTCCGGGCTGTGCAGGGCGAGTTGCTGGCGCATCTCGTTGCCCTCGGCCGCCGTCAGTACCTGAAAACCCGCCCGGGTCAGGTATTCGTTGAGCAGCTCGCGGATCTCCTGATCGTCGTCGACGATAAGCAGTTGTTTGCTCGTTGACATATGTATGTGCATCCACCCATTTTTTTGTGCAGATTGAACCTGTCGGGGGAGCAAAAAGCAAGCAAGGCCCCCCTCTAATGTGAAGTTATGGGCAATATAGCCCCCGAATCGGCCCTGATCGGGATAACGGAATAAAAAAGGCCGACCCAAACGGGCCGGCCAACACGCAGATTCCGACGGCAGGTGCGCACCCCGTGTGGCGCGCTCCACAGACTCGACAACGGGCCGGACGGGCCGACCCCAAAAAGACAATGCGGGCTCACGCTTGGTGTGAGCCGCTTAGATCACACCCGCTCGAACACTGTGGCTATGCCCTGACCCAGACCGATACACATGGTGGCGACCCCTAGCGTGGCATCTTTCTCCTCCATCAGATTGATGAGGGTGGTGGAGATGCGCGCACCGGAGCAGCCGAGCGGGTGGCCCAGCGCAATGGCGCCGCCGTTCAGGTTCACCTTCTCGTCGACCAGATCCTGCAGGCCGAGATCCTTGACGCAGGGCAGAGACTGGGCGGCAAACGCCTCGTTCAGCTCGAACAGGTCGATATCGCCAACGGTCAGACCGGCACGCTTGAGCGCTTTCTGGGTGGCCGGCACCGGGCCGTAACCCATGATGGCGGCGTCACAGCCGGCGATGGCCATGGCGCGCACCCGGGCGCGGGGGGTGAGGCCCAGCGCCTTGGCGCGATCCGCGCTCATCACCAGCATGGCGGCGGCGCCGTCGGACAGGGCCGAGGAGGTGCCTGCGGTGACTGTGCCGTTGACCGGGTCGAACACAGGGCGCAACTGGCTCAGGACATCGACCGTGGTCTCCGGGCGGATCACTTCGTCGTAGTCATAGAAGAAGCGGGCGCCGCTGGCATCATGGCCTTCCAGCCCGACGATCTCCTTGGCGAAGCGTCCTTCCAGGGTGGCAGCATAGGCGCGGCGGTGGGAGCGGGCGGCAAACTCGTCCTGCTGCTGACGGCTGATGCCGTGCAGCTTGCCCAGCATCTCGGCGGTCAGCCCCATCATGCCGGAGGCCTTGGCCACGGATTTCGCCATGCCCGGGTGGAAGTCGACGCCGTGGCTCATGGGCACATGGCCCATGTGCTCGACCCCACCGATGATGAAGATGTCACCATCACCCACCTGAATGGCGCGGGACGCATCGTGCAGCGCCTGCATGGAGGATCCGCACAGACGGTTGACGGTGACCGCCCCCACCTGCTTCGGAATACCGGCCAGCAAGGCGGCGTTGCGGGCTATGTTGAAGCCCTGCTCCAGGGTCTGCTGCACGCAGCCCCAGTAGATATCCTCGATCTCGTTCGGGTCGAGGTTGGGGTTGCGCAGCAGGATGGAGCTCATCAGGTGCGCGGACAGATCTTCTGCACGCACGTTGCGGAAGGCGCCGCCCTTGGACCGGCCCATGGGGGTCCGGATACAGTCGACAATGACTACGTCTTTCATGAATGGATCTCCTTTCCGCAATCAGTAGAAGGTTTTGCCCTGGGCGGCCATCTCGCGCAGCTTGTCGCTGACGCGGTAGAGCGGGCCCAGGTCGGCATACTGGTCGGCCATGGCCACGTAGCGATCCAGACCTATGGTGTCCAGATAGCGGAACACGCCGCCGCGGAAGGGAGGGAAGCCCAGACCGTAGACCAGCGCTATGTCGGCCTCGGCCGGCGTGGCGACTATGGCCTCTTCCAGACAGAGCACCACCTCGTTGATCATGGGGATCATCATGCGGGCTATGATGGCGTCCTTGTCGAACTCCTGCTTCGCCTTGGCAATGGGAGCCAGCAGCTCGTAAGCGGCCACATCGGCCACCTTCTTCGGCTTGCCCTTCTTGTCCTGCTCGTAGGCGTAGAAGCCCTTGCCATTCTTCTGACCGAAGCGGCTGGCGTCATACATCACATCGATGGCGGTACGACCTTCCTTGCTCATGCGCGCCGGGAAGCCTTGCGCCATGACGTCACCGGCATGGTGACCTGTGTCGATGCCGACCACGTCCAGCAGATAGGCGGGGCCCATGGGCCAGCCGAACTCCTTCTCCATCACCTTGTCGACCGCAGCGAAGTCGGCGCCATCGGCGACCAGCTTGTTGAAGCCGAAGAAGTAGGGGAAGAGCACGCGGTTGACGAAGAAGCCCGGGCAGTCGTTGACCACCACCGGGGACTTGCCCATGGCGGCGGCATAGGCCACCACGCGGTTGATGGTGTCGTCCGACGTCTGCTCGCCGCGGATGATCTCCACCAGGGGCATGCGGTGCACAGGGTTGAAGAAGTGCATGCCGCAGAAGTTCTCGGGGCGCTTCAGCCCCTTGGCCAGCAGGGAGATGGGGATGGTGGAGGTGTTGCTGGCGAGCACGGCGTCGTCGCCGATAACGCTTTCCACTTCGCCCAGCACGGCGGCCTTCACCTTGGGATTCTCGACCACGGCTTCGACCACCAGATCCACGTGCTTGACGCTGTCATAGCTCAGGGTGGGGGTGATGGCGGAGAGCACCTGGCCCATCTTGATGCCGTCGATGCGGCCCTTCTCGAGCTGGCCGTTGAGCAGCTTGGTGGCTTCGCCCATGCCAAGCGCCAACGCCTTCTCGTTGATGTCCTTCATCACCGCCGGAATGCCCTTGCTGGCGGATTGGTAGGCGATGCCGCCCCCCATGATGCCAGCACCCAGTACGGCGGCGTGGCTGGTGGCCTTGGCAGCTTGCTTGGCCGCCTTCTTGGCCAGCGCCTTGATGTGCTGATCGTTCAGGAAGATGCCGACCAGCGCCTTGGCTACGTCGGTCTTGGCCAGCTTGATGAAGCCTTGCGCCTCGATGTTGAGCGCCTCGTCGCGGCTCATGCCGGCGGCGGCCTCGACGGTTTTGACTGCTGTCATGGGCGCCGGATAGTGCTTGCCCGCCACGGCGGCAACCATGCCGGCGGCTGTGGTGAAGCTCATCATGGCTTCCAGCTTGGAGAGACGCAGCGGGGCCTTCTTGGCGGCGCGACGGCGCTGCCAGTCCAGCTTGCCCGCGATGGCATCTCTCATCATCTGCACGGCGGCGCTCTGCAGCGCAGCGGGGGCGACCACGGCGTCGATGGCACCTACCTTGAGGGCGTCATCGGCACGGTAATCCTTGCCTGTGGTGATCCACTCCAGGGCGTTGTCGGCGCCGATAAGGCGCGGCAGACGGACTGTGCCGCCAAAGCCCGGCATGATGCCGAGTTTGGTCTCGGGCAGGCCGATCCTGGCGGTGGTGTCAGCCAGACGGAAATCGGTGGAGAGTATGGTCTCGCAGCCGCCGCCCAGGGCGTGGCCCTTGATGGCGGACAGGGTCGGCACCGGCAGATCTTCGATGGCGCTGAAGATGTCGTTGGCTTTTTTCAGCCAGCCGAGCAGATCTTCTTGCGGCAGATCGAACAGTTCCAGGAATTCGGTGATGTCGGCGCCGACGATAAAGGCGTCTTTGCCAGAGGTGAGGATCAGACCTTTTAGTTCACGTTCTTGTTTTAATGCGGCGATCGCTTCGCTCAGCGAGAGCAGGGTAGCGCGATCCAGCTTGTTGACTGAACCCGGGGCATCAAACCTCAGCTCGGCAATGCCGTGTTCGAGGTAGCTGACCGACAGGGTTTCGCCTTGGTAGATCATGAGAGTGTCTCCTTGTTCCCACGCGGTGGGGGGCTTTGCTCCTTTCTCCCCAGCAGGGGGCGAGGCTCACTATTGATCCAAAAGGAGACATTTTCAACACCTATTTAAAACATTTGTTTAACAGATCTCGAGTAAAAGCTCCTCATCACAAAACGGGCAAAAGAGAGGCGCCTTGCGGCGCCTGCTCTGGATATGAGTCATTTATCAACTGGCCAGTTCCGGCCTGTTGCGATACTGGTTCAGTACCTCGGGGTCGGCGAGGGCATGGGTGTTGTTGACGGGCCTGTTGTGCACCACCTCCCGCACCGCCAGCTCGACTATCTTGCCGGACTTGGTGCGGGGGATGGCATCCACCTGCAGGATGCGGGCGGGCACGTGGCGGGCCGTGCTGTGCTCGCGGATCTGCTGGCGAATGCGCTCGCGCAGGGGCTCGTCCAGCTTTAGGCCGGGCTTGAGCTTGACGAAGAGCACCACCCGCTCGTCCTGCTGCCACTGCTGGCCGATGACGATGCTCTCCTCCACCTCGTCCAGCTGCTCCACGTAGCGGTAGATCTCGCTGGTACCGATGCGCACGCCCCCCGGGTTGAGGGTGGCATCGGATCGGCCGTAGAAGAGGATGCCGCCGCTCGGGGTCAGCTCTATCCAGTCCCCGTGGCACCAGATGTTGTCGAACCGCTCGAAGTAGGCGGCGTGGTACTTGTCGCCGTTCTCGTCGCCCCAGAAGTAGATGGGCTGGGCCGGGAAGGGCTTGGTGCAGACCAGCTCCCCCTTCTCGCCCTGTACCGGCTGGCCCGCCTCGTTGAACACCTGCACCGCGAGGCCGAGACCGCGGCCCTGGCTCTCGCCGCGATAGACCGGGCTGAGCGGGTTGCCGATGACGAAGCAGGAGCAGATGTCGGTGCCGCCGGAGATGGAGCTCAGTTGCACATCCTGTTTGATCCCCTGATAGACATAGTCAAACCCCTCCGGCGAGAGCACAGATCCGGTGCTGCAGATAAGCCGCAAGTGTGGCAAGTCGTGGGTGTTGATGGGGGTGTAGCCCTGCTTGTGCAGGGCATCCAGGTACTTGGCGGAGGTGCCAAACAGGCTGACCTGTTCGTCGCGGGCCAGATCCCAGAGTACGTTGCCGTCTGGGTAGAAGGGAGAGCCATCGTAGAGCACCAGAGTGGCGCCGGAGGCAAGCGCGCTCACCAGCCAGTTCCACATCATCCAGCCGCAGGTGGTGAAGTAGAACACCCGCTCCCCCGGCTTGACGTCGCAGTGCAGCTGGTGCTCTTTCAGATGCTGTAGCAGGGTGCCGCCTATGCCGTGGACTATGCACTTGGGTTTGCCCGTGGTGCCGGATGAATAGAGGATATAAAGAGGATCGTTGAAGGCCATGGACTCGAAGGCGAGCTGGGCCCCGGGCTGGCTCGCCAGCACCTGATGCCAGTCGTGACCGAGCTGCAGGGGGTTGCCGAGCAGAGGGATCATCACAGTCTGCTCTATGCTGTCGATTTGGCTCACTACGCTGGCGACCTTGGCCTGAATATCGATGGCCTTGCCGCCATAGCGGTAGCCATCCACCGCGAACAGCACCCGGGGCCGGGTCTGGCCGAAGCGCTCCACCACGCTGGCTTCACCGAAGTCGGGGCTGGTGGAGGTCCAGATAGCGCCCAGGCTGGTGGTGGCCAGCATGGCAACCACGGTTTCCGAAATATTGGGTAGATAGGCGGCGACCACGTCGCCACGGCCTATGCCCTGGCTGCGCAGCCACTGGGCCAGTCGGGCCACCCGATCGCCGAGCTCGGCCCAGCTCAGGGTCTGGCTCACCCCCCCTTCGAGGCGGGAGATGATGGCCGGGCTCTCGTCCTGGCGGCGCAACAGGTTCTCGGCGAAGTTGAGCCGGCTGTCGGGGAACCAGCGGGCGCGCTGCATCTCCTGGCGGTTCTCCGCCACTATGTCCCCCAGCTCTCCCTTGACGCCGCAGTGCTGCCACACCAGCGGCCAGAAACGGGTGGTCTTCTCCACCGACCACTGATAGAGGTCGGCGTAGCTGCGTAATTGCAGGCCGTGGAAGTGGTTGACCTCGGCCATGAACTGGTGGAGGTTGGAGTGCTGCATCCTGTCCTGATCCGGTTTCCACAGACAAAGGTTTTGCATGAATCGTTCCTGACTGCTGATATCTACTGTCTACCGGCAGTGTATTGAATTGTTTTTGATTTGTTAATGGTTGGTTTTCTGTTGATAACAAACACTTTGTAACGCATGCGTTACCTCACGAAGCGGCAGCTTGACGGGTCGAGCCGCCCCGAGCTTGGTGTTATGCTGCTATCACATTCACCTCGGAGCAGGACGCCATGAGCAGCTACAGCCAACTTTTTGCCCAGCACCTCGACACCCTGCAGCAGCGCACCCGCGACATTCTGCAACAACAGGGGCTCAGCGGACTGGCCATCCACTCCGGCCAGACCCACCGCATCTTCCTCGACGATCAGGATTACCCCTTCAAGGTCAATCCGCACTTCAAGGCCTGGTTGCCGGTGCTGGACAATCCCCACTGCTGGCTGCTGGTGGACGGGGTGAGCAAACCGGTGCTGCTGTTCTACCGGCCGGTGGACTTCTGGCACAAGGTGGCGGACCTGCCCAATGCCTTCTGGGTCGACTTCTTCGACATCCGCTTCCTGACCAAGCCGGAGCAGGTGGCGGATCACTTGCCAGCCGACAAGCAGGAGTGGGCCTATCTGGGCGGTCATCTCGAGGTGGCCCAGCTGGTGGGATTGGGGCAGCCCAATCCGGAGGCGGTGCTCAACTACCTGCACTACCATCGTGCCTACAAGACGCCTTATGAGCTGGAGTGTCTGCGGGCGGCGAATCGGCTCGGGGTGCGCGGCCACATTGCGGCCAAGGACTCCTTCATGGCGGGGGCGAGCGAGTTCGAGATCAACCTGGCCTACATGAAGGCAGTCGGGCAGGGGGCCAATGAGGCGCCCTATGGCAACATAGTCGCCATCAACCGCAACGCGGCCATCCTCCATTACACCCATCTGTCGACCCAGCGGGTACCGGATGCGGAGCGCCACTCCTTCCTGATCGATGCCGGGGCGGATTATCACGGCTATGCCTCCGACATCACCCGCACCTGGGCCTGGCGCCGGGGCGAGTTTGCCGATCTCATCGCGGCGCTGGATGCGCAGCAGCAGGAGATCATCGCGGAGATCAAACCCGGTCGCCGTTACAGCGAGCTGCATCTGCAGATGCACCACAGACTGGCGCGCTTGCTGCAGGCCACCGAGCTGGTGGACATGTCGGTGGACGAGATGATCCACACCGGTGTCACCAATGTGTTCTTCCCCCATGGCCTGGGGCACTTCCTCGGCCTGCAGGTGCACGATGCCGGTGGCTTCATGCAGGACGAGCGGGGTACCCACCTGGCGGCGCCCGAGCAGTTCCCCTACCTGCGCTGCACCCGGGTGATGGAGGTGGGGCAGGTGTTCACCATAGAACCCGGCCTCTACTTCATCGACAGCCTGCTGGAGCCGCTGCGTCAGAGCGAGCAGGGCAAGCGGGTCAACTGGAACAAGGTCGAGGCGCTGCGCCCCTTCGGTGGCATCCGGATCGAGGACAACGTCGTCCTGCATGGGGACGGGGTGGAGAACCTCACCAGGCAAGCAGGGCTCTGATGGCCGCAAACTATGCCATTCCGGCCGCGCCGCTGGAGCTTTGCGAGGAGATCAAGAAGAGTCGCTTCATCACCCTGATTGCCCATGCGCCGACGGTCGAGGCCGCCAAGGCCTGGATCGGCGAGGTGAAGCGGCAGCACCCGACGGCCCGGCACCATTGCTGGGCCTTTGTCGCCGGGGCTCCACAAGACAGCCAGGTCTATGGCTTCAGCGATGACGGTGAACCCTCGGGCACCGCCGGCAAACCCATGCTGGCCCAGCTGATGGGGGCTGGCATTGGCGAGATAGCGGCCGTGGTGGTGCGTTACTACGGTGGCGTCCTGCTCGGGACCGGCGGCCTGGTCAAGGCCTATGGCGGCGGGGTGGGGGCTGCGCTCAAGCGGCTCGAGACCCGCATCAAGCGCCAGCAAACCCCTTCCCTTATCTGCTGCGACTATGGCGACATGGGGGCGGTGGAAGCCCTGATCTCGACCCACCAGGGTCAGTTGCTGGCCGCCGATTATGGTCAGCAGGTTCGCCTGCAGGTGGCTTGGGATGCGGCCATCTGGAGTCAGGTGGATCAGGAAATGACAGACCGAACCCATGGCCGGGTATCTCTTCGCCCCTTAGATGGCTAGAATCCATCGCTCTTTTAGCCTGAAGGGGGAGCCGGAATGCAGATTCTGAGCATCATTCGTATCGTTGGTCTCTTGGTCGCGCTGTTCAGCTCGACCATGCTGTTGCCAGCGATGGTTGCTTTTGGGTATCGCGATGGTGGCGGTGCCGAGTTTGTGAACTCCTTCTTCATCGCCCTCCTGCTCGGTGCCCTGCTCTGGTTCCCCAATCGCCATCAGAAGAAAGACCTCAGATCCAAGGAAGGCTTCCTCATAGTGGTGCTGTTCTGGGTGGTGCTGGGCAGCGTGGGGGCCGTCCCCTTCATCATCAGCGACGTGCCGAACATGTCGGTCTCCGAGGCCTTTTTCGAATCTTTCTCCGGCCTGACGACCACGGGGGCGACAGTGCTGAC
>NZ_CP144265.1:4165000-4385000 GCF_046581335.1 Aeromonas sp. DSM 116730 | reverse complement strand
TGGGGGTGAAAGGCCAATCAAACTCGGAGATAGCTGGTTCTCCCCGAAAGCTATTTAGGTAGCGCCTCGGACGAATACTACTGGGGGTAGAGCACTGTTTGGACTAGGGGGTCATCCCGACTTACCAACTCCATGCAAACTCCGAATACCAGTAAGTAATATCCGGGAGACACACGGCGGGTGCTAACGTCCGTCGTGAAGAGGGAAACAACCCAGACCGCCGGCTAAGGTCCCAAAGTTCTGGTTAAGTGGGAAACGATGTGGGAAGGCTCAGACAGCTAGGATGTTGGCTTAGAAGCAGCCATCATTTAAAGAAAGCGTAATAGCTCACTAGTCGAGTCGGCCTGCGCGGAAGATGTAACGGGGCTCAAACCAGGCACCGAAGCCGCGGATTCACACTTATGTGTGAGTGGTAGGGGAGCGTTCTGTAAGTCTGCGAAGGTGTGTCGAGAGGCATGCTGGAGATATCAGAAGTGCGAATGCTGACGTAAGTAACGATAAAGGGGGTGAAAAGCCTCCTCGCCGGAAGACCAAGGGTTCCTGTCCAACGTTAATCGGGGCAGGGTGAGTCGACCCCTAAGGTGAGGCCGAAAGGCGTAATCGATGGGAAGCAGGTTAATATTCCTGCACGACTTGTAATTGCGATGGGGGGACGGAGAAGGCTAGGTGGGCCAGGCGACGGTTGTCCTGGTGAAAGTGCGTAGGTGGTGTTTCTAGGCAAATCCGGAGACACAACACTGAGACACGAGACGAAGCCACTACGGTGGTGAAGCCATTGATGCCCTGCTTCCAGGAAAAGCCTCTAAGCTTCAGATTACAAGTCATCGTACCCCAAACCGACACAGGTGGTCGGGTAGAGAATACCAAGGCGCTTGAGAGAACTCGGGTGAAGGAACTAGGCAAAATAGAACCGTAACTTCGGGAGAAGGTTCGCTCTTGACAGTGAAGTCCCTTGCGGATGGAGCAGTTGGGAGTCGCAGTGACCAGATGGCTGGGACTGTTTATCAAAAACACAGCACTCTGCAAACACGAAAGTGGACGTATAGGGTGTGACACCTGCCCGGTGCCGGAAGGTTAATTGATGGGGTTAGCGCAAGCGAAGCTCTTGATCGAAGCCCCGGTAAACGGCGGCCGTAACTATAACGGTCCTAAGGTAGCGAAATTCCTTGTCGGGTAAGTTCCGACCTGCACGAATGGTGTAACCATGGCCATGCTGTCTCCACCCGAGACTCAGTGAAATCGAATTCGCCGTGAAGATGCGGTGTACCCGCGGCTAGACGGAAAGACCCCGTGAACCTTTACTACAGCTTGGCACTGAACATTGAACCTACATGTGTAGGATAGGTGGGAGGCTTTGAAGGCGTGACGCCAGTTGCGCTGGAGCCGTCCTTGAAATACCACCCTTGTATGTTTGATGTTCTAACGCAGGGCCCTGAATCGGGCTCGCGGACAGTGCCTGGTGGGTAGTTTGACTGGGGCGGTCTCCTCCCAAAGAGTAACGGAGGAGCACGAAGGTTGGCTAATCCTGGTCGGACATCAGGAGGTTAGTGCAATGGCATAAGCCAGCTTAACTGCGAGACGGACAGGTCGAGCAGGTACGAAAGTAGGTCATAGTGATCCGGTGGTTCTGAATGGAAGGGCCATCGCTCAACGGATAAAAGGTACTCCGGGGATAACAGGCTGATACCGCCCAAGAGTTCATATCGACGGCGGTGTTTGGCACCTCGATGTCGGCTCATCACATCCTGGGGCTGAAGTCGGTCCCAAGGGTATGGCTGTTCGCCATTTAAAGTGGTACGCGAGCTGGGTTCAGAACGTCGTGAGACAGTTCGGTCCCTATCTGCCGTGGGCGTTGGATGATTGAAGGGAGTTGCTCCTAGTACGAGAGGACCGGAGTGAACGAACCTCTGGTGTTCGGGTTGTCACGCCAGTGGCACTGCCCGGTAGCTAAGTTCGGAATCGATAACCGCTGAAAGCATCTAAGCGGGAAGCGAGCCCTGAGATGAGTCATCCCTGACCCCTTGAGGGTCCTAAAGGGCCGTTGGAGACCACAACGTTGATAGGTGGGGTGTGTAAGCGCGGCGACGTGTTGAGCTAACCCATACTAATTACCCGTGAGGCTTAACCATACAACACCCAAGAAGTGTTCTAAGGCTTGTAGCAAATAGAACGAACTACTCAAATTCAGTGATAGCGACCAGCCAATAAGGCCAAGTCGTTATTCACGTCAGCTTTCCGAGATTGAAGTTTTTTGCCTGGCGGCCATAGCGCCGTGGAACCACCTGATCCCATGCCGAACTCAGAAGTGAAACGCGGTAGCGCCGATGGTAGTGTGGCATTCGCCATGCGAGAGTAGGACACTGCCAGGCACCCAACACGAAGAACCCCGCTCATCGAGCGGGGTTTTTTATTGCCTGAAATTCACAGCCTGCATCTATATTCGGTTGATTTATAACCGAATCCCACCTTCATCGGCCCTGATCTGCACAGGGCAGCACCATATTGACTACGCCGTCTTCCAGCTGGATGTCGATCTGGAAACCCAGCCGCTTGGCCAGGTTGATCATGCCGCGATTGCTGGGCATGGTCATGCCCGACAGCTGGCCGATGCCGCGCTCTCTGGCGTAGCGCACTATTTTCTCCATCATCAGCTTGCCGAGCCCCAGCCCTTTCATATCCGATCGCACCAGGATGGCGAATTCCGCGTCAGACTGGTCCGGATTGGAGATGGCGCGCACCACTCCCAGGATCTGCTGGTTGAAGGCGCCTTCCTGTCCGACTGCGACGAAGGCCATCTCCCGGTCATAATCTATCTGGGTCATGCGGGCCAGCTCTTCGTGCCCCAGCTCCCCCACGTCGGCGAAGAAGCGTTTGTATCTGTCCTCATCGGAGACCTTGAGCACGAACTGCTTGTGGGCCGGTTCATCCTCCGGCCGGATCGGGCGCAGCAGGACATGGCTCTGATCCTTGAGCCAGGCACCCTCCTCCAGTTCGGTGGGATAGGGGCGAATGGCCAGTGGCAGCATCTGCCGACCCTCTTCCATCAGCACCAACCTGGCATCCAGGATCACCATCTCTTCACCACAGGCCTGCAGCGGGTGCAGATCCAGCTCCTGGATTTCGGGGAAGGCCAGCAGCAGTTCTGAGAGCTGGCACAAGACCTGGCCGAGGGCATCGATATCGAGTCGTACCGGACTGGCCTGTTCGCGGATCTTGCCGTTCTTGAGGGCACCGATGATCTGGTAGCGAGCGAGAGCCTGGTTGAGCGGTGGCAGGGCCGCGACCATTTCGTGGGGTTCGGCGCCTGACTCCCCGAGCAGGATGACGGGGCCGAACACGGGATCCTGCTGCAAGCGGATCCGCAGCTCCAGCCCCCCGCTGCGGCGCGCCATGCGTTGCACCAGCAAGCCTTCTATTCGGGCCCCCGGATCGTGCTGGCGGACCCGGTCCAGGATGGCATCCGCCGCCTGGGCCACTTCCGCCGAGGTGCGCAGATTCAGCATGACACCGTGCACCTCGGACTTGTGGGCTATGTCAGGTGAGCGCAGCTTCACCGCCACCGGATAGCCTATCTGCTCTGCGGTCAGCGCCGCCTCGATGGCATCGGAAACGATCCAGGTCGACAGGGTGGAGAGGCCGGCCGCCTGCATGATGGGTTGTGCCAGGTGGGTATCCAGTACCCGCTGCTTGCGATCCAGCGCCTGGCGGAGCAACTGCTGGCAACGTTCGACATCTAGCCTGTCCCCTTGCAGGGAGGCGGGGGTTTCCATCAACTGCTTCTGGTTGCGGCGATATTCCACCATGTGCATGAAGGCGGTGACTGCACTCTCCGGGGTGCGGTAAGTGGGGATCCCCGCCTCATTGAACAAGCGGCGACCCTCCTGGGCCGAGTATTCTCCCGCCCAGTTGGTCAGGATATTGAAACGCCTTGCCCTGGGGTGCTGCTTGAGGAAATCGATCAGATTGCTGGCCAGGGTTGCACCGCGGGCGGTAAGGGAGGGGGCGTGGATCAGCAGAATGGCATCGGCCCCGTCTCCTTGCAGCAGATCGTCCAGCGCGGTTCTGTAGGCCTCCACATCGGCATCGCTGCCTATGTCCAGGGGAGGCATGGCCATCTTGCCACCGCGCGCCAGCAGCACGTCTGCGGCCATGTTGGCCAGACCGCGCCCGTTGGAGAGGATGGCGAGTCGCTCCCCCTTGAGGGTCAAGGAGTGGCTCAGGGTTTCGACGGTGGCAAACAGCTCATGGGTATCCCGGACCCGCAGCATGCCGGCCCGGCGGATGGCGGCGTCATAGACGTTGTCGAGGCCGTTGGCCGGATCGTGGCGGCCGCTCTTGAGTACCAGAATGGGCTTGTTGCGGGAGGCGGCGCGGGCGGCGGAGAGAAAGTGACGGGCATCGTGCAGCTTGTCCATGTAGATCAGGATGGCGCGGGTTGCCCCGTCGCGGGAGAGCTGATCCAGCAGCTGGCCGAAGTCGATGTCGCAGTGATCCCCAAGCGAGACGAAGGCCGAGAAGCCAATCTCCCGCTGTTTGGCCCAATCGAGAATAGTGGTGCTGACGGCCGCCGATTGGGACAAAAAGGCCACCTGCCCCGGGGTGGCGGCTATGGGGGAAAAGCTGGCGTTGATGCCCTGCCCGGGCAACAGCATGCCCATGCTGTTGGGGCCGAGCAGGCGGATGCCGTATTGCTGGCAGAGCTGCCTGAGCCGCTGGCGCTCGTCGCCGGAGAACTGGGCGGCCAGTATGATGGCTGCGCCGGTCCCCTTCTTGCCGAGCTCCTCGATGAGCGGCAGTACCCGCTCGCGCCGGGTGCAGACGATGGCAAGATCCGGAGAGAGGGGGAGGCTCTCGATATCGGGATAGGCGAGCACGCCGGCGACGGCCCGGCAGTGGGGGCTGACCGGCAGTATGGGGCCCTTGAACTGGCCCGCGAGCAGATGCCGGATGACTACATGCCCGGCCTTCTGGGGGTCACTGGAGGCACCGATGACGGCAATCGATTGGGGTTTGAAGAGCCGATCCAGGCCGCTTGCTTTCATGGGCACTCCTCATGGCGACCCCCGAGGCGAGGGTGACGTATGGTGCCAGTCTAATACGCTTCAGGCGTTCATTCTGTGACCCATTGCGGATCACGACCGGGCCAGGGCATTGGCACGCAGATAAAATCTCAGCTCACCCTGGATGCACAACACAGTGGCCAGGTGCCTGTCCTGCACATAGATCTCCTGCTCCCGATCGAGCGAGGTGCGCTGGACTCCGAGGCTCTGCAGGTACTCTGCAAACAGGATGGCACTCTGGATTTCGACAAGATGCTGGCTCACGGCATGGTCCTCTGTGGTGGATGGGTTTGCCGGCCAGTGTCCCCTCTTCTCCAGGGGTTTCATACTGACACATTTGACACTGATGCTGGGGCCATCCCGGAGTCAGCGCAGTCCTCCCTGACCGCGGGCCGTGTTCCAGAAGGCGCGGATCAGCGGCTCCTCCAGCCGCTTCTTGAGCACGGCGATGCCGACATCGAACGGCTTGAGGGCAGGCTTGGGGTCGACGATGCGCACCTTGTCCCCCATGGGGCTGTGGTCGATCACGGCGGCAGGCACCAGGCCTACGCCGAAGCCGAGGGCGACCATGGCGACTATGCCTTCATTGCCGGCGACCTCGGCATAGATGTTGGGGGCTATGCCCTTGTTGCGAAACCACTGATCACAGCGTTTGCGGGCCAGCCCCTGCTCCGAGAGGATGAGTGGCAGCCGCTCCCAGTCGGGCTCCCCCTGCGAGAACCACTGGCTTTGCTGGGGGGCATTGCGGGGGGCGATAAACACCAGCGGCACCTGCTGCAGGCTGGCGAACTCCAGCTTGGCAGAGAGCGCATCCGGTCTGGCAGCGATGGCGAGATCGGCCTCGTCGGCCAGGATCTTGTCCACTGCCAGGGCGGGGTCGCCGGTCTCCAGCTTGATCTCGAGCTGGGGATAGCGGCGACGAAAGCGCTCCAGCACCTCGGGCAGCAGGAAGTAGCTGGCGGTGACCGAGCAGAACACCCGCAGCCGGCCCTGCAACGGCTCGTCGCTGCGCCTGAGTTCCTGCTTGAGCCGCCGCCACTCCTGCAGCAGGCTGCCACCGAACTCCCGCAACTTCTCCCCGGCCGGGGTGAGCCGCACGCTGCGATTGTCCCGCTCGAACAGCACGCAGCCGGTCTCCTGCTCCAGCCGCTGGATGGCGCGGCTCAGGGTGGAGGGGCTGACCGCCATGGCATCGGCGCTCTTGCCGAAGTGGAGGGAGTCGGCGAGGTGGAGAAACAGCTCGAGATTGCGAAGGTCCATCTTTGAATTCCTGCAGCGGCGCTTGTGCCGACTATATCCGTTCAGGCAGCTGCACCGGGCGGGAAAAACGGCCTGAGATTGCCAAGAGTCACATTTCAATTTATGCAACGTACTGTTTCGAATATATCAGTTCAGGCAATAAGTGTCCCGCGCTATAGTGGTTTGGACAACGCCGCTACCCGGCATGGAATCAATCGAACGGAGCAATCACCATGGCTAACTATTTCAACACCTTGAACCTGCGTCAGCAGTTGGCCCAGCTGGGCAAGTGTCGTTTCATGCAGCGCGAGGAGTTCGCTGACGGTTGTGCGGCGCTCAAGGGCAAGAAGGTGGTGATTGTGGGCTGTGGCGCCCAGGGTCTGAACCAGGGTCTGAACATGCGCGACTCCGGGCTGGACATCTCCTACGCCCTGCGCAAGGCCGCCATCACCGAGAAGCGCGCCTCCTGGCAGAAGGCCACCGACAACGGCTTCGTCGTCGGTACCTACGAAGATCTGATCCCGACCGCGGATCTGGTACTGAACCTGACCCCGGACAAGCAGCACTCCGACGTGGTGAAGACCGTCATGCCGCTGATGAAGCAGGGTGCCGCCCTGGGTTACTCTCACGGTTTCAACGTGGTGGAAGAGGGTCAGCAGATCCGCGCCGACATCACTGTCGTCATGGTGGCGCCCAAGTGCCCGGGTACCGAGGTGCGTGAAGAGTACAAGCGAGGTTTCGGCGTACCGACCCTGATCGCCGTTCACCCGGAGAACGATCCCCAGGGTGAAGGCATGGCCATCGCCAAGGCCTGGGCCTCCGCCACCGGCGGCGACCGTGCGGGCGTGCTGGAATCCTCCTTCGTGGCGGAAGTGAAATCCGACCTGATGGGCGAGCAGACCATTCTGTGCGGCATGCTGCAGGCAGGTTCCCTGCTCTGCTACGACAAGCTGGTTGCCGAGGGCACCGATCCGGCCTACGCCGGCAAGCTGATCCAGTTCGGCTGGGAGACCATCACCGAGGCCCTGAAGCAGGGTGGCATCAGCCTGATGATGGACCGTCTGTCCAACCCGGCCAAGCTGCGCGCCTTCGAACTGTCCGAGCAACTGCGCACCCTGATGCGTCCGCTGTTCGAGAAGCACATGGATGACATCATCGCCGGCGAATTCTCCCGCGGCATGATGGCCGACTGGGCCGAAGACGATGCCAAGCTGTTCGGCTGGCGCGAAGAGACCGGCAAGTCCGCCTTCGAGAATGCCCCGGCTTATGCGGGCAAGATCGCCGAGCAGGAGTACTTCGACAACGGCGTGGTCATGGTGGCCATGGTCAAGGCGGGTGTCGAGCTGGCGTTCGAAACCATGGTGGCCTCCGGCATCTATGAAGAGTCCGCCTACTACGAATCCCTGCACGAGTTGCCGCTGATCGCCAACACAGTCGCCCGCAAGCGTCTGTACGAGATGAACGTGGTGATCTCCGACACCGCCGAGTACGGCAACTACCTGTTCGCCAACGCCGCCGTGCCGCTGCTGCGTGAGCACTTTATGCCGACCCTTCAGGCTGGTGATTTGGGCAGTGCCCGTGCCGAGAGCAAGGCGGTGGACAACCTGGCGCTGCTGGCCGCGAATGAAGCGACCCGCAACCACCCCATCGAGCAGATCGGCCAGACCCTGCGTGGCTATATGAAAGACATGAAGCGCATCGCTGTTGGCGGCTAAAGCCGGCCATGCTGGCGATGGAAGGGCGGGGGTGACGATCCCCGTCTTCTGGCTGGCTTAGACACCTGGCCAGATCTCCACAGGATGGCAACGCCAGCTCCCGGCAATAAAAAGCCCCGCTCAATGAGCGGGGCTTTTGCATTCAGAAAGACTTGGAAAATCAGGCTTTCCAGGATTTCCAGGTGTTGATCAGACCGTTGGTGGAGCTGTCGTGGCTGGTGACGGCGTCATTGCTGCCCAGCTCCGGCAGTATCTTGTTGGCCAGTTGTTTGCCCAGCTCCACGCCCCACTGGTCGAAGCTGAAGATGTTCCAGATTGCGCCCTGTACGAAGATCTTGTGCTCGTACATGGCGATCAGGGCACCCAGCGTCTTCGGGGTCAGGCTCTTGAACAGTATGCTGTTGGTCGGGCGGTTGCCTTCGAACACCTTGAACGGCACCAGATCCTTGACCTGCTCCAGGGTTTTACCAGCAGCCAGGAACTCGGCTTCGACCTGTTCTTTGCTCTTGCCGAAGGCCAGTGCCTCGGTCTGGGCGAAGAAGTTGGCCAGCAGTTTCGGATGGTGGTCGCCGATAGGGTTATGGCTGATGGCCGGCGCCAGGAAGTCACAGGGGATCAGCTTGGTGCCCTGGTGGATCAGCTGGTAGAAGGCGTGCTGGCCGTTGGTGCCCGGCTCACCCCAGATGATGGGGCCGGTCTGGTAGTCAACCGGCTTGCCGTTGCGATCCACGTACTTGCCGTTGGATTCCATGTTGCCTTGCTGGAAGTAGGCAGGGAAGCGGTGCATGTACTGATCGTAGGGCAGAATGGCTTCGGACTCGGCACCATGGAAGTTGTTGTACCAGAGACCGATCAGCGCCAGCAGCACAGGCACGTTCTGCTCATAGGAGGCAGTGGCGAAGTGCATGTCCATCTCGAAGGCGCCTTGCAGCAGGGCTTCGAAGTTGTCGAAACCGACGGACAGGGCGATGGGCATGCCGATGGCGGACCAGGAGGAGTAGCGGCCGCCAACCCAGTCCCAGAACTCGAACATGTTGTTGGTGTCGATGCCGAACTCGGCCACGGCCTTGCCGTTGGTAGAGAGGGCAGCGAAGTGCTTGGCCACGTGTGCCTTGTCACCGGCGATCTGGATGAACCAGTCGCGGGCGGTCAGGGCGTTGGTCATGGTCTCCTGAGTGGTGAAGGTCTTGGAGGCCACCAGGAACAGGGTGGTTTCCGGATCGATCTTCTTGAGCGTCTCGGCGATATGGGTGCCGTCGACGTTGGAGACGAAGTGCATCTGCAGGTGGTTTTTGTAGGGGCGCAGCGCCTCGGTGATCATCACAGGACCCAGATCGGAACCGCCGATGCCGATGTTGACCACGTGCTGGATCGCCTTGTCGGTGTAGCCTTTCCACTCGCCGGAGATAATCTTCTCGCAGAAGCCTTTCATCTTGGCCAGTACGGCCTTCACTTCCGGCATCACATCCTTGCCGTCGCACTCTATGGGGCGGTCGGAACGGTTGCGCAGGGCCACGTGCAGGACGGAGCGGTCCTCGGTCATGTTGATCTTGTCGCCGTTGAACATGGCATCGATCGCGCTGCGCAGATCGGTCTCTTTGGCCAGATCGATGAGCAGCTTGAGCGTCTCCTCGGTGATCAGGTTCTTGGAGTAGTCGACCAGGATGTCGCCTTGATAGGTGAGGGAGAACTTGTTGAAACGCTGGGGATCCTGGGCGAACAGATCTTTCAGCCGGGTCTCTTTGTTCGCTGCAAAGTGGGCTTCCAGTGCCTGCCAGGCCTGGGTCTGGGTTGGATTGATATTTTTCATAGGATTACCGATCTTCCAAGTTGTGTTTGAACCTTGCAGGCAAGGCTCCCGCCAAACCTTATTATTCGAGCACTATACCGGGCCCATTATACCGAGCACATGGTGCGGCCCGTGTAACAGAGCTTTACCAATTGTCTGCATCGAAGGAGTTTACAACCAAAACGCTGCGATTATGAGTCAGCAGAGGCCATGAGATCTTGCGTTGGCTCATGCTTCGCCGGTCTCGTCAGGTTGAAAGGGGTTTCAATGTGGCAGGGGGGAGGCGGGGCGCACCAGGTGCCGGAGATGGGATGACGCGGCCGCCTTTGAACGGGTGTCGGGCAGGGGCCAGACCGTCCTGGCGGTGGCTGGCTTTTCCCCTGCCCCGGAAACGACAATGCCAGCCCGGAGGCTGGCATTGTGGCCATCATGACTGGATTCAGGCCTGGGTCTTCTGCATGTGCATGACCATCTGGGGGAAGGGGATCTCGACGCCCTCGGCATCGAAGGCCAGCTTCACCTTCTCGTGGAAGTCGAACCAGACACCCCAGTAATCGCCAGTCTTGACCCAGGGCCGCACCACTATGTTGACCGAGGAGTCGGCCAGGGCGGCGACGGCGATGACGGCTTCCGGATCTTTCAGGATGCGTGGGTCCTCGTTCACCAGTCGCTCCAGGATCTGCTTGGCCTTGCGCAGGTCAGAGCCGTAGCCGATGCCGAAGGTCATGTCGACCCGGCGGGTATCCATGCGCGAGTAGTTGACTATGGTGCCGTTGAGGATGGCGGAGTTCGGTACTACCACCATCTTGTTGTCACCGGAGGTGAGGGTGGTGGTGAACAGCTGGACGGACTGCACCACGCCGTTGGTGCCCGCTACTTCAATAAACTCGCCCGCCTTGATGGGGCGGAAGATGATCAGCAGGAAACCGGCGGCGAAGTTGGAGAGGGACCCCTGCAGCGCCAGACCTATGGCCAGACCGGCGGCACCTATGATGGCGACGAAGGAGGCGGTCTGCACCCCGACTCGGCCCAGGGCCGCTATCACCACGAACACCAGAATGGTGTACTTGAGGATGCTGCCGACGAAGTGGGTGACTGTGGCATCCAGCTTGCGGGTCTGCATCACTCTGACCACGCCACCGCTGAGAATATTGGCGGCGATGTAACCGACCAGCAGGGTGAGCAGGGCGGCGGCGATGTTGACCGCGTACTCGATGATCAGCCCCTGGTTGTTGACCAGCCAGGTCTGCGCTTCGGTAATGATCTCGGGTTCCATAGGATGTCCTGTTGGTATAAAGGTTTATGGCGCATGAATCTAACACCGGAACGCGACAACCTGGGTCGCATCTGGTGCTTATTTTGTGCCATAGCAAGCTGCCACAAAAAACAAGGGAGGCCAAGGCCTCCCTTTGTGTTCCAGTCCATCTGCGCCGGCATGGCCGCCGACGATTGCACATTCAACTCTGCAATAGCTGGCTGCGCATAAACTGCCATTGATCTTCGAACCCGGCGGTGGGCTTGAGCTTGAACTCGGAGCGGACGCCTTGGTCGATCCGCTCCTCTGGCTACTCAGCTTTGCAGCAGTTGGCTGCGCATAAATTGCCACTGATCTTCGAACCCGGCGGTGGGCTTGAGCTTGAACTCGGAGCGGACGTCTTGGTCGATCCGTGCCTCTGGCTACTCAGCTTTGCAGCAGTTGGCTGCGCATAAACTGCCACTGATCTTCAAACCCGGCGGTGGGTTTGAGCTTGAACTCGGAACGGACGAACTGGCTGATCCGTCCCTCGGCATAGGCCAGCAACAGGTTGGCCAGCATGGTCTCATCGAGCTGGAAGCCCTGGCCTTCCCGCAGCCGCTTCTCCCTCAGAGCCTGCTTGAGCTGGGTCTCCAGCTTGTCAAACAGGGCGCTGATGCGATCCCGCAGCCGATCGTGCTCGCCCAGCAGGGCGTCGCCGTTGAGGATGCGGGTGATGCCGGGATTGCGCTCGGCGAATACCAGCAGCAGCTGCAGTATATGGTGGCAGCGGGCCATGGTGTCCTTCTCTTCGGCCATGATCAGGTTGACCCGTGACAGCAGGGAATCCTCGATAAAGTCGATCAGCCCCTCGAACATCCGCGCCTTGCTCGGAAAGTGCCGATAGAGGGCAGCCTCGGACACACCCACCTCGGCCGCGAGGCGCGCCGTGGTGATGCGCTGGCCCGGACTGGTTTCCAGCATGTGGGCGAGTGCCTGCAGGATCTGATCGCGCCGACTCTGTTTCTGGTTACTGCTTGCCATGGATTCCCCTAAAAAAACAATGGCTTGATTCTGTTATTAGACACAGACCCCAGGGGCCTGTGTGGTCTTGTTATTGGCGACCAGAAGAACCAAACCCACCTTCACCCCGTTCACTTTGATTGAACTCATCGACCAGCTGGAAGCTGGCCTGCACCACGGGCAGGATCACCAGCTGGGCGATGCGCTCCCCTGGCTGCATGGTGAAGCTGTCGTTGCCGCGATTCCAGACCGAGACCATCAGCTGGCCCTGGTAGTCGGAATCGATGAGGCCGACCAGGTTGCCGAGCACTATGCCGTGCTTATGACCCAGGCCGGAGCGGGGCAAGATGGTGGCGCACAGACCCGGATCCTGAATGTGGATGGCGAGCCCGGTCGGCACTAGCGTGGTGTCGCCCGGGGCCAGCGTGATCGGTGCATCCAGCAGGGCGCGCAGATCCATGCCGGCGGAACCCGGAGTGGCGTAGGCAGGCAGCGGGAAGTCGGTGCCGATGCGGGCATCCAGGATTTTCAGTTCAATTTGTGTCGTCATGAATCGTTTTTCAATTGGATCGCCCGGGGGCGATCGAGTGGTTCAGTGGGCGCCCTTGGGTCGCCCAGCATGTTGTCAATGCGATGCCGATCGCCTTGAGTCCGCCGCCAGTGGCAGTGACTCAGGGTCGATAGTGGCGTGCAATCAGGGCGACAAGATGACGAGCCAGCGTCAGCTTGTCGGCCAGGGGCAGGGCGGCCTGACCCCCTTGCCAGAAGACGGTCAGGGCGTTGTCATCGGCATTGAAGCCTTGACCCGCGCGGGACACGTCGTTGGCGGCGATCATGTCCAGCCGCTTACGTCGCAGTTTGTCGAGGGCGTATTGTTCCACATCCACGGTTTCGGCGGCAAATCCGACGGTGAAGGGCTTGTCTGACAGTGCCCCCACGGCAGCTATGATGTCGGGATTCTTGACCAGGGTCAGCGCCATCTGGTCGTTGTCACCTGTCTTCTTGATCTTCTGGCTGGCGACCTGGGCCGGGCGATAGTCCGCCACGGCGGCGCAGCCGATGAAGAGATCGCACTCATGAACCCGGCTCATCACCGCCTGGTGCATCTGCAGGGCGCTCTCCACATCGACCCGCTCAATCCCCTGGGGAGTGGCCAGGGCGACCGGGCCGCTCACCAGCGTCACCTCGGCACCCGCCTCGCGGGCGGCGCGAGCGATGGCGTAACCCATCTTGCCGGAGCTGTGGTTGCTGATGTAGCGCACCGGATCCAGCGCCTCGCGGGTCGGCCCGGCGGTGAGCAGCAGCTTGACCCCCGCCAGCAGCGGCTCGGCAGTCAGCTGCTGGCAGCAGCGCTCCACCAGTTCGAGGGGATCCAGCATCCGGCCCGGACCCACGTCACCGCAGGCCTGGCTGCCGGAGTCCGGCCCCCACAGCAGGATGCCGCGGCTGGCCAGAGTATCGAGATTGGCCTGGGTGGCGGCGTTGCGATACATCTGCTGGTTCATGGCCGGTGCCAGCGCCACGGTTGCCGGGGTGGCCAGGCAGAGGGTGGTCAGCAGCTCGTCGGCCATGCCGGCGGCCATGCGCGCCATCAGGTTGGCGCTGGCGGGGGCGATCAGCACCAGATCCGCCCACTTGGCCAGCTCGATGTGGCCCATGCCCGCCTCGGCGGCCGGATCCAGCAGGCTGTCGGCGACCGGGTGGCCGGAGACGGCCTGCAGGGTCAAGGGAGTGATGAACTCCTTGGCGGAGCGGGTCATCACCACCCGCACCTCGGCCCCCTGATCTTTCAGGCGACGTACCAGCTCGGCACTCTTGTAGGCGGCGATCCCGCCACTGACACCCAACAGGATGCGTTTATCGGCCAATCTCATCTGCTGCTTCTCTTTCGGCTCACTCTGACTGGTCGGCTAAGATAGCACAGGCGATGGACGACGACAGAGGCTGACATGGGGGAGTTGTGGTCGGGCTCCCGCGATTTTTTGCTATGTTTTCTCTCAATAGCCATGAGGGAGAGACAAATGAGCATCAAGGAGTGGCCGGAAGATGAGCGCCCCCGGGAGAAGCTGTTGCGCCGTGGGGCGGGGGTGCTGTCCGATGCGGAATTGCTGGCGATCTTCCTGCGCACCGGGGTCAGCGGCCTGAGTGCGGTGGATCTTTCCCGCCAGCTGTTGCTGCAGTTCGGATCCTTGCGGGCGCTGCTCGGGGCCGAGCAGCAGGCTTTTTGCGGCGCTCACGGGCTGGGACCGGCCAAATATGCCCAGTTGCAGGCGGTGCTGGAGATGGGCAGACGGCATCTTGCCGAGCAGTTGCAACGGGGGGAGGCCCTCACCTCTCCCCAGTTGACCCGGGAGTATCTGCAGGCTCAACTGCGGGACAGGCCGCGGGAGGTGTTTGCGCTGTTATTGCTCGATAACCAGCACAGAGTGATTCAATTTGTTGAACTTTTCTACGGCACCCTGGATTCGGCGAGCGTCTGGCCCAGGGAAATCGTGCAGATCGCGCTCAAACATAATGCAGCCGCCGTGATTCTGGCGCATAATCACCCGTCCGGCGTAGCCGAGCCCAGTCGGGCCGACCGCCAGATCACGGATCGGATCCTGGCCGCCCTGGCCTTGGTCGATATCAGAGTGCTGGATCACTTGGTGATCGGTGACGGCATCACGGTTTCTTTCGCAGAGCGTGGTTGGTTATGACTGGGCTCTGGCACTGTATTAGTTGATCTTTGATCACGGATGCTGTATAAAATGCCGCCTTCTGTTTGCCCCGCAATCGAAGGCCAGCGGGGCAGATATTTGCTCGAGCAATGAAGTAAGATTTGGAGAGACTGACATGTCTAGAGTATGCCAAGTAACCGGCAAGCGCCCGGCAGTTGGTAACAACCGTTCGCACGCTAACAACGCTACCAAGCGTCGTTTCCTGCCGAACCTGCACACTCACCGTTTTTGGGTTGAGAGTGAAAAACGCTTCGTAAGCCTGCGCGTATCCGCAAAAGGCATGCGTATCATCGACAAGCGCGGCGTTGAAGTGGTTCTGGCTGAACTGCGTGCCAGCGGCGTTAAGGTATAAGGAATTAGATCATGGCTAAAGGTATTCGCGATAAGATTCGCCTGAACTCCAGCGCCGGTACTGGTCACTTCTATACCACTACCAAGAACAAGCGCACCATGCCCGAAAAAATGGAGATCAAGAAATTTGATCCCGTTATTCGTCAGCATGTGATCTACAAGGAAGGCAAAATCAAGTAATTACTTGATGCTGCATTCCCAAAAAACCCGGCTTAGTGCCGGGTTTTTTTATGGGTGAAATTCAGTACACTGCCGCTTCAAAGGGAGGCTTGCCATGTTCAAATTGAGCCGCAAAGGCTGGAATAACGTGATCATAGTGGTGGTGCTGATAGTGATCACCCTGCTGCACCGGTTGGAGCAGGCCCAGCAGGAGAACAGCGCCCAGCGGTCGCGTCCCCTGCTGCCCGAAGCTGCCGTGGTGTTGACCTGGCAGGGGCCTAGCTGGCAGATAGAGCGGATCGGCCAGGGCTGGCGCAGCGGGCCGGATCTGGGGCTCAGCAGCGCCCAGCTGGCCGCCCGCATCGAGACATGGCAGGGCTGGCTGCTGCCCCCGGGCGGGGCCGTGCGCGGCACCCCTGTTACCCTCAAGATATGGGTCGCCGGCCAGAGCGACCCGGTTGAAGTGGGGCTCTATCAGGACGACGGCAAGTTTGCCGCCCTGCTGTCCCCTTCGACCTGGCTCAGCCTGAGCCAGGAGCAGTACCGCAACCTGCTGCGTCCCACCCCCTGAACCCTGCCGTGAGCGAGAGGCCTGTCTATGCCTGAATTACCGGAAGTCGAAGTCAGCCGCCAGGGGATCTCTCCCTGGCTCACCGGCATCAAGGTGACCCGTGTGGTGGTAAGGGATGGCCGGCTGCGCTGGCCCGTGCCTGGCGAGATCCAGGAGCTGGTGGATCTCGTCATCCACAGGGTCAGCCGCCGCGCCAAGTACCTGCTGCTGGAGACAGATTTTGGCACCGCCATCCTGCACCTTGGCATGTCCGGCAGCCTGCGGGTGCTGGATATAGGCACCCCGGCCGAGAAGCACGATCACGTGGACATAGAGCTCGCCAACGGCAAGCTGCTGCGGCTCAACGATCCGCGCCGTTTCGGCGCCCTGCTGTGGACCCGTGAACCCGCCGAGGCGCATGCCCTGCTGGCCAAGCTGGGGCCCGAGCCGCTCACCGACGCCTTCAGCGCCGACTATCTGCGGGCGCGGGCCAAGGGGCGCAGCACCGCCATCAAGCAGTTCCTGATGGACAACCAGGTGGTGGTCGGGGTGGGCAATATCTACGCCAACGAGGCGCTCTATGCCGCCGGCATTCACCCCAAGCGGGCGGCGGGCAACATCAGTGGCGAGCGGTTGGGGACCCTGGTGGCCGAGATCAAGCGGGTGCTGGCCGAGGCCATTCGCCAGGGGGGCACCACCCTCAAGGACTTCACCAGTGCCGATGGCAAACCGGGCTATTTCGTGCAGCAGTTGCAGGTCTATGGCCGGGGCGGCCAGCCCTGTTTCCACTGCCATACCCTGCTGACCGAGGTGAGGATGGGCCAGAGAACCACTGTGTTCTGCTCCCACTGCCAACGCTGAATTGCCGTTTTTTGGGCCATATCCGGCCAAGTTGTAAGAGAGTATTGCCAGTCTGTTGATGCCGCTTTCGTCCATGACTACTATCTCGCCAGTTCAGGCTGCGAGGTAATAAAAATGACAGCAGAATCAATAGACTGGGATCATTTATCCCGGCAGGGGCACTATTGCGCCCAAAAAATGGCCCGCTTCCTTTATCCCGATGACAGCGCCCGCAAGACCTTCAATCGTGGCAAGTTCGTGCTGCGTAGTCTGCTCTACCGGCCGCAGTTGAACCGGGTGTTCGAGCTGTTTCAGACAGAACCCCTGAGGGCCCTGCCTGCCCACTACCCCGAGCTGCTCGACAAGCCGATGCGACCCTATCGCTTCGCCTGCTCGACCGTGAACCAGCGAGTCAGGATGGTGGAGGATCACTACCGGCTGCTGCTGGCCCGTTATCCTGACCTGATCGACCCGCTCTATCTGGGGGAGGGGATCGAACTCGGCCGCTACCCCGAGGGCGGCTGCCGCCTGGTGTTGCGCCACGACGGTACCTTCCGGCGGGAGGCCGAACTGGCCCTCTCCATCGTCAACGAGCAGGGGGAGCGGCTCTACAGCTGCGCCTTCTCGCTGGCGGGCAGCGAGCACGATCTGGCGCTGGTGATAGGCTCGGTGCAGGGCCCCGAGCCCGGTGTCGAGCGGCCCCAGGAGCAGGTACGGGCACTGACCAAGGCGGGTCATGGTCTGAGACCCAAGTCGCTGGTGGTGATGCTGGTGATGGCGCTGGCCGGGGCCATGGGGGCAAGCCGTGTTTCGGCCGTGCGGATGAAGGCGCACATCTTCCAGGCCAGACGCTACAGCAAGAAGAAAAAAGCCTGCCTGCAGGCGGACTATGACGAGCTGTGGCAGGAGTTCGGTGCCCTGGATCAGGATGCCAACTTCGTGCGGTTGCAGCCCGTGGTGCGCAAGCCGCTGGAAGAGGTGGCCGCCAAGAAGCGGGCCATGTACCGACGTCGCTACGCCTGGCTGGACGAGCTGACGCTCAACTGTCAGCAGGCGCTGAACCGCACGCCGGACTGACGGCAGGGGCGGGAGACCGGGGCTGCGCCAGTTGCCCCGACAAACAGGCTACCCGAGGGTAGCCTGTTTGCGTTGTCACTTGCCCTGTTTGGCGGCGATGGCCTGCGCCACCAGGGGATCGACGAACTGGTGGATGTCGCCGCCGTGCAGGGCGACTTCCTTCACCAGGGTGGAGGAGATGAAGGAGTTCTCTTCCGCCGGGGTGAGGAAGACGCTCTCAAGCTCCGGCATCAGGCGGCGGTTCATGTTGGCCAGCTGGAATTCGTACTCGAAGTCGGAGACGGCGCGCAGGCCCCGGATCAGCACGTTGGCCTGCTGCTCCCTGGCAAAATCCACCAGCAGGCCGGAGAAGCCCACCACCTTGACGTTGGGCAGATGGGCGGTCACCTGCTGAGCCAGCAGGACGCGCTCCGCCAGATCGAACAGCGGCCGTTTGCTCGGGCTGTTGGCGACCCCGACCACCACCTCGTCAAACAGCCTGGCGGCCCGGCCAATCAGGTCGGTGTGGCCGTTGGTGATGGGGTCGAAGGTGCCGGGATAGATTACCTTGTTGGTCATGCTGCTGATTCCTGCAACCGGGAAAATTGGTCGCATTATAGGGGCTGTTGCTGGTTTGTCGCGACCGGGATGGCGCGGATTTCTGGCGCGACGCCCCAGGTTTGATCGCCCAAATCAGGGCCCCTCGGCGTCTTCGCTTGAGAATAGCCCGGCATCAGGCAAGAATACCCGCACCGCGCATCAAGCCTCCCTGCATTGGTGACAGGGAGCAAAGGGATTTTTTATGAAACGTATTCTGGTAGTACGCAATGACAAGATTGGTGACTTCATGCTGGCCTGGCCGAGTTTTGCCATGCTCAAGCGCTCCATGGAGTGTCATGTGACTGCCCTGGTTCCCGCCTACACGGCGCCGCTGGCCCGCCTCTGCCCCTGGATCGACGAGATCATTCTGGATCCGGGTGCCCGGGCCGACAAGGAACAGCAACGCGCCTTGCTGGCCCGCATCAAGGCGGCCGCCTTCGATGCCTCCATCTGCCTCTTCTCCAACACCCGTAACGCCAAGCTGGTGTGGAAGGCGCACATTCCCTACCGGCTGGCCCCGGCCACCAAGCTGGCCCAGGTGCTCTACAACCAGCGGCTGGTGCAGCGCCGTTCCCGCTCCCAGAAGCCGGAGTACGAGTACAACCTGGATCTGGTGCGCCGCTTCCTGGCCGACCAGCAACTGAGCGTGGTGGAGCCCCAGGGGCCCTACCTCAGCTTCGATCCCGAGAGCCTGCAACAGGTGCGCGAGCAGATCGCCAGCCGCTTGAAGCTGGATGCGAGCCGCCCCTGGCTGATGGTGCACGCCGGCAGCGGCGGCTCGGCCAACAACCTCTCCATAGAGCAGTACTCGCGCCTCATCATCAAGCTCAACCAGGCCTGCCCTGAACTGCAGTGCGTGCTGACGGCGGGGCCCGGGGAGGAGAGCAAGGCGGAGCAACTGGCGGCCGAGCTGCTGGCCCACGGCGGCAACGGCTGGATCTACCGCTCCGACGAGGGGCTGCCGAAGTTCTGTCAGGTGATGGCCAACGCCGCCCTGTTCGTGGCGGGCAGCACGGGGCCGCTGCACATAGCCGCGGCGCTGGACGTGCCGACCATAGGATTCTTCCCGGCGCACCGCTCCGCCACGCCGCTGCGCTGGCGTCCGCTCAACAGCGAGGGGCGTCATCTGGCCTTCAGCCCGCCGGAAGACAGCGACCACCCGGAAGACATGAGCCAGCTCGATCCCAAGACGATGGCGGCGGCGATAGCCCGCTGGGCACCGCCGTTCTGGCAGGCAGAGAGCTGAGAATGCAGACAGGGCCCCTCGGGGCCCTGTCTCGTCATGGGAGTGTCACCATGCCGGCTTACTTTTGTGCCTGGTCCGGCGCCTGTGGTTGCTGGCGGATCCAGAGGTCGGCGTACTTCGCGAAGGTGGAGTGGGCCGAGAGGATGGCCAGCAGCAGCCCCTGCTTGCCGTCGAGGAAGCCGGCCTTGAGCAGGTACATCTTGAGGAAGCAGCCGACGGCGTGCACCAGCCCCTGACCGAGGGAACCCTTCTTGCCACGGGCGGTGCGCTGATCGGCCCAGGCCCTGGCGTAGCCGGCGGATTTGACCAGATAGTGCTCCAGATCCCGGTAGGTGAAGTGGAGCAGGTCGCCGTGCAGGTTGACGATCTTCATGTTGGCGCGCACCTCCACCTTCTCGTGCACCAGCGCCTCGTTGTAGCCGGTGAGCGCCCTGGGGTAGAGACGCAGTACCCGATCCGGGTACCAGCCGCTGTGGCGGATGAAGCGGCCGAACACCCAGGAGAGGCGGGGGATGGAGTAGATGGTGTCGCCCGCCGGGTTGGCCATGACGGTGGCAATGGCTGCTTTCAGTTCCGGGGTGAGCCGCTCGTCCGCATCCAGCCACAGCACCCATTCCGACTGGACATGGGACTGGGCGAGGCGGCGCTGGCGACCGAAACCGGGCCAGGCCGTGTTGACGAAGAAGCGGGCGCCGAATTCGGCGGCGATGGTGGGGGTCTCATCCTGACTGCCGGAGTCCAGGATGACGATTTCGTCCACCAGGCCATCGAGGGAGGCGAGGCAGGCGCGCAGGTTGTCGGCTTCGTTCTTGACGATCAGGACGGCCGCCAGGGTCGGTTTTTTCACGGGTTCTGGACTCTTGTTGGCGCCCGGCGGGCGGGTCATGCTCGGATTGGCGCCCATTCTAGCCTAAAACCCCGGCCGGGGCATGGGCCCGCTCCCCGTTGTGCTGCCCCTGAAGGCCTCTTGCGCATCAGGCAGGGATCTTCTGTTATTTCTTCGGCCTTTCTTGGGGCATAATCTCGCCCAGTAACGATTAACAGCCGGGCCAGTCCCGAGAGAAGACGCGCGATGAAGATATTGGTGATCGGCCCCTCCTGGGTCGGCGACATGGTGATGTCCCAGAGCCTCTACAAGGCGCTCAAGAGCAATCACCCGGACAGCGAGCTGCATGTGATGGCCCCGGCCTGGTGCGTGGCCCTGCTGGAGCGGATGCCCGAGGTGGACAAGGCCATCCCCATGCCGCTCGGCCACGGTGACTTCAAGCTGGGGGCCCGCCGCCGGCTCGGCAAGCAGCTGGCCGCCGAAAAGTACGATCAGGCCATCATCCAGCCCAACTCCATGAAGTCGGCCCTCATCCCCTGGTTTGCCCGGATCCCGGTGCGTACCGGCTGGAAGGGGGAGCACCGCTTCGGCCTGCTCAACGACATGCGCAGCAACAAGCAGGCCTTCCCGCTGATGGTGGAAGCCTATCTGGCGCTGGCCTACCCCAAGGCACAGATGAAGAGCCGGAGCGACATTCCGTCCATTCCCCATCCGTCCCTGCACGTGGATCTCGTCAATCAGGACAAGGCCCTGGAGCGGCTCGGCCTGAATCGCGCCCGCCCCGTGCTGGTGCTCTGCCCGGGGGCCGAGTTCGGCCCGGCCAAGCGCTGGCCCGAGGGGCACTACGCCGTGGTGGCCCAGAAGCATCTGGATGAAGGCTGGCAGGTGTGGATCTTCGGCTCCGGCAAGGATGTGGAGGTGGCCAACACCATACGGGACCGGATCAATCCCCTGTCCCGTCCCAATTGTCACGTGCTGGCGGGCAAGACCAGCCTGCACGAGGCGATCGATCTCATGGCCCTGGCAGGTCGGGTCATCGCCAATGACTCGGGCCTGATGCACGTCGCCGCCGCCCTCAACCGGCCGTTGATCGGCGTCTACGGCTCCACCTCGCCGCTCTACACGCCGCCCCTGGCGGACAGGGTGGAGATAGTGCACACCGACATCGAATGCCGCCCCTGTTTCAAGCGCACCTGCAAGTTCGGCCACCTCAAGTGCCTGATCGAGCTGATGCCGGAGCAGGTCATAGAGGCGGGCAAACGGCTGGAGCGCAGTGACGGGGCGGACCTGATCATAGCGCTGCAGCCGGTGGCTGAGCCCGCGACCGGCGGCGAAGGTCAGTAGCATGATCTATCGGCTGCTCTACAACCTGCTGATCCACCTGGGCCTGCCGCTGGCGCTGCTGGCGCTCTACAAGCCCAAAAAAGGCAAGCCCGGCTTCGGCAAGCGCTGGGCCGAGCACCTGGGGCGGACGCCTGCCACAGGGCAGGAGGCGCCGCTCTGGATCCATGCGGTGAGCGTGGGGGAGACGCTGGCCATCAGCCCCTTCATCCGCGCCCTCAAGGCGGAGCAGCCCTCCTTGCCCATACTGCTCACCACCACCACCCGCACCGGCGCCGAGCAGGCGGCCAAGCTCGGGGATCTGGTGGTGCATCGCTATGCGCCCCTGGACTACCCCTGGGCCGTCTCGGCGTTTCTGGCCACCTTCAAGCCCCGCGCCCTCTGGGTGATGGAGACAGAGCTGTGGCCGAACTGGCTGGCGGCCTGCGAGGCACGCAACCTGCCGGTGACCATCCTCAATGCCCGCCTCTCCGAGCGATCCTGCCAGCGCTATGCCCGTTTCCAGGGCGCCTTCGATGCCCTCAGCCGCCCGCTGACTCACCTGCTGTGCCAGCACCAGGACGACGCGGATCGCTTCCATCGTCTGGGAATAGGCCGCGAGCGGCTGGCGGTGACCGGCTCCATCAAGTTCGACATCCAGTTTGGCGACGAGGTGCAGGCCCGGGGCCGCGCCCTGCGTCAGCAGCTTGGACAGGAGCGGCCGGTCTGGATCGCCGCCAGCACCCATCAGGGGGAGGACGAGCAGGTGCTGGCCGCTTTCGATCGGGTGCTCAAGGCACATCCGTCTGCCCTGCTGATCCTGGTGCCGCGCCATCCCGAGCGTTTTGCCCGGGTGGCCGAGCTGTGTGCCCCCTACGGCTGCGTGCTGCGCTCTCACTGCCAGGGTCAGGGCAAGCCGGTGAGCGAGACGGACAAGGTCTATCTCGGCGATACCATGGGCGAGTTGCCGCTGATGCTGGCGGCCGCCGATCTGGCATTCGTCGGCGGCAGCCTGGTGAAGATTGGTGGCCACAACCTGCTGGAGCCGGCGGCGCTCGGCAAACCCTGCCTGACCGGCCCCGCCTACTTCAACTTCAGCGACATCACCCGCCAGCTGGTGGCTCAGGGGGGCGCCGCCGTGGTGGCGGATGCCGATGCCCTGGGCGACAAGGTGATTACGCTGCTCGGCGATGCGGGCGCCCGCCGCCAGATGGGGGAGCAGGCTCGTGCCGTGGTGCTGCGCAACCAGGGGGCGCTGGCGCGCACCCTGTCCCACTGCCTCGCCGCACTGGAAAACGACTAGTGCGGGTGGCCCTGGTGGGTCACCCCGTGCCCGCTCATAGTCCCGCCTGATCCCGGGGCAGGGGCAAACGCCGCAGGCAATCCGGCCTGCTTTCCTTTATGCTCTGCCCTTTGCCTTGACCCTGTGATGCCCCGATGAACCGCGCTCCCCTGCTGTTGATGATACTGGTCACCCTGCTGGCCGCCGCCGGCTGGCTCTTCTCGAAAGAGGCTATTCGCGAGCTGCCCACCGCCGCCTTTATCGGCAGCCGCTTCCTGCTGGCCGCCCTGCTGCTGTTGCCACTCGCCTGGCTGCGCGAGCCGCCCCCCAGCCGTTCGCAACTGCTGCGCGCCGCCGGGTGTGGCACCCTGCTCGGGGCCAGCCTGCTGTTCTGGGTCACCGCCATCAGCCAGAGCGATGCGCTGGGCAGCGGCGCCTTCATCATGAGCGTGGCCACCCTGATGGCGCCGCTCGCCGCCTGGGCCGCCTTCAAGGCCAGACCCGGCCGCCACTACTGGCTCACCCTGCCCATCGCCGTGGCCGGCCTGCTGCTGCTCTCCAGCAGCACCCACTGGGGCGTGTCCCTGTCCCTGTTCTGGTTTCTGGCGGCTGCCGCCACCCTGGGGGTTCAGCTCGCGGTGCACCGCCACTTCGCCCAGTCCATTCCCCCTACCTGGCTCACCTGCATCCAGCTGGCGGTGACCGGCCTGATCGGCACCCTGCTCTCCCTGCTGACAGAGCAGTGGCCCGCCGACATCAGCTCTGGTGTCTGGGGCTGGTTTACCGCCAGCGTCCTGATCGCCACCACACTGCGCTACTGGCTGCTCACCCACGCCCTGAGCCAGATGACCACGGCCCACGCCGCCCTGCTGATGCTGCTGGAACCCGTCTGGACCCTGATCCTGAGCACCCTCTTCTACGACGAGCCGCTGGGCCCTGCCAAGCTGGCCGGCGCCGGCCTGGTGCTGGGTGCCCTGGTGCTCTACCAGCTCCCCCTGCTGCTGCGCAGCCGCAAATTTAAAGCGTCAAACGGATAAGAGGCCGCACCCCCAGCCAGAACGGGTGGTTATCAGCTAAAAGAACGGGCCTGCACTTGCAGGCCCGTTCTTTTTTCAAAGGGGGGATGCTGTTTGAACGGGGTGTTGGGCAGGGGGACTGTCGCTCGTTCGTTTCCTAGGGGAGAGTTCGGCGGCTCACCCATGGAAACCGTTAAGCCCCCCAGGGGCCGTACCAGGCATCGTTCAAGGGTGCGATCTGGTGGTTGGCCACCCAGGATTGGCTGGCCAACCACTGGGCGGCCTGCTCTCTATCCGACTCGGTGAGCGTGCCACCGGCAAACTGGCAGAGATAGCCGCCGATCTCGCGCCCCGAGAGGGCGCCACCGCCACCGAAACCCCAGCCTTGCGACTCGATAAATGCGAGCCAGCGATCGAGCGCCTCTTCAAAGCTAACCAACTCGGGTTTCAGGACAAAGGTGAGCTGAAAACCGAACTCCTGAAACTCCCCCAGATGCAGCTTCTTGCGCAGGCGGCGGGAGCGGGTCTTATGGGGCTGAACCTCGGTCATAGGGTGACTCCTGATTAGGTGGGGTTGATTGCCGGTTTGCTCGCCCGTTTTGGCGTCTTGCGGTGTAATTCACGCTGTTCATTACACCCTACGGTTCTTGCGCGGTTTGGCGGCGGCCCGCTCGGCCTGGATGCGGGCCAGCAGGGCGGCGGCGCTATTGTCGCCACTGATCAGGTCGGGATTAGCGGCACGCCAGTCGGCGGTCAGCTCGCCACGAAACGCCTTGGCCAAGATGGCCTGGGTCAGCTTATCGACCCGCTCCTTGGCCGCTTTGGCCTGCTGCTCGAGGGTATCGGCATAGGCAAAGAGCTGTTCTACCCGGCGGACAATTTCGGTTTGTTCTGCTTCGCTTGGAAGGTGTACTGGAATTTCTCTAACTTTATTCAAATTTAAGTTTGGTTGCGCTCCACCAACAGCAGCCTTTCTTGTCTCTTCATAATTTTCTTGTAAGCGTAGCTTAATAAAACATTTGCTTGCTTTAGATTCATCAACAAGTATTGCGGCGCATGCTTGGTTGCATGTAGCCTTTAACCGCATCTCTGTTACTTGACCTCGTGTTTTACCTTCTCCATACATTGCCAATAGCAAGGTCCCCGCTGGAAATATCTTTAATGTACATTCCTTGATCGCTACATTAGTAACAAACTGCTCAGCTTCAAATATAAATGCTGTGCCCGTCGCTGCACTAGTTAACCACGGTATAGATCCTTCATCCCAATAAGCAGGGTTTGTTCGCTTAGGTGTTTTCCCCGTCGCAACTTGCGCTACACAACCTATGTTGGTAGCAATCCAGTGCTCTATTAAAACATCGTTCCTCTCCCGCCACTCCTCTGTCAATTCTCCACTGACAGCTGCTGTCAGTACTGATTGGCGGAAACGCTTGATAATATACGGGATCCGGGCCAGATGGACTTGGGTGGCCTCCACCTGAGCCAGCAACTTATCGAGTCGGCCGACAATCTCTTTTTGTTCCGCGAATGGTGGAAAATAAACTACATGCTCCTTTATTAGTGCTTGAGATATATTTGGTTGCGCTCCACCTTTTCCTTTTGCAATAAAGTTATCTTTCTCATTTAGCAAAAAGTAATATAAAAACTCTGACGTAGTAATATTATGCTTCGGATTACCAACAGCACAAGCCTGATTGGTTGTCGCGTCTATGCCAAGAATGGATGTTTTCCCAATGGTCGCGCCATACATTGCAATGGCTACCGCACCTTTTGGAAAGAGCTTGGCACTCGAATTTTTCAGACCAAGCTCGGTAATAAACTCGCTTGGATTTTGTATTACTTTTTCCCCGAGGTCACCAGTTTTGAACCATGGGATGTTACCACCATAATAATCTTCATTTTTTCTGGATGGTGTACCACCAGATCCCCAATCGGCAATATTATCAAGAGTGGTTTCCACCCATTCGGTAGGCAATGAGATCATCAGGCCATCCCCTCCAGCGCTTTAACCAATTCCTGCAATTCGGCCAGCGTCGCTTCCAGCTCATCCTTGGCCTCATTGGCCAATTCCAGCGGCTCGGGCAAGTCGGCCGCATCGACGCTGTTTTTATCCTTGAGCCAGCTGATATCCAGCGAATCGCCCTTGTTATCGCGGATCCACTCCCGGCCAAAGCAGCGCCAGCGGCTGCGAGCCAGCTCGGGGTCTGTGTTCTGGTTCGCGGCATCATCGGCCAGCTCGACTTTTTCTGCGCCGAAGCTGTATTCCCCTTCCGTGCGTAAACCGGTGCCATTGGGGTTGGCACCAAATACCTGCTCAAAGGGGCCCAGATGGGGATCTGTGCCGAACTCGGCCTCGGTAAAGCCAATGGCGGCATTGCCAAAGGGGGTGCGCTTGCCAAAGCTCGGCATATTGGTGCGAAGGTCATAGACCCAGACGGCCTGGGTGCAGCCCTCCTGCTGATAGGGGTCAGTGGCGCTGCCCTTCTGGAAGAAGAGCACATTGGTCTTGACCCCCTGGGCGTAGAAGATGCCGGTGGGCAGACGCAAGATGGTGTGCAGGTTGCACTTGTCCATCAGGTCACGGCGCACCTCGGTACCGACCCCGGCTTCAAACAGCACGTTGTCGGGCAGTACCACGGCGGCGCGGCCACCAGGCTTGAGGCCACGATAGATGTGCTGCAAGAAGGCGAGCTGCTTGTTGCTGGTCTTGTAGGTGAGATCGTCGCGGGTATTGCTGGCTTCGCCCCCCTTGCTGGTGCCAAAGGGCGGGTTGGCGAGGATGATATCGACCTTGGGCAAGGCGGCACCCGCCTGTCCCAGGGCATTGCCGAGGTGGACCACCCCCTCTTCGTCCCCTTCCATGCCGTGCAGCAGGCAGTTCATCAGGGCCAGGCGGCGGGTATTGGGCACCAGCTCGACCCCGATAAAGGCTTTCTGCTTCTGGAAACGCACCTGTTGCAGCGTCAAGTCGTCATAGTCCGACTGGCTCTTGATGTACTGGTCGGCGGCGATGAGAAAACCGGCGGTGCCGGCGGCCGGATCCTGAATCACTTCCCCCGCCTTGGGCTGGAGGCAGCGCACCATGCTGTTGATCAGGGCGCGCGGAGTGAAGTATTGGCCGGCACCGGATTTGGTTTCGCCGGCGTTTTTCTCCAGCAGCCCTTCATAGAGATCCCCCAGGCCATCCTGCTTGGCACTAAACCAGTCGATCTGGTCAAGGGTCTTGATCATCTGCTCCAGATGGCGCGGCTCGCGCAGCCGGGTCTGGGCATCCGCATAGATGGCGGCGATCAGGGGATCCTGGTCTTTGGAGAGATCCACCAGCATCTGGCGATAGTGGTTGAGCAGGTTGAGGCCGGAGCGGCTGGCAAGCTCTGGCCAGCGGCAATGCTCGGGCAGGGTGTGGGCGGCCAGAATGCCCGCCTCTTCGTTCTCGTGCACCATCTTGATAAAGAGCAGCAGCACCAGCTCGGTGACATAGTCGGAGTAGTTGATGCCGTCGTCACGCAGGACGTCGCACAGGTTCCACAGTTTTTGAACGATATCGTTGTTGCGCATGGGTGTTCCGGTGATCAGCTGTGGGCGGCCAGGAGGGCGCACAGGGGCTGGTTGATGTAGTAATTGCCGCGACCAATCTTCTGTTTTTGCAAGAATCCCTGCTCCACCAGCAGATCCAGATAGCGGGTGGCGGTGATGCGGGTCACCCCGAGATCGCCCATGACAAAGTCGATCTTGGTGTAGGGGTGGTTGAAGAGGTTGTTGAGCAGATCCTGACTGTAGATCTTGGGCAGTTGTTCGCGGATGCCCTGCTTGTAGCTGGCCATCAGCTCCTTGATGCCGGTGATGAGCGCTATGGTGCTCTGGGCCGTGTCGATCACCGCATCGAGCATGTAGAGCAGCCAGGGCTCCCAGTCACCTGTATCACGCACCGCTTGCAGCTCGTGGTAGTAGCGCCCCTTGTCCTGGATAAAGTAGCGGCTGAGATAGAGCACCGGCAGGTTGAGCAGCCCCTGAGCCACCAGATAGAGCAGGTTCAGGATGCGGCCGGTGCGGCCATTGCCGTCATAGAAGGGGTGAATGCTCTCGAACTGGTGGTGGATGATGGCCATCTTGACCAGGGGATCGGCATCACAGAGCTCGTCGTCATTGATATAGCGCACCAGATTGTCCATCAGGGCTGCTATCTCGTCTGCATGTTGGGGCGGGGTGTAGATCACCTCGCCGGTGCGGGCATTCTTGAGATCGGTGCCGGGCAGACGGCGCAAGCCGGCGCGGTTCTTTTCCAAACACTGCTGCACCGCCAGAATGTCGGCCAGCCGGATCAGCTGCTGACGGCGCACAATGGCAAAGCCCTGCTTGAGGGCGGCGGCATAATCCTGCACCTCTTTGGTGGCCGGATTGACCGCCTCTTCAAACAGGTTGGCGCGGTAGAGATCATCCTGGGTGGTGATGATGTTCTCGATCTCCGAGCTGTTTTTTGCCTCTTGCAGCGACAGGGTATTGATCAGGATCCCCTCGTTGGGGATGCTGGCCGCCACCCCCTTGAGTTCGGCCAGATAGCGGTGAGCCTCGGCGCTCTTCTTGAGCACGGCGCGGCTCTCGAGCTCGGCGATATTGGCCAGCGGCAGCGGGGTAATGGGCATAGAAAGTCCCCTTTTCTGTATATGGCGGCGATTGTATGTATAGAAATTTTAATTTTCTATACATATCACGGCCCACATAGATAAAAGGAGCCCTTTTCTATATCTGTCGGGGCTGCTGCCGTTTGTCAGGCAACTTGCCAGAGCGCGTCACCAAGCTGGTCCAGCAGTTTATCGAGTTGTCTACCGAGCAGACCGTCAAGCCTTTTGGCGCCGCCATCATCGGCAAAGCGCTCGTTGATAAAGTCGCGATCGACGATCACCTCGTGCACCAACTGCCTGGCCAGGCGATCCAGCCATTTGCGCTGGATGGGCGTCCAGCTCTGGCTGCGGTAGATCTGCTCCATCGCCAGCCGTACCCGTTCGCTATAGGGGATGAGCGGCTCGCCAAGGGCGGCACGGCGAATATGGCCTATGATGCTGGCGGCGATGTCCTGATTGGTCTGGCTGCGCCAGGCACTCTGCAGGTTGGCCTCCTTGAAACCGGCACTGTCGAGCAGCAGCTTGACCTCCTTGAGCTGGGCTCGGGTGAGGTTGCGTGGGGCATTGATCACCGCCATCAGTGCCGCATTGCTGTTGAGCTGCTGACGGATAAAGTCGGCGAAACCATCCAGATAATCCTCTGGCCTGCCATAGGCACCATAGCTCTGCTCGCGCAGGGTGAGCCTGTCTTGATGATCTGAAATCACCGGACGATATTCGCTGCCGATCAACTCCTCCACCTGCGCCAGTTCGCCTAGCAGGGTGGCGTGCTGGCGCAAAAAGTGGCTGGCCTGCCTTGGCCCAAGCTGATGGAGGTGCTGATGCAGCTTGCCCGGCTCAATACCCCATTCTTCCCCCAGTTCGGCCAGCTTCTGCTTCAAGGCCGGGTAGCGATCCGCCTTGCCCTCGGCCTTGCGCAGCACCCGCATCACCTTCTGGCTGAGCTGGCTCAAGATGGTGTCAGCCTGACTCTGGCCCGGCTCGTCTCCCGCCACGTTGAGGGCTTGCTCCAGACACTGTTCATCGCTCAGCTCACCAACCAGCTTCGCCAGGGTGATATCGGGATTTTTGACCAGGGGTTGCATGGTGTTGACCTCGGCCAGCGCGGCATAGATATCCACCGGGTCATAGATGCGAAACACCGTCTTGCCTATGTCGTCGCAGCGACGTGTGGCCCGCCCCATCATCTGCTCATAGAGGATCCGTGACTTGACCCGACGCATAAAGACCAGATTGCAGATGCGCGGCACGTCGATGCCGGTGGTGAGCAGGTCCACAGTGATGGCGATATTGGGGTAGCGTTCGTTCTTGTAGCGGCTGATCAGGGTGCTCACCCTGTCACTCTTGCCGGTGATCTTGGCGACCGCCTCCTGGTTATAGCTGTCGCCGTAGAGGGTTTTGAACTCGGCATCCAGCAGCCGCTTGACCATGTCGGCATGGTTGTCGGTGGCGCAGAAGATCATGGTCTTCTCTTCGCCGAAGGGATCCAGCTCCTGTGCCAGCGCCTGGCAGATGATCTGATTGAAGGATTCGTTGATCACCCGTTTGTTGAAGGCATCCACCTCGAAGTTGAGATCGTCTTCCAGCTCCGCGGTCTCGATCTCGCCGGTTCGGGTATCGATGGCGGTCACCGTCTCGCCCTTGCTGAAGTTGATGCCATGCTCGGTCAGCTCGGTCTGGAAACGGATCGGCGATTCGTGGTCGATCAACCAGTCATCGGCCACCGCCTCGCGGTAGGAGTAGAGGTAGACCGGTTTGCCGAAAATCTCGCTGGTGTGTTTAGCAGGGGTGGCGGTGAGGCCAATCTTGACCGCATCGAAGTAGTCGAGCACCCGACGGTAGCTCGACAGATATTGCGCGGCATCGCGGGTGGAGAGCTCCCCTTCGGTCATCTCCTGATCCAGGGCGTAACCCCGGTGGGCTTCGTCCACTATGATGCAGTCGAACTCATCGATCGGCGGTCGGTTATCACTGGCGAAGATACGTTTGACCATGGCCTGCACGGTGGCGACCTGAATGCGAGTCTCGGCTTGCGCCGCCATGTCTCCGAGCTCTGCGATGGTGTAAGCAGACCACAGAGTCTGGTTTTGTTCGAGGCGAGCATCTTTGAACGCATCCAGGGCTTGGCCGCCGAGTGCTGTCCTGTCCACCAGAAAGAGGATGCGGCGAAAACGCTCTGCCTTGAGGAAGCGATACATCAGACCAATGATGGTGCGGGTCTTGCCCGTCCCCGTCGCCATGGCCAGCAGACAGTTGCGTTGATCGCGCGCGAGCGCAGATTCCACCGCCTCGATGGCTTTCTGCTGATAGGGTCTCACCTTGAGGTAACCAAATCCCTCTTGCTTGAGTGTCTGCTCAGCTTGTTCGCGGCTGCGTTTGAGCAGATCCAGCAGCCCGTCCGGCGAGTGGAACTCTTGCAGTGCACGGGCGAGATTGCTCGGGTGGCGGGCATCGCGAAACCAGATGCCGGATTGCTCGGCCAGCTGTTTGACAAAGGGGCGACCGTTGCAGGAATAGAGGTAGGGGAGTTGATACTGTTCACCTTGACCATCGTGCCAGGGGGACGAGCGACCCTCCAGCACCCAGGGGCTGACCATCAAACCTGACAGGGCAAACCCCTTGCTGTAGCGCCCCGCCTGAGGGATCTTGCCGGCCACATTGGTATTCATCTTTTTCGCCTCTACGGCGGCGACCGGCATCAGGCCGATAAAGAGCACGTAATCGGCCCGACCCTTCTCCCCGTGATGCTCGGTTGGCCATTCGGCGATGGCCATGTTGCGCCCCTTCTGCGGACGAGCCCCCTTGCGGTAATCGAGTTGCTCGGAGTCCGCCTCCCAGCCAGCATCCTGCAACTGTTGATCGATGAGAATGCGGGTACTGGCCTCGTCGAGAACCAAGGTGTCGGTGATGCGCTTTGCCTTGCTGGCAAACCCTTGCAGGGCCAGCGCTGCCTGCTTCCTGGCCTCTTCGCTTTGCTGCTGTAATTGCTGCTGCAATTGGGCAAGGCGGCGTTCGAACTCCTGCTGCTGGGTAGCGAGCGCCTGTTGGTGAGTCTTGGCCTGGGAGGCAAGCTCTCTGGCCTCGCTGTCCATCAGCTCAGCCAGCTCCTGATATTCCTTCTTCTCCCGCGCCAGCAACTCGGCCAACTCCTGATTCTGATCGAGCTGGCTACTGGCACTGGTGAGCTCATCTTTGAGCCTGGCTATCTGCTCCTGCAATTGGTGCAGCTCGGCGCTGGGATCTTTGGGGACGATAAAGGGCTCTGGTTTGAAATGTTCGCTCCCCTTGCCAAAGAAACGGTGGTACCAGACAGCCAGGTCTCGAGCGACTTTGAGCCCGGCCAGGGCCTCCTTGTGACGGGTCTTGAACTGATGCACCGCATGATTACCCGCCTTGCGCAGCCCATGGAACAGGTTCATCACTATCGGATCCAGCGACAACTCACGGCCAACCAGATAGAGCAGTTCGGCCTGTGTGGTCTGCGGCTGGGCGGCAATGCCACAGCGCATTGCAATATCTTGGGCCAAGGCTTCACTCAGTTGACGCAACTTGACCAGGGTCGTGTTGGGATCACCGGCGAATGCCCGTTCAGCACCCTGCGCCAGCTCAAGCAGAATGGGGGCATGGGCTTGAAGGAAATAGAAGTTGCTGCGCTCGGTCATGGTCAGTCTTCCAGAAAGTAATCCGAATCCAGGGTCTTGATGGTGATGGTCTGGCGGGTGGTGACGCCGACGCCGTATTCAATCATCAAGGCGGCGAGATGTGGGCCGTCAATCAGGATAATGCGCTTCTCAATCAGCCCCACGAACTCCTGTGCCTCGCGGCTAAAGCCTGAGGTAGTGATAAAGACCCCCTTGCGGGCTTTGTGCAGATCCAGCGCTCCTGCGAAAGCCTGAATGTCTGGGCGGCCCACCGTCTTGTCGGTGTAGCGCTTGGCCTGCAGGTAGATGGAGTCGAGCCCGAGCCGGTCTTCCTTGATGATGCCGTCGATACCTCCATCACTGCTGTAACGGGTGGTGCGGGCCGCATCCTGCTGACTGCCGCCATACCCCATGGCCACCATGAGATCGACCACCAACTGCTCAAAGAAGCGAGGTGAAAGGCCAAGGATCTCGGCTAGCAAGTCATCGGCAAGGGATTGATTGATGGCCGCCAGAGCCTGTTCAATCTGCTCTTGCGGTGTACTGGCCTGCTCGGGGGTTGACTGTGTTGCTGCGCCAGTCACGATCCGGGACGGATTGCCCATGCTTTCGCTGGAGGCCAGGGTGAAAGCGACGAACTCGTTGAACTGGGCCAGATAGTGATTGTCGATGGGGTGACCCGAGGCCAGCGCCACCTTGCCCCGTTCGGTGATAAGACAAATGCCGCGTTTGGGTTGCTCGATTAACCCCGCCTTGACCAGATAGGTCTTGGCCCAGCCGACCCGGGAGCGGATGGTGGTTTGGCGGCCACTTGGCAAGGTGTCTGCCAGCTGTTCCGGGGTGAAGGCATAGTGTTGGCAAACCCGCTCGAACACTTCCCTAAGGGGGCGGGAATGACCATCGGCCAGCACCTTGAGCACCGCAGGCATCATGGCTTCATAACTGGGTAGATTCATGGCGGACAGGGACTCGGTGAAAGGCAGTCACCTATCTTGCCACAAGCGGCCCGACTGGGGCCATGCCGTTGATCACACTGGGGATATGACATAAAAAAGCCCCCGGGTGGCGGGGGCTGGTGCATCGATGAGGGGGTCACTCGATGTTTTGAATTTGCTCGCGCATCTGCTCGATGAGAACCTTCAGTTCGACGGCGGACTGGGTCACTTCGGCGTTGATGGATTTGGAGCCGAGGGTGTTCGACTCGCGGTTGAACTCCTGCATCATAAAGTCGAGACGACGGCCGCAGGCGCCACCCTTCTTCATGATCTTGATGGTTTCGCTGATGTGCATCTCCAGGCGATCCAGTTCCTCGGCCACGTCGATCTTCTGGGCCAGCAGCACGATTTCCTGCTCGATGCGGGCGGGATCCAGCTCCACCTTGGCCTCGCTCAGGCGGTCGGTGAGCTTCTGGCGCTGCCACTCGATGATTTGCGGCAGGTGTACGCGCACCTTCTTCACTTCCACCTGGATGCCGTCCAGACGCTGCTGGATCAAGTTCTTGAGGTTGGCCCCTTCGCTGGCGCGGGAGGCGAGGAAATCTTCCATGGTCAGATCGAAACCGCCGAGCAGTTCGGTGGCGACTGCATCCATGTCCTGTTCGGCGGCGGCCATGACACCCGGCCAGCGCAGCACGTCCACCGGGTTGAGCTGGCCCTGGCCCGCTTCTTTCATTACCCAGTTGGCGCTGTCGATGATGAGCTTGGCCAGCTCTTCATTGATGTGCAGCTGGCTGGCGGCGGCCTGCGCTGCCTCGAACCTCAGGTTGCACTCCACCTTGCCGCGCTGCAGCTTGGCACGGAAACGCTCACGCAGGACCGGCTCCAGGCTGCGCAGCTGCTCCGGCAGGCGGATGTAGGTTTCCAGATAGCGCTGGTTGACCGAACGAATTTCCCAAACGGCTGTGCCCCAGTCGCCCTTGAATTCCTTGCGGGCGTAGGCGGTCATGCTGTGAATCATTGATTGTTCCGGGCTTGATGAAGTGTGCGGCCAGTATACTCAGCCAGGCTTGCCCCGTCAGCCGATGCCGTGGTTTTAGCGGCTGATATTTGAGTAGCAATGGCTTATACTCCTGCGCCAATTCAGCCAGCCCAGAGGTCAGTCCCATGTCCCGTCCCAGCGATCGCAGTGCCGCGCAAGTGCGCCCGGTTACCATCACCCGCAACTTCACCAAGCATGCGGAAGGATCTGTGCTGGTGGAGTTCGGCCACACCCGCGTGCTGTGCACCGCCAGCGTCGACACCAGCGTGCCGCGCTTCCTGAAAGGCAAGGGTCAGGGCTGGGTCACCGCCGAGTACGGCATGCTGCCGCGCTCCACCCATTCGCGCATGAACCGCGAGGCGGCCGCCGGCAAGCAGAGCGGTCGCACCCTGGAGATCTCCCGACTGATCGCCCGCTCCCTGCGTGCCGCCGTGGACTTGACCGCGCTTGGCGAGCACTCCATCACTGTGGACTGTGACGTGCTGCAGGCCGACGGCGGCACCCGCACCGCCGCCATCACAGGTGCCTGCGTGGCCCTGGTGGATGCGCTGAACTGGATGGTCGAGAAGGGCATGCTCAAGCAGAGCCCGCTCAAGCAGATGATCGCCGCCGTCTCCGTCGGTATGTATCAGGGCGAAGCCATCTGCGATCTGGAGTATGTAGAAGATTCCGCCGCCGAGACCGACATGAACGTGGTGATGACCGAAGACGGTCGCATCATAGAGGTGCAGGGCACCGCCGAGGCCGAGCCCTTCACCCACGAGGAGCTGCTGGCGATGCTGGCGCTCGCCAAGGGCGGCATCGACGACATCATAGCGCTGCAGAAGCAGGCGCTCTCCTGAATTTCTGATTTGAAAAACGCGGCATTGACCGCGTTTTTTTATACCCCCACACCAGTAAACGACAAGCCAAGCAAGGAGCCAGAATGAAAGCCTACCAGCGTCAATTTATCGAGTTCGCCCTGGAGAAACAGGTTCTCAAATTCGGTGAGTTCACCCTGAAATCCGGCCGCAAGAGCCCCTACTTCTTCAACGCCGGCCTGTTCAACAGCGGTCGCGATCTGGCCCGCCTCGGTCGCTTCTATGCCGCCGCCCTGATGGATGCCGGCATCGAATTCGATGTGCTGTTTGGCCCGGCCTACAAGGGGATCCCCATCGCCTCCGCCACCGCGGTGCAGCTGGTGGAGCAGCACGACGTGGACGTGCCCTGGTGCTTCAACCGCAAGGAAGCCAAGGATCACGGCGAAGGCGGCAATCTGGTGGGCAGCCCGCTCAAGGGGCGCATCATGCTGGTGGACGACGTCATCACCGCCGGGACCGCCATCCGCGAATCCATGGATCTGATCCAGGCCAACGGCGCCTCCCTGGCGGGTGTGCTGATCGCCCTGGATCGTCAGGAGAAGGGCAAGGGGGAGCTCTCCGCCATCCAGGAAGTGGAGCGTGACTACGGCGCCCACATCATCGCCATCATCCAGATGAGCGACCTCATCGCCTATCTGGAAGAGAAGCAGGCAGAGCAGCCCGCGCTGGCCGAGCAACTGGCGGCCATGAAGGCCTATCGCGTCCAGTACGGCATCTGATCGCCGCACCCTGAGTGTTAAATGCGGCGCCTTTTGGCGCCGTTTTTTATTTGCACAAAAAGTCGGTGCGCTCACTTGAGCTTGCCCTTACGGTAAAGGTTAAGGTTTGCTGGTCTATCCGAGGAGGATTGTCATGACCATGCATATTCAACTTCCCGTCAGCGGCATGAGCTGTGCCAACTGCGCCAGCCGCATCACGGCCGCCCTCAACCAGCTCGACGGCGTGACGGCCAGCGTCAACTTCGCGCTGGAGCAGGCGGCCATCGAGCTGAGCGATCCGGTGCGCTTGCCTGCGGTGCTGGACAGCATAGCGGCGCAGGGTTACGGCTATGGCAGTGAAACCGTGTCGTTTCAAATCAGCGGCATGACCTGTGCCGGTTGTTCGGCTCGGCTGAACAAGATGCTGGCTGCCTTGCCTGGCGTCATCTCGGCCGAGGTCAATTTCTCCCTCGAGCAGGCCCGCATCCTGCTGGTGCCCGGCACCCAGACCCCGGCTTCCCTGCGCACCCATATAGAAGCGCTTGGCTTCGGTGCCCAGCTGGCGCAAGGCTCCGTCAGCCAGCGCCGTCAGCAACTGCTGGCCCGTGAGGAGCAGGAAGCTGCAGCCGCCCGCCAGGCACTGACTCAGGTTGTTATTTCGGCTCTGCTCACCCTGCCGCTGCTGGTGGGCATGGTCGCCATGGCCGGCCTGCTGCCCTGGCATCTGCCCGCCTGGCTGGAGCTGGTGCTCGCCACCCCGGTGCAGTTCTGGATCGGGGCCCGCTTCTATCGCGGCGCCTGGCTCGCCCTCAAGAACCGCGCCGCCAATATGGATGTGCTGGTGGTGACAGGCACCAGTGCCGCCTACTTCTACAGCCTCTATCTGCTGCTGACGCTGGGGATGGCCGCCAGCGGCAAGCTCTATTTCGAGGCGAGCGCCATCATCATTACCCTGATTTCACTCGGGAAACTGCTGGAGGCGAGGGCCAGACGCAGTACCCAGTCCGCCATTCGCGAGCTGATGGCGTTGCGGCCGGACACCGTCACCGTCTGGCGTGGCGAAGCCTGGCAGAGCGTCGCCATCGACGAGGTGCTGCGCGGCGACAGGCTGCGGGTGCTGGTGGGGGAGCGGGTGCCGGTGGACGGCAAGATCCTGAGTGGTGAGAGCGAGCTGGATGAATCCATTCTCACCGGCGAGAGCCTGCCGGTGCCGCGCGCACTGGGGGATGCCGTGCTGGGCGGCGCCATCAACCGCTCCGGCGTGCTGGAGATAGAGGCCACGACCGTGGGGGAGGACTCCAGCCTCAGCAAGATCATCGCCCTGGTGGAGCGTGCCCAGATGGGCAAGGCGCCGCTGCAACAGCTGGTGGACAGGGTCTCCGCCATCTTCGTGCCCGTGGTGATGGCCATAGCCCTGTTCACCCTGCTGGCCTGGTATGCCTACAGTAACGACTTCGGTCAGGCGCTGCTGGCAGCCGTCGCCGTGCTGGTGATCGCCTGCCCCTGCGCCCTGGGGCTGGCGACCCCGGCCGCCATCGTCACCGGCACCGGGGTGGCGGCGCGCCACGGCATCCTGATCAAGGACGTGGATACCCTGCAGAAGGCCCATGCCATCAAGGCGCTGATCTTCGACAAGACTGGCACCCTGACTCAGGGGCGGCCGGTGCTGGCGAGCTGGAGCGGCACCGACGAACAACTGCGCCTCGCCGCCGCCCTGCAACAGGCGAGCGAGCACCCGCTGGCGCTGGCGATGCGCGAGGCGGTCGGCAAAGAGGTCGTGCTGCCCCAGCCTGAAGCCGTGGAGGTGCGGGTCGGTGCCGGTATTCTCGGTCAAGTGGCTGGGCACAGGGTGGCCATCGGCAATCCCTCCCTGCTGGCTCAGCTCGGCATTGAGCCGCCACTGCAGGATGAAGCGCCCGCCGACGGCGCGACCCGGGTCTGGGTCGCCATCGACGGCGTGGCGGTGGCTATCGCCGCCCTGGCCGATACCCTGCGCCCCGAGAGCCCCGAGGCCATTGCCATCCTGCGCCAGCGCGGCATCGCCAGCTGGCTGGTGAGCGGCGATGCGCCGGCACCCGTGGCCCATATCGCCGCCAAGCTGGGGCTGGACGGCGCCTTTGACTCAGTGCTGCCCGCCGGCAAGGTGGAGAAAGTAGAGGCGCTGCGCGCCCGTACCCAGGGCCTGGTGGCCATGGTGGGGGACGGGGTGAACGACGCCCCGGCGCTGGCGGCGGCGGATGTCGGCATCGCCATGGGCTCAGGCTCGGATGTGGCCATGGAGACCGCCTCCATCACCCTCATGCGATCTGATCCGCGGCTGGTGGCCGATGCCATCGACATCTCGGCGGCCACCTGGCGCACCATACAGCAGAACCTGTTCTGGGCCTTCGTGTTCAACATCATCGGCATTCCGCTGGCGGCGCTGGGCTATCTCAGCCCCGAGCTGGCGGGGGCGGCCATGGCCCTGAGCAGCATCACGGTATTGAGCAATTCCCTGTTACTGAAACGCTGGCAGCCCAGGGCGGGCGGCCAGCGCCAATCTGAATCGAAAAGGAGCCATCCATGAACATCAGCAAGGTTGCCAAGGCCACTGGGCTGTCCGCCAAGACCATCCGCTACTACGAGAGCATCGGCCTCATCTCGGCACCGGTGCGCAGCGACAACGGCTATCGCAGCTACACAGACGGCGCCCTGCGGGAGCTGCGCTTCGTCAAGCGGGCGCGGGAAACCGGCTTCAACCTGGAGGAGTGTCAGGAGCTGCTGGCGCTCTATCGGGACGAGCACAGGACCAGCGCCCAGGTGAAGAAGCTGGCGCAGGAGAAGATCGTCGATCTGCGGGCCCGGATCGCCGGTCTGCAGGCCATGCTCAGCTCCCTGGAGGAGGTGGTGGGGTGCTGCCACGGGGACGCGAATCCCCAATGTCCCATCCTCGACGAACTCGAGAAGGGCTGAGGGAGCCCGGGCAGGCTGGAGCTGCACGGGATCCTGCCGGCGTGGCACGACGAGAGCGGGCAGGCCGGGGCGGCCCGGGATCCCGCCTGTGCTGCGCGGCGCACGGCGGATTGGGGGCTGAGTGGCTGCTTAATAGCGGGCGATTGATTGTTGAGCAGGAAAAGGGAGTGTTAAACTGTGCGGCTCTTGTACAGGGAGTACCCAGTTGACCCAGAGTGTGAATCACCAGGTGCGGCGGGCCATCATGGTCCAGCTCTATACCCACGCCTCCTTCAGCCTGCCTTGTCTGGCGCTGCTGGCGATCAGCTGGAGCCTGCTGTTCCACGACTACCTGCCCGCCAGGGAGGCGCTCGGCTGGCTTGGCCTGGTCTTCCTGCTGTTGCTGGGACGCTGGTGGCACCTGCGCTGGCGTCAGCCCCGGCTGGCAGAGCTCCCGCTGCCGGTGCTGGAGCGGGAGCTATTCATCGGGGTGACTATCACCTCCATCATCTGGGCCCTCGGCGTGCTGCTCTACATGGACAGACTGCCGGACACCTACCGCGCCGCCATGATGATGCTCACCAGCCTGATCCTCACCGGCAGCGCCATCATGCTGTTCGGCAGTCGCCGCACCCTCTACGGGGCCGTGCTGCCGCTCGGGTTCGCCATGCTGTTCGAGCTCAGCGGCGGCAACGAGCAGGAGCGGATCGTCTCCTGCATGCTGGCGGGTTACCTGTTCGTCTTTCTGCCGACCCTGCTGCGCCGGTTGCGCCGGGATCAGGTGGCCTCCCTTTACCACAGTTTCTCCAACGCCGATCTGGTGGCCGAGCTCAAGGCGGTCTCGGAGCATCTCAAGCTCACCTCCCGCCTGGACGGCCTGACCGGTATCGCCAACCGGGCTCACCTGGACGACACCCTGGCGCGAGCCTGGCGCCGCTGTCACAGGGCCAGGGCGCCCCTCTCCCTGGTGCTGGTGGATGTGGACTACTTCAAGCAATTCAACGATCACTATGGCCACCAGCTGGGTGACCAGTGCCTGCAGCAGGTGGCGAGCCTGCTGGCCGAGGTGTTGCGGCGGGAAGACGATCTGGCCGCCCGTTACGGCGGGGAGGAGTTTGCCCTGCTGCTGCCCTGCACCACCTTGCAGGGGGCCATGCAGCTCGCCGAACAGGTGCAAACGGCCCTGCGTACCCTGGGCATTCCCCACCACAAGTCCCGGGTATCCGGCCGGGTCAGCTGCAGCTTCGGGGTGGCGACCCTGGTGCCGGATCAGCACAACTCCATCACCGAGCTTATCCAAAAAGCGGATGCGGCCCTCTATCAGGCCAAGCATAATGGCCGGGATCGTATCGAAGTAGCCTTGATGGGTAAGGTTGCCTGAGTTTCACATGACAGATTAAAGAGGTCGTCTATGCAATGTCATCGTATCGAAGAGCTGCTGGAGCTGCTGCAGCCCGCCTGGATCAAGGAGCAGGATCTCAGCCTGGTGCAATTCATCGCCAAACTGGCGGCAGAGGCCGGCTATGAGGGCGCCCTGTCCGAGCTGACCGACGACATGCTGATCTACCACCTCAAGATGCGCGAATCCGACAAGCAGGCGATGATTCCGGGCCTGGCCAAGGATCATGTTCCTGACTTCAAGGAAGCCCTGCTCAAGGCCCGCGGCATCAAGTAACCCGACCGCCGGGTTGCCGGAAGAGGAAGGTTTCAAGAGAATCTCTAAAAAGGCCCATAGTCAACTGGCTATGGGCCTTTTTTGTTGCCTGAAATTGCGACGGCACTCGAACTATAGATACATTTAACCCACACAATTAGCAGGCTGTTTAAGATATAATCGCCTTCATAACAATATGAGTGGAGCTATGTGCTGCAATGGCCGACCAGGACAAGATCGATATCAAGGATGTGACCGACAAGAACGTCACCGGGACCTTCAATCCCCACACGTTCAAGGCGGGCGATGACAGGTTCAATCCCGGTAACCGCATCTACGTCAGGTCCCAGACCGGCTACTGGCAGCGGGTGCGCAAGGTCATGGGCTGGTTCTTCGTCGCCCTCTTCGTCACCTTGCCCCTGCTGCGCTACGACGGCCGCCAGGCGGTGCTGTTCGATCTGGAGCATCAGCAGTTCCACATCTTCGGCGCCACCATCTGGCCGCAGGATCTGACCCTGCTGGCCTGGGTCTTCATGATTGCCGCCTTCGCCCTCTTCTTCGTCACCACCTTCCTCGGCCGGGTCTGGTGCGGCTATCTCTGCCCCCAGACGGTGTGGACCTTTATGTTCATCTGGTTCGAAGAGAAGCTGGAAGGCGCCGCCAACAAGCGCCGCAAGCTGGATGCCGCCCCCTGGAGTGGCGAGAAGCTGGCCCGCAAGGGTGCAAAGCACCTGGCCTGGATCCTGCTGTCCCTGGGCACCGGCCTCACCTTCGTCGCCTACTTCCAGGATGTGTTCCAGCTGGTGCCTGACTTCTTCACCCTGCAGGCGAGCGGCTGGGTCATCTTCTGGGTGCTCTTCTTCGCGGCCTGCACCTACGGCAACGCCGGCTGGATGCGCGCCATCATGTGCATCCACATGTGCCCCTATGCCCGCTTCCAGTCCGCCATGTTCGACAAGGACACCTACATAGTCGGCTACGACAGCAAGCGCGGCGAGACCCGTGGCGCCCGTGGCCGCAAGGCCGATCCCAAGTCGCTGGGGCTGGGGGACTGCATCGACTGCGATCTCTGCGTGCAGGTCTGTCCGACCGGTATCGACATCCGCGACGGCCTGCAGTACGAGTGCATCAACTGCGGCGCCTGCGTCGATGCCTGCGATCAGACCATGGATCGGATGGGCTATCCGAAGGGACTGATCAGCTACACCACAGAGCACAAGCTGGCCCACAACCAGACCCATGTGGCCAGGCCCAAGCTGCTCGGCTATGGCCTGGTGATGGTCATCATGCTGGGAGTCTTCGTCTACAACGCCATGTCCATCATGCCCATGGGGCTCGACATACTGCGGGATCGCAACCAGCTGTTCCGCGAGAACAGCGAGGGGCTCATCGAGAACACCTATACCCTGAAGATCCTCAACAAGACCCTGCAGTCCCAGACCTATCAGCTGGATGTGGAAGGGTTGCCGGAGCACCAGTGGTTCGGCCCGCGGGAAGTGACTCTCAAACCAGGGGAAATCTTCACCCTGCCGGTGAGCCTGGCGGTGGATCCCTTCAACCTGAAGCGGCCGACCCTGGATGTCCAGTTCGTGCTCAAACGGGAAGGAGCCGCACCGGACGACAGCAAGGGTACCCTGCGCCAGCCCAGCAAGTTTATCAGCCGGCTCTGAGGGGCCGTCCCGGACGGCTGATCCGGCGTGCCACGGGCGTCCGTGGAATGTCCCGGATCGGGATCATGGGCGGCATTGATCGGCTATCTCGGATAGAATGGGGCGCAACAGCGCCCCTTTCTCATGGTGGATGACATGCGTTTCAACTATTCCGACCTCAATCCCGACCTCATCATGGATGCGATCGATCTCAGCGGCCTGCGCATCGACTCCGGCCTCATCGAGCTCAACAGCTATGAAAACCGGGTCTACCAGTTTCAGGATGAGGAGCGTCGCCGTTACGTGGTGAAGTTCTACCGCCCCGGTCGCTGGAGCCGGGCCCAGATCCTCGAGGAGCACGAGTTTGCCGCTCGCCTGCGTGAGACGGAGATCCCGGTCGCCGCCCCCATCGCCTTTGCCGGCGAGACCCTGCTGGAGTATCAGGGCTACCCCTTCGCCATCTGGCAGAGCGTCGGTGGTCGCCAGTTCGAGGTGGACAACCTGGATCAGCTGGAGTGGGTGGGGCGCTATCTCGGCCGCATCCACAGTGTCGGGGCCAGTCACTCCTTCCACCATCGGGTCCAGCTGGACGTGGAGAGCATGCTGCACGAGCCGCGTCAGTTGCTGGCGGCCGGAGAGTGGGTGCCGAGCGGCCTGGCCAAGCAGTTCTTCGGGGTGCTCGACGAGCTGATCCGGCATGTCTGCGACGCCATGACCCTGGACGTGGCCCGGATCTCCCTGCACGGGGATTGCCACCCCGGCAACATACTGTGGCGTGACGGCCCCCTGTTCGTCGATCTCGACGACTGCCGCACCGGCCCCGCCATCCAGGATCTCTGGATGATGCTGAGCGGCGAGCGCCACGAGCAGCAGATCCAGCTCGACACCCTGCTGGCCGGCTACGAGGAGTTCATGGAGTTCGACCCGCGGGAGCTGGCGCTGATCGAACCGCTGCGAGCCATGCGGATAGTCCACTACATGGCCTGGCTGGCCCGGCGCTGGGAGGATCCCGCCTTCCCCCGTCACTTCCCCTGGTTCAATACGGATCACTACTGGCGCCAGCAGATAGCGACCCTGCACGACCAACTGGAAGCGCTCAAGGCGCCGCCCCTTACGCTGATGCCGAACTGGTAAGGCAGGCGGAGCGCGGTACCCGCAGTACGACCAGCAGGATGCGCTCCAGGTACTGCCCCTGACGCTGATGCTGAACTGGTAAGCCAGGCGGAGTTCGGGCAACTGGCGGCGCTCCGGGTCGCTGATGCTGGCCGGACAAGCCCCGGCAACCTGGGCTTGGATGCTGCGGCGATGGGCTCGCCCACCCGCCTTTGCCATTGACGGCGGGAAGGTGACGCAATAGGCTTGGACTGCTTCGGTTCGCCGGGCGTGCCTCACAGTGATCCCTTAACAGGAAACGTCATGAAAAAAGTACTATTTTTCCTCGCTGCCATGCTGATGATCCCCATGGTTCACGCCGCCCCGGAATTCAAGGAAGGCGTCAACTATGACGTGGTCACCCAGACCGGCAGCGCCCAACCTGAAGTGCTGGAGTTCTTCTCCTATTTCTGCCCGCACTGCGCCAAGTTCGAGCCGATCGCCGAAGATCTGAAGAAGAGCCTGCCGGAAGGCGTGCCGATGAAGAAGAACCCGGTGGCCTTCCTGGGCCGTGAGATGGGTCCGGAGATGCAACGCGCCTATGCCGTCGCCAACCTGCTGAACGTCGAAGGCAAGCTGACCCCGGTCATCTTCGACAAGATCCACACCCAGCGTCAGGTGCCGCAGAGCCGTGCCGACGTGAAGCAGATCTTCGTGGACAACGGCGTACCGGCCGAAGAGTTTGACGGTGCCGTCGACAGCTTCGCCGTCTCCGGCATGGTCTCCCAGTTCGATCGCAACACCGAGAGCTACAACATTCGCGGTGTGCCGGCCTTCCTGGTCAATGGCAAGTACCTGGTGAAAATTGAATCCATCACCTCCCAGGAGCAGTTCAACCAGCTGGTGAAATTCCTGCTGGCCAAGAAAGACTGACCTCTCCCGAGTCGATAAAAAAGCCCGCCGGTGCAAACCGGCGGGCTTTTTGTTGTCTGCTGTTCCTGGGGGGGTCACACCCCGACGTGGAAGGCCTGCTTGAGGTTGCGGATGAAGTCCGCGTCCCGGCACAGGGTCTTGCCCGGGCTGTCGGAGATCTTGGCGACCGGGCCGCCGTTGCACTCCATCAGCTTGAAGACGATGTTCATCGGGCTGACGCCGGGCAGATCGCAGGTGAGCTTGGTGCCGATGCCGAAGCTGGTGTTGATGCGGCCACGGAAGTGGCGAAATAGCTCGACGGCCTTGTCGAGGTTGAGGCCGTCGGAGAAGACCAGCGTCTTGTCTTTGGGATCTATGCCGAGCCGCTGGTAGTGGCTGATGGCCTTCTCGCCCCACACCACGGGGTCACCGGAATCGTGGCGCAGTCCCTGATAGCGGCTGGCCAGCTCGAAATCGAAGTCGCGCAGGAAGGCATCCATGGTGATGCAGTCGGTCAGGGCGATTCCCAGGTGGTTGGTGAACTCGTCAAGCCAGCTGATGAGGGCCGCGCGCTGGCTGTGTTCCAGCGGGAAGCCGAGCTGCTGGTGAGCCTGGAACCACTCGTGGGCCTGGGTGCCCACCGCCGGCAGCCGGTACTTCTGGGCCAGCTGGTAGTTGCTGGTGCCCCGAAATGCCGGCAGGCGCTCCTTGAGGCGGCCCACCACGGCATCCTGCACGGCATGGGAGAAGCGGCGGCGGGTGCCGAAGTCGATGAGGTTGAAATCCTGCATCTCCTCGGGGCTGAGTTCCCGCTCCAGCTTGTCGATCTTTTGATCCAGCCGCGCCTGGGCATGGCTCACCCCGAACTGGGGATAGCGGAAGCGGTTGCGCATCTCGCTGATGATGGCGAGCACAGGGATCTCCCACAGGATCACATCCTGCCAGGGTCCCTCGACCCGCACATTGATGCGGCCATCCTGCTCGAACACCTTGAGCAGGGAGGCATCCAGCGGCTTGCGGCGCAGGTGATCGAGATAATCGGCGGTGAAGAAGGGGCGCTCGGCCAGGAAGTCGAGCTCGGAGCCGGTCAGGCGCAGGGAGCCGGCGAGGCGCAGCTGCTCCTCGATCTCGCCCATCATGGGCAGCAGATCTTCCTCGTTGCGGCTGTGGAACTCGGCCACCACCTCGGCATCCGGGTAGCGATGGAACACCGCCTGCTGCATGTGCAGCTTGTAGGCGTCGGTGTCGAGCAGGCTGGTGAGGATAGGGGGCATATCAGGCTCCTCGCAGACGGGTGAGCACGATGACGCGCCCTTGCTGCATAGGTAAGGTGCAGGCGCCGGTATCGAGTTGGCGGGTGAGGATCGGCGACATATCAGGCGTCCAGCAGGCGTTGTACATCGATCAGGGTCTGGGCCAGTTCTGCACCCGCCTCGATCATCTGGGTGTGGGCGCTGGCAACCGTCTCTGGGGCTATGCCACGGCAGGCATCGAGGTGCACTATGACCCGCAGACCGGCACGGCGCAGCTGCAGCACGCTGGTCTTGACGCAGTAGTCGGTGGCAAGGCCGCCCACCAGTACTGTGCTGATGCCCCGGGCTTGCAGGAATTCGATGAGGCCTGTGCTGCGGCGCTCGGCCAGGTCATGGTAGCAGGCGCCATAGGGATGCAGGTCCGGCTCGACCCCCTTCCAGACGAAGAAGTCATAGTCGATGGGGGCGGGCAGGCCATCGAGCAGCTCGAAGCCAGGGGTGCCCGGTACGCAATGGGTCGGCCAGGTGAGATCGGCGTTGGGCAGGTCCAGCGGTTGCAGCATGGCGGCGGGGGTTGTCACCACCCAGGCGGCGTTCGCGGGGTGGGCGTCCTTGCTGCCGATCCGCAGGCTGGCGAGGGCGGCTTGCGCGTTGAGAGCGGCCACTATGTCAGCCCCGCCCGCGACGGGCAGCTCGTTCGGGCAGAGGGGGGTAAACCCCTTCTGCGCATCTATATCCAGGCTGGCGATGGTTCCCATGGGTGGCTCCTGCACATAATATTCTTGTGATATTATCTACCAAACATTATTAGAAGGCGAGCAGGTCGACCAGGATGCCGAGAATGAGTCTGGATATGGTGGTGCTGCGGTTGAACGAGGAGCGGCTCGAGCTGCTCCTCGAGACCCGGGATCGCCCCCCCTTTAGCCACTGCTGGCAGTTGCCGGCCCTGCGTATCGACGAGACCCGGGATCGGGATCTGGATGCCGCCCGTCACCGTCTGCTGGGGGAGTGGGGGCTGGGGCATTGCTACAGCGAGCAGGTCTGTACCCTCGGCAATCTGGAGCGGGATCCCCGTGGCTGGTCCACCACCCTCGTCTATCTGTGCCTGGTCGAGCCGGAGGCGGAGGCCGTGCGAGGGCATTGGCACCCGCTCTCGGCCCTGCCGGGTCTCGATCTTGCCTTCGATCACGGCCAGCTGGTCGCCATGGGGCTGGAGCGGCTGCGCATCAAGAGCCGCTACAGCACACTGCCGCTGCAACTGCTGGGGGCCGAGTTCACCCTCTCCGAGGTGCAGCGGGCCTTCGAGATAGTTCTGCAGACCCCCATGAACACGGCGGCGTTTCGCAAGCGGATCCATCGTGCCGACATCCTGGTGGATACCGGCCGCAAGCGTACCGGCAAGCAGCGTCCCGCCATCCTCTACCGGTTGGAGAGCCCCTGCTGCGTGATGTTCGATCAGGTGATGCATGGAGCGGAAGCATGAATAAAGCGCCGCCCCGGGTACTGGTCAGCGCCTGCCTGCTGGGTCAGCCGGTACGCTACGACGGCCAGAGCAAGGGGATAGTCAGCGACTGGCTGAATGCGCTGGGGGCCGAGGGGAGGGCGCTGGCGTTCTGCCCCGAGGTGGCGGGCGGTCTGCCGACCCCGCGCCCGCCCGCCGAGCGGCAGGGTGAGCTTGTGGTAACCGAGAGCGGGCTGGATGTGACGGCCGAGTTCGATCGCGGCGCCGAGCTGGCGCTCGGGCTCTGCCTGGCGCAGGGCATTCGCTTTGCCCTGCTCAAGGAGGGGAGCCCCTCCTGCGGCAGTGGCCGCATCTACAACGGCCGCTTCGAAGGCGTTTCCATGGCGGGTGAGGGCAAGACCACGGCCCTGCTGCGCCGTCACGGCATTCAGGTGTTCAGCGAGGATCAGTTGCCAGAGCTGGCTCTGGCACTCTCCCTGGCGGCCACCGCAGCGGGCTCCTGAGCTCGCTGCCACCCTTCCAATACCTCGTCCTTCTCCTGCCAGCGCTGGTTCAGCCACGCCTGAAAACCGCGCTTGAACTGCTTGTCGTTGAAGTAGTCACCCACCAGCGCCTCATCCACTGGCAGCTCCTCGATGCGCACCTGAATGCGCTTCATCCGCCCCATCAGGAAGTCCTTGAACGGCGTTTCGCTGTTGTCCGGGTAGCGGATGGTGACGTTGATCAGGCTGTCGAACTGCTCCCCCATGGCCGCCAGCGTGAAGGCGAGCCCCGCCGCCTTGGGTGGCATCAGGTGGCGGTGGCGGGATCGGGTCGCCTCTCGCTTCGCCTCGGTGAAGCGGGTCCCCTCCACAAAGTTGATGACTGTGGTGGGGATGTGGCGAAACTTCTCGCAGGCGTTGCGGGTGGTCTCTATGTCCTTGCCCCTCAGGTGCGGGTTGCGCAGCAAAAACTCCCGTGAGTAGCGACGCATAAAGGGCATGTCGAGCCCCCAGCAGGCGAGCCCCAGCAGCGGTATGTAGATGAGCTCGTGCTTCATGAAGAACTTGGGCACCGGCAGCCTGTCGCGGAACAGGTGGCCCAGCACCACTATGTCGGTCCAGCTCATGTGGTTGCTGATGATGAGGTACCAGCCATCTTTGCGCAGCCGGGTGTCATCCTCGAGCTGCCAGTCGATGCGGGTGGTGAGGCGGATCACCAGGGCGTTGCAACCCAGCCACAGCCTCATGAAGCCATTGTTGAGCCGGCTGCAGGCGCGGCCAAAGGCCGGAATCGGCAACAGCAATTTCGCCAGGGAGACCAGCAGGATCAGGCTGGCGCACAGGGCGGTGAACAATATGGTCAGGCCGGCGCTGATGAACAGCACCAGGGGGCCGGGGAGCAGGCTTAGCATGGGCGTCGTTTACTGCGTCTTGTCCGCCAGCAGCTGGTTCAGGGTCTGGTCTTTCTCGCGCCAGATCCCGTTCAGCCACTGTTGAAACTCTTGTTGGAACTCGGGGTCATTGAAGTAATCCCCCACCAGATTGCGTTCGATCGGCAGAAAGCGGACCCGAACCTTGATCTCCTTGACCCGACCGCACATGAAGTCCCAGTAGCTTGGGATGCCGCCCGGATAGGCGATGGTCACATCCACCAGCTTGTGCAGTTGATCCCCCATGGCCGCCAGGGTGAAGGCGATGCCGCCAGCCCTCGGGTGCAGGAGGTGGCGATAGGGGGCACCCTGTTTGTCGTGCTTGTGGGTGGTGAAGCGGGTGCCCTCTACGAAGTTCATCACACTCACCGGAATGTGGCGGAACTTGGCACAGGCCTTGCGCGTCGTTTCTATGTCTTTTCCCTTCAGATGCGGCTTCTTTTCCAGCAAGCTGCGTGAATATCGCCGCATGAAGGGGAAGTCCAGCGCCCACCAGGCCAGACCGAGAAAAGGTACCCAAATCAGTTCTTTCTTGAGGAAAAACTTCAGGAAGGGAATTTTTTGATTAAAAATCCGCTGCAGTACCAGTATGTCGACCCAGGATTGATGGTTGGCAACCACCATATACCACTCATTCCGGCGTCCTTTGTCCACTCCGACCACCTCGAAAGGGGTTCTGATGATGGTTTTCTGGATCAGATTGTTGAAACCTATCCAGCAGCTGGCACAGCCGTCCAGCAGGGCGTTGCAGAGGGTACGCCAGCCCTTGAGCGGCAGCAGCAGCTTGATGAGGCCGAGCAGCAGTATGGGGACAAACCAGAAGAGGGTGTTGAGGAAATAGAGCAGGGTCGAGAGGCAGCCGCGCAGCCGCTCTATCAGCTTGTTGTGCATGAATCGGATCCGTTTTCGTGTCTGTGGGTGGCAACCAAGTGGTCAGATCTGTGGCCATAATATCAGCCGATCCGACGCTAGACCATGGATGCACCGCACAGACGCCGGGATCTCCTGGCCCTCACTGGCCGCTGCGCAGCCGTGACAGCAGCCTGTCCATGGCCCGGTAGCCGAGCGCCTCGATAAGATGTCCCTTCTCGATGGTGGGGCGCCCCGCCAGATCCGCTATGGTGCGCGACACCCGCAAAATGCGGTGCCAGGCCCGGATGCTGAGCCCCAGCTTCTGGATGGCGTTCTCCAGAAATTCGGCATCTTGTGGCGATAGTCGGCAAATATCCTCTATCTCGCGACTATCAAGCAGGTTGTTGAGCTTGCCGTTGCGACTGAGCATTCGCTCCCGCGCCCCTAGCACCCGGTCGCGGATCTGCTGGCTCGACTCTCCCCGCTCCGCCTTGCCGGTGAGGCTCCCCTTGGGCAGCAGCGGCACCTCCACCGTCAGATCGAAACGGTCGAGGAAGGGGCCTGAGAGCTTACCGAGGTAGCGCAGTATCTGATCCGGGCTGGAGCGGGTCTGGCCGTCCCCATAGTGGCCGCAGGGACTGGGATTCATGGCGCCCACCAGCTGGAAGCGGGCGGGAAAATCCACCTGGCGGGCGGCCCGGCTGATGATGATGTGACCCGTCTCCAGCGGCTCGCGCAGGGAGTCGAGCACCTTGCGCTCGAACTCGGGCAGCTCGTCGAGAAACAGCACACCATTGTGGGCCAGGGATATTTCCCCCGGCCGCGGGTGACTGCCACCTCCCACCAGGGCCACCGCCGAGGCGCTGTGGTGGGGCGTGCGATAGGGCCTGTGATGCCAGTGGCCAGCGCGGGGGGTGAGGCCGCCGATGGAGTGGATGGCGGCGGTCTGCTGCGCCTCCTGTTCGCTGAGCGGCGGCAAGATGCCGGGCAAACGGCTGGCCAGCATGCTCTTGCCGGTACCGGGCGGGCCTATGAATAGCAGGTTGTGGCTGCCGGCGGCGGCGATCTCCAGCGCCCGCTTGGCCTGGGACTGGCCGATCACATCCTGCAGATCCGGCACGTCGGGCAGGGTGTGCGTGGTCTGGGGCTCCGGCAGCGGCAGTTCGTACTGACCCGCCAGCCAGGCGGTGACGGCCAGCAGCTGGTGGGCGGTGCGCACCTCGGCATCCTGGATGAGGGAGGCCTCGGGGCCGTTCTCTCGCGGTACCAGCAGGGTACGACCCGCATCGCGGCAGGCGAGCACGGCGGGCAGTACCCCGAGCACGGGACGGATCTCGCCGGTCAAGGCAAGCTCCCCTAAAAATTCATGATCGAGCAGGTATGTTGCCGGTATCTGCTTGGAAGCGGCGAGAATGCCGATGGCGATGGCCAGATCGAAACGGCCTCCCTCCTTGGGCAGATCGGCGGGGGCCAGATTGACTGTGATGTGCTTGGAGGGGAACTCGAAATTGCCGTTGAGCAGGGCACTGCGCACCCGATCCCGCGACTCCTTCACCGAGGTTTCCGGCAGGCCCACCATGTTGAAGGCGGGCAGGCCGTTGGATAAATGGACTTCCACCGTGACTTGCGGCGCCGCTATCCCCAGGCTGGCACGGCTATAAACCACAGCTAATGACATAAATCCCGTCCTTGGTTTGATGTATGTGCTGATTAACCGTTTTTTATTAGTTTTTTGTTCCAGAGAGCAGCTTGCTGATCAGTCGAAATCAGAGTCTTGTCAGGTAAAAAAGGCTTGCCCAATAAAAATCACCGTGCTAGTTCTAATAGCCATTCGCGGTGCAAACCGCCTCCATTTCACAGGATTTCCGGTTGTAACTATGAACATGGCCTCCCGTTTCGTCAGCATTATTGTGGTCCTAGTGGTGATTATTATCTCACCGCTCGGGGCTCGTTTAGCTGCACGGAACAAGGGATAGACCCACCACCGGACAGAACGAAACAAGCGACCCCCGAGCCTCACGGCCCGGGGGTTTTTTTTCGACCAAAGGACAGGATTTCCACATGAACGGCGCGCAGTTTTTGGTACAGGCTCTCAAGAAACAGGGTGTGACCCAGGTGTTTGGTTACCCGGGCGGGGCCATCATGCCGGTCTATGACGCCCTGTATGACGGTGGCCTGGCCCATCAGCTCTGCCGTCACGAGCAGGGGGCCGCCTTGGCCGCCGTGGGTTATGCCCGCGCCTCCGGTCAGGTGGGGGTCTGCATCGCCACCTCGGGCCCTGGGGCCACCAACCTGGTGACTGGCCTGGCGGAGGCGCTGCTCGATTCCGTGCCCCTGGTGGCCATCAGCGGTCAGGTCGCCTGCGCCGCCGTCGGCACCGATGCGTTTCAGGAGGTCGACGTGCTCGGCATGTCCCTCTCCTGCACCAAGCACTCCTTCATGGTCACAGACCCTGCAGACCTGGGGCGGGTGCTGGCGGAAGCCTTCGCTATCGCCACCGAGGGGCGTCCGGGTCCTGTGCTCATCGATTTTCCCAAGGATGTGCAGTTGGCCGCCGTGCCGACCCAGAGCCCGCTGTTTGCGGTGGAGGAGCCAGAGCCCCTCAATCCGGCCGAGCTGACCCTGGCCCGCACCCTGCTGGCCGCTGCCGAGCGCCCCGTGCTCTACGTCGGGGGCGGGGTGGGCATGGCCAACGCTGAGCAGCAGCTGCGTGACTTTGCCGCCGCCACCGGCATGCCGGCGGTCACCACCCTCAAGGGGATTGGGGCGCTCGACCCCGACAGCCCCGTTTATCTGGGCATGCTCGGCATGCACGGCACCAAGGCCGCCAACTATGCGGTGCAGCAGTGCGATCTGCTGCTGGTAGTGGGTGCCCGCTTCGATGATCGGGTGACCGGCAAACTGGAAGAGTTCGCCCCCGAGGCCAGGGTGATCCACCTGGACGTGGATGCCGCCGAGTTCGGCAAGCGTCGCGCCGCCGATGTGGGCATCACCACGGATCTCAAGCGAGTGTTGCCCGCCCTGGCCATGGCGCTGGCGATCGACCCCTGGCGTGAGCACTGCGCCGCCATGGCTCGCGAGTATGCCTTCCGCTACGACCATCCCGGCCAGCCCATCTATGCCCCGGCCCTGCTCAAGCAGCTCTCGGCACTGCTGCCCGAGACCAGCGTGGTGGCCTGCGACGTGGGTCAGCACCAGATGTGGGTGGCTCAGCACATGCGCTTCACCAGCCCGCGCAATCACCTCTCCAGCGCCGGTCTCGGCACCATGGGCTTCGGTCTGCCCGCCGCCATCGGCGCCAAGATGTCGCGCCCGGATGACGAGGTGGTGCTGGTGAGCGGTGACGGCTCCTTCATGATGAACGTGCAGGAGCTCGGCACCATACGCCGGGCCCAGCTCAAGGTGAAGATGGTGCTGATCGACAATCAACGTCTCGGCATGGTGCGCCAGTGGCAGGAGCTGTTCTTCGACGGCCGTTACAGCGAGACCATACTCTCCGACAACCCGGATTTCATCGCCCTGGCCGCTGCCTTCGGCATCCCGGGCGAGACCATCACATGCAAGGAGCAGATAGCACCGGCGCTCGATCGCCTGCTGGCAAGCGAGAGTGCCTACCTGCTGCATGTGGCCATTTCAGAGGAAGAAAACGTCTGGCCCCTGGTTCCACCGGGAGTCGCCAACCACAAGATGATGGAGCAACGCCCATGAAGCAGCACAGCTTTCACCAACCCGGATTTGCGCAGCACACCCTGCATATTCACGCCCAGCCCAGACCCGAAGTGATGGAGCGGGTGCTGCGGGTGGTGCGTCACCGTGGCTTCGCTCTCTGCTCTCTGAACATGGAGCAGGATTGCCAACAGCTGCGGATCACGGTTACTGTCGAGTCGGAGCGTCCCATCCAGCAGTTGTGGAGCCAGCTGGTCAAGCTGGTGGATGTCTCCCGGGTCGATGCACTGGAACAGCAACCCCGGATCAGCGCTTAAGGAGCCAAGCCAATGTCACAGCCTTCCCAATCTGCCACTCAGCCTCAATACATCTGGTTCAATGGCAAGCTGGTGCCCTGGCAAGATGCCCAGGTCCACGTCATGAGCCATGCCCTGCACTACGGCTCCTCCGTGTTCGAGGGGGTGCGCGCCTACGATACCCCCAGGGGGACCTGCATCTTCCGCCTGCAGGAGCACACCCGCCGCCTGTTCGACTCCGCCAAAATCTACTGGATGGACGTGCCCTACAGCGAATTCGAAGTGAATGAAGCCTGCCGCACAGTGGTGCGCGAGAACGGCCTCAAGAGCGGCTATCTGCGCCCGCTGGCCTTTGTCGGCAACGTGGGGCTGGGGCTGCATCCGCCGCTGGATGCCAAGGCGGATCTCATGGTCGCGGCCTTGCCCTGGGGCGCCTATCTGGGGGAAGAGGGGCTGAAAAACGGGGTGGATGTCTGTGTCACCTCCTGGAACCGGCTCGCCCCCAATACCATCCCCACCGGCGCCAAGGCCGGCGGCAACTATCTCTCGTCCCAGCTCATCAGCCGCGAGGCCAAGCGCAACGGCTTCGCCGAGGGGCTGGCGCTGGACGTGAACGGCTACCTGAGCGAAGGGGCCGGTGAGAACCTCTTCCTAGTGAAAAACGGCGTGATCTTCACCCCGCCCGCCACCGCCGCCATCCTGCCCGGCATCACCCGCGACACCATAATGACGCTGGCCCGGGATCTCGGTTACGAGGTGCGCGAGCAGGCGCTGCCTCGGGAAGCGCTCTACGTGGCGGACGAGATATTTATGACAGGTACCGCCGCCGAGGTGACCCCGGTGCGCTCTGTGGATCGGATGAAGGTGGGCGCTGGCAGCCGTGGCCCCGTGACCGAGCGGCTGCAGAATGCCTTCTTCGGCCTGTTCAACGGTCAGACCGAGGACAAATGGAACTGGTTGACCCCAGTTAACGATTGAATCAGCGGGGGCAGCATTTGCCCCCATGCAACGGCCAGACCGAGGACAAGTGGGGTTGGCTGACCCCGGTCAACGACTGATTGAGAACGAGCGGGCGACCCGTCGCCCGCTCGCGCCAACAAGAGTCGGCTATGGCAAGGGCAGATCCCTTGCCACAACCGATTTGAAGCGACAGCTTCGCACCATAAGTTTGCCCAGTCGGGCTCATGTATTCAGGGAGTAGAGACAATGCCGAAGTTGAGATCCGCCACCACCACCCACGGACGTAACATGGCCGGGGCCCGCGCCCTTTGGCGTGCCACCGGCATGACAGATCAGGATTTCGGCAAGCCCATCATTGCCGTGGTCAACTCCTTCACCCAGTTCGTGCCCGGTCACGTGCACCTCAAGGATCTCGGCCAGCTGGTGGCCCGGGAGATCGAGGCCGCCGGCGGCGTCGCCAAGGAGTTCAACACCATAGCGGTCGATGACGGCATCGCCATGGGCCATGGCGGCATGCTCTATTCGCTGCCATCCCGCGAGCTTATCGCCGATTCTGTGGAGTACATGGTCAACGCCCACTGCGCCGACGCCATGGTCTGCATCTCCAACTGCGACAAGATCACCCCGGGGATGCTGATGGCCGCCCTGCGCATCAACATACCGGTGATCTTCGTCTCCGGTGGTCCCATGGAGGCGGGCAAGACCAAGCTCTCCGATCAGATCATCAAGCTGGATCTGGTGGACGCCATGATCCAGGGTGCCGATCCCAAGGTCTCAGACGCCCAGAGCGATCAGATAGAGCGCAGCGCCTGCCCCACCTGCGGCTCCTGCTCCGGCATGTTCACCGCCAACTCCATGAACTGCCTGACCGAGGCGCTCGGCCTCTCCCAGCCGGGCAACGGCTCCATGCTGGCGACCCATGCGGACCGCGAGCAGCTGTTCAAGCTGGCCGGTCAGCGCATAGTCGCTTTGGCCAACCGCTACTACCAGCAGGATGACGAGAGCGCCCTGCCGCGCAACATCGCCACCAAGGCGGCGTTCGAGAACGCCATGGCGCTGGACATCGCCATGGGAGGCTCCACCAATACTGTGCTGCACCTGCTGGCGGCGGCCCAGGAGGCCGGGGTGGACTTCACCATGGCCGATATCGACCGCATGTCCCGCAAGGTGCCCCAGCTGTGCAAGGTGGCGCCCTCCACCCAGAAGTACCATATGGAAGACGTGCACCGCGCCGGCGGCGTGGTGGCGATTCTGGGCCAGCTGGAAAGAGCCGGCCTGGTGCATGGCGATACCCGCAACGTGCTCGGCACCTCCCTGAGCGAGTTGCTGGAGGCCTATGATGTCAGCCGCTGTGACGACAAGGCGGTGCACGACTTCTACCGCGCCGGCCCGGCCGGGATCCGCACCACCAAGGCATTCAGCCAGGATTGCCGCTGGCCAGAGCTGGATCTGGACCGTGCCGAGGGCTGCATCCGCTCCCTGGAGAATGCCTACAGCCTGGAAGGGGGCCTGGCCGTGCTCTCCGGCAACCTGGCCCTCAACGGTGCCATCGTCAAGACCGCCGGGGTGGATGACGAGAACCTCTGCTTCCGCGGCCCGGCCCGGGTGTTCGAGAGCCAGGACACGGCGGTCGCGGGCATCCTGGATGGCACTGTCCAGGCCGGTGAGGTGGTGGTGATCCGCTACGAAGGGCCCAAAGGCGGCCCCGGCATGCAGGAGATGCTCTACCCCACCACCTATCTGAAATCCATGGGGCTCGGCAAGGCCTGCGCCCTGATCACAGACGGTCGCTTCTCCGGTGGCACCTCTGGCCTCTCCATCGGTCACGTCTCCCCCGAGGCGGCCTCCGGCGGCACCATAGGCCTGGTGGAGGATGGCGACATCATCAACATCGACATCCCGGCCCGCAGCATGGTGCTGGAGGTGGCCGACAGCGTGCTGGCCGCCCGCCGTGTTGCCGTGGAAGCCCGTGGCTGGAAGCCGCTGAACCGTCAGCGTCAGGTCTCCTACGCCCTGCGTGCCTACGCCATGCTCGCTACCAGCGCCGACAAGGGCGCGGTGCGCGATTTAAGCAAGCTGGAGGAATAGGACATGGTTTCAGCGGCAGATTATCTACGCAAGGTGTTGCTCTCCCCCGTCTACGAGGCGGCGCGTGTGACCCCCTTGCAGACCCTAAAGAAGCTCTCCGAGCGACTCGGCAATCACGTGGCGCTCAAGCGGGAAGACCTGCAGCCGGTGCACTCCTTCAAGCTGCGAGGTGCCTATCACAAGATCGCCACCCTGAGCGCCGAGCAGAAATCCCACGGTGTGGTGGCGGCCTCGGCGGGCAACCATGCCCAGGGGGTGGCGCTGTCGGCGGCCAAGCTCGGCATCAAGGCCATCATAGTGATGCCCAAGACCACGCCGGACATCAAGATAGATGCGGTGCGTCGCCTGGGCGGCAACGTGCTGCTGTTTGGCAACAGCTTCGACGAGGCCTATGCCGAGAGCCGCCGTCTGTCAGAAACCGAGGGCTACACCTTGATACCGCCGTTCGACGACGTCGAGGTGATCGCGGGCCAGGGCACCATCGGCAAGGAGCTGCTGGAGCAGGACACCCACCTGACCCACGTCTTCGTGCCCGTGGGGGGCGGCGGCCTGGCCGCCGGGGTGGCTGTCTACATCAAGCAGCTGCTGCCGGATGTCAAGGTGATAGGGGTGGAAGCCGAGGGCTCCGCCTGCCTCAAGGCCGCCATGGAGGCCGGCGAGCCGGTCAACCTGGAGCGGGTCTCCCTGTTTGCGGACGGGGTGGCGGTCAAGCGCATCGGCACCGAGACCTTCCGCCTGTGCAACCAGTATCTGGACGAGGTGGTGACCGTCTCCAACGACCAGATCTGCGCGGCGCTGAAAGACATCTTCGACGACTGCCGTGCCATCGCCGAGCCGTCAGGGGCCTTGTCGCTGGCGGGGCTCAAGGCCTACAGCGAGCGGGAGCAGGTCAAGGGCGGGCGGATGGCGGCCATACTGTCGGGTGCCAACGTCAACTTCCACAGCCTGCGCTATGTGTCGGAGCGCTGCGAGATCGGCGAGAAGCGCGAGGGCATGCTGGCGGTGACCATACCCGAGCGCAAGGGGGCCTTCCTCGACTTCTGCCGTCAGCTTGGGCCCCGCATGGTGACCGAGTTCAACTACCGCTACGCGGATGCGGCCCAGGCCTCCCTGTTCGTCTCGGTGCGCCTCAGCGGGGGCGACGAGGAGCTCGGCCAGATCATCGATCAGCTCGGTGGCAACGGATACCCCGTGGTCAACATGACGGAGAGCGAGCTGGCCAAGAACCACGTGCGCTACATGATTGGCGGCCGCCCGGCCCGGCCCCTTGGTGAGCGTCTCTACAGCTTCAAGTTCCCGGAGCAGCCGGGCGCCCTGATGCGCTTCCTCGAGACCCTGGGCTGTCGCTGGAACATCAGCCTGTTCCACTACCGCAACCACGGCGCCGATTATGGCCGGGTGCTCTGTGCCTTCGAGCTGCCGGACGAGGACGTGGCTGCCTTCCACGACTACCTGCGCGAGATTGGCTACGGCTGGAAGGAGGTGAGCGAGGATCCCGCCTACCGCCTGTTCCTGGCGAGCCAGGGCAGTCAGTGACGGCGGCTTGACCATCCTGCCCCGAGATGAAAACGAAGAGCCTGGCTCTTCGTTTTTTTATGGGCGCCCCGGGGTGTGCATCTGCCGATAATGTCGCCAATATCACACTCCTGAGTCCCTGGTCGTTTGAGGCTGGTTGCAGATGGGATAATCTGAGTGCGGGGCTTGGGTTCAGGGCCCCGTCAGGGAAGAGAGGCGCATCCGCGTCATAACAATTCATTGCAGGGGCTCATCCATGAACAGATCTATGCTCGCCGTCCTGATCGGCGCTCTGATGGCAACGGGGACGGTGCAGGCTGCCGCCCAGGACAATACCTGGTATGTCGGCGGCAAGGCCGGCTGGTCCAATTTTTACGGGGTGGATTACAACGCTCAGGTAAAGGAAATCGTCGATTTCTTGGAGCCAGACCAAAAGCATAACGACCTCGGGCTGGGGGCTTTTGTTGGTTATCAACTGAATCAAAATCTGGGTTTTGAGCTCGGCTATGACTGGCTTGGCAAGTTCAAGCTGGATAAATCGGGATCGCTGGGTACGCAGTCTGCTGGTATCAACGGCGAAGCCGAAGCCCAGATGATCCAGGCCACCATGAAGATGAGTTTCCCCGCGACCTCGGTGCTGGATATCTATGGTCGACTGGGGGGAGCTTATGCCTGGACCGAAAGTGCTTATTCGGAGTGGTATCGGGATTCCGCCAACTCTGCGAATGATTACACCTTTACCGATAAGGGCCATAAGTATCATGGTGCAGCCTTTGTGGGGGCTCTGGGGGTTGAATATGCATTCGATCGTGACTGGGCTGTCCGTCTCGAATACCAGTACACCACCCCCTTAGGTAAAACCTCACCTGGGGAGTCGGGTGTCGAGATGGACAATGGCCTGCTGTCGGTGGGCATGCTCTATCGCTTCGGTCAGGTCGGTGACGAGCCGGTGGCGCCGACGCCGGCTCCCGTGCCTGAGCCAGCACCGGCTCCCGTGCTGGTGGAGAAGCAGTTCAGCCTGGACTCGGACGTCTTGTTTGAATTCAACAAGGCGACCCTGAAGCCGGCCGCGAGCCAGGCGCTGGACAGCCTGTTTGCCCAGATCCTGGCGGCCAACCCGAAAGACGGGGTGGCCACTGTGATCGGTCATACCGACCGGCTGGGATCCGATGCCTACAATCAGGCCCTCTCGGAACAGCGTGCCCGCACAGTGGCCGACTACCTGATTGCCAAGGGGCTGTTTGCCGACAAGGTGCGGGCCGAGGGGCAGGGCGAGTCGTCACCGGTGACGGGGGGTAGCTGCCCGGATGGCGCCAAGGCGCAGATGATCGCCTGTCTGGCCCCGGATCGCCGGGTCGAGGTGCGGTTGACCGGGGTCTCCCAGGTCGCCGAATAAGCCGGAGCAGTCATGGGGTAAAAACAACGAGGGGGCCCAGGCCCCCTCGTCGATCATGGTGCCCCGAGCGGTCGGCTATTCAGCCAGCGGGCGCCGCGCCCCATGATCACCAGGAGCAAGGCACCGGGCAGGACTGTTTCCCACAGAAAAGGCCAGGATTGCGCCGTGAGCAACACCAGCAGCGGATTGGCCCCGGCGGGGGGATGAATCAGCCCCAGGCCCTGCATCATGGCCACGGAGAGGCCCACGCCGAGGGCCAGCTTGAGCTCCATGGGCAGGGGCAGCAACTGCACCAGCAAGCCCAGGGTCGCCGACAGCAGGTGGCCCCCCAGCACGTTCTGCGGGCGGGCCAGCGGGCTCTGTGGCAGGGAGAAGAGCAGCACGCAGCTCGCCCCGAAGGGCGCCATCAGCAGGGTCAATTGCCAGCTCAGATCCAGCCAGCCAAGCAGAGCTATGGCCATGCTGGCGCCTGCGCCTGCCAGCAAGGCGGGTCTCCATTGTTTCATCTCCATCTTCTGTCTCCTCAATGTGTGACGGGTTGCTTGACCTCAGTTGCGACATTAGGTAGACAGATCGGTGTACTTCAAGGGGGAAATCAGCGTGAGTGAGAAACGTCAGCAACTGATGGCGACGGCCTACCGGCTGTTCAATCGTCATGGCTTTCACGCCACCGGCATCGATCGCATCTGGGCCGAGGCGGGCAGCACCAAACGCACCCTGTATCGCCACTTCCCCACCAAGGACGCCTTGATCGAGGCCGTGTTGATGGCGCGGGATGCGGAGTTTTTTGCCCTGCTCGATGCCAAGATGGACGGGGTGTCGGGACGGGAGGCCAGGTTGCGGGCGCTGCTCGACGGCTTCGCCGACTGGTTTGGCCGCAGCGATTTCTACGGCTGCAATTTCATCAATGCCAGTGCCGAGTTCTCTGATGCGCGCCATCCGGTGCGCAAGCTGGTGGTGGCCCACAAGCTGGCGCTGCTGAACTGGGTCAGGGAGGCCCTCGAGTGCACCGTGGAGCAGGCCACCGGGCTATGCCTGCTGCTGGAAGGGGCCGTGGTGATGGCGCACAGCTATCAGCAACCACTGGCCCTGGAGCAGGCCAGGGTGCTGGCACCCACCGTGCTGGGTGAGGGGCGCTAGCTCAGCTCTGTAGGGTCTATATCCAGACTCCAGCGCACCTTCTTGGTCTCCGGCCAGCCGTCCAGCTCCTTCACCGCCCAATCCAGCAGTTGCGCCAGGGGGGCCCGGTTCGGTCCCTGCACCAGCAGCTGCATGCGGAACTTGCCCGCCTTGCGCTCCATGAAGCCGCTGATGGGCCCGAGCACCTGCACCTGGGGATAACGGGCACTGCGCAGGGTATCGGCGAGACGGGTGAGGAACAGCTGCACCTCGTCGCGACCGTTGGCCTCGGCTCGGAACAACCCTTGATAGCTGAAGGGCGGCAGCCCCAGCAGACGGCGCTCCTTGAGCGCCGTATCGGCAAAGTGGCCGTAGCCGTTCTGGGTCAGGTCCTGCAACAGGGCATGTTCCGGATGGTGGCTCTGCAACACCACCAGCCCGGGTTTGCTGGCGCGACCGGCCCGGCCCGCTACCTGGGTGTAGAGCTGGGCCAACTTCTCGGCGGCGCGAAAATCGGCGGAAAACAGGGCGCCATCCACATCCAGCAGACCCACCAGGGTTACGTCCGGGAAGTGATGTCCCTTGGCCAGCATCTGGGTGCCGATCAGGATCTTGTACTTGCCCGCCTTGATGTCGCCGAGATGGGTCTCCAGCTCGCCTTTACGGCGGGTGTTGTCTCTGTCGATACGCACCACAGGGTATTGAGGGAAAACAGTGGTGAGCAGCTGCTCCAGCTGCTCGGTGCCGACTCCTGAGCCAATCAGCTCCTTGCTGCCGCACTCCGGGCAGCTATGAGGCAGTGGGCGCACGCTGTCGCAGTGGTGGCAGTGCAGCCGGCGCCCAGCCTGATGCCAGGTGTACCAGGCGTCACAGCGTTCGCAGGCGGCGCTCCAGCCACACTGGTGGCAGATAAGCGAGGGGGCATAGCCGCGTCGGTTGAGGAACAGCATCACCTGGTTGCCCGCCACCAGGTGCTCTGCCATCAGCTGCTCCAGCTGGGGAGAGAGCCCGGCCTGCAGCCGCACGCTCTTGATGTCCAGGATCACCTGGCGGGCGGTCTGGGCGTTGCCGGCGCGCCGCGTCAGGCTGAGGTGGTGGTACTTGCCGGTGCGGGCGTTGTGCAGCGTCTCGAGCGACGGGGTGGCGGAGCCGAGCAGGATTGGGATACCGGCGCGATGGGCCCGCATCACCGCCAGATCCCGCGCGTGGTAGCGAAAACCGTCCTGCTGCTTGAAGGAGCCGTCGTGCTCCTCGTCGATGATGATGATGCCGAGGTTCTTGAACGGGGTGAAGACCGCGGAGCGGGTGCCGATCAGGATGGCGGCGCCGCCGTCGCGGCAGGCGAGCCAGGCATCGAGCCGCTCCCTGTCGTTCATGGCGGAGTTCATCGCCACCACGGGCACCTTGAAGCGGCGGCGGAAGCGGTTGATGGTCTGGGGGGTGAGGCCGATCTCCGGCACCATCACCAGCGCCTGCTTGCCCGCCCGGAGCAGGGGCTCGAGTATGCTCAGGTACACCTCTGTCTTGCCGGATCCCGTGATGCCGTCTAGCAGGAAGGCGCCGAACTTGTCGCTCTGGCTGGTGACGGCAGCCACCGCCAATGCCTGCTCTCCGTTGAGGCGCAGCCCCTCACCGGCGTCAAAATGGGTTGCCCAGTCGCCGTCGTGGCTCGGCTCCAGGCTGCGCTTCTCCAGCAGTCCCTTCTTCTCCAGGGCGGTGAGGGCGGCGCTCTGAATCTCCTCCTGCTTGAGCGCAGACGGCGTCTGGGGACCCTTGCGCAGCAGGGCGAGGGCCTGCTGCTGCTTGGCGGCCCGCTTGAGTTCGTTGAGATCGATTGCCATCCCGGCTTCTGTGGCAAACCAGAACTCCAGCTCCCGGTAGGCGGCGGGCTCCCCCTTGCGTACCAGCACAGGCAGGGCATGAGGCAGCACCTCACCCAGGGGGTGCTGGTAGTAGCCGGCGCTCCAGGCCATCAGCGCCAGTATGTCGGGCCCGAGCACAGGGGCCGTGTCGAGCACCCGCTTCAAGGGCTTTAACTTGGCGCGGGGCACCTGACTCTCGGTCGGGTGATCCACCACCAGACCGACCAGGGTCTGGGGGCCGAAAGGGATCTCGACCCGGCAACCGGGCTCAGGCAGGGGCAAAGGGGAGAGATAGTCGAAGTGACGGCGTAAGGGTACCGGGACAGCGACACGAACCAGATCAAGCGTTTGCGATGAATCCACCAGGGGTTGCCTATTTTTTCTGCGAAGCCACTTGCCTGAACTCAGGCATTTCCTATATTATTCGCAGCCTTTGAAACTGTGTTCAACAATCGTGTGGTGTCCGACAAGAGATCGGATGGCGACACGGCCTGATAATCGAGGTTGTCCATGAAAGCTGGTATCCATCCCGAGTACGTAGCCATCACCTGCAAGTGCTCTTGCGGTAACGTCATCAATACCTTCTCTACCCTGGGTAAAGATCTGAACCTGGACGTGTGCTCCGCATGCCACCCGTTCTATACCGGCAAGCAGAAAGAAGTTTCTAGCGGCGGCCGCGTAGACAAGTTCAACAAGCGTTTCGGTGGTCTGACTGCCAAGAAGTAATCTTACTTCTGAAGAATTCTGAAAAAGGCGCCCATCGGGCGCCTTTTTTACTGGCTGGCATTCTGTATTGCCCCGCTTTGCCCTATGGTGGTGCGAGTCCATGGGGGATGGCAAGGAGTGTTGGAATGCGAAACTGTCTGGTGATGGGTGCGGCGGGTTACATAGGTTCCTATCTGGTACCCCCATCTGCAAGGGCTGGGTTACAGGGTGATCGCCGGTGCGCGCCGCCCCTGCCGCCTGCCGGAGGGAGTGGAGTTTCGTCTCGCCGACAGCCTCAAGCCCATCACCCTGTTGCCGGCCCTTGCCGGGGTGGATACCGTCTTCTATCTGGTGCACGCCATGGGGGCAGGCGCCGGTTTTCACCGGCTGGAGCAGCAGGGGGTGAAGAATTTCGCCGCTGCCGCCCGCGCCGCCGGAGTGCGCCGCATCGTCTATCTGGGGGCCATACAACCGATCCCCTGCAACAGTCGCCACCTCAACTCCCGTCGCCACTGCGGCGAGTTGTTTCGGGAGGCGGGGGTGCCCACGGTGGAGCTGCGGGCCGGCATCATCATAGGGCCCGGCTCCGCCGCCTTCGAGGTGATGCGGGATCTGGTGTTCAACCTGCCCATGATGGTGACGCCCAAGTGGGTGCGCTCCCGCACGCCCCCCATAGCCCTCTCCAACCTGCTGCACTATCTGGGCGGCCTGGTGGAGGCGCAAGGGGTGGATGGCCGCATCTTCAACGCGGCCGGCCCCGAGCTGCTCAGCTATCAGCAGCAGTTGCAGAGGTTTGCCGCCCACATCGGCAAGCGTTGCCCCATCATTCCCATCCCCTTCCTGAGCCCGCGGCTCTCCGCCTGGTGGCTGCAGTTTGCCACCTCTGTGCCCCAACCCATCGCCAAGGCGCTGGTGGGCGGCCTCAAGCACGACATTCCGGCCGACGATGGTCCACTGCGGGCCCTGCTGCCCCAGCACCTGCTCAGCTTCGACGAGGCGCTGACGGAGAGCCTGGCGCTGGAGCAGAAGCTTGGCGCCGAGCAGCAGGGGGAGGAGACGCCGCTCGGCCTGCGCTGGCGCCATCCAGAGTACGGTTTCTACGATCGCACCGCCAGCGGGGAGGCCGAGTGCCTCGCCTCCCCCGAGGTGGTGTGGCAGGTGCTGCAGCAGCTGGGGGGCGAGCAGCGCTACTTCTACATGAACGAGCTGTGGGTGGTACGCGAATGGATGGATCACCTGATCGGGGGCCCGGCGCTCACCCGGGGTCGTACCAATCCGGATCGCTTCGTGAAGGGGGACATGCTGGACTCCTGGCAGATCCTCGGGGTGGACGAGGGGCGCAGGCTGGATCTGCTGTTCAACATGAAGGCCCCCGGCGTCGGGCGGCTGGAGTTCAACATCCAGCCCCAGGAGTCCGGCCTGACCCGGCTGCGGGTGACCGCCCACTGGCACCCCCAGGGGGCCTGGGGCCTGGCCTACTGGCTCGCCATGCTGCCCTTCCACCTCTTCATCTTCCAGGGGATGACGGAGGCCATCGCCCGCCAGGCGGAGGCGAGGGCCGGCATTCCCGTGATGGACTGAAATCGAATCTATAACTAAATGGGTATTTATACGCGGCAGGAGATGCTGCTGAGTCAGCTTTCAGTGCGATTTGGCGATATTTTCTGCTGTGAAAGCCCGGTGGTTTTCTTTATGATCCTCAGCCCTCGCCACAGGCGAGCCAATGCACCACTCATTCACTTCCGTATCGGGGTCCCCCATGTCCGATCTGCGTCACGATCTTCGTCAACAAGCGCTCGATTACCACGCCCAGCCCATTCCCGGCAAGATAGCCATAGCCCTCACCAAGCCCGCCGAGACCGCGCGGGATCTGGCCCTGGCCTACAGCCCTGGCGTCGCCGAGCCGGTGCGCGAAATCGCCGCCAACCCGGCCGATGCCTACCGCTACACCGGCAAGGGCAACCTGGTGGCCGTCATCTCCAACGGCACCGCCATCCTGGGGCTGGGCAATCTGGGGCCGCTGGCCTCCAAGCCGGTGATGGAGGGCAAGGCCCTGCTGTTCAAGCGCTTCGCCGGCATCGACGCCATCGACATCGAGGTGAAGCACGAGACCAGCCAGCAGTTCATCGACACCGTGGCCGCCATCGCCGACACCTTCGGCGGCATCAACCTGGAAGACATCAAGGCTCCCGAGTGCTTCGAGATAGAGCAGGCGCTGATCGAGCGCTGCGACATTCCGGTGTTCCACGATGATCAGCACGGCACCGCCATCGTCACCGCCGCCGGTCTGCTCAACGCGCTGGAAGTGCAGGGCAAGCGCATCGAGCAGAGCCGCATCGTCTGCATGGGGGCCGGTGCCGCCGCCACCGCCTGCATGGATCTGCTGATCAAGTGCGGCGCTGCGCCACAGAACATCTTCATGCTGGACCGTCAGGGGGTGATCCACCGCGGTCGCACCGATCTCAACCAGTACAAGCAGCGCTTCGCCAATGACACGCCGCTGCGCACCCTGATGGATGTCATCGACGGAGCGGATGTGTTTGTCGGCGTTTCTGGCCCGGACGTGCTGCCCGCCGAGGCGGTGGCCCTGATGGCCCCCAATCCGGTGATCTTCGCCTGCTCCAACCCGGATCCCGAGATCAAGCCCGCCCTGGCGCACTCGGTGCGCAGCGATCTCATCATGGGCACGGGTCGCTCCGACTATCCGAACCAGATCAACAACGTCATCTGCTTCCCCTTCATCTTCCGCGGTGCCCTGGACGCGCGCGCCAGCCGCATCAACGATGCCATGAAGGTGGCGGCTGTGGAGGCGATCCGTGGCCTGGTGAAAGAACCCGTACCGGCCGAGGTGCTGACCGCCGCCGGGGTGAGTGCGCTCACCTTCGGCAAGGAGTACGTCATTCCCAAGCCGATGGATGCCCGTCTGCTGCCTCGCGTGGCCCGCGCCGTGGCGCTGGCGGCGGTAGCCTCCGGGGTGGCGCGCATCGCGCTGCCTGCAGATTACATGCAGGATTGAGCCGACTGAGCACGACAAAAGGGGCCCCATGATGGGGCCCCTTTTCATTGGGAGCTTGTGCGCCTGTTACTTGGTCTTGGGGGCCACTTTCACGGCCGGTGCGGCATGGGTCGCCTTGTGATGCTTTTTCACCACCTTGGTCTGGGTGGCCTGGGGTGCGGCAGCCTTGGTCGGGGTGGCAGCCATGGTGAAGCCGGAGGTCAGGGCGAAGACAGCGGCCAGGCTCAGGGGGATCAGCTTTTTCATATTCCAGTTCCTCGTTCGGTTTGATGACATGGAGCGGCTCTCCATGACGTCATCCTAGGGCTGCCGGGTCTGAGGTTCAGTGAGTGGCTGGTGACGGTTTGTATCCAAATGTACGGGCAGCCTGAGGCAGAAGCGGGCCCCCGTCTCGGCGGGCAGCAACTGCACCTCGCCCCCGTGGTGGCGCGCTATGCTGCGCACTATGGCGAGGCCTAAGCCAGTGCCGCCAGTGCGTCTGTCCCGGCTCTGATCCAGCCGCACGAAGGGCTCGAAGATCTGGGGTGCCAGCGCCGGATCTATGCCGGGGCCGTCGTCGGCCACCTCCAGCAGATAGTGATCCTGCTGCCGGCTCATGGTGAGGCTCACCCGGCTGTTGGCGTGGCGCAGGGCGTTGCCGATGAGGTTCTCCAGCGCCCTGTCCAGCAGGCGGATGTCGCCGCGCCAGGGCAGGGGATGGGCGGGAAGCTGGAGGGCGAGTCGTCTGTCCGGGCGCAGCGCCTGCCAGTCCGGGAGCCGCTCCCCGGCCCAGCGGCCCAGCTCGAGATCGCTGCACTGCAGCGGCAGCTCGGGGCGATCCAGCCTGGCATAGGTGAGCATCTCCTCGATGAGGGCGTCCAGCGCGCCGAGATCCCGCTCCAGCCCCTGCTGCTCCTCGGCCGAGGGGGGCTCGGCCAGCATGGCGAGTCGGTAGCGCAGCCGCACCAGGGGGGTGCGCAGCTCGTGGGCGATGGCGTCGGTCAGCTGCTTGCGGCTGGCCAGCATGGCCTGCAACTGCTCGGCCATCTGATCGAAGGTGCGTCCCACCCGGCCCAGGCTGCTGCCGGGAGGCAGGCCGGTGCGGCAGGAGAGATCCCCGTCACCGACCCGGCGCGCCGTCTGTTCGAGCCGTTGCAGGCCGTGCCAGTGGGGGCGCAGCCAGAGCAGTATGGGCAGGCCGAGGGAGAGACCGATGAGCAGCAGCAGGCCCACGTCCACCCAGTGCAGCTCGTGCAGGTAGGAGAGATAGGGGACGGGGCCGACGATCAGCACCTGGTCGGTGCCCGGGATGCGCTGCAGGAAGGTGTCATCCTCCTCGACGATGACGATGTTGCCCGCCTCGAGGAAGGCCTGATCCTCCCTGGCCAGTGGCTGGTTGGCGAGGGCGCCGAGTTGCAGCGGCAGGTTGAGCTGCTGGCTCTGCTCCCCCATGCGGGCGGGCCAGCGTGCGGGTGGCAGCCGGGCCAGCTCGCCGGTGAGCAGCCCCAGGGAGCCCTGCATCATGTGCTCGAGATAGCGGTCACCCGCCCGCTCGGCACTGACCTGATAGACCAGGCCGATGAGCAGGATGGCGAGGCCGAAGCAGCCGATCAGCAGCAGATAGAACTGGATAAACAGGCGGCGCATGGGGGCTCTCCTCTTGCCTGGATTGCGTCTGGGCGCCCCCCTCATCCCCAACCCTTCTCCCGCAAGGGGAGAAGGGAGCAGAGAGCATCAAGGTCATTCGGTAACTGCTTATTCCCAGGCCTGGGGTACCAGCAGATAGCCCTTCTGGCGCACCGTCTTGATCCGGGTCGGGTTGTTGCTGTCATCCCCGAGCCGGCGGCGCAGGCGGGAGATGGCGACGTCCATGCTGCGGTCCTGGCCGTCGTAGTCGCGGCCCCGCAGGCTGCGAAACAGCGCTTCTCGCCCCAGGATCTGGCCGGCGTGGCAGGCCAGCTCCCACAAGAGATCGAAATCGGCGGTGGAGAGGGGCACGCTGTTGCCATCGAGGCGCACGTCCCGGCCAGGGCCGTCGATCCGCAGGCGGCCGAACTGCAGGCGCTGGGGCGGCGCGCTGAGGGCGGCCGGTTGCGGCGCCTGCCCCTGCTGGCGGAACTGGACCCGCAGTCGGGCCAGCAGCACGGGGGGCGGTGTGGTCTTGAGGATGTAGTCGTTGGCCCCGAGCTCCAGGCTGAGGATCTGGTTCATGTCGCTGTCGAGCGAGGTGAGCATGACGATGGGGCCGGCAAAGCGTGGCCGCAGATCCCGGCACAGGGAGAGGCCGTCCTGCCCCGGCAGCATGATGTCGAGCAGCACCAGATCGGGCTGTTCGGCCTCCACCCTGGCCAGCGCGAGATCGCCCCGGGTCTCCAGCAGCACCTCTATGTCGTGGCGACCGAGCCAGTTGCTGATGAGCTGGCCTATGTCGGGATCATCTTCAACAAACAGAACGCGTGGCATGGCGGCGTGGCCCCCGGCTATGGCGCGAATGCGCGTGTCGCCAGCATAACGGCTGCGCCAGCGCTCTGCACCGGGATAACTAATCAAAACAGGGCCCGCGGGCCCTTTGCACCCTTCTCCCCTGGCGGGAGAAGGGTGGGGATGAGGGGGAGAGTTTGGTCCGCCTTGTGGCGTAGATACCCCCGGTTTCCATGTGGCGGGCCGGGGGGAGGCGGTTCGAATCAGCCCGCCTTGCGGCGCAGATAGACCCCGGCTTCCATATGGTGGGTCCAGGGGAACTGGTCGAACAGGGCGAAGCGGGCGATCTCGTGGGTCTCGCCCAGCACCGCCATGTTGGCCTGCAGGGTCTCGGGGTTGCAGGAGATGTAGAGGATGTTGTCGTACTCCTGCACCAGCTTGACGGTCGCATCGTCGAGACCGGCCCGGGGCGGGTCGACGAAGATGGTGTTGCACTGGTAAGCGCCGAGATCGACCCCCTTGAGGCGGTTGAACTCCCGCTCGCCGCGCATCGCCATGGTGAACTCCTCCGCCGACATGCGCAGTATGATCAGGTTGTCCACCCCGTTGGCGGCGATGTTGAACTGGGCGGAGTCCACGCTCGGCTTGGCGATCTCGGTGGCCAGCACCTTGCGGAAATTCTGCGCCAGGGCGATGGAGAAGTTGCCGTTGCCGCAGTAGAGCTCCAGCAGGTCACCCTCGCTGCCGCGGGTCACATCCAGCGCCCAGCCCAGCATCTGCTCGTTGATGGCGGCATTGGGCTGGGTGAAGCTGTTCTCCACCTGCTTGTAGACCAGCTCGCGGCCTTGCACCGTCAACCGCTCGATGACGAACTCCTCCCCCAGGCAGATCTTCTGCTTGTGGGCGCGACCAATTAGTTGCAGATCGAAGCCCTGGGCCCGCAGATCGGCCTGCAGGGCCTCTGCGGCCTGCTGCCACTCGCTCTCCAGCTTGCGGTGATAGAGCAGGCTGATGCACAGCTGGCCGGACTGGGTGGAGAGGTAGTCTATCTGGAACAGCTTGCGGCGCAGCACCGGGTGCGGGCGCAGCCCTGCCAGCAGCACCGGCATCAGCCGGTTGATGAGCAAGCTGGCGGTGGGGAAGCTGTCGACCCGGATGATCTCCTTGGTGGCCTGGGCATACATGCAGTGGAAGAGGTCATCCCCCTCGTGCCAGATGCGGAACTCGGCGCGCATCCGGTAGTGCTCGGCGGGGGAGGCATGGACCTCAAGCGCGGGCGGATTGAAGTCGGCGAACAGCTGGGTGAGGCGATCGCGCTTCTCGTCGAGCTGGGCCTGGTAGTCGGCGGGGGTCCGCTGGGATTGGGTCATAGATACCTCAGATGCACACCGGCAGGGCCGGGCAGAAACCGGGGGAAGGCCGCAGCCAACCAAAGGGTGGGGATTTTAAAAGGCCGTCGCGGATTGTCCAAGTTTTTTGTGGTCAAGAAGTGGCCAGTCGGGCCGATAACCGATCCACCACTATGGCGGGAGAGTGATGATGCAGATCGATGGCATGGGCGCAGCCCAACCCAAGGGAGTGGGCATTGCTCCCAAATCGCCTCAACAGGCAGAGTCGAAACCGGCAGGCAGCGGGGAGGAGGTCTCCCTGAACAAGCCCCCGAAGTGGGCCCAGGTGCTGATCCAGCAGGCGCTGCAATTCGCGCTGGAGATCAATGGCCAGCACTATCAGGCCCCCAGGAGTCAGGAGTTCAAGCTGAGCCCGCCGGAGGCCATCACCCCAGAGACCCTGTTCGATTACGAGGCGGTGGCGGACAACGTGCTGCAGTTCGTCACCGGACGGCTGGGGGCGGCCCGTGCCGACGGCAAGTCGGATGAGGATCTGGCCAAGATGATGGAGCAGGCCCGCAAAGGCGTGGAGATGGGCTTCGGCGACGCCAGAAAGCAGCTCGGGGACTGGGCGGACAACGAGGACATCAAGACCGGCATGGATCAGAGCTACAAGCTGATCCAGGAGGGACTGGAGTCCTTCGAGCAAGAGTTCTTTGGCGAGGTCTCGACCACGGATCTCGGGGCGGCCAAGATGGCCAGCCGGCAACAGGCCTTTCTCGAGATCGAGACCCGGGACGGGGACAAGGTGATGCTGCGCTTCAGCGACAGCTGGCAGTTCAAGTCCCGAAGCGACGGGAGCGGCAACCAGTTCAGCCTCAAGTCGAGCCAGAGTTTCGACTTCTCCCTGGAGGGGGATCTCGACAGTGGCGAGATGGACGCCATCGGCAAGCTGGTCAAGGGGCTGGACGAGCTGGCCGGCCAGTTCTTCGGGGGCGGGGAGGGCAAGACCCTGGCTGACAGGCTGGATGGGCTGCAACTGGACGACAGCCAGCTGGCCTCCTACTCCCTCAAGCTCAAGCAGTCGGCCCGCTTGAGCCAGACCTATCAGGGGGCCCATTCGCTGCAGGAGGGGCTCAAGCCGCTGGCGGACTACCTGCCGAAGCTGAGTCAGCTGCAGCAGCAGGCCGATGCCCTGTTGCCACCCGTCCAGCAGCAGGCGTTGACCCCTGCGGTGCTGGCGGCGCGAGGCCAGGGCGAGGCGGCCGAGGGCGCCGGTTTCATGGGCTTCAACCAGCGGATGCTGGAGGCCATGAGGCTGCTCGGCCAGCAGATGGCGACGAGCTGATCCCGGTTCGTCGCCCCTCTGATGCGGCGTTTGCCAGCCCGGGCCGGGGCTGGCACACTGCCCTTTTCTCCAGCCAGACGATGCCATGAACCCCAAGAAGCCAAGAGACAAGCGCGAGCTCTGCTACCCCTTCATCTTCGAGACCCAGTTCCAGTGCGACTACGAGATCGCCACCGACGAGCTCTGCTGCCAGGTGGGGGCCGTGCTGTCCCACCTGGTGCCGGATGCAGACACCCAGCCCATGCTGGCGGATCTGGCGATCTTGCAGCGGCTCATCTACAACCTCAACGGCTCGGTGCGCGGCAGGCTCGGGATCTTCGAGGAGGATCTGGACTGGCTGAAGGGGCGTTACGATCACTACAACGAGGCGAGCCGCGGCCGGGTCACCGGTTTCGTGCTGCCCCAGGGACCCCAACCCATCCCCACCCTGCACCTGTGCCGCTGCGGCAGCAAGAAGGTGGTGCGCCTGCTGGTGCGCCTCGAAGAGAGCGGCGTGCGCTTCGATCCCATCCTCTACCGTTTCGCCAACCTGCTGGCGAACTTCTTCTTCGTGCTCACCGTCTACCTCAAGCAGGCGTGGGATGTGACTGAAGTGCCCTATGTCAGCATCAACTACTGAAGATGGCTGAAAAAGCTTTTGTTTTTCATGAAGATCAAACACGATCATCCCATTTGTCGGTCGCCGGGATGGTTCCGGTAGTGCAGTGGGGAAGGTCATGACCATGCTTCATCTCAGTGGCAGTTCGTTCTTGATGCCGGGCAACCTTGCCTGGCGACCTCTTGCAGAATATGGCGAGGTGCAGGTGGCTCCCCATGGTCAGTGGCTGCAGACGCTGATGAACCAGGCTGCCGATGCCGCGGCCCAGACTCACATCATCATCTGGCTGTGGGAAGATCTGGTGCCAGTCCAGACCCTGCAGGCATGGGGTCGTCTGACGCAGGATGAGCAGCAGTTGGCCGTAGCCGCTTTCGTCGATGCGCTCTGCAAGCCCCTGTTGCAGTATCTGCAGCGCCGCCCGCAGGATCATCTGCTGGTCGGTGCCTGCAGCCACGCGCCACTCTCCGTCTATGGCCCGGCCCCTGCCGCGCTCGCCGCGCTGGCAAGTGCGTTTGAGCAGCAGATGGCTCGCCTGCGGCAGCAACAACCCGGCATGGACGATCTGCACCTGCCGCTCTGGCTGCAACAGCATGGCCGACATCACTGCTTTGACCGGCGCAACCTCTATCTGATGTCCTGCCCCTTCTCCATGGTCGGTCTGGCCAGCCTGGCGCAGTGGATTGTCCCCTTGTTGCAGCGGCTGCAGCAACCCGCCCACAAGGTGCTGGTGCTCGACTGTGACAATACCCTGTGGGGAGGCGTGGTTGGCGAAGACGGTGTGGGTGGCATCCTGCTGGGGCAGGATGGGGTGGGGCGTCTCTATCAGGCCTTCCAGCAGGCCGCCTGTTACTGGCACGGGCAGGGCGTCATATTGGCGCTCTGTTCCAAGAATCTGGCCGACGATGTGTGGCGGCTGTTCGATGAGCACCAAGGCATGGTGCTTGAGCTCCATCACATTGCTGCCGCTGAAATCGGCTGGGAGTCCAAGTCTCAGGGATTGCACCGGCTGGCGGAGCGGCTGAATGTCGGGTTGGACAGTTTGGTTTTCTGGGATGACAGCGAGCTGGAACGTGCTGAAGTCCGGGCCAATTGTCCCGAAGTGATGGTGGTCACCCCCCCTGCCGACATCTGGGGGTGGCCGGATGCCCTGATGACGCTGCCGGCCCTGTGCAGTCGCCACCAGAGTCAGGATGACGGCCTGCGCCAGCATTCCTATCAGGCGCAAGCCCAGGCAAATGAGGTGCGTCAGCAACTGGGCGATGAGCACGCCTTCTTGCGGCAATTGGCGCTGCATGCCGACTGGCAGCCGCTCTCCCCGGGCAACCAGTTGCGAGCCGAACAACTCAGCCAGAAGACCAATCAGTTCAATCTCTCTGCCCGCCGCTATCAGGCGGCGGAACTGGCCCGGCTGGCCGCTGAGGGTGGTGAGGTCTGGCTGGCTAGCTTACGGGACAGATTTGCCGACCACGGTATGACGGCTCTGCTGGTGGTGCGCCCGCTCGACGAGGGCAGGGCGCTGCTGGATACCCTGGCCATCAGTTGCCGGGTGCTGGGACGTGGTTTCGAATACTGGCTGCTGGCGCAACTGGCGAACCGGTTGCAGGCGCAAGGCAGGACCGAACTGGTCATCAGCCTGGTCGCTACAGAGCGTAATCTGCCGGCACGGGATTTTCTGGCGAGCCTGCCAACCCGGCCGATAACCACTCCAGCGGGGTTGATGCCGCTGGCGGACGAGGTGTTTCTCAGCCTGGCTCTCCCCTCCCTCTCTCTCCCTTTTTTGGAGTTTTATGCCAATGAATGACCTTATCGCGCTGGCACGCCAGCAGTTCCCCCAGGCCAGCGTCAATGAACAGTCAGCCCTCGGCAGTTTTCCCGAGTGGGACTCTCTGGGCCACTTCAACCTGCTGTTGCTGGTCGAGCAGCACTATGGCGTGCGTTTCGAGCCGAACGAGCTGGCTGAGCTGAAGAGTCTGGCCGACATCAAGCAAGCTTTGCTGCGCAAAGGGGTCGCCGTGTGAAGCAGGCGTTCGAGCAGGCGCTGACCGAGTTGGGGATCCCCAGAGGCGGCGCCCTGATGGTGCACTCGGATGCCATGGTGGTGGCCCAGTTTGCCGGCATGGGCAACGCCGCGGGCATCGCAGCCTTCTGGACATACCTAGAGCAGTGGCTGGGCGGGCACTTGTTGGTGCCGACCTTCAGTTATAGCCCGATGGCGGGCGAGTGCTTCGATTCTGCGCAGACCCCGAGCAAGGTGGGGCTGATGACGGAAGTATTCCGGCAGCGTGAAGGCGTGGTGCGTACGCTGGATCCCATCTTCAGTATGGCGATAAGTGGCCCATATGGACCCTCTCTGGTGGCCCGGGAGTGTCACGATTGTTTCGGCCAAGAGAGCCCCTTTGGCTGGCTGGCGGAGCAAGATGGCTGGCTGCTGGGGCTGGGTTGTCACCCTGACCGTATCACCTTCACCCACTACGTAGAGCAGAGGCTGGCCGTCGCCTACCGCTATCACAAAGCATTTGCGGGTCAGGTGCGAGTAGACGGCCGCTTGCGGGAGTGGCAGGCAAACTACTATGTGCGCGACCTGTCTCTGGCCAGCGAGATCGACCTCTCCCGGCTGGTGGCCTTGCTGCAGGCTCGGGGTGTCTGGCGCCAGGCTCTGTGCCAGCGGGTGCCTGTCTGGGCCGTCTCGTGCCGCGATTTTATGCTGGCTGCCGGCGAGTTAATGGCGGTGGCACCATACGCCCTGATCCGGGCGGGAGCAGTGCCTCATGCAATTTGATCATATTGGACTGGTCGTGCCGGACCTGGCTAGCGGTGTGGCCTATTGTCGCGACGTGCTGGGGCTGAACCGCTTCTCGGTGGCAGTTGAAGATCCACTGCAGCGGGTCTGGGTGCAGTTTGTACACGATGAAAATGGGCTGTGTTACGAACTGGTTGCCCCGGCCAGTGAGGACAGCCCCGTGACTCAGGTACTCAAGACCCGGCGCAATGTCATCAACCATCTTGCCTATCGGGTGCCTTGCCTGCAGGAGAGCGCCGTCAGACTGCGTGAGCAACGTCATCTTCCTCTAGGACCCAGCCAGCCGGCAATCGCCTTTGGTGGATCTCATGTCCAGTTTTTTCTAAGCCCCTTGGGGCATATTGTTGAGCTGATTGAGGACGTTGCATGACAATGACAACACCGATGCATACTGGTGGTTATCTTCCCATAGACTGGAGCGATCAGGCTCAACTCGGTGAACAGCTGCATCGATTCTTAACCTTGCTGTTCCCACTCAATCGTAGCCTGACTGGTGAGGGGGTTCGGCAAACACTCTCCTTGATCCGGCAGCACTGCTTGCCTGATTTGACCATCCATGAGGTGGAAAGCGGGACCACATGCTTCGACTGGACAGTGCCCGATGAGTGGAATGTAAGGCAGGCTTATATCGTAGGGCCTGACGGGCACAAGGTCGTTGACTTCAAGGACAGCAACTTGCACCTGGTCGGTTATTCTGAGCCAGTGCGTTGTACCCTGTCGCTGGCAGAATTGCAGCCATATCTGCATTCATTGCCCGAACTGCCGGACGCTATCCCCTATATCACATCTTATTACCAGCGCCGTTGGGGCTTTTGTTTACCCCATAATGTGCGGGAAGCGTTGCCGGAAGGAAATTATGAGGTTGTGATCGATACCAGCTTGCAACCGGGCTCACTGACTTATGCAGAGTGGGTGCTATCAGGGGAGAGTGAGGAGGAGATCTTGTTATCCAGCTATGTTTGCCATCCCTCCATGGCCAACAACGAGTTGTCTGGTCCAGGCGTCGGGGTGTTTCTGATGGCCTGGCTTGCCTCCTTACCCAAGCGACGCTACAGCTATCGATTGATGCTTGTTCCAGAGACGATCGGAGCTATCGTTTATCTCTCTCGTCATCTGGAGCACCTCAAGTCTCATACGTTGGCCGGTTTTAATCTCACCTGCATGGGGGACGAGAGGTGTTACTCTTTCTTACCGTCCAGGCAGGGGAATTCTTTAGCTGATCGTATTGGACGCCATGTGCTGGGTCATATTGCACCTGATTATATGGTGTATAGCTATCTTGACCGAGGGTCCAACGAACGTCAGTTATGTGCCCCCGGAATAGACCTGCCAGTCACAACTATGATGCGCAGCAAGTACGGTTGCTATGCCGAATACCATACCTCATTAGACGATCTTACCTTGGTCACGCCACGGGGCCTGGCGGATAGCTTCCTGGCGTTACGGCGAGCGATCGAGTGTCTGGAGTTGGATGAATGTTGTGAGGCCACCGTATTGGGCGAACCCCAGCTGGGACGACGTGGCCTCTATCCGAATCTGTCTACACGTGATTCCGGCGATCAGGTGAGGGACATGATGAACTTGCTGGCGTACAGCGATGGCCATATGAGCCTGTTTGAGATTGCCGAGGTCATCGACGTACCGTTTTGGCGGGTCGAGCCCTTGGCTAGAAAGCTAATCGATGCAGGGGTTCTGCGCAGGTGTAGTCGTCGTTGAGAATAGGTACTTCGTTGCATGATGTGATGGATGAGAATCCAGAGACAACGCGTTCGAACAACCTTGTTTCATCAATCCTGATCATATCTTTAGGAGAGGATCATGAGATGTCCATATTGTCACAGTGATAACACATTGGTTTTCCTTGAACGCAAGATGCCAGCCGTTTTATCTGCCTACTCTGGTGATTTTCCGGTAAAGGTATCGGAATTGCAGGTCAGTGCCTGCAAGGATTGCCTGGTGGGGTTTGCATCCAAGAAGTTATCATCGGAAGAGCTGACGGAAATATATGACAACTATCTATATATATCTCCGCTGAATAATATCGGCGCTTCTAAGTATGACGGCATGATTAATACCATCGCCAGTCATTTTGGCAAAGATGAAAAAATATTTGAGATTGGCTGTTCAGAAGGCTATTTGTTGAAAAAACTGAACGACATCGGATTCTCCAATGTAACAGGAATTGAGCCAGGCCCCCAAGCCGATATTGCGAAGGGCTTGGGGCTTAACGTCATAAAAGGTTATTTTAATGCACGCCATGTTCAGGACAAGATAGATGGTTACTATCTTATGCATGTGTTTGAGCATTTTGAAGATCCCTTCTCCATCTTTAAATTAATGTCTGAAACCTTGAATGATACCGGAAGGATAATCATTGAGGTCCCTGACTTCGGTGGTTTCCATGTACAGCACCTCTTCTACTATAACATCTACTTCATGCAAGGCCTGGCCCGTGATAACAAACTCAAAATAATATATCACTGCGTTGAGAATGACAGTTTGAGGGTTGTCTTTGTAAAAGCTGAAAATACACGTTACAACGAAATTGAAGTGGCCTTTGATAAAGCAGGTTATATCGAGAACCTCTCAATATTTAAGCAGCGGTGCGATGCATCTCGCAATAGAGTCAATGCCTTTCTCAGAAAGGCAGGCAGCGTCGTTTGGTGGGGGGCTGGTTCTGCATCCGTTATTTTGTTGAACGGGGTTGAGAAAGAGGTTTTGGATGGCACAAATATCATGGTCGTTGATGGCGATCAGAATAAAGCCGGTCGCACTGTGCCTGGAGTGAATCTCAAGGTGAGTTATTTTGAGAAAATCCGTAATAAGCATGTCAGTAACCTGGTGATTGCATCAAGTTTCTATAAAGAAATATTTGAGACAATGAAGGCTAACGGAATCACATATGATCATGTCGAAGTGTTTAGTGATGCCTGATTAAAGGCTTAAGAGTGGTGAGGATCGTCAGGGTGACATGCAGTAAATCATTTTAATTTTACTGGTAGGGAATTTAAGTCTGCCGGTAATAATGGCGGGACAGAGCCCGCCATTTATTTGATAGTATCTCTTCATCAGCTGGAGAGCAGCACCCTGGCCGAGTTGGCCGGTATGGTGAGCTGCACCTCCCCTTGCACCACCTCGAACTTGTCGCCGTTGAAGGCGTCGGTGAAGCGGCTGGCGGGGCTGGCGGTCTGCCACAGGGGCAGGCTGATGGTGCGCGGCTCGGTCGGGTGGCGGTTGCAGGCCACCACCACCTGATCGCTTTGCAGGGTGCGGGCGAACACATAGCTGTGAGGGCCGGCGTAGAGGGTCTGGATGTCGCCCCGGCGCAGGGCGGGACGCTGGCGGCGCAGCTGGATCAGGCGGCGATAGTGATCGTGCAGCACATGATCCCAGTCTGTGGTGTCCCAGGGGAAGCAGCGACGGCAGTCCGGATCGTTGCCGCCGGAGAGCCCCACCTCGTCGCCGTAGTAGATGGAGGGCACGCCGATATAGGTGATGAGCAGGGTGGCGGCGAGCCGCATGCGCTGCTTGTCCTCCCCCAGCAGGTGGAGGAAGCGGGCGGTGTCGTGACTGTCCAGCAGGTTGAACTGGGCCAGCTGGTTCTTGAACGGGATATGGGCCCGGGCCAGCTTGAGCCATCTGTCCAGCTCCTCGGCGCTGATCCGGATGGGGTGATAGGCGATGTCCTGCCCCGCCAGGAAGGCGCGGATGGGGTGGGCGAAGCCGTAGTAGTTCATGGCGCCGTCCTCCTGATCCCCCTGCAGCCACTGGCTCGCCTCGAAGAAGTGTTCGCCGAGGACGTAAGCGTCCGGGTTCTCCTGCTTGACGGCGCCGCGAATGGCGCGCACATGGCCGCTGTTGCCCATGGCCGAGCCCCGCTCCCCCAGCATGTGGATGACGTCGAAGCGCCAGCCGTCGATCTGGTAGGGGGCGCGCATCCAGTAGCGCAGAATGGCGTTGTCTGCCCGATACACGGCGTCCTGCACCTGCTCGCTGGCAAAGTCCAGCTTGGGCAGGCTGCGAATGCCCTTCCAGCTGACATAATCCCCTTCCTGGTCGAAGGTGTAGAAGCTGCGCCAGGGGGAGTCAGGGTTGCTCTGGGCTCCCAGCGGCGGGCAGAACCAGGGGTGGTCGGTGGAGGTGTGGTTGACCACGGCGTCCAGGATGATCTTCATGCCGCGCTGATGCAGGTTGCGGGTCAGCTCGGCAAACTGGGCGTTGGTGCCGAGGTGCGGGTCGACGCTGTAGTAATCCTGGGTGTCGTACTTGTGGTTGCTCGGCGAATCGAAGATGGGGTTGAGGTAGAGCGCCGTCACACCGAGGGATTGCAGATAGTGCAGCTTGGCGTCTATGCCCGCCAGATCCCCGCCGTAGAACTCGCAGGCGCCGTGGCCCTCTTCGTGGCGGCTGACCGGTTCCCCCCAGGCCTTGCTGATGACCGCCTTGCCGCGGTACTCGTACTCGTGATGCTTGACGCTCAGCGACGGATCGCCGTTGCAGAAGCGGTCCGGGAAGATCTGGTAGAAGACCTGATCCTGTACCCAGGTCGGCGGCTGGTGATGGCTGTTGAAGCGGAAATGCTGCTCCCGCGGCGGCATGGCGGCGCTGACGCCCGCCCCGTGCAACCACCACTGCTCCTGGTCGGTGAGGCACTTGAAGCAGTAGAGGTGGATCTCCTGCCCCTTGGCCAGCGGCAGCTCGACCTGCCAGACCTGCAGCCTGTCCCGGGTCGAAACCGGGCGCATGGCCACCAGGTACTCCTCGTTGTCCGGCTCGTGACGCAGCCACACCTCGCGGATGGGGGCGTCCAGCTCGCTGAACAGGGTGAGCAACAGGGTATCGGCACTCTCTTTGAACCAGGGTGCCACCTGGGGATGAAACAGGAAGGGATGGGTCATGGTATCTACTGCATCAGAGGGTGGCCAGAGGCTACTGGGTCAGGAGGTCGGCGAGGGCATTGCCCTGCTCGTGGAGTTGCTCCAGCTGATCCGCCAGGGTGGCGGGATCCAGCCCGAGCTGGTCGGCCAGCGGCTTGGGGAAGCGCGCTATGATGGTCTGGGCCGGTACCCCGGCGTGCCAGGCGAAGGAGACGAAGACGGAGAGCCGGATCAGCACCGCCTCCTTGCTGACCGGATCGTGGGAGAGGGGATCCAGCTGCTGGGCGATGGCATCGACGAAGGAGGCCGACAGGTTCCAGCGCTTCGCCAGCTCGGCGCCGAGCTGGGCATAGTCGTACCCCAGCATCTCCCGCTGGGCCTCGACCCGGCTGCTCCCCTTCTCGATGGCCAGGTTGATGAGCCCGGCCTCCTCCGGCAAGGTGCTCTGGATCAGCAGCTCGCCGATGTTGTGAATGAGGGCGCAGGTGAAGGCGCTCTCCGGATCCACCGCCTTGGTCTGCTGGGCCAGGGTGCGGGCTATGGTGGCGACCTGGAAGGTCTGGGTCCAGAAGCGGTGCTTGTCAAAGCCCGGGGGGGCCTTGAAGCTGCTGATGATGCCGGAGGCGACCACCACGGAGCGCAAGCGGTTGAAGCCGAGGCGGATCACCGCCTGCTCGATGGAGGTCACCTCGTTGCCCCGGCGCAGGGCGGCGGAGTTGGCCATCCGCAGCACCTTGACGCTGATCACCTGGTCCATGGCGATCTTGGCCGCGATCTCGTCGATGCGGGCATTCTCATCGTTGAAACTCTGCATCAGCTCGTGCAGCAGCTGCGGGATTGTGGGCAGTTGTTTGATCTTGCCAAACAGGCGATCCATCGACATGGCTGAGGCAGCCTCCATTGCGAACAGTGCCTCATATTGTGCCACAGCTGGGCCAGTTGTTCCTGTCGGCGAGCGGTTTTGTGAGCCCTAGTACACCCAGTCTCGCAGTCTGTATTCCAAACGGTGCCGTTTTCCGGTCAGGATCAGGGTCTGTGGCGTGCCGCTCAGGGTCGCGCCCTCCATCAGGGTGGCGAGTACCGCCTGTTCGATCTGGTCGAGCCGGGGCGGGCAGGCCATGGCCGTGCTGCCGAGGCTGGTAACCCAGAGTCTGTCATCCTCGAGATGGCCCTGGCCGAAGTAGCGGTTGCACCCGGCGATGCCATTGACGGTGAAGTGCTCCCCTATCTCGATGTCGGGGGGATTGACGCGGCTGCTGGGGATGGCCTGGCCATCCAGCTTGTCGAGCACCCAGTGGTGGTGCTGCAGATCTTGCGAGGCGAAGCGGGGAGTACTGCTGCAGGCGCTGAGCAGGAGCAGGGCGAGCAGCAGTAGCAGAAATCTGGGCATGGAAGGGGCTCCGGTGATGGGAGCGACAAGCATACCCGTGCCATGGCCCGGGAGGCAGGGCGAGGGGGGGCCAGCCCGACCGCTTCTGTCGCCCTCAGGGGAAGGGGGGTGTCGGTAAATGGCAACACCCGCCCCGGGCGAGCCTCGTTTCAGGCAGCAGGGGTCGCCCATGGACCCCTGCCGGTACCTCAGCCGGCAAACAGCCGCTCGGCGTAACGGGCCAGGCCCGAGGTTATCAAACCGAAGTCATCCCCTCCTTCCAGAGGGGATGTGGTGGGTAGCCTTTGGCGTGTCGGGGATCAGCCGGCGAACAGCCGTTCGGCGTAGCGGGCAAGGCCCGAAGCCACAGAGCCGAAGTCATCCCCTCCTTCCAGAGGCACTGCGGGCAGCTTCTGGCGAATAAAGGCCTTGATGAGGGGGGAGCGGGCGCTGCCACCTGTGACGAAGACCCGGTCCGGCGACACGCCGGCGGCGGCGATCGCCTCGTCCATCAGCTCGCCAATCTTCTCCAGCAGGGGGGCCGAGGCACTGGCCAGCTGAGGGCGAGTGAGTTCAGCCTCCAACCCCTTCTCCAGCTCGTTCAGGGTCTGGTGATTGAGCTCATGGTCGGACAGGGCGATCTTGCCCTGCTCGGCACGCCACACCAGCTGGTGGCTCAGCTTGTGGGCCCGCAGGCTGGCGAGCCGTGAGAGCTTGCTGCCGGGCTGGCTGTCGAGCTGCAGATCCTGCAGCTGGCGGGCGGTATCCAGGCTGTAGAAGCGGCTCTGGGCGCTGACGTCGTTGATGGCGGCCGCGTCCCAGAACAGCGGGTGGGGCAGGGGCTTGCCGGTCTTGAGGGTCTCGTGCATGCCGAGCAGCGGCATCATGCCCTCCACCGTCAGGCGGATGTCGAAGTCGTTGCCGCCGATGCGCTGGCCGCTGTGGCCGAGCAGATCGCCGCTGCGATCGAGCCGATCGCGGTGGCTGGGGCCCATGCGCAGCATGGAGCAGTCGGTGGTGCCGCCGCCTATGTCCACCACCAGCACCACGGCATCCTCGGTGAGGCGCGCCTCGAACTCGAAGCCGGCGGCGACCGGCTCGTAGAGAAACTCCACCCGCTCGAAGCCGGCGAGGCGGGCAGCCTCACCCAGGATGGCGATGGCCTGGCGGTTGCTCTCCTCCCCGGCCAGCCCCTGGAAGTTGACCGGGCGACCTATCACCGCCTGGCGCACGGGGGCACCTGTCTGCTGCTCCGCCTCGTGGCGGACGTGCAGCATCATGGCGCAGACGATGTCCTCGAACAGGGCGATCTGGGGCGCCTTGAGGCCGTAGGCCCCGAGGAAGGATTTCGGCGACTTGATGTAGTAACCGTCATCCGGCTCCTCCAGGTAGCGCTCCAGCGCCGCCCCGCCGAAGCTGAGTTCGTCGATGAGCCCCTCTTCGCGCATCTGGCGACGCACCGCCTGAGCCCGGGTCACCACGGGGCCGCGCAGCTTGAGGTACTCAGCTTGCTGGGTGCTGGCCAACCGTTCGGCCAGCAGGCCGGCGATGGCGTCCCGGTGCGGGGCGTGCAGGGTGGAGGGGAGGTAGTGGGAACCGGAGAGGGTCAGCAGCCTGGGGCTGCCCTGTTCCATCACGGCGACGGCACAGTTGGAGGTACCGTAATCAAATCCGACAAACATGGCGACCAGGCTCCTGAGTAAAAAAGGGCTGGTAGCCTACCCGATGGCGCCGGGTCTCACAACCCGGCGCCCGGTTTATTGCGCGGAAAGCTTATTCCACCTCGTTGTCGCTGCGGCCCTGGCTCTCGATGGCCTGGATGTTGCCGAGGGTGGTGTCGGCGATGGCGTGCAGCGCCTCCCGGGTCAGGAAGGCCTGGTGACCGGTGAACAGCACGTTGTGGCAGGCGGAGAGACGGCGGAAGACGTCATCGGTGATCACCTCGTTGGACTTGTCCTCGAAGAAGAGATCTTCCTCCTCCTCGTAGACATCCAGCCCCAGGGCGCCGATGCGGGAGGTCTTGAGGGCCTCGATGGCGGCGTTGGAGTCGAGCAGGCCGCCCCGGCTGGTGTTGATGATCATCACACCATCCTTCATCTTGGCGAAGGCCTCCTTGTTCAGCAGGTGGTAGTTCTCCTTGAACAGAGGGCAGTGCAGGCTGATGACGTCGGACTGGCGCAGCAGGGTGTCGATGTCCACGTACTCGGCCCCCAGATCGATGGCCGCCTGGCTCGGGTAGGGGTCGCTCACCAGCAGGCGCATGCCGAAGCCCTTGAGGATGCGCAGGGTGGCGATGCCGATCTTGCCGGTGCCTATGATGCCGGCGGTGCGGCCGTGCATGTTGAAACCGACCAGCCCTTCCAGGGAGAAGTTGGCGTCGCGGGTGCGCTGGTAGGCCTTATGGATGCGGCGGTTGAGGGTCATCATCAGGCCCACAGCGTGTTCGGCGACCGCCTCTGGGGAGTAGGCGGGCACCCGCACTACTTTCAGTCCCAGCTCCTTGGCGGCCACCAGATCCACGTTGTTGTAACCGGCGCAGCGCAGGGCGATCACCTTGGTGCCGTTGGCGGCCAGCTCGGTCAGCACCTCCCGGTCGGCGTCATCGTTGACGAACAGGCAGACCACGGGGAAGTGATGGGCGAGGCGGGCTGTCTTGGCCTCCAGCCGCACGTCGAAGAACTCCAGCTCGAAGCCGTACTGGCTGTTGGCCTGATTGAAGTGTTCCTTGTCGTAGCTCTTGGTACTGAAAACGGCGACTCTCATGGTGCGCTCTCCGCAGAAAATGATGTGGTTAAATTACAACAAATAGTGACCGTCATCACGGGATAAATGGTGGGGATTCAGCCCCACGGCATGATGGGGACGGCGCTCACTGCGCTCTTGTACGAACCATCCACCAACTTGGTGCTGTAAGTCAGATAGACAAGCGCATTGCGCTTCTCGTCGTAAAAACGCACCACCTTCTGCTCCTTGAACACCAGTGAGGTGCTGACGTCGAACACCTCTTCCCCGGCTTTGAGCTTGGCGGGCAGGGTGATGGGACCTATCTGGTGGCACGACAGTGAGGCGTGGGAGGGATCTTCCGCCAGCCCGAGACCGCCCTTGACGCCCCCGGTCTTGGGGCGGGCCAGATAGCAGGCGACGCCGGCTATCTTGGGGTCGTCGAACGCCTCCACCAGGATCTTGTGATTGGGGCCGACCAGCTTGAAGGCGGTGCTCACCTCGCCGACGGGATCGGCCTTGTCGGCCAGCGCCGGACCGGCAAACAGCATGCCCAGCAGCAGAGGCAGGGCGCGGGTGAGGGGGAAATAGTGTGTCATGGTTTCTCCTTTGGACTCCCTCAGTAGGGGATGCCCAAGCGACGATAGAGGCTGGCCAGCACCCAGGCGGGGCCGACCAGCAGAAATTGCAGATCGGCGAGGAAGGAGGGGCGCTTCCCCTCTATCCGGTGGCCGACGAACTGGGCTACCCAGAGCAGCGCGAAGCCGGACAGGGCGGGCCACAGCAAGGGGCCTTGCCAGCTGTGGCAGAGGGCCAGTCCCAGCGCGGTCAGCGCCGCCATTCCCACGAACAGGGTAAACGACAGCTGCAGGTAGAAGGCCAGCACCGGAATGGCAACCAGCGTCGCCCAGTTGAGGGAGGGCGGCAAGGGCCCGGCCGGCAGGCACCAGAGCAGGGCCAGGGTACAGAGGTAGATACCGGGCACCGCCACCTTGTGGATGGCTACATTGACCGGGTGCTGGTGGCTCTGGCCGTAGTCGCTGAACCAGTCGTCGAGTCGTTTCATGGCACCTCCTTGGTGCGGCAGTTGAAACCGGCCCCCTTATTCCCTGCGAGCCGATGGTCAGGGACTAACGCCCTTGTGGCGGCGAATGCTTGGCTGCGTTACTGCCCCTGCCTGGGGGGGATAGTCCCAACAAATAGGGCTCCGGAATCCCGGCGTTACTGCCCCTGCTTGGGCGGATAGTCCCAATATTGGGCTGGAATGCTCCTGAGCAAGGGGGTCATGTCCGGGTTGGGCAGGGATATGGTGACCCGCTGCTCCAGGTTCGCGCTGGCCAGGGCCTCGCGGATCCTGGGATTCTCGTGGAAGAAGGTCATGAAGCTGCCGTCGGCATAGGCCCGCTCCAGTCCGGTCTGGATCGCCTTGGCCAGCTTGGGGGACTCTGGGCTGACGAAGAAGAACTCGGCGAAGGGGTAGCGGATCAGCAGGTGCTGCTCTATGGCGAGATTGGGGTACTGGGCCGCCAGCTCACGGCGTTCCGCGAAGATCTCCACCAGACCGCGGGGGAAGAAGTCGAGCTTGTCGCCGTCGTTGATGAGGCGGAACAGGTTGCTGTAGCGCCCCGCATAGGTCGCTATGCCCGCCTGCTCCAGGATCTTGTTGTCGGCCCAGCCGACCCCCTGGGCCGCTTTCAGCTGCTTGAGATCCGCCAGTGTGTTGACCTGGTTGAACTTCTCCTGGGCATCGCTGTGAATGAACGACAGCCGCAGCCCTTCCAGACCGCGGAACAGCGGAATGGGGACGGGGATCAGGGCGGATTCGAGGGCGCTGGAGGTACCCATCCAGAACACATTGATGGTTTTGCCCTTGCGCAGCTCCTGCTGCAGGGTGAACTGATTGAGATTGAGGTCGACCCGCTCCAGCTTGTAGGGCTGTCCGGCACGGTCGAGTGCCAGCTCCAGCAGCTTGAGCTGGTATTCGCTGTCGAGGTCATTGATCGGTCGGCTGGGGACCTTGACGGTGAGAGTCTGCGCCTGTGCCAGCAGCGGCAGGCACAAACACAGCTTGATGAGCCATTTCACGCTCTGATCTCCTGTAGAGTCCGGGACTTGCCCGGAGTCTAACAGAAGTTGTCACGCTCTTGCTGTGAAGCCGCAAACAAGGTTCATGTGCAGCTCGGCATGCTCGTCTGTCTATACGGGCGCCGGTGCCTGCACACTGCCTTGCCAGCGGCCCGGTGCGACAAGGTGGTGACGGTTCACTGGCGCATCAGGCGACGCGGCGGAACACGTGGGTGTCGTTGAATTCCTTGGTGCTCTGGCACTCGACGCAGAAGCGGGACTCAGGGCGAGCCTGCAGCCGCTTGAGGGAGATCTCGTCACCGCAGGACTCGCAGTAACCAAAGTCCCCTTCATTGATGCGTCTCAGCGCCCCTTTCAGCTTGCGCAGATGCAGCTTGTCGTGCTCGATGCGGTTCAGCTCCAGACGGCGGGCCTCCTCGATGCTGGCACGATCAATTTCATCGGCCATCTCGTTGGTATCGGTGGCGATGGCCTGGCTGGCTTGGGAGTTGAGACGCTCTTCGAGCTCGAGGATTTGTCGCTCGATCTGACCCTTGTAAAAGGCCAGTTGGTCTTCAGTCATGAAATCACACATAGGGTTTGCTACCAGTCAGTTTCCCAATTTTTCCCATTTATGGGGGCTTTAGGCCCGCAGACCAAGCCCCTGTAGTCCGATTTGCACCAAATCCATGCAGGAGAGTGCAAATCAGGGCGGGCCTTGTACCAAAAAAATGCAGGTATGCAAAGAGAATTGGATAAGGATTGTGCGCCCTTACAAAGAAATGGGCCCGCTCCGACAGGGGCTGACTGAGTATCGAGCAGCTTCTGTCCAGCCTTGGCATCGTGCTTGCAGTGGGCTGATCGTGACACAGAGTGTTTAGTATTTGGTGCCGCATTGGTCATTATATCGGCCATTGTTTATAGTTTTTTAAACACCACTGCTTGACAAAGGCCTTTATCACGGGCTTTTATGGTGAGGTCGATTACATTTTCTTAACAATGGTGTTCCTTATATTAGACACCCTTGCCAATGACAACCGTAGAGTCGGGGTTTAACATGGACAGTATCAAGGGCTGGATGGAGAGCAATCGCATCACGGAAGTGGAGTGCCTGTTCCCGGATTTCACCGGCAATGCCCGAGGCAAGATCATTCCAGCCAACAAGTTTCTGCGCGAAGGGGGCATGCGGCTGCCCGAGGTCATCTTCACCCAGACGGTGACCGGCGAGTACCCGGATGACGACAGCATGATTGACCCGCTGGAGCGGGACATGCAGCTCTATCCCGATCCCAACACCATTCGTTTCGTGCCCTGGGCACTGGAGCCCACGGCTCAGGTGATCCACGACTGTTTCGACATCAATGGCAAGCTGATCGACATAGCGCCGCGCTCCGTGCTGCGCCGGGTCCTGTCATTTTACGAGAAGCAGGGCTGGAAGCCGGTGGTGGCCCCCGAGCTAGAATTCTATCTGGTCAAGCGCAACGAAGACCCCGACTATCCGCTGGTGCCGCCGGTGGGCCGCAACGGCCGCCCCGAGACGGCTCGCCAGTCGTTCAGCATAGATGCGGTCAACGAATTCGATCCCATCTTCGAGGACATGTACGACTACTGCGAGGCCCAGGAGCTAGAGGTGGACACCCTGATCCACGAGTCCGGCGCCGCCCAGATGGAGATCAACTTCCTGCACGGTGACGCCATCGATCTCGCCGACCAGGTGTTCCTGTTCAAGCGCACCATGCGGGAAGCGGCACACCGTCACGGCATCTATGCCACCTTCATGGCCAAGCCCATGAGCGATGAGCCGGGCTCCGCCATGCACATCCACCAGAGCCTGGAAGATGCCGAGGGGCGCAACCTGTTTGGCACCAGCGAAGGGGGCAACTCCGCTCTGTTCATGCACTTCATCGCCGGTCTGCAGAAGTACACCCCGGCGGTGACCGCCCTGCTGGCGCCGAACGTCAACTCCTACCGCCGCCTCACCTTCGGCGAGAGCGCACCACGCAACGTGCAGTGGGGCGTGGAAAACCGCACCTGCGGCCTGCGGGTGCCCTTCTCCGAGCCGAGCGCGCGCCGGGTCGAGAACCGCTTCGCCGGTGCCGACGCCAACCCCTATCTGGCACTGGCCGCCACCCTGGCCTGCGGCTACCTCGGCATGCTGGAGAAGCTGGAGCCCATGCAGGAGATGAAGGCGAGTGCCTATGACCTGCCCTACAGCCTGCCCCGTTCCCTGGAGGAGTCGCTCAGCCATCTGGAGCAGTGCGAGCCCATCAAGGACATGCTGGGGGAGCGTTTCATCCGCGCCTTCGTCGCGGTCAAGCGCAAGGAGTATGAGACCTACTTCGGGGTGATCAGCCGCTGGGAACGGGAATTCCTGCTGCTGAACGTCTGACCCGTCTCGGGAGGGGCGCAGATCCCTCCCGTCACTCTCAAAGCAAGATGGTACTGGCTCGTGAGGGGCGGCTGATGGCGCCCGCTCGCGGCCGCACCGTGCCCGTGGGCCAGCCGCCCTCAGCAATTGACGAACAAACATCGCTTAAATCGAAGGAACCGAGGAGCAAGCAATGAAGCAGACCACCCGTGAGTGGCAGCAACTGGATGCCAGCCACCACCTGCATCCCTTTACCGACTTTCAGGCCCTGAACAAGAAGGGCAGCCGCATCATCACCAAGGCCGAGGGGGTCTATCTGGAAGACTCCGACGGGCGCCGCATCCTGGACGGGATGGCGGGCCTGTGGTGCGTCAACCTGGGTTATGGCCGCCAGGAGCTGGTGGATGCCGCCACCAAGCAGATGCAGCAACTGCCCTATTACAACCTCTTCTTCCAGACCAGCCATCCCCCCGCCGCCGAACTGGCGACCCTGCTGGCCGAGATCACCCCTTCCCATCTCAACCACGTCTTCTTCACCGGTTCGGGCTCGGAGTGCAACGACACTGTGCTGCGCATGGTGCGTCACTACTGGGCCAGCAAGGGGCAGCCGGACAAGCAGGTGATCATCAGCCGTCACAACGCCTATCACGGCTCCACGGTGGCGGGCGCCAGTCTGGGGGGCATGAAGGGCATGCACGCCCAGGGTGGCCTGCCCATTCCCGGCATAGTCCATATCGATCAGCCCTATCACTTCGGTGAGGGGGAGGGCATGAGCGCCCACGAGTTCGGCCTGGCCCGTGCCCGCCAGCTGGAAGAGAAGATTCTGGCGCTGGGGGTGGACAAGGTGGCGGCCTTCATCGGCGAGCCTATCCAGGGGGCCGGCGGCGTCATCATTCCGCCCGACAGCTACTGGCCCGAGATCCAGCGCATCTGTGACAAGTACGGCATCCTGCTCATCGCCGACGAGGTGATCTGCGGTTTCGGTCGCACCGGCCACTGGTTCGCGAGCGAAGGCTTCGGCATCAAGCCTGACCTCATGTGTCTGGCCAAGGGCATCACCTCGGGCTACCTGCCGATGGGGGCCGTGATGGTGGGGGACAGGGTCGCCAAGGTGCTGGTGGAAGAGGGGGGTGAGTTCAACCACGGCTTCACCTATTCCGGTCATCCGGTGGCCTGCGCCGTGGCCATTGCCAACATCCAGCTTATGCAAAGTGAGAGCATAGTTAAGCGCGTTCATGATAGTATCGGCCCCTATTTGCAGCGCCGCTGGAGCGAGCTTGCCGATCACCCGCTGGTGGGAGAAACCCGGGGTAAAGGTCTGGTTGCCGCGTTGGAAATAGTCCAGGACAAACAGACAAAACGTCGTTTCCCGGCCGAACTGCACGCCGGGATGACCTGTCGGGAGTTCTGTTTTAACAATGGCTTGGTGATGAGGGCTGTCGGCGATACCATGATCATATCGCCCCCCTTGGTGATCACCGAGGAACAGGTGGATGAATTGGTCAAACTGGCCAGGCTCAGTCTGGATCTGACGGCTGCAAAGCTGCAGGAATAGGCTGAAACCGGGCAGATTGGCTTACGCATACAATTTGCTTAGGAGACAAGGACTATGTCTTTTAAAAAGGGAATGATGGCTGCTTCCGTGGCGCTGGTCATGATGAGTACCGGGGCGATGGCCGACGAGAAGGTGCTGCACGTCTATAACTGGAGCGATTACATAGCGCCGGATACGCTGGAAAACTTCCAGAAGGAGACGGGCATCAAGGTGGTGTATGACGTGTTCGACAGCAACGAGGTGCTGGAAGCCAAGTTGCTGGCGGGCAGTTCGGGTTATGACATCGTCGTCCCGTCCAACCCCTTCCTGGCCAAGCAGATCAAGGCAGGCGTCTTCCAGAAGCTGGACAAGTCCAAACTCTCCAACTGGCAGAACATGGATGTCGATCTGCTCAAGGCGCTCGAACCGAGCGATCCGGGCAACCAGTACTCCATCCCTTACCTGTGGGGCACCATTGGCTACGCCTACAACGCCGAGAAGGTGAAGGCCGTGCTGGGTGCCGATGCGCCGGTCAACTCCTGGGATCTGGTGTTCAAGCCGGAGAACATGGCCAAGTTGAAGGAGTGCGGTGTCTCCTTCCTCGACTCGCCGACCGAAATGCTGCCGGCCGCCCTGCAATACCTGGGCTTCAAGCCGGATAGCCAGAAGCCGGACGAGTTGAAGAAGGCTGAGGAGCTGTTCCTCTCCATCCGCCCCTATACCGCCTACTTCCACTCCTCCAAGTACATTTCGGATCTGGCCAACGGCAACCTGTGCGTGGCGGTGGGTTACTCAGGTGACCTGCAGCAGTCCAAGGCACGTGCCGCCGAAGCCAAGAACGGTGTCAGTCTGACTTACACCATTCCGAAAGAGGGGGCTGGCAGCTTCTTCGACATGATCGCCATCCCGGCGGATGCCAAGAACGTCGAGGCAGCCCACACTTTCATCAACTATCTGATGAAGCCGGAAGTGATCGCGAACATCACCAACGTGGTGCAGTTCCCGAACGGCAACAAGGCAGCCACCCCGCTGGTGGACGAGGCGATCCGTACCGATCCGGGCATCTACCCGACGGCGGATACCCTCAAGAAGATCTACACCTTCCCGGATCTGCCGGCCAAGGTGCAGCGTCTGATGACCCGCAGCTGGACCAAGATCAAATCAGGTAAGTAAGTGACGAGTACCCCTCCCGGTCCGCAGTTCGGCCGGGAGGGTGGTGACCACCCGACAGGTTGGACGGCGCGTATGGATGCGCGACTGGCAAAATCACACAAACGAGGACTGATAAGTGCACATGACCAAGATGGCAACGCTGGCCCTGACCCTGGGGTTTGCAAATCTGACCCAGGCAGCCCCTGTGGTTCACTTTTACAACTGGTCCGATTATATCGGCGAGACCACCCTCAGTGACTTTCAGCAGAAGACCGGGATCAAGACCGTCTACGACGTGTTTGACTCCAACGAGACGCTGGAGGGCAAGCTGCTGACCGGACGAACCGGTTACGATCTGGTCGTGCCCTCCAACAATTTCCTGGCCAAGCAGATCCAGGCGGGGGCCTTCCAGAAGCTGGATCCCGCTCTGCTGCCCAACCTGGCCAACCTGGATCCCCTGCTGCTCAAGCAGCTCGACAAGGTGGATCCGGGTCATCAGTACGCCGTGCCCTATCTGTGGGGCACCAACGGCATCGGCTACAACGTCGACAAGGTCAAGGCGGCGCTCGGGGTTGACAAGATTGACTCCTGGGCCATCATCTTCGAACCGGAAAACATGAAGAAGCTCTCCCATTGCGGGGTGGCCTTCCTCGACTCGGCGGACGAGATGATCCCGGCAGCCCTGAACTACCTCGGCCTCAACCCCAACAGCCACGATCCTGCGGATCTCAAGCGTGCCGAAGAGCAGTTGCTCAAGGTGCGCCCCTATGTGACCTACTTCCACTCCTCCAAGTACATAGGGGATCTCGCCAATGGCGACATCTGTGTGGCGGCGGGGTTCTCCGGTGACATACTGCAGGCGGCGGCCCGGGCCGACGAGGCAGGCAAGGGAATAAAGATTGCCTACAGCATCCCCAAGGAGGGGGGCAATCTGTGGTTCGACATGATGGCGATCCCCTCCGATGCCACCAACGTCAAAGAGGCTCACGCCCTGATCAACTACATTCTCGAGCCGCAAGTGATCGCCAAGGTGAGCGACTACGTGGGCTACGCGAACCCGAACATCAAGGCGGGAGAGTTCATGGACAAGGCCGTGCGCGATGACGAGTCAGTCTATCCCCCTCAGGCGGTGCTGGAGCGTCTGTATGTGCAGGAAGCACATCCCCGCTCGGTGCAGCGCCTGATCACCCGGAGTTGGACCAAGATCAAGTCCGGAACCTAACCTTGGCGCCCATCCCGGGGCGCCAGATTGTATTGATGGATCGGCCCCGGCCGGTATCACCTTTGGGAGTTTGGTAATGGCGATAGCCTCCAGTGCCTACAAGAAAGCCCTCGAGGGCAGCCAGCAGCGTAAAGAAGTGCTGGTCAAAATAGACAGGGTAAGCAAGCAGTTCGACGAAACGCTGGCGGTCGATAACGTGTCTCTCAACATCCACAAGGGCGAGATCTTCGCCCTGCTGGGTGGTTCAGGCTCCGGCAAGTCCACCTTGCTGCGGATGCTGGCCGGGTTCGAGCGTCCCACCGAGGGGCGGCTGTTCCTGGATGGGGTCGACATTACCGACATGCCGCCCTATGAACGTCCCATCAACATGATGTTCCAGTCCTACGCCCTGTTTCCTCATATGACGGTGGCGCAGAACATCGCCTTCGGTCTCAAGCAGGATGGCCTGCCCAAGGCAGAGGTCGACGCCCGGGTGGAGGAGATGCTCAAGCTGGTGCAGATGACCCAGTATGCTCGTCGCAAGCCGCACCAGCTCTCCGGCGGTCAGCGCCAGCGGGTCGCCCTGGCCCGCTCTCTGGCCAAGCGCCCCAAGCTGCTGCTGCTGGATGAGCCCATGGGGGCGCTGGACAAGAAGCTGCGCTCCAAGATGCAGCTGGAGCTGGTGGAGATCATCGAGCGAGTCGGCGTAACCTGCGTCATGGTGACCCACGATCAGGAAGAGGCCATGACCATGGCGGAACGGATCGCCATCATGCACCTGGGTTGCATCGAGCAGATCGGCAGTCCGATGGACATCTACGAGACCCCGGCCAGCCGGCTGGTGTGCGAGTTCATCGGCAACGTCAACCTGTTTGACGGCCTGCTGGTGGAAGATGAGCAGGACCACGCCATCATCGCCTGCGCGGATCTGGAGCAGCCCATCTACGTGGGCCACGGCATCAGCTCCCGTGCCGAGAACAAGAAGGTGACCTACGCCCTGCGGCCGGAAAAATTGCTGATGAGTCTGCACAAGCCGGAGGAGATCGAGCATCCGGACTTCAACTGGACCAAGGGTGAGGTCTATGACATCGCCTATCTGGGCGGCCACTCGGTTTATCACATCCAGCTGCCCTCGGGCAAAATCGTTCAGGCTTTCATCGCCAATGCCGAACGCCACGGCAAGCGGCCAACCTGGGATGACCAGGTGTTCCTCTATTGGGAAGATGACAGCGGCGTGGTGCTGCAATCATGAAGGCATTGAGACGACTCAAGCAGTTGGGGGGACGCCAGCTGGTGATCGGCATCCCCTTCTTCTGGCTGTTCCTCTTCTTCCTGCTGCCCTTCATCATAGTGGTGAAGATCAGCTTCGCCGAAGCGGATGTGGCTATCCCGCCCTACACCGACGTGGTGAGCTGGGCAGACAATCAGCTCACCATCTTGCTCCACATGGGCAACTACCTGCTGCTGCAGGAGGATGAGCTCTACATAGCGGCCTATCTGGGCTCCCTCAAGATGGCCTTCATCAGCACCCTGCTGTGCCTGCTGATCGGCTATCCCATGGCCTACTCCATAGCGCGGGCCAACAAGGAGACCCAGACCGTCCTGCTGCTGCTCATCATGATGCCGACCTGGACCGCCATCCTGATCCGGGTCTACGCCTGGATGGGCATCCTCAGCAACAACGGTCTGCTCAACAGCTTCTTGCTGGGGATAGGGGTGATCGACGAGCCCTTGCAGATCCTCAACACCAACCTGGCGGTCTACATCGGCATCGTTTACTCCTACCTGCCGTTCATGGTGCTGCCGCTCTACGCCAACCTGGTCAAACACGATCAGAGCCTGCTGGAGGCGGCCTCCGATCTCGGCGCCCGCAACCTGACCCGGTTCTGGCAGATCACTGTGCCACTTTCCAAGAACGGCATCATCGCCGGTTGCATGCTGGTCTTCATCCCCGTGGTGGGCGAGTTCGTCATCCCCGAGATGCTGGGCGGCCCCGAGACTCTGATGATAGGCAAGGTGCTGTGGCAGGAGTTCTTCAACAACCGCGACTGGCCGGTGGCGTCCGCCCTGGCGGTGGTGATGCTGGCGGTGCTGATAGTCCCCATCATCCTGTTCAACCGCAACCAGGCGAAGGAATTGGAGGGCAAGGTATGAAAAAGGCGTTGCTGATAGTCCCCATCATCCTGTTCAACCGCAACCAGGCGAAAGAACTGGAGGGCAAGGTATGAAAAAGGCGTTGCTGATAGTCCCTGCATCCATCCTGTTCAACCGCAACCAGACAAGCGTATTGGAGGGTCAGGCATGAGACGTCTCGGTTTTTCCAAGCTGATGCTGTGGCTGGGGCTGCTGTTTATCTACCTGCCCATGGTCATTATGGTCATCTACTCCTTCAACGCCTCCAAGCTGGTGACGGTATGGGGAGGCTGGTCGCTCAAGTGGTACTTCGGTCTGCTCGACAACAAACAGTTGATTGGCTCAGTGTTCCGCTCCCTGGAGATCGCCTTCTACACCGCCATAGCCGCGGTGGCGCTGGGGACTGTGGCCGCCTTCGTGCTGACCCGGATCCCTCACTTCCGTGGTCGCACCCTGTTCGGCGGCATGGTGACGGCGCCCCTGGTCATGCCCGAGGTGATCACAGGTCTGTCGCTGCTGCTGCTGTTCGTGGCCATGGCCCAGCTGGTGGGCTGGCCCGCCGAGCGGGGCATGCTGACCATCTGGATCGCCCACACCACCTTCTGTACCGCCTATGTGGCGATAGTGGTGTCGGCGCGGCTGCGGGAGCTGGATCTCTCCATCGAGGAGGCGGCCATGGATCTCGGCGCCAAGCCCTGGAAGGTGTTCTTCCTCATCACCATCCCGATGATAGCCCCGTCGCTGGCGGCGGGCGGCATGATGTCGTTCGCCCTGTCGCTTGATGATTTGGTGCTGGCGAGCTTCGTCTCAGGCCCGGGTTCCACTACCTTGCCGATGGAGGTGTTCTCGGCGGTGCGGCTCGGGGTGAAACCCGAGATCAACGCGGTGGCCAGCCTTATCCTGCTGTCGGTGTCGTTGTTCACCTTCAGCAGCTGGTACCTGATGGCGAGGGCGGAGAAACGCCGCCGCGCCGAGATTGCCATGACCACCCAGATGCAGGCCGTCGCCTGACCCCGGGGCTGTTGACGCAGTCACGCGGCTTGCGCCGACGGCTCAACAGCCCCTAAGATCCGCATTCTCTCATCCGTCAGGAGCATGGAATGCGGATCTCCCTCTTTATCGGCCAGAGCGCCGAGATGAATGCCGAACTCGCCCCCGGACTCGTCAGTGCCATCGACAAGTATGTGGCAGGCAGTCCCCTGTGGTGCAGCTTCTCGGGCCTGGAGGGTGATGAGCAGAGCGACAAACGCCATCACGGCGGCCCGGATCGCGCCCTGCACTATTATCCTGCGGATCACTACCCCTGGTGGAAGACCTGGCAAACCGCACTGGGCCTGCCTGCCCCTCGTGCTCCCTGGCAGCCGGCGGCCTTTGGCGAAAACCTCTCCGGCCTCGGCTTGACCGAAACGCAAGCCTGTATCGGCGATGTCTATCGCCTCGGCGAGGCGCTCATCCAGATCAGCCAGCCGAGATCTCCCTGCTTCAAGCTCAATCAGCGCTTTGGCTACCCGCACCTCTCCCAGGTGATGCAGCTCAACGGCCGCTGCGGCTGGTTGCTGCGGGTGCTGGAGGAGGGGCGCGTGGCCCCGGTGGATGAGCTGCTGCTGATGGACAGGCCCTATCCCGAGCTGACGGTGAAGCGCACCGCCGACATCCTGTTCAACCAGACCCGCCACGAAGGGGACCTGCAACTGCTGCTGGAGAACCCGGCGCTCTCTCCCAACTGGCGCCAGCATGCGGCCCACTGGCTGGAGCACGGGGTCGTTGCCGATTGGAGTCGACGTCTGCTGGGACCGGCCGAGTTTCAGCTGCCGCCAAAAGCGTAACTGAGTACCGGGACGAGCCCGGCGCCCCTTATCGCCATGAAACGCTGGATTATTGAGCGTAAAGCCCTTTTTTTGTGGCGAAAGCAAAAAAAGGCTTGTGTCATGTCGGGGCTTTCGGTAAATTCTCGCCCCGCAGACATCGGTGTGTAGCGCAGCTTGGTAGCGCACTTCGTTCGGGACGAAGGGGTCGGAGGTTCGAATCCTCTCACACCGACCACATTAGAAAAGGCCGCTCATCGAGCGGCCTTTTCGCATTTGGATTTTGCCTTTGCCGTTCTCGGCAGACGGGGCAGGAGCGGTATACGGGGTCGATTGCCTGGTGCTGAATGCCGCCCATTAAAAGGGCCACCGCTCGGTGGCCCCACAGGTGGAGTCTGATCCTGACTCCGGCACTCTAGATTGTGGCAATCTCGTTGTGGGTCTTGTCGATGGTGCCCTCCTTGCGCCCTGGGCGCATGATCAGATATGCCAGTGTTGATGCCGCAATGCCTTGAAGCCGTGCTGAGTTTGCAGAGCCGCATGCTTGGGGTACTCACTAATGAAATGTGCTATTCCCTCCATCAGTTGTGACCGCAGAGAAGACACGGGCTCGTGCCAGGCCTGCAGGCAGAGATGGCCGGGGATCAACTGCTCTCGATACGCTTCCAGCAGCTGTTCTGGCCAGGGCTCGATATGGGAATCATGATGCAGTAAATAGTGGACGGCGGGTTCACGGGCATAGATGAACTGAACTTGGGCCAGGTCGCGTTGGCTGAGCGTTTGGCTGCCGATGTGGCAAGTCAAATATTTCCCCGTCTTCAGATTCAGGAAGTGACCGCGTTGCCGACAGGCAATGATGCGATACCAAGGCAGGGGTGAACAGAGAGAATACCCCTTCAGCTCCTGTTCCAACCAGTGACGGCACTCGGGCGTCTGCACCTCTTCGCGCATGGACTCGAGCTGTGTCAACAAGGCTCTGGATGGTTGGGTAGCCAGCATCGCGCTCATCGTCTGCAATCCTCCCTCTGCACACAATCCCGACTTCCAGTATGGACCCTGGCCGGTGGCGGGGGTAACAATTCTAATGATTAAAATCAGCTTAGAAGCGCACTTTTTATGCAATAAAGACCATTAGCCGACCAGGTAGGTGCCGGTGCCAAAGGCGATATGAGTCCCTTCTTCGTTGTGCAGTTCCATACGGGCGACGGCGACCTTGCTGCCCGCCCGTATGATGTGGGCGGTGGCGATAAACTCGTTGCCGCGACCGGGCCGCAGATAGTCGACTCTCAGGTCTATGGTGCCGAGGCGGGAGAAGCGCTCCTTGAGGTAGCTTGGGGAGAAGTCCTCCAGCTCGTCGATGCAGGAGGCGGCGACTATCATGCCGCCCGCCACGTCCAGCAGGCTGGCGGTGACACCGCCGTGCAGTATGTTGTGAAAGGGGTTGCCGATCAGCTTGTCATCCATCTTGATGCGCAGCTCCACCTTCTCGAAGTCATAGTGGGTCACCTGCATGCCGATGAGCTTGTTGAACGGCATCTTCTCGGCGAACAGATTGGCAATGCCACTGAGCGCCATCTTCTTCAACATCTGTTTCATTCTCTGATACCGATCCCTGTCATCAAAGCCGAGTAAAAACTCCAGCCAGTCTGCAACACTTCCTTAACAGTCGCAATGGCAGGTTTATTGTGGGCGGCGGCTGCTTTAGAATGGCGACCCCAAAGGAGAGCCCATGACCGCCATTGCCGACACCTTGCCCGATACCCCCCTTGCCCTGCTGCAGGCGGTCTTCGGCTACCAGCAATTTCGGCCTGGCCAGCTCGAGATCATCGAACAGATAGTGGGGGGGCGCGATGCCCTGGTGCTCAAGCCCACAGGTGGCGGCAAGTCGCTCTGTTACCAGATCCCGGCGCTGCTGCGGCCCGGGCTCGGGGTGGTGGTCTCCCCCCTCATTTCGCTGATGAAGGATCAGGTGGACAGCCTGCGCGCCAACGGCGTGGCGGCTGTCTACATCAACTCGGCCCTGAGCCGGGAGGAGATGATCCAGAACTTTGCCGCCATGCGTCGCGGCGAGATCAAGCTGGTCTATGTCTCCCCCGAGCGGCTGCTGCAGCACGAGTTTCTGGATCGGCTGGCAGAACTGCCCCTCGGGCTGTTCGCCATCGACGAGGCCCACTGCGTCTCCCAGTGGGGCCACGATTTTCGCCCCGAATACGCGGCGCTGGGGCGGCTCAAGCAGTGGTTCCCCCAGGTGCCCGTGGTGGCGCTCACCGCCACCGCAGACGAGGCGACCCGCAGCGACATGCTGCATCGCCTCGAGCTGAACGACCCCTTCATTCACACCGCCAGCTTCGACAGACCCAACATCCGCTACAGCCTGGTGGAGAAGTTCAAGGGGGCTGAGCAGTTGCTGCGCTATGTGCAGAGCCAGAAGGGCAACTGCGGCATCGTCTACTGCTCCAGCCGCAACCGGGTGGAAGAGGTCGCAGAGCGGCTCTCCCGCCACGGCTGCAAGGCGGCGCCCTATCATGCGGGCCTGCCGCTGGATCAGCGGCTGCGCACCCAGGATGCCTTCCTCAAGGACGACGTCGAGATAGTGGTGGCGACGGTGGCGTTCGGCATGGGCATCGACAAGCCCAACGTTCGCTTCGTGGTGCACTACGACATTCCGAAGAACATCGAATCCTACTATCAGGAGACCGGCCGGGCCGGCCGTGACGGTACCCCCGCCGAGGCGCTGCTGCTCTACGATCCCGCCGACATAGGCCGGGTGCGGCGCCTGCTCGACAACATAGAGAACCCCCAGCAGCTGCAGGTGGAGCAGTACAAGCTCAACGTGATGGCGGCCTTCGCCGAGGCGCAGACCTGCCGTCGCCAGGTGCTGCTCAACTACTTCGGCGAGTACAACGACAAGCCGTGCGGCAACTGCGACATCTGCCTGGATCCCCCAAAGAGCTATGACGGCACCGAAGATGCCCAGAAGGCGCTCTCCTGCGTCTGGCGGGTGGGGCAGAACTTCGGGGTGGGTTATGTGGTGGAGGTGCTCAGGGGCTCGCTCAACCAGCGCATCAAGGATCACGGCCACGACAAGCTGTCGACCTACGGCATCGGCAAGGATCAGAGCCACGAGTACTGGATGAGCGTGATCCGCCAGCTGATCCATAAGGGGTTGCTGACCCAGAACATCACCCGCAACCTGGTGTTGCAGCTGACCGAGGCGGCCCGCCCCGTGCTGCGCGGCGAGGTACCGCTGGCCCTGGCGGTGCCGCGGCTGCAGCCCATCTCCAGTCGCAAGGAGAAGCGCAGCGGCCTGCTCGACAACGCCAACTACGACAAGCGGCTGTTCAAGGAGCTGCGGGCCCTGCGCAAGCAGATCGCCGAGGATGAAGAGGTGCCGCCCTATGTGGTGTTCAACGACGCTACCCTGGTGGAGATGGCCCAGCTGATGCCGATGACCGAGGACGAGATGCTGGCCATCAACGGTGTCGGCCACCGCAAGCTGGAGCGCTTCGGTGAAGCCTTTATGGACCTGATCATCGAGTATTGCCGGCGGTAGGGGCGTAACGCGGGTGGGACTATGCCGATGACGAGATGCTGACGGTCATCGGCGTCGGTCACCGCAAGCTGGAGCGCTTCGGTGAAGCCTTTATGGACCTTATCATCGAGTATTGCCGCCGGTAGGCAGTGACCCCAGCCTCCCTCCTCAAGAATGGAGGGGCACTTTTACAGCCCTCTTTGCAAGGGAAGTGCTGGGGTTGCCTGGGTAAGGGGGGTTATTTCAAGCTGGCGTAATAGGCCGCCAGATTCTCCATGTCCGCCTCGTTCAGCATCGCCATGAAGGGGGCCATCAGCGGCTCGGTGCGGCTGCCCTCCTTGAAGGCTTTCATCTGTTTCAGCAGATAGGCAGCGTTCTGGCCGGCCAGATGGGGATAGACGGGGACGGTCGCCTTGCCATCCACCCCGTGACAGGCGGCGCAGACAGCCGCCTTGGCCTTGCCCGCTTCGATGTCGGCGGCCTTGGCCTGATGTCCCCAGGCCAGCGCCAGCAGGGGCAAGGCATATATCCATTTTTGCATTGTTTTCTCCGTGAAATGAAATAGCGCGATCGCCTGTTAGCCTGTGCGGGCAGACGGCGGTATAAAGAGTGACACGAGCATACGCAGGGACGAACCACGCCACCATGAAGTTGATCAACACTTTCGCCACCGAACTGCCCTGGGCCTGCGAGCCCGTGGCCCTTCAGCCCCTGCGTGAGCCCAGGCTGCTGCACCTCAATCAGGAGCTGCTGCGGGAGCTGGGGCTGGACGGGGTCGGTGAGGCTGACTGGCTCGCCTGCTGCGGGCTGGGGCAGCCGTTGCCGGGCATGCAGCCGGTGGCCCAGGTCTATGCGGGGCACCAGTTCGGTGGCTACAGCCCCCGGCTCGGTGATGGTCGTGCCCTGCTGCTGGGGGAGCAGCAGGCGCCGGACGGCCAGCGCTGGGATCTGCACCTGAAGGGGGCGGGCAAGACGCCCTTCTCCCGCTTCGGTGACGGCCGCGCCGTGCTGCGCTCCAGCATCCGCGAGTATCTCGCCTCAGAGGCGCTCCATGCCCTCGGCATCCCGACCACCCGAGCCCTGGTGCTGGTGGGCAGTGACGAGCCGGTCTACCGGGAGCAGGTCGAGAGCGGGGCGACAGTGCTGCGCACAGCACCTAGCCACCTGCGCTTCGGTCACTTCGAGTATTTCGCCTGGAGTGGCCAGGGGGAGAAGATCCCCGCCCTCATCGACTATGCACTGCGCCACCATTTCCCCGAACTGGAGAGCGGTGCCGAGTTGTTCGCCGAGGTGGTGCGGCGCACCGCGCGCCTCATCGCCAAGTGGCAGGCGGCGGGCTTCTGCCACGGGGTGATGAACACAGACAACATGTCCCTGCTCGGGCTGACCCTGGATTACGGCCCCTACGGCTTCATCGACGCTTATGTGCCCGACTTTGTCTGCAACCACTCGGATCCGGGGGGGCGCTACGCCCTGGATCAGCAGCCGGCGGTGGGTTACTGGAACTTGCAGAAGTTGGCCCAGGCGCTGGCGGATCAGGTGGATGGCGAGGCCCTGGCAGGGGCGCTGGCCCAGTACGAGCATCAGCTGATGTTGCACTACTCCGAGCTGATGCGTGAAAAACTGGGGCTGGAAAGCTGGGAGGATGAAGACCCGGCCCTGTTCCGCCAGCTGTTCCAGCTGCTGGCGGCACATCGGGTGGACTATCACCTCTTCCTGCGCCGCCTGGGTGAGCTGACGTCTCAGGGGGAGTGGCCCGCCTCCCTGCTGGCGCTGCTGCCGGATCCCGCCCCCTGGCAGGAGTGGCTCGACGCCTATCGGGCCCGGCTGGCCCGGGAAGGGAGCCAGGATGCGGCACGCAAGGCGCAGATGGACGCCGTCAATCCCAAGTACGTGCTGCGCAATGCCCTGGCCCAGCAGGTCATCGACGCCGCCGAGACGGGGAACATGGTGCCGTTCGAGCGGCTGTTTGCCGCCCTGCAGCACCCCTATGACGAGCAGCCGGAATACGAGGAGCTGGCGACCCCTGTTCCCCAGTGGTATTGCGGTGGCGAGCTCTCTTGCAGCAGTTGAGGAGTGAAGGATGAACTGGCGGGTAACGCAGGTGGATGCCGAGTCGGCTGTGCTGCTGCTGACCTGTCCCGGGCTCTGCTGGGACAACTTTCCTACCCTGGCCGAGGAGCTGGTCGAGGGGTGGGAGCTTATCCCGCTCGAGCGGGAGTGGGGAGCGGATCGCCATAGCTGGCTGCTGGAGTTCGAAGGCAGCCGGTTGCGGTTGGAGTATGAGCAGCACAGCGGCTGCTGGCTGGAGGCGACACACCCGGACGACAGGGAGGTGGTGCTCTGGCTGGGTCGGCAACATGGGGCATGAGCCCTGGCCTATGGTGGTTGCCGGGTCCGTCGCACAAGCATTGAATGACCGGCCTGGGCCTGTGACGTCGCCCTTCGACCATGATTGCTGCAGGCTGAACCAGCAGCATAAGGATTGAACTATCGGTATTGGGGCGTATAATCTCGCCCCTCAATTATCGCCAATGGTGGCGGTATGGGTTCCCTAACCCCATTAACCAAAAAGGTCACAATATGAATTTGACCCCTGCTCAGCACCAGACGGCGCTGGTGCGCCTCTCTTTGTTCCACATTCTGATCATCGCCAGCAGCAACTACCTGGTGCAGCTGCCGATCACCATCTTTGGCTTCCACACCACCTGGGGTGCCTTCAGTTTCCCGTTCATCTTCCTGGCCACCGATCTGACGGTGCGGATCTTCGGCGCCGGACTGGCCCGCAAGATCATCCAGACCGTGATGCTGCCGGCCCTGGCCGTTTCCTATGTGCTCTCTGTGCTCTTCTTCGAAGGCAGCTATCAGGGCATGGGCAACCTGGCGGAGTTCAACCTCTTCGTGGCGCGCATCGCCCTGGCCAGCTTTATGGCCTATCTGGTGGGCCAGTTCATGGATGTGGTGGTGTTCAACCGCCTGCGGCTGCTCAGGGCCTGGTGGGTGGCGCCGGCCGCCTCGACCCTGTTCGGCAACCTGGTGGATACCATCGCCTTCTTCAGCATCGCCTTCTGGCGCAGCACGGATCCCTTCATGGCCGAGCACTGGGTCGAGATAGCGACCGTGGACTATGTGTTCAAGCTGCTGATAAGCCTCGGATTGTTCGTGCCGCTCTACGGCGTGCTGCTGCGCTACCTCAGCCGCAAACTGGTGGGGGAGGCCGGCCTTGCCGGTTTGCAACCGGCGAGCCGTCAGGCCTGACGAGAATGACCACCGCATGGGTGGTCATTTTTTTGCACTTCTCGCAAATAAGGCTTGCACAGTTAAATGAGAATGATTATTGTTACCTTGTTTTCCGGGAAAGACTTCATTCGTTCCAACGTGATGGACTTCTTGTGAAGGCACGACATTGCTCACATTGCTTCCAGTTAAGGGGCCAGTTTTTTACTGGCCCTCTTTTTTTTGCTGTTTTTCAGCAAGTTGCAGTCATAAAAAATGGGAGCCTTGGCTCCCATCTTCAGTCTGTGTCGGCTCACTCTATATCGAGTGCATCGGGGGAAAGGATCACCCCCGTGGTGTCCGCGTAGAGGTGATCGTCCGGCAAGAATGTGACGCCGCCGAAGTTGACCGGCAGATCGGTCTCACCCACGTCCTTGTGATCGGCGCCGACCGGGATGGCGGCCAGGGCCTGGATGCCGATATCCAGATCTTCCAGGATATCGACCTCGCGCACGCAGCCGTAGCAGACGATGCCTTCCCACTCGTTCTCCGCCGCCGTGGTGGCGATCTCGCTGTCGATCAGGGCCCGGCGCATGGAGCCGCCGCCGTCGATCAGCAACACGCGACCGACGCCGTTCTCCTTGACCAGTTCACGGATCAGGCCGTTCGATTCGAAGCATTTGACCGTGGTGATGACGCCGCCGAAAGAGGCACGGCCGCCGAAGGAGCAGAGCATGGGTTCGAGTACATCCACCATGTCCTGATAGATGTCGCACAGTTCTGAAGTGTTGTATTCCATTGAGTCAAATCCACCGCTGGAAACAGGTGGATCCAGTATAAGGAGTGGGACTGGCATTTCAATGAATATTCCTTGAACAAGCATGGGGATAAGAGGCAGCGCATCGATTCCCCGCAGCCCATGGCCTGGTCGCCGAGAGGCTCAGAGTACCGAGCTGCCATGGCGGATTTTCATCACCCGCCTTGCGGGTCAGGGGGCATGTGCCCGTCCTCCCGGCCGAAAAAACAAAGGGACCATCAGGCCCCTTCATATTGGCGCCGATCCGCCACTAGAGCAGGAACAGGGTCGCCAGCCCGAGGAAGATGAAGAAGCCGCCGGTGTCGGTGATGGCGGTGATCATCACGCTGGCCCCCACCGCCGGATCCCGGCCGAGGCGGGTCATGGTCATGGGGATGATGACCCCCATCAGGGCCGCGACCAGCAGGTTGAGTATCATGGCCAGGGTCATCACGGCGCCCAGCGCCGCATCCTGATAGAGGAAGTAGGTGGCGACCCCCATGGTGCCGCCCCACACCAGGCCGTTGATCAGCGCCACCCCCAGCTCGCGCCACAGCAGGAAGGAGACGTTGCCCGGCTGGATGTGCTGCAGCGCCAGCGCCCGCACTATCATGGTGATGGTCTGGTTGCCGGTGTTGCCACCTATGCCCGCGACTATGGGCATCAGGGCTGCCAGCGCCACCAGCTGCGAGATGCTGTGCTCGAACAGGCCGATGACACGCGAGGCCATGAAGGCGGTGCAGAGGTTGAGGGCGAGCCAGGCCCAGCGGGTCTTGACCGCCTTGCTGACCGGGGCGAAGACATCTTCATCCTCGCTGATCCCCCCCATGCGGCGCAGATCGGTGTCGCTCTCCTCATAGACCAGATCCACCACCTCGGCGACGGTGAGCCGGCCCATCAGCTTGCCCTTGCCATCCACCACGGCGGCGGAGATGAGATCGTCCCGCTCGAAGGTGCGGGCCGCGGCCTCGTCGTTGTCTTCCGGATCGAAGGTGACGGGGTTCTTCTCCATCACGTCTCCCACCTTGGTATCGGGCTTGTGCAGCAGCACTGTGGTGAGCGGCAGCTCCCCCTGCAGCCGGTTGCGCCTGTCGGTGACGAACAGCTTGTCGGTGTTGGTGGGGATCTTGCCGAGCTGGCGCAGATAGCGCTGCACCGTCGCCAGGCTTATGTCGGCCCTCACCGTGATCAGCTCGAAGTCCATCATGGCGCCGACCGTGTGCTTGCCGTAGCGGATCACTTCCCGCACCCGGTCGCGCTGGTCGGGGGCCATGGAGGTGAGCAGCCGTCCCATCAGGTTGCGGGGCAGGTATTGGCCGAGGTAGATCTGATCGTCGATGTCGAGGGTGCGCAGGGCGTGCAGCAGCGCCTTGTCGCTCATGCCGCTGATCAGGCTGTCCCACACCGTCTCCGACGCCTCGACCAGGATCTGGCCATGCCTCTCCGGGTCCACCTGCTGCCAGAGCACGTGGCGCTCGTCCGGCGGCAGGGATTCCAGCGCATCGGCGACGTCGGCGGCCGGCAGGCTGTTGACCAGGCGCGTCAGCTCGCTGGTCTGATCCCGCAGCTCGGCGTCCTGCACCCCCTGCGGATCCAGCAGGCTGTCGGTGAGGGCATCGTCGGCCAGCAGCAGGGTGAGGATGCGGGATCTGTCGTGTTCACGCTGCTTGGCGCTGTTCTTGGGGGGGAGAGACATGCAACAAGATTCCTGAATTCGGTTGGCCGGATGGCCGTGCCCCATAGGATACCAGACCCAAAACAATAGGTTATGACTGTAAATGCAGTAAAAAAAACGCCACCCTCAGGGTGGCGCTTGCAATACAGGGGCGTTGGGCACCGGATCAGGCGGAGGCCACCGTCTGCTGGGGGTCGCTGGCCTGACCGAACCAGGCAAGCTTGCCGGCCAGGGTCACCACAGAGCCGACCATGATGAGGGCCGGGCTCTCGACCCCGACCGCCAGCTCGGGCAGCTGGTCCAGGGTGCCACGGATGACCCGCTGGCTCGGCTGGGTGCCGCGCTCGATCAGCGCCACCGGGGTGTCGCCGGCCTTGCCGTGGGCCATCAGTCGCTCACGGATCACCCCACAGGATGAAAGCCCCATATAGAACACCAGGGTCTGCCGATCCCGGGCCAGCAGGGGCCAGTCGAGATCCTGGGCGCCGCCCTTGCCGTGGGCGGTGACGAAGCGCACGCTCTGGGCGTGATCGCGGTGGGTGAGGGGGATGCCCGCGTAGGCGGCGCAGCCGCTCGCGGCCGTGATCCCCGGCACCACCTGGAAGCCCACGCCGCTGCCGACTAGCGTCTCCAGCTCCTCACCGCCCCGGCCGAAGATGAAGGGGTCGCCGCCCTTCAGCCGCACCACCCGTTGCCCCTTCCTGGCTTCCTCCAGTAAGAGTTGGTTGATGCCCTCCTGGGGCACGCAGTGGTTGCCCGCCTGCTTGCCGACGAAGATGCGTCTGGCATCCCGTCGCACCAGCGCCATCACCTCGTCCGACACCAGCCGGTCATAGACAACCACATCCGCCTGCTGCATCTGGCGCAGGGCGTGCAGGGTGAGCAGGCCGGGATCGCCGGGACCGGCGCCCACCAGGATCACCTCGCCCTTGGCAGCGGCATCCTCGGCAAAGAGCGCGTCGGCCAGTTGGTTGGCGGCGGCCTTGTCGCCGCGCGCCAGCGCCTGACCGAGCCGGTCGGCACCGAGCAGCCGCTCCCAGAACTGGCGTCGCTCCCCCATGCTGGCGAAGCGGGCCTTGACCCTGTCTCTCAGGCCGCCGGCAAAGGTCGCCACCGTGCCGAGGTGCTGGGGCAGCAGGGCCTCCAGCTTCTCGCGCAGCAAACGGGCCAGCACCGGGGCCTTGCCGCCGGAGGAGATGGCCACCATCAGCGGCGAGCGGTCGATGATGGACGGCATGATGAAGCTGGAGCGCTTGGGGTCGTCTACTACGTTGGCAAATATCCCCGCCTGGTTCGCGCTCTGGTAGACCAGCGCATTGACTTCGCGCCTGTCGGTGGCGGCCACCACCAGCCACTTGCCCGTCAGCTGAGCCGGCTCGAATTCGGCGGTGAGCCAGTCGATGGTCCCGTCGGCGGCCAGCCCCGCCAGCTCGGGGTCGAGGGCGGGCGCCACTACGGTGAGGTGAGCACCGGCATCCAGCAGCAGGCGCGCCTTGCGCTCCGCTACCTCACCGCCGCCAACCAGCAGCACGGGTTTATTGTCGAGTCGGCAAAAGATGGGCAAGTAGTCCATGGGGCCTCCGGATCAGGCGGTTTGGGTCTGGCTGGCGGTGGCGCTGGCGTCGGTCACTGGGACGGGACGCTCCGCCTTGGGGGTGGCATACCAGTAACCGAGGCCCATGAAGATCGCGCCGGAGACGGTATTGCCAAGGGTGACCCACAGCAGGTTGTGGCCTATGCCACCCAGGGTGTAGGCATCCGAGTGGGCGCCGAACCAGGAGAGGGCGAACAGGGTCATGTTGGCGATCGAGTGCTCATAACCGGAGGCGATAAAGGCCAGCAGGCACCACCAGATGGCGATGAACTTGGCCGCGCCCTCGGTGCGCAGCGCCATCCAGATGGCGAGGCAGACCAGCCAGTTGCAGAGGATCCCCTTCATGAACAGGGTCAGGGCCGGCGCCTGGGTCTTGGCCAGCGCCACCTTGTGGGCCAGGCTGCCCGCGTCCGGCAGCAAGCTGCCGCCGTAGGAGTAGATCAGCGCTACTGCGATGGAGCCGAGCAGGTTGCCGGCCCAGGTCTGGGGCAGGATGCGCAGCAGATCGCCCATGGAGATCTTGCCCGCCTTAACCCCCAGGGTGAGGAACATGGTGTGGCCGGTGAACAGCTCGGAGCCGGCGATGATCACCAGGGTCAGGGCGATGCCGAAGGTGGCCCCCATCACCAGCGGACGAATGCTGGGATCCACCAGGTTGCCCAGGGTGAAGATGAGTATGATGCCCAGGCCCACATAGGCCCCCGCCATGGCAGAGCTCAGCCAGAAGCCGAGTTTGTCGTCCCGCTCGAAGCGGTTGATGCGGGCCGCGTTGGCGGCGCACTTGTTGATGGTGTCGGTATACATGCTGGTTCTCTCTAAACGGGCCGCCTGCAGGCCGCCCTGATGTGTATGGGATTAGACGGCGACCCAGACCTGCTGGTCACGCACTTCAACGGCATAGGCCGCAATCGACATGGCCGGATTCTCGAAGCAGTGGCCGTCGCTCAGGCGAAAGCGCTGCTTCTTGAGCGGGCTGGCGACCCAGAGCGCGCCGTCGTGTTCACAGATGATGCCCCGCGACAGCACGTTGGCGGCGAAGAAGGGATCCCGGTTGTCGATGGCGAACACCTCGGCCGCTTCGCTCGGGCGGAACAGTGCGATCTGGCGACCTTCGATCAGGGCGCAGACGCCGGTGCCTGGGAAAATGTCGTTCAGTTGACAGGCGAATTTCATCATTTGGCCTCCACTTCGATCTGGTAGACGGGGATGCGCTCCGCCGGGGTGGCGGGCCTGTGCTGGTCACGCTCGCTGACGAACTGCACGTCAGGGTCACGTTTGCCGCTGTTGATGAAGTGGCTGAAGCGCTTGAGCGCTTCCTCTTCATTCAGGGTGCGGGACCATTCGCACTCGTAGCCGTCGATCAGCACCTGGATGTCACGTTCCAGGGTCTCATTCAGTCCCAGCTTGTCGTCGACTATCACCTCGCGCAGGTAGTCGACGCCCCCTTCCAGGTTGCCGAGCCAGACCGAGGTGCGCTGCAGCTTGTCGGCGCTGGTGACGTAGAACATCATGAAACGGTCGATCAGCTTGATCAGCGTCTCGCGGTCCAGGTCCGAGGCCAGCAGATCGGCGTGGCGCGGCTTCATGCCGCCGTTGCCGCCCACATAGAGGTTCCAGCCCGCGTCCGTGGCTATGATGCCGACGTCCTTGCCCTGGGCTTCCGCACATTCGCGGGTGCAGCCGGAGACACCGAACTTCATCTTGTGCGGGGTGCGAATGCCCTTGTAGCGATTCTCGAGGAAGACCCCGAGGCCGACGCTGTCCTGCACGCCGAAGCGGCACCAGGTGCTGCCGACGCAGGTCTTGGCCATGCGCAGCGCCTTGGCGTAGGCCTGACCGGTCTCGAAGCCTGCGGCCAGCAATTTCCGCCAGATGGCGGGCAGATCGTCTTTCTGAGCCCCGAACAGGCCGATGCGCTGGGCGCCGGTGATCTTGGTGTAGAGCTGGTAGTCACGGGCCACCTCGGCCACCGCCAGCAGGCCTGCCGGGGTCACCTCGCCACCGGCCATGCGCGGGATGACGGAGTAGCTGCCGTCCTTCTGCATGTTGCCGAGGAAGATGTCGTTGGTGTCCTGCAGCTGGGTGTTCTGCGGGCTCAGCACATGGCCGTTCCAGCAGGAGGCGAGGATGGAGCCGACCGTGGGTTTGCACACCTCGCAGCCATAGCCCTGACCGTGTCTGGCCAGCAGCTCGTCGAAGCTCTTGATCCCTTCCACCTTGACCAAATGGAACAGCTCCTGGCGGGAGTGGGGGAAGTGGGCACAGAGGTGGTTGTTGACCTCTATGCCCTGCTTCACCAGCTCGGCGTTGAGCACCTGGCTGATGAGCGGCACGCAGCCGCCGCAACCGGTGCCGGCCTTGGTGTGCTGCTTGATGGCGGCCAGCGTGGTGTGACCCTCGGCCACCGCCTGGGCGATATCGCCCTTGGAGACGTCGAAGCAGGAGCAGATCTGGGCGGTGGACGGCAGGGCATCGACCCCCAGGGTCGGCTTGGCACCGGCATAGGCGGGCAGGATCAGGGTGTCCGGGTGGGATGGCAGCGGCAGGGCGTTGAGCATCAGCTGCAGCAGGTTGCCGTAGTCATCCACGTCGCCGACCAGCACGGCGCCGAGCAGGCGACTGTTGTCTTCGCTCACCACTATCCGCTTGTAGACGCCGGCCTGATCGTCCTGGAACACATAGCTGTGGCTGCCGGGCGTGCGGCCGTGGGCATCGCCGATGGAGCCGACGGAGACGCCGAGCAGCTTGAGCTTGGCGCTCATGTCCGCCCCCTCGAAGCGGCTGTCGCCGCCGAGCAGGTGATCCACCGTGATCTGGGCCATCTTGTAACCCGGCGCCACCAGGCCGAAGAAGCGGCCTTGCCAGGCGGCGCATTCGCCGATGGCATAGATGTCGGGGTCGGAGGTGAGGCAGTGATCGTCGACCGCGACGCCGCCGCGCTCGGCTATGGCCAGTTCACAGTAGCGGCCGAGGGTGTCCTGCGGGCGTATGCCGGTGGAGAAGACCACTACGTCCACGTCAAGCGCGCTGCCGTCGGCGAAGGCGAGGCGGTGTTTGGCCTCCTTGCCGCCGTGCATCAGGATCTCGCTGGTGCTCTTGCTGGTGTGCACCTGCACCCCCATGGACTCGATCTTGCGGCGCAGCAGCTGGCCGCCCTGGCCATCGAGCTGCTCCGCCATCAGCACAGGGGCGAACTCCACCACGTGGGTCTCGAGGCCCAGCGCCTTGAGGGCACCGGCCGCCTCCAGCCCGAGCAGACCACCACCCACCACCACGCCGCTCTTGCCGCTCTTGGCGGCGCTGCGGATGGCCTTCAGATCCTCGATGGTGCGATAGACGAAGCACTCGTGGTGCTGGCTGCCCTGAATGGGCGGCACCCAGGGGTAGGAGCCGGTGGCCAGCACCAGCTTGTCGTAGCCGACCACAGTGCCCTTGTTGGAGTGCACCTCGCGGGTTGCCCTGTCGATTTTTTTCACCGCTTCGCCGAGCAGCAGGCGGATGCCGTGCTTCTCGTAGAAACCGGGTTTGACGAGGGAGAGATCTTCGCTGGTGTGGTGGGAGAAGTAGGAGGAGAGATGGACACGATCGTAGGCGGGACGCGGTTCTGCACCGAAGACGGTGATCTCGAACCGGCCCGGATCGGATCGCTCGATCAACTCTTCGATGAAGCGGTGCCCCACCATGCCGTTGCCGATGACGGCCAGCCTGACTTTGCTCATGATTGCCTCTGATTTGGAGTAATAAAACATCATTCTGAAGCTAGGCTAACCAGTCGGCGGGGGCGGTCGATTGATGCAAATCAAGTGTCTATTTATATATCTCCTCAGGGGTAATTCGAGGGAATTCAAACTTATACATAAATGGGTATACCAGTTGACGGTTTCCGTACCCGGCGCGGTGGCTGGCTCCGGTCGAGTGCCGGCATGGGGGGCAGGGGCCGGGTCATCAGGCGATATGGCGGCGGAACATGGCCAGCGCCAGGGAGAGGGAGACACCGGCGATGGCGAGCAGGGGCCAGAGCAGGGGCCAGGCCGCCGACCAGCCGAGATCCTTGAGGAAGACTCCCTTGAGCAGCAGGATGAAGTGGCTGAGGGGATCCACGGCCGCCAGCCACTGGAACAACAGCGGCATGTTCTCGATGGGGGAGACGTAGCCGGAGAGGATCACCGCCGGCACCATGAAGGAGAAGACCCCGAGAAACGCCTGCTGCTGGGTCGAACAGAGGGACGAGACGAAGAGCCCTATCCCCGCCAGCGCCAGACCGTAGCAGACCATGCCTGCCATCAGCAGCGTGGTGCTGCCGCCAAACGGCACCTGATAGAGGAAGCGGGCCGCCAACGCGACTATGGTGCCCTGGCCCACCGCCACCAGAATGCCGGGCACCGCCTTGCCCGCCATGATCCAGCCTGCGGTGAGGGGGGAGACCAGCAGCTGATCGAAGGTGCCCTCTTCCCGCTCCCGCGCCACCGACAGGGCCGTGACGATGAGGCAGCCTATGGTGGTGATGATGGCCACCAGGGAGGGCAGTATGTGCCAGCTGAACTCTATGTTGGGGTTGTAGAGGTGGCGCACCGTGAGCTCCGGCAGCCCCTTGCCCTCGCTCTGCCAGCGGGCGATCACCTGATTGATGTAGCCCGCCGCCACCTGCCCCCCGTTGGAGCGGCGCCCGTCGATGATCAGCTGCACCTTGGCGGTGTCGCCGCGCGCCAGGCGGCGGGAGAAATCCTGCGGAATGATGAGGCCGATCAGGGCCTGCTGCCCAGTGATGGCATCTGTCATCACAGCCTCACCCGACACCGGCATCACAGTGGTGAAGGCGGGCATGTGGGTGAGGCGCTCGATGAGCTCCCGGCTCTGCGCCCCCCCATCCTGGTCGTAGATGGCCAGGGTGTTGCCGGTCACCTCCAGGGTGGCGGCGAAGGGGAAGAGGGCCGTTTGCAGCAGCACCGGCATGATGAGCAGGAAGCGCCCCTGGGTATTGCCCATCAGGGCCTGCAACTCTTTTCGGATCAACCACCAGAGTCGGATCAGCATGTTTACTCCAGGGTGCGCCGCGTCTTGCGGGCGGTGAGGGCCAGCCAGAAGGCGGCCAGCAGCAACAGGCAGACGCCGTTGACCAGCAGGATGGAGAGCACGTTGCCCGCCTGGTAGAGGGTCTGCAACGAGCTCGCGAAGTAGCGGGCCGGGATCAGGTGGGTGATGGCCCGCAACAGGGGCGGCATGCTGGCGATTTCGAACACGAAGCCCGAGAGCATCATGGCCGGCAGAAACGCTGCCGTCAGCGCGGCCTGGGCGGCGTTGAACTGGCTGCGCATCACTGTGGAGAGAAAGAGCCCGAGCCCGAGGGCGCTGCCGAGAAACAGGGTGGTGAGCACGAACAGGGAGATCAGCGAGCCGCGCCAGGGCACCCCCATCACGGCCACCGAGAAGAGCAGGCAGATGAGCATGGCGGCGATGCCGAGCCCGTAGTAGGGCAACAGCTTGGAGAGCAGCAACTCTGTCTTGGTCACCGGGGTGGCGAGCAGGGCCTCCATGGTGCCGCGCTCCCACTCCCGGGCCACCACCAGGGAGGTGAGCAGGGCGCCTATGATGGTCATCACCACGGCGATGGACCCGGGCACCAGGAAGTTGCGGCTCACCAGCGCCGGGTTGAACCAGGCGCGGCTCTCCACCGCCACCGGCAGGGAGACACCCTCCCTGGCGAGCCACCCCTGCCAGATCCCCTGCACGTAGTTGGTGACGAAGTTTGCCGTGTTGGGTTCGGAGCCGTCGGTGAGCAGCAAGACCCTGGGGGTGCTGCCGCCCTGGCCCGCCATGGCACGGGAGAACCCCTCGTCGATCACCAGCAGGCCTCGGATCTCGCCGCGCTCAAGGCTCTTGAGCAGCACCTCCTTGCTCGGACCGTCCTGCACCTCAAGGGCGTTCGAGCCGCGCAGGGCCTGTTCGAGGCGGATGGCCGGTGCGCCGCCGTCGGTGCGCCAGATGCCGAGTCGCAGGTGGTCCACATCCAGGTTGATGGCGTAGCCCATCACCACCAGCAGCACCACGGGCATGATGAAGGCGATCAGGATGCTGCTGGGGTCGCGCACTATTTGCAGGGACTCCTTGTGGCACAGGGCCAGCAGACGGCGGCGGTTGATGCTCATGCGTCCTCCTCGCTGGCCTGCTCGACTAGCGTGATGAAGGCCTCTTCCATCGTTGGTAATGAAGAGGTTGGCAAGGAGAGGGGGTTGCCTCCGGCGGCACTGGCCTTGAGTTCGTCCGGGGTGCCGAGCGCCAGCAGGCGACCGCGGTAGATGAGGGCGATGCGGTCGCAATACTCCGCCTCGTCCATGAAGTGGGTGGTGACCAGCACTGTGACCCCGTGATCGGCCAGGGCGTTGATGTGGGACCAGAACTCCCGCCGGGTCACAGGATCGACCCCCGAGGTAGGCTCGTCGAGGAACAGCAGCGGCGGCTCGTGGAGCAGGGCGCAGGCGAGGGACAGGCGCTGGCGCAGGCCAAGGGGCAGGGATTCCGTTTGCTGGTCGAGCCAGGGGCCGAGGGCGAACGCCTTCACCATGGCGTCGATGCGCGTCTGCTGCTGGCGACCGAACAGGCCGTAGATGCCGGCGAAGAACGACAGGTTCTGGGCCACGGTGAGTTGCTTGTAGAGGGAGAACTTCTGGGCCATGTAGCCGAGGTGCTGACGCGCCGCCGAGGGGCTGCGGGCCAGATCGATGCCGGTCACCAGCGCCTGCCCGCTGCTTGGGCGCAGCAGGCCGCACTCCATCTTGAAGGTGGTGGACTTGCCCGCGCCGTTGGGGCCGAGCAGGCCGAAGATCTCCCCCCGGCGCACCGCGAAGCTGACGTCGTCGGTGGCGGTGAAATCGCCGAAACGCTTGGTGAGGCGGCGCGCCTCGATCACCGCCTCCGGGGAGACCCCCTCGGGCAGGCTGGCCTCGCGCATCAGCTGCGCCAGGCTGGATTCCCCACCCGGGCCGCCCCCCAGCAGATCGATAAAGGCATCTTCGAGCCGCGCAGGGGTCGGTACGAAGCCACCCTCCGAGAGGCCGAGCTCCGCCAGGGGAGGCTGCATCTGGCCCGGGTGCAGCAGCAGGCGCACCCGCTCCCCCGCCACGGTGCCGTCCATCACAGCCGGGTGGGCCAGGGCGCGGCGCAACAGGGCGCGCCGCTCACGGCCGTCCAGTTCTCCGGCTTCCAGCAGCCAGCAGCGGCTCGCCATGGCCCCCATGAGTGCCGCCGGGGTGCCGCTGGTGCGCACCTCGCCGTCCGCCATCAGCAGCACGTGGTCGCACAGCTCGGCCTCATCGAGGTAGGCGGTGCTCCAGAGCACCGTCATGCCTCCCTGGGCCAGCTCGCGCACCATCTTCCAGAGGGCGCGGCGGGAGATGGGATCGACCCCGACCCCGGGCTCGTCGAGCAGCAGCACGTCCGGGGTGCCGAGCAGGGCGCAGGCCAGACCCAGCTTCTGCTTCATTCCCCCCGACAGCTTGCCCGCCGGCCGTGCGGTGAAGCGGGCGAGATCGGTGAAGGCGAGCAGGCGCTCGAAGGTGGGGCTGCGCTCTGGCTCCAGCACGCCGCGCAAGTCAGCATAGAGGTTGAGGTTCTCCTGCACGCTGAGATCCTCGTAGAGCCCGAACTGCTGGGGCATGTAGCCGAGCCGCTGGCGCAGGGCATCCCCCTCGCGCACCGGATCCAGCCCCAGCACCCGGATCTCCCCGGCCTCCGGCACCAGCAGACCGGCCAGCAGGCGCAGCAGTGTGCTCTTGCCCGCGCCGTCCGGCCCCACCAGACCCGTGATGCCGCCGCTCGGAATGGTGGCCGAGATGGCGTTGAGGGCCACCCGATCGCCGAAGCACTTGGTGAGCCCGGCGAGCTGGATGGCGGCGTTCATGGCTGCAGCCTGACGGTGACCGGCATCCCCTGGCGCAGGGCAGAGTCAGGATCCTGCACCACTATGCGCAGCCGGTAGACCAGGTGGGTGCGAAGGTCCGGCGTCTCCACGGATTTGGGGGTGAACTCGGCGGTGGGGGAGACAAAGCCCACCACCCCCTGATAGGGCTTGTCCGGCCTTGAGTCGGTGGTCAGGGTCACCCTGGCGCCGCTCGGGAAGTGGCCGAGCCAGGGCTCCTCCACATAGGCGCGCACCCAGACAGGCGCTGTCAGTGAGAGGTTGAAGGCGGTGGCTCCCGGCTGCACCATGCTGCCAGTCTCTATGGCGCGGGTGAGGAGGATGCCGTCGCTCGGGGCTGTCAGCGTGGCGTCGGCGAGCGCCAGTTCGGCACTGGCCAGCGCCGCTTTGGCCCCTTGCAGCTGGGCATCGGACTGGGCTATCTCCTCCGGGCGATAACCGGTCTCGAGCTGGCCGAGCTGCTCGCGTGCGGAGCGAACCTGGGCCTGGGTCTGATCCCGCTGGGAGCGGGCGCTGTCGAGCTGACCACGGGAGATGGCACCGGTCGCCGCCAGCGCACTCTGGCGACGCCACTGCTGCTCTGCCTCGAGCGCAGCCGCCTCGGCGGCGGCCAGTTCGGCCCGTGCCCGATCGCGCTCTTCGCTGCGATACCCCTTGTGCACCAAGGCGTTGGCCGCTTCGATCGCGGCCAGATTGGCGCTTGCGCTGTCGCGCTGGTGGGCGAGGGGCACGGGATCGAGACGCGCCAGCGGCTGACCCGCCTTGATGATGTCCCCCTCATCGACCAGCACCTCGTTGACCCTGCCGCCGACCCTGAACGCCAGGTTCACATCGCGGATGTCGACGTTGCCGTAGAGGATGGAGCCGTCGGCCGGACGGCCCTGCCACCAGAGGTAGCCACCGATGACGGATAGCAGCAGGACCAGGATGGCGATGCGTTGTTTCATGCGGGATCTCCTTCGGAGCGGCGCAGGCCGCGCAGGGCCCACGTCAGGCGTTGCCGGGCGGCCTCGGGGTTGTCTATCTGGGACAAAAACGGCGCCGCCTCCGGGGGCAGCCAGCCGAGCTGGCGACCACCACCGGCGATCACCAGGGGCAGACCGACGGAGCCCATGATGAAGATCATCAGTTGCAGCGGGTGGCCCGCCACCAGGGATCCCTCCACCTGCGCCTTCTGGACCTGCTCGAGCAGCAGCAGGGGGTGGCGGCGCGGCAGGCTCAGCAGAAAGCGCTGGGCCGCGTTCTCGCCGGCCAGAGCATCGCCAAACAGGTGATTGATGAAGCTGCGCTGGCGCGCCACCAGGGCGATCACCGCCACCATGGTGGCCTCGAAGGTCGCGAGGGCAGAGGGGTAGGTGCCGCGGGCAGCCACCGCCTTGAGCTCATCAAAGAGGGGGGCGTACCAGAGCTCCACCAGCTCGTCGATGAAGGCGTCGCGGTTGCCAAAGTGATAGACGAAGGTGCCGAGATTGACTTCGGCCGCCGCCGCCAGCTCGCGCACAGTGAGGCCGCGCAATCCCTTGTCGGTGGCGATCGCAAGGCCCGTATCGAGCAGTTTTTGACGAGTGGGGTGCATCTAACAAGGCTCCTGCTGCACTGATTTTGATCTGAATTATACGCTCGTATAAATCCGAGGGAAGGGGGCGGGTCGATCTTTTTTTGAACAAGGGGTGAGCGGCGCCTCGCGGCTCTGTGTGACGGAGGGAAAAGGCGGGTGCAGCGTGCCGGAACCTTCGGAATTTCGGGCGGCCGCGCCGTGCTCCCCGGGCGGCCAGGAGGTGGATTTGCCTGCCGCCGGGTGATCAGCTGTCTCTGATGTCCACTCCATAGGGGGCCTGGGCGCAGGTCTCGCGGATGAGGGTGCGCAGCCAGCGGTGAGCCGGGTCGGCGTCCTGACTGGGGTGCCAGATCAGGGCGACCCTGATCCCTGCCAGCGGGAAGGGCAGGGGCAGGGTCACCAGATCGGCGTGCAGGGCGGCGCAGTGCCGCTCGGGAACCGTCGCCACCAGGTCGCTGCCCCGCACCAGGGCCAGGGCAGTGGCAAAGCCGGGGACCAGGGTCGCCGCCTCGCGTGCCAGCCCGAGGCGCGCCAGGGCCTCGTCTATGGGACCCTGCTCCAGCCCGCGCCGCGACACCATGATGTGGCGGGCGGCGGCATAGCGGGCGGCGGTCAGGGTACCCTCGCACAGGGGGTGGCCCGGACGCACCACGGCGACGAAGTGGTCCTGAAACAGCGCCTGGGTACGCAGCTCGGGCGCCGTCTCTGCACCTATGACGCCGGTTTCGAAATCCAGCTCGCCGCTGCGCAGGGGGCGGCTCCCCTTGTCGGGCTTGGCCAGAAAGTGCAGCCTGACCCCAGGGGCCTCGGCGGCGAGCCGGGCCAGCAGGGCAGGGCCGACCGCCTCCACGAAGCCGTCGCTGGATCTCAGGCGGAAGGTGCGCACCAGCCGGGCCGGGTCTATCTCCTGCTGGGGGCGCAGCACGGCATGCGCCTCCTGCACCAGCTGGCTGACCTGGGCGCGCAGGGCCAGGGCACGCGGCGTGGGCACCAGACCCCGGCCCGCCCTGACCAGCAGGGGGTCACCCGTGGTCTCCCGCAGCCTGGCCAGGGCCCGGCTCATGGCGGAGGGGCTCAAGGAGAGTCGTCTGGCGGCACCGGCCACGCTGCCCTCGTCCAGCAGGGCATCCAGGGTCAGCAGCAGATTGAAGTCGGGGGTGTTCATGGTGTTGCCCTCGCCGAGCCGGGGATCCCGGGTGATGACCCATGACGGTCGGTTGGCTTCATCATACGCGAGAACCCCGATCTTCATATGGCGTCTCGTGCAGCTATAAGCTGCAAGTCGTGCGTCTTCCGCCAACTCATACCCCCCGCTAGCCTTGTGGCATCATCCTCTGCCGGAGACTGTGCCATGTCAGAACCCAAGCCCCTTCCGACCCCTGCCGCTCGCCGTCTCGGCCTGCTGGCACTCGGCCTCGCCACCCTGCTGCCCATGTTGGGGGGTAGCCTGGCCAACATGGTGCTGCCCGCCCTGGGGCAGGCCTTTGCAGTGCCCTTTGCCAGCCTGCAGTGGGTGCTGGTGGCCTATCTGCTGGGGATCACCTGCCTGACTGTGGTGGCCGGCCGACTGGGGGACAGGTTCGGTCGGCGTCGCCTGCTGCTCCTGGGGCTGGGGCTCTTTGCGCTGGCCTCGTTGCTGTGCGCCCTGGCGCCGACCATAGGCTGGCTGATCGCGGCCCGTGCCCTGCAGGGAGTCGCTGCAGCCTGCATGCTCTCCCTGGCGCTGGCCATGGTGGGCCAGCTGGTGCCGCTGGCGCGGCGGGGCTGGGGCATGGGGCTGCTCGGTACCCTGTCGGCCTGCGGCACTGCGCTCGGCCCCTCCTTTGGCGGCCTGCTGACGGCCGGCTTTGGCTGGCAGGCCCCCTTCCTGCTGCTGGTGCCCCTCAGCCTGCTGGCGCTGGGCTGTGCCCGGCTCGGTCTGCCCGGGGACGGCTCCTCGCCACAAAAGGAGGGGATGAACCTCGCGAGCCTGTCACTGCTGGTGGCGGCCCTGCTCTGCTACGGCCTGGCGCTGACTCTGGGGGGCACCCTGGCCCTCTGGTGGGGGATGGGGGCCCTGCTGGTCACGGCCTCGTTCGTTCGCCGCGAGCGCCGCGCCCCTGTGCCCCTGTTGCCGCTGGCGCTGCTGGGGGCCCCGGGGCTTGGCAACGGCCTTGTCGCCAGCGCCCTGGTGGCCAGCGTCATGGTGCTGACCCTGCTCATAGGCCCCTTCTACCTGAGGGGCGTCTTCGGTCTCAGTCTCGGGACTGTCGGCCTGATGATATCGGGCGGGCCCCTGCTGGCGGCCCTGACGGGCATGCCCGCTGGCTGGCTGGTGGACAGGCTGGGGGCGCGGCAGGTGGTCCGGCTGGGGCTGGCCGTCATGGGGGCTGCGGCCCTCGGTCTGGCCGGGGCGGCGGGGCAGTTCGGCCCGCTCGGCTACCTGCTTCCCATACTGCTGCTGACCACCGGCTATGCCCTGTTCCAGACCGCCAACAACAGTGCCGTGGTGGGTGGGGCGAGTGAGCAGACCCGGGGCGCCGTGGCCGGTCTGCTGACCCTGTCGCGCAATCTGGGCCAGCTGACCGGGGTGGCCGGGCTCGGCGGCCTGTTCGCCGCCCTGGTGGGAGAGCAGGGCCTGACCCTGGCCAGCGAGCTGGTGTTCGGCACCCGGGCCCTCTTCGCCCTGAGCGCCTTGCTGATTGGTCTGGCGTTCTGGCTGGTGGGTCGCCGCCGGGAGGGGATGTTGGTCAGCGCCTGAGCCTGAGCAGAAACGCATACAAAAACGCCTCCGCGAAGGGAGGCGTTTGTCTAACGGGAGGCGGCGAGCTTACAGAATATAGCGGCTCAGATCCTCGTCCTCGATCAGGGCACCGAGGTGGGCGTTGACGTAGTCGGTGTCGATGACGAAGGTCTCGCCGGACTTCTCGGAGGCGTCGTAGGAGATGTCTTCCATCAGCCGCTCCATCACTGTGTGCAGGCGGCGGGCGCCGATGTTCTCGGTGCGCTCGTTGACCTGCCAGGCCGCCTCGGCCAGACGGCGGATGCCGTCCTGGGTGAACTCGATCTTGACCCCTTCGGTGGCCATCAGCGCCTGGTACTGATCGGTCAGGGAGGCGTTCGGCTCGGTCAGGATCCGCTCGAAATCATGGGTAGTCAGGGCGGTCAGCTCGACCCGGATCGGCAGGCGACCTTGCAGCTCGGGGATGAGATCCGACGGACGGGCCACCTGGAAGGCGCCGGAGGCGACGAACAGTATGTGGTCTGTCTTGACCATGCCGTGCTTGGTGTTGACGGTGCAACCCTCGACCAGCGGCAGCAGGTCGCGCTGTACCCCTTCACGGGAGACATCGGGGCCCGAACTCTCGCCGCGCTTGCAGATCTTGTCGATCTCGTCGAGGAAGACGATGCCGTTGTTCTCGACCGCGGCAATGGCCTTCTGCTTCAGCTCTTCCGGGTTGACCAGGCGGGCCGCTTCCTCTTCGATCAGCGCCTTCATGGCCTCTTTGACCTTGATCTTGCGCTTCTTCTTCTGCTGCTGGCCGAGGTTCTGGAACAGCCCCTGCAGCTGGTTGGCCATCTCTTCCATGCCCGGCGGGGTCATGATGTCGACGCCCATGGGGGTGGCGGCCAGATCCAGCTCGATCTCCTTGTCATCCAGCTGACCTTCCCGCAGTTTCTTGCGGAAGATCTGGCGGGTGTTGGAGTTGTCGGCCTTCTCCTCCTCGCCCCAGCTGTTGCGCGGGTTCGGCAGCAGGGCGTCTAGGATGCGCTCCTCGGCGGCTTCCTCGGCGCGGTATTTCATCTTCTCCATCTCGGTCTCGCGCACCAGCTTGATGGCGACATCGGTGAGATCGCGGATGATGCTGTCCACTTCCTTGCCCACATAGCCCACTTCGGTGAACTTGGTCGCTTCCACCTTGATGAAGGGGGCGTTGGCCAGCTTGGCCAGACGACGGGCGATCTCGGTCTTGCCGACCCCGGTCGGGCCTATCATCAGGATGTTTTTCGGGGTCACTTCATGGCGCATCTCTTCGCTGAGCTGCATCCGGCGCCAGCGGTTGCGCAGGGCCACGGCCACCGCACGCTTGGCATCGGCCTGACCGATGATGTGTCTGTCCAGCTCGTGGACGATTTCTCTCGGGGTCATCTCGGACATGATGGAGTTCCTGTATCCGGGGCGGGCAGGGCCCACCCCTTGGAGAATGAGTTGGCTGACGGGCGCCCTTACTTGGCGCTGTAGTCCAGCACTTCGATGGTGTGGTTGCCGTTGGTGAAGACGCAGATGTCGCCCGCAATCTTGAGGGACTTCTCGACTATGGTCCTGGCATCCAGCTCGGTGTTTTCCAGCAGGGCGATGGCGGCGGACTGGGCGAAGTTGCCGCCGCTGCCGATGGCGATCAGGTCATGCTCCGGCTGCACCACGTCACCGTTGCCGGTGATGATGAAGGATTTGTGCTCGTCGGCCACGGCCAGCAGGGCCTCGAGACGGCGCAGGGCGCGATCGGTGCGCCAGTCCTTGGCCAGCGCCACGGCGGCGCGTTCCAGGTTGCCCTGATGGGCCTGCAGTTTGGCTTCGAAGCGCTCGAGCAGGGTGAAGGCGTCGGCGGTGCCGCCAGCGAAACCGGCCAGCACCTTGCCGTTGTAGAGGCGATGAACCTTGCGGGCGTTGCCCTTCATGACGGTGTTGCCGAGGGAGACCTGGCCATCACCGCCGATCACGACCTGGCCGTTGCGGCGGACGGAAACTATGGTAGTCACTTTACTTACCTCGCTTGAGCCGAATGACGGCCGGACTGTGCATGGCAAGAAAGATGGGGATGGCAAACCGGCTTTTCAAGCCTGCCTGTTGTCGGGATAAAGGAGGAGGCCATGTCGGCGAGGGAGAGGGGAGTCGAAAGGAGAAGGGCCGGGGTTGTCCCCCGGCCCTTCTTGATTGGCTGTGTGGCTAGCCTTTCTTGGGAATGCAGCCGCTGATGCCGGAGCCTTGCAGCTTGCGGTTGGCCGCATCGACGGCCGCCTTGCCGCTGAAGGGGCCCACCATCACCTTGTAGACGGTGCCATTGGCGCCATTGACTACCTGCAGGCTGGAGGAGAGGCCGGCGCCGAAGGCGATGCGCGCCTTGAGCGATTCGGCGGAATCCTGCGAGCGCAGGGCGGCGCACTGCATCATGTAGCGACCGCCGTCGGCTGCCGCCGTCTGGGTCGCCGCCTTGGCCTTGGCGGCCTCGGCGCGTTCCCGCTCCAGTTCGGCACGGATCTCCCGCTCCATCCGCTCACGCTCTGCCTTCTGGTCGATCACCTGCTCTTGCGCGCTGGCGACCGGGGCACCGGTGGCCGGCTTGGTCGGTTGCACCGGTTGCGGCTGGAAGGGCTTCACCTGACCTAGGGGGGTCCCCGGTTGGGGGATCTCGGTCGGTACCGGCTGCGGCAGCTTCTCGGGTTGCAGGGTGAGGGTCTCGGCAGGCGGTGGCGGCAGCACGCCCGGCTGGGGCGGCGGCTCTATGATGTCCACCTGCTTGTTCTCCAGCCGCTCTATGTAGCTCCACTTCTCCTGGGGCAGGGTGTGACCCTGTGCCTTGGGTTTGTTGGCCTTCACCTGCTCTTCTATGGTGGGGGCATCCGCCCCCTTGCCGTTGATCAGGTAAAGGAAGGCGCCAAAGCCGACGACCAGGGCCCCGGCCAGCAGTGCCGGGATAACAGGAAAGCGGCGAGGTGCCGCTTTCTTGATGTTACGACCACCGGCCCGTCGTCTCGGGCTGTTGCCGACGTAATCCCGGGTCGCCATCTATTACATGCGCTCCAGGGTATGGATGCCCAGCACGCCCAGGCCCAGCTTGAGCACCTTGGCGGTGGCGGCGCACAGCAGCAGGCGGCTGTTGCGGGTCGCTTCGTCCACGCCGTCCTTGTTGATCGGGCAGGCTTCGTAGAAGGTCATGAAGTTACCGGACAGCTCGTACAGATAGGTGCACAGCAGGTGCGGCATGCCCTTGTCCGCCACGCCGTTGACCGCATCGGAGAACTGGATCAGCTTCTGGGCCAGCACCTCTTCGGCCTCTTCGTTCAGGGTCACGTGGCCGGTCAGGGCCTCGGCATCTATGTTCGCCTTGCGGAAGATGGACTGGATGCGGGTATAGGCGTACTGCAGGTAAGGGGCAGTGTTGCCTTCAAACGACAGCATCATGTCCCAGTCGAAGATGTAGTCTGTGGTGCGGTTCTTGGAGAGATCCGCATACTTGACCGCGCCCATGGCGATGGCGTGCACCACCTTGGCCTTGTCTTCGGCGCTGAGATCGCTGTTGCGGCTCTCCAGCAGGGCACTCGCGCGCTCTTCGGCCTCGTTCAGCAGATCGACCAGCTTGACGGTGCCGCCGGAGCGGGTCTTGTAGGGACGGCCGTCCTTGCCCAGCATCATGCCGAAGGCGTGGTGCTCAAGCGGCACGGATTCCGGCACATAGCCCGCCTTGCGGGTGATGGTCCAGGCCTGCATCAGGTGCTGGTGCTGACGGGAGTCGATGAAGTACATGACACGGTCGGCGCCCAGGCTCTCGTAACGGTACTTGGCACAGGCGATGTCGGTGGTGGTGTAGAGGAAGCCGCCATCGCTCTTCTGGATGATGACGCCCATGGGCTCGCCATCCTTGTTCTTGAACTCGTCGAGGAAGACCACGGTCGCGCCTTCGCTCTCGACCGCCAGGCCCTTGGCCTTCAGGTCTGTGACGATAGTGGGCAGCATGTCGTTGTACATGGACTCGCCCATGATGTCCTTGTTGGACAGGGAGATGTTCAGGCGATCGTAGTTGCGCTGGTTCTGCTCCATGGTCATGTCGACCAGCTTCTTCCACATGGTGCGGCAGTACTCATCGCCACCCTGCAGCTTGACCACGTAGTTGCGCGCGCGCTCGGCGAAGGCTTCGTCTTCGTCGTAGTGACGCTTGGCCTGGGTGTAGAAGGCTTCCAGGTCCTTGAGCTCCATGTCGGAGGCGTGCTCGTTGGCCATCTTCTCCAGGTAGGCGATCAGCATGCCGAACTGGGTGCCCCAGTCGCCGATGTGGTTGGCACGCACCACCTTGTGGCCGAGGAACTCCAGGGCGCGGGCGGCGACGTCACCGAGGACTGTGCTGCGGATGTGGTGCACCGCCATCTCCTTGGCCACGTTCGGCGCCGAGTAGTCCACCACCACGGTTTGCGGGGTCGGCAGCTTCACGTTGGCGTTGGCACTGGTCACCATGGCTTCCACCTGACCGGCCAGCCAGCTCGGGTCGAAGAAGAAGTTGATGAAGCCGGGACCGGCGATCTCGACCTTGGCGATCAGATCGGAGGCGGGCAGGTGCTCTATGATGGCAGCGGCCAGCTCACGGGGGTTCTTGCGGGCCGGTTTGGCCAGCAGCATGGCCAGGTTGGTGGCCAGGTCGCCGTGAGCCTTCTCCTTGCATCGGTCTACTTGCACCCGGGCTTCCAGGTCGGCCGGCAAGACGCCCGCGGACTTGAGATTGGCTACCGTTTGTTCAAGTAGATGATGAATATGCTCTTTCATAACTGACCACCGAGGTTGCGCGTCGAAAAATGACTGACTGGATAAGGGCGTGAATTTTACCCGCATCGGGCCGAGAAAACTATAGGAATGGCCCGACCCCCTTGGGGTGGCGGATATTTCACTGCGTTTTTCACCACATTGCAGAATATTGATTTGAATAAGTGGTGGTTATCCATTTCTACTGCATATCGAAGCGGCTTGTCCAGGCTATTTTCCCCTGATTGTTAAGGGGTTATTTATTCCAATTTGGTCTGAATGATCCCGCGCCGTCCGGCGGTCGTATCCTTATAGGAAGTCGCTAGAGGACGATCCCGATGACACTGGTGCTGTTTCCACTCTCCGCCCACCTGCTGCCCGGCGGCATCATGCCGCTGCGCATCTTCGAGCCCAGGTATCAGCGCATGATAGCCGAGGTGCGGGAGCGGGAGTTTGCGCTCTGCATGCTGGACCCCCGCCAGCCCGACGCCATGCGCAACATGTATCCCATCGCCACCCGGGTGCGGATCATCGATTTCGATCTGCTGCCGGACGGCCTGCTCGGCATCACCGTGCTCGGGGTGGCGCGGGTCAGGATAGTCGATCTGTGGCAGGAGTCCGATGGTCTGCGGGTGGGCGAGGTGGAGCCGCTGCCCCCCTGGCAGACCAGCCGGCTCAATGCGGATCAGCACTCCCTGGTCAAGGCGCTGCAGGATGTGTTCAACGACTACCCGGAATACGCTGCCCTCTACCCCGAGCCCGACTGGGACGACGCCAGCTGGGTGGCCCAGCGCTGGCTGGAGGTACTGCCCATCCCGGTGGAGCAGAAGCAGTGGCTGGTCGCGGCCAAGGATAACCAGCCCGCCCTCTCCCTGCTGAGCGGCCTGCTGGTCGCGAGCCACTGAATTCCCGTCCCCGGTGATCCTTTTGCCCCGCCCGTCGTAATGGTGATGACAGCAACACTCAAGGGATGGCGCAATGGCATATACTGGCCAACCACAATCGGCTCCACGCAGGATATCGCCCCCCATGGACAACCCAGATGGCGATCTGACGTCTCTTCTCATTCGGGTGGCCGAGCATGGCGACAAGGTCGCCTTCGCCACCCTGTTCCACCACTTCGCGCCGCGCATCCGCAGCTATGGGATGCGCCACCTCGGCAGCGAGGCCAACGCCCTCGAGCTGGTACAGGAAACCATGCTGCTGGTGTGGCAGAAGGCGCGGCTCTATCACCCCGAGAAGGGGGCGCCGACCACTTGGATCTACACAGTGATGCGCAACCAGAGCTTTGACATGCTGCGGCGCCGTCGCGCCAGCAAGGAGGATCTCTGCGCCGAGGAGCTGTGGCCGCTGCTGGAGTTCAGGGCGGAAGAGGAGCACCTGAGCGGCGGGGAGGACGCCGTGCTGACCCGCCAGATGGCAGATTACCTCGCCACTCTGCCGGAGCCGCAACAACAGGTGGTGCGCGGCATCTATCTGCAGGAGTTTTCCCAGCAGGAGCTGGCCGACAGGCTAGGCGTCCCGCTCGGGACCATCAAGTCCCGCCTCCGGCTGGCATTACAGAAACTGAAAGAGCAAGTGGAGCAAGGCCATGATTAAGACCCATCCGACCGAACTCATGTTGCGGGCCTTCGCCGCCGACGAGTTGCCCCTGCCGTTGGCCGTCGGTGTCTCCGCCCATTGCGAGCTCTGCCCCGAGTGTGCCGCCCAGGTGCAGACCCTTGAGGCTGAGCTGGCGAACCGGCTCCTGGCGCCAGCCGCGCCGGACCAGGGGCTGCCGGCCGGGCTCGACGCCATGCTGGCGGAGATACTGCAACAACCCGTGGCGACCGTGGCCGAGCTAGCGCAGCAGGTGCGGCCGGCCCCCGAGTTGCGGGTCGCGGGCCAATCCTACCGGCTGCCACGGGTGCTGGCCCGCCACCATGCGCCCAAGTGGCGCCATGTGGGCGCCATTCGCCAGCACAGCCTGCCGCTCGACGAGATGGGGGCCCGCGCCAGCCTGCTCCACATCGAGGCCGGTGGCCGCATCCCCGAGCATACCCACAAGGGCTATGAGCTGACCCTGCTGCTGGCAGGCAACATGCAGGAGGGGGACATCTGCTATCAGGCGGGGGACTTCATCTGGCGCGACGCCAGTCACGCCCACAGCCCGCACACCCCGGACGGCTGCCTCTGCTACACGGTGCAGGACGCACCCGTCCACTTCACCAAGGGACTGTCTCGGCTGCTCAACGGCATCAGCCATCGCCTCTATTGAGTGCGGGCAGCAATAGAAAAAGGGACCTTAACGGTCCCTTTTTTCATCAGGCAATCCCTCGGGATCAGGCCACAAATACCAGGTAGACGGCGAAGGCCACCACGAAGCGGTAGATGGCGAACGGGATGAAGTCGAGGCGACGGATCAGCGCAAGGAAGGTCTTGATGGCGACCATGGCGACCGCGAAGGCGGTGACGAAGCCCACCGCAAACATGGGGAAGTCGGCCATGGAGAGGAAGTCGCGGCTCTTGTAGAGGTCCAGTCCGCTGGCCGCCATCATCATGGGCACCGCCATGATGAAGGAGAATTCGGCCGCCGCATGGCGGCTGATGCCCATCAGCATGCCGCCGCTGATGGTGGCGCCGGAGCGGGAGAAACCGGGCCAGAGCGCCAGGCACTGGAACAGACCTATGCCGAACGCCTGCTTGTAGCTGATGTCGTCCAGGGTCTCGGCGGTGACGGCTGGGCGGAACTTCTCGGCGATGATGAGCAGTATGCCGCCGGCCACCAGGGCATACATCACGGTTTCAGGGCCAAACAGATGGGCCTTGATCCAGCTGTGGATGGCCAGCCCGATGAGCACGGCGGGCAACATGCCGAGGATGATGTGCACCAGGGAGAGGGTGGCATGCCCAGGTGCCGGTTTCTGACCGAAATGGATGCCGATGAGGCCGAACAGCCGGCGCCAGAACATGACGACCACAGCCAGGATGGAGCCCAGCTGGATCACCACCTCGAAGGTGGCGGCCTTGGGGCCTTCGAAACCGAGCAGGTGGCCGACGATGATCATGTGGCCGGTGGAGGAAACGGGCAGAAACTCGGTCAGGCCTTCCACTATGCCCAGCACGAAGGCCACAAACAGGGCGTAGGATTCGGTCATGGTACAGATCTCTTGGTTGATGGGTCCGGATAAAATCAGCCCCGATCAGGGTCGGGGCGGCCAATGATGGCGGAAAATCACGCGGGCAACCAGAGATTATTGGAAGGGACAGTCGAACCCGCTAGGTGCCGCGCGGCCGGTGTCGTTTGTCTGCGGGTGGCGCGGGGCAGGGGCCGACAGTCCCCTGGTTCCGTCATCTTCTGACATGGTCAGCGGTATAGGCCCGTCATGCCAGCACCGCCAGGATCTGCTGCTGCAGCGCCTCTTCCAGCGGCGGCAGGGCCAGGGCTTCGACCGCGCTTACTATCTGCTGCGGGCTGCTGGCGCCGATCAGGGCGCAGCTCACCACGGGATCGCGAAGCACCCACTGCAATGCCAGCTGTGACAGGGGCTGCCCTCGTTGCTGCGCCAGGGCATGGAGGGCGCGGATGCGGGCCAGCTTGTCCGGGGTGATCTGGTCTGGCTGGAGGAAGGGGCTGGCGCTGGCGGCGCGGGAGTCCGCCGGGATCCCCTCCAGGTAGCGATCGCTCAGCAGGCCCCCCGCCAGGGGCGAGAAGGCGACCACCCCCACTCCCTGCTCGCGGCAGACCGGCAGCGTCTCGGCCTCGATGTCGCGCTGGAACAGGGAGTACTTGAGCTGGTTGACCAGGCAGGGGGTGCCGAGTTCGGCCAGCCGGGTCGCCGCCCTGGCGGCAAGCTCGGCCGGGTAGTTGGAGAGGCCGACGTAGAGCGCCTTGCCCTGACGCACCATGAGCGCCAGCGCCTGACAGGTCTCCTCCAGCGGGGTGCGGGGATCCGGCCTGTGGTGATAGAAGATGTCCACATAGTCGAGCCCGAGCTGGCGCAGGCTCTGGTGCAGGCTGGCAAAGAGGTACTTGGCGCTGCCGCCATCGCCGTAGGGGCCGTCCCACATCACATAACCCGCCTTGCTGGCGATGATCAGCTCGTCTCTGTAGGGGGCCAGACTGCGTTTGAGCACGCCGCCGAAGGTGGTCTCGGCGGAGCCCGGCGGCGGCCCGTAGTTGTTGGCGAGATCGAAGTGGGTGATCCCCAGATCGAAGGCCTGATGCACCATGGCCTTCACCCTGGCGGGATCGCTCCCGGCGCCGAAGTTGTGCCAGAGCCCGAGGCCTATGCCGGGCAGGCGCAGGCCGTGGCGACCGGCGGCTCTGTAGGGCTGGCGCTGGTAACGATCCGGCGCGGCGAGGTAGTGATCATCCATGTTCATCAAGACTCCTGAGTTGGCTCGGTGGACTGTCGTCAGCAAGAGAGGGTGAAGAATCCCACCTCTCCCCTTCATAAGAGGCGTCATAGCGCCTCCCCCTTTCGAAGGGGGAGATCGGTAGGGGGTCTTAGCCTGCGGGGATCAGGCGGTAACGGGTCTGGTGGTGATACAGCTGGCCCGGCAGCAGCCAGGGGTCGCCGAGCTCGGGCCGGTTCGGGCTGTCCGGCAGCTGTTGCGCCTCCAGGCAGAAACCGTCGTAATCCCGGTATGGTCGACCGCTGCGGTCCGGCGTGCTGGCCAGCCAGTTGCCGGTGTAGAACTGCAGGGAGGGTTGATTGGTATGGACCTCCATCACCAGCTGCTTATCCCCTGAGACCACCCTTGCCGCCAAGGCCTGTTCGGAGCCGTTCAGCAGAAAGGCGTGATCAAAGCCCTTGGCCTGCTGCTGTTGGGGGTGGCTCAGCCAATCCTGGCCTATGGGGCGTTCGGTACGCAGATCGAAGGGGCCCTCCACCGGCGTGATGGCGAGCGGCAAACCGCTCTGGTCGGTGGGCAGGAAGCGATCGGCATTGATACTGATGGCATGACTGCGAATATCAGAGTGCAGATCGCTGCCGCTTTGGTGGCCATCGAGATTGAAATAGGCGTGGCTGGTGAGGCTGACCGGGGTCGGCGCGTCCGTGCTGGCCCTGAAGTCGACCACCAGATCCTGCTGCTCCAGCCGATACTCCAGGGTCACCCGAAGGTTGCCGGGGAAGCCCTGATCTCCCGCCCTTGAGAGCAGGGCCAGCCTGACCCTGTCCGCCTCCCGTTCCTTTATCTGCCAGGGCTGACGATGGAATCCGGCTCGTCCGCCGTGCAGGCAATGGGGGGCCTGATTGGCGTCCAGGGACCAGCGTTCGTCCCCTCGCACCAGCTCGGCGCCGCCGATGCGGTTGGCAAAGCGCCCCGCCACTGCCCCCAGCCACACCTGCTGGGTGGCATAGGCTTCATCGGTGCAGCCCAGCAGCACTTCACGGCGCTGGCCCGCTACCGGCAGGCTGAGGGAGGTGAGGGTGGCGCCAAATTCGAGGCCGCGCAGGCGCAGCCCCTCCTCGTTTTCCAGTTCGAATATCTTCATGGTTTGCCCGTTTCTATGGTCAGTGACCTATCACTCATCTGCTTCCCGTTAGAGCCTGCCAGCCCCGGCGCTGGCGCGGCAGACGTAGCAGTCCGCCTTGAGGCCAAACCTGGCCGGGTACTGGGCCTCGACCACGGCGATCACCTCGTCCACCTGCGCCGGGCGCAGCAGGGCCACCACGCAGCCACCGAAGCCACCCCCTGTCATGCGCACGCCGCCCTGGGTACCGATCTCTGCCTTGATGATCTCCACCAGGCCGTCGATGGCGGGCACGGTGATCTCGAAGTCATCCCGCATGGCGGCATGGGACTGGCCCATCAGCTCGCCGAGGCGCACCAGATCGCCAGAGGCCAGCGCCTCGGCGGCGGCCAGGGTGCGGGCGTTCTCCCCCACCACGTGGCGGGCACGACGGTAGCAGGCTTCGTCCAGCCCGGCCTTGCCCGCTTCCAGCGCGGCCAGATCCAGGTCGCGCAGGGCCTTGACCCCGTAGTGACGGGCGGCGGTCTCGCACTGCTGGCGACGGGTGTTGTATTCGCTGTCCACCAGGCCGCGGCGCACGTTTGAGTTGACGATCAGCACCGCCAGATCTTCGGGCATGGGGATGAGGCGGGTCTCCAGGGAGCGGCAGTCCAGCAGCAGGGCGTGATCCTGCTTGCCACTGGCGGAGATCATCTGATCCATGATGCCGCAGTTGCAGCCGACGAACTGGTTCTCCGCCTGCTGGCCGTTGAGGGCGATCTCGGCCTGGCTGATGTGAAGCCCCAGGGCCTCCTTGAAGGCCTGGCCTATGGCCACCTCAAGAGACGCGGACGACGACAGGCCGGTCCCCTGGGGCACGTTGCCTGAGACCACCAGATTGAGGCCGCGCAGGGCATGGCCACGGGCTTGCAGATGCTTGACCACGCCGCGAATGTAGTCGCTCCAGCGCTGGTCCGGATGATGGGTGATGGGCTTGTCCAGGTCGAACAGATCCCGTTGGTTGCCGTAGTCGGCGGCGATCACGTGCACCAGGTTGTCGCTGCGCAGGCCGATGGCGACACAGGTCTCGTAGTCGATGGCGCAGGGCAGCACGAAGCCGTCGTTGTAGTCGGTGTGCTCGCCGATGAGGTTGACGCGACCGGGGGCGCGCACCAGCAGGTCGGGTTGTTGCTCAAACTGCTCGGCAAACACGGCGCTGACGCGTTGGCTCGGGGTCATGGGGTCACCTCATTGGCTTTGTAATGAACGGGGGAGAGGGAGCGCAGGCGCTCGGCGGCCTGTTCCGGGGTCAGGTCTCGCTGGGTTTCGGCCAGCATCTCGAAGCCCACCATGAACTTGCGTACCGTGGCGGAGCGCAGCAGGGGCGGATAGAAGTGGGCGTGCAGTTGCCAGGCCTCGGGGCAATCCGACTTGGGCGGCGCGAAGTGCCAGCCCATGGAGTAGGGGAAGCTGCACTCGAATAGATTGTCGTAGCGGCTGGTGAGCTCCTTGAGCGCCACCGCCAGATCCTCTTGCTGCTCCTGGGTGAGATCCAGCAGGGAGGGCACATGGGCCTTGGGCAGCAGCAGGGTTTCGAACGGCCAGGCCGCCCAGAAGGGCACCACTGCCAGCCAGTGTTCGGTCTCCACCACTATGCGGGATCTGTCCGCCAGTTCCCGCTCCACATAGTCCAGCAGCAGCGGGCGGCCGTGTTCGGCCAGCCAGTCGCGCTGGTGCTGCTCTTCGCGGGCGATCTCGTTGGGCAGGAAGTCGCTGCCCCACAGCTGGCCATGGGGATGGGGGTTGGAGCAGCCCATGACGGCGCCCTTGTTTTCAAAGACTTGCACCCAGTCCCACTGGCTCGACAGCTCGGCCACCTGGCTCATCCAGGTGGTGATCACCGCTTCTATGGCGGGCAGCGCCAGCTCGGGGAGTGTCTTGCCGTGATCCGGCGAGAAGCAGATGACCCGGCTGGTGCCGCGGGCGGCCTCCAGCTTCAGCAGGGGATCCTGCTGGCTGTCGGCGGCCGGGGTGTCCTGCATCAGGGCGGCGAAGTCGTTGGTGAAGACGAAGGTTTTTTGATAGTCGGGATTCTGGTCGCCGGTGACGCGCTTGTTGCCCGCACAGAGGAAGCAGTCCGGATCGTGGGACTGGCTCGGTGCCTGGCTTATTTTTTCGACCTGACCCTGCCAGGGGCGCTTGGCCCTGTGGGGGGAGACCAGCACATATTGGCCGGTCAGCGGGTTGAAACGGCGGTGGGGGTGATCAACAGGGTTGAACATCATCACTCCAATCAATGAGTTGAGAAAATCGTAACGGGCAGGCCGTCAGGCCTACTCCTCGTAACCGTTCGGGTTGGCGAACTGCCAGCGCCAGCTGTCGGCGCACATGGCCGCGAGATCCCGGGTGGCATGCCAGCCCAGCTCGCGCTCGGCCTTGGCGGGATCGGCCCAGCACTCGGCGATGTCACCCGGGCGTCTGGGTTCGATGCGACAGGGCAGGGGGCGGCCGCATGCCGCCTCGAACGCCGCCACCATCTGCAGCACGCTCTGGCCCTGGCCCGTACCCAGGTTGTAAGGGTGGACGCCGCCTCGCCCCGCACAGTGGTGCAGCGCCTTGACGTGCCCCTCGGCGAGATCCATCACATGGATATAGTCGCGCACCCCTGTGCCGTCCAGGGTGTTGTAATCGTTTCCAAAGACCGAGAGACAGTCACGACGGCCAATGGCCACCTGAGTGATATAGGGCATGAGATTGTTGGGCATGCCCTGGGGATCCTCCCCCAGGGTGCCGGACTCGTGGGCGCCGACCGGGTTGAAGTAGCGCAGCAGCGTCATGCTCCAGTGGGGTTCGGCGGCCTGCAGATCCTCGAGGATCTCCTCGATGATCAGCTTGGATCGGCCATAGGGATTGGTGGCGCTGCGCGGGAAGTCCTCCCGGATGGGGGTGCTGGCCGGGTCGCCGTAGACGGTGGCCGAGGAGCTGAACACCAGGTTGTGAACCCCGGCCCGCTTCATCGCCTGCAGCAGCACCAGGGTGCCGCTCAGGTTGTTCTCATAATATTCGAGGGGGATCCGGGTCGATTCGCCGACCGCTTTCAGGGCGGCGAAGTGGATCACTGCGTCTATCTGCTGCTCGGCGAAGATGCTGTCCAGCAGGGCCGGATCACGGATGTCCCCCTGATAGAACTTGGGCATCTGCCCGCTGATGGCGGCGACCCGTGTCAGCACGGCGGCCTTGCTGTTGCAGAGGTTGTCCACCACCACGGGCTCCATGCCTGCCGCCTGCAAGGCCAGACAGGTGTGGCTGCCGATATAGCCGCAACCGCCGGTCACCAGTACTCTCATCCTCTTCTCCACCGTTTGTGCCTCACGCAAGGAAAGCCTGAGCAGGAGTCTAGCCGAGGGGCTGACGGACAAACTGTGAACTGGTTAACAAATATGTGGAAACGATTACACTTGTTTGTGTGGTTATAAATGCATCGACATGGCTTTTCCCCCTGTTATCAGTGACATTGCCCGGTATAATGGCGCCATATCGAACCGTGAAATAAGTGAAAACAGCATGAGCACCATCAAGGATGTCGCCCGTTTGGCCAATGTATCGGTGGCAACGGTTTCACGGGTGATGAACAACTCACCCAAGGCCAGCGCCGCCTCCCGCGAGGTAGTGCAGAAGGCCATGGCCGAGCTGGGCTACACCCCCAACGCCAACGCCCGGGCCCTGGTCAGCCAGACCTGCGACACCATGGGGGTGGTGGTCGGTGACGTGGCGGATCCCTTCTTCGGAGCCCTGGTCAAGGGGGTCGCCGCCGTGGCGGTGGAACAGGGGTTGCACCTGCTGATGGGTAATGGTTTTCACCGCGCCCAGCAGGAGCGGGAAGCCATAGATCTGCTGATCGGCAAGCGCTGCGAGGCGCTGGTGGTGCACAGCAAGGCGCTCAGCGACGAGGAGCTCATCGACTACGCCCTGCGAGCCCCCGGCATGGTGCTGATCAACCGCGACATCCCGAGCCTTCGGGGCCGCTGCATCGCCCTCAACAACCGGCAGGGGGCCGCCACCGCGACCCGCCATCTGCTGGAGCTGGGGCACCGTCACATCGCCTTCCTCAGTTCGGATCACGCCATCGAGGATGCCCTGCTGCGCCATCAGGGTTATCAGGATGCCCTGGCCGAGGCGGGTTTGAGCGCCGATCCCGAGCTGGTGGAGAGCGGCATGCCCAATGAGGAAGGGGGGGAGCGCGCCATGCTCAACCTGCTGGCCAAGGGGCTGCCCATCACGGCCGTGGTGGCCTACAACGACGCCATGGCGGCAGGGGCCATCTCGGTGCTGGCGGACAACGGCCTCAAGGTGCCGGAAGAGGTCTCTGTGGTGGGCTTCGATGACATCATCTATGCCAGATACCTGAGACCCAAGCTATCCACCATGCGCTATCCCATCGAACTCATGGCCGCTCAGGCCGCCAAACTGGCGTTGCAACTCGCCGCCGGGGAGAGCGAGACGGTGCAGAGCCGGATCTACACCCCGACCCTTATCAACCGCCACTCGGTCGCGCCCGTCAGGCTCTGATCGCCGCATCTTCTCGCCGCCGTCATGACGGTGGAGTGAAGGCGGTAGAGGCGTGTTTACAGGCTCACGCTCTGCCCCCCCTTGCCGCTGTCATGGCGCTGGCGTGAAGGCGGCAGAGGCGTGTTTACAGGCTCACGTTCTTCCCATTTGCCGTTGTCATGGCGCTGGAGTGGGGGGGCAGAGGCGCCGCTACACGCCCAGATCACTGTTCAATTGCCGCTTGATGGCGTCCGCCAGTCTCTGAACAATTGCATCCGATGGTCCCCACCGCTCTGAAGGCTGTGTCTCCTTGCCGTTTTCTGACGGTGGATTGGAGGCGCCTCTGATGACGCGCTCTGACTGGCTCCCATTCGAGGCCAGATTTATCTCTTTTTCCCCGGTTTCCCCGTCTGAATCGCCCTGTTTCAGCCTGCCTATCCTGTGGGGCGATCTTTTACTTTCATTTATCTTATTTTTACCCTGTTTTACTTAACAAAATCAGTGTAATCGTTTACATCTGTGTGAGCGAGATCGCCGATCACCGGGCAAAACTCCCCTACACTGCATGCGTTATCTGTTTCATGCAGGGAGAGAGAAGAATGCTCAGGGAGATAGTGGCCCGTCAGGACTGGCAGACCCAGGCGATTACATCGGTGAATCGTCTGCCTGCCCATACCCCCTTGTTCAGCTGGCGCAGCGAGGCCGATGCCCGTGCCGGGCTCCCTTCGCCCTCCCGCATGCTGCTCGATGGTGACTGGCGTTTCTCCTTCTTCGAAGCCCCTGAGCTGGTGCCAGAGCGCTGGGTGAACGAGGATCTAGCCGACGCGACCCCCATCAGGGTGCCCGGCAACTGGCAACTGCAGGGGTTTGATCGCCCCATCTATACCAACATCAAGTACCCCTTCCCCTGCGATCCGCCCCGGGTGCCGGCCGAGAATCCCACCGGCTGCTATTCCCGCGAGATTGAACTGCCCGCCGACTGGCTGGCCAGCGGCCAGACCCGCATCATCTTCGATGGGGTGGACAGCGCCTTCCATCTGTTCTGCAACGGCCGTTGGGTCGGTTACTCCCAGGACAGCAGGCTGCCCGCAGAATTTGATCTCGGCGACTTCCTGCAGGCCGGTCCGAACCGGCTGGCCGTGCTGGTGCTGCGCTGGTCCGATGGCTCCTATCTGGAGGATCAGGACATGTGGCGCATGAGCGGCATCTTCCGCTCCGTCAGCCTGCTGCACAAACCCGAGCGCCGGTTGCTGGACGTGCGGCTGACACCTGTGCTGGACGCCTGTTACCGGGACGCCCGCCTCAAGGTGGCGCTTCAGGTCAATGAGGGCGCCGGGCTGGCGGTGGAGGCCAGGCTCTATTTCGGTGAGACGCTGATCGCCGATCGGCGCCAGCCGCTCGGCACAGGCGCCATCGACGAGAAGGGCGCCTACCCAGACAGGACCGAGCTGTGGCTGGATATAGCGGCGCCGCACAAGTGGAGCGCCGAGACGCCGCACCTCTATCGACTGACCCTGACCCTGCTGGACGAGCAGGGGGAGCCCATCGAGAGCGAGGCCCATGACGTGGGTTTTCGGGCGGTGGAGATCAAGGGCGGCCTGCTGAGGGTCAACGGCCAGCCGCTGCTGATCCGCGGCGCCAATCGCCACGAACACGATCCCGCCCTGGGCCATGTGGTGACCCCTGCCGCCATGGAGCAGGATCTGCGGTTGATGAAGCAGCACAACTTCAACGCGGTGCGCTGCTCTCACTACCCCAACCATCCCGAGTTCTATCGACTGTGTGACCGGCTCGGCCTCTACGTGGTGGACGAGGCGAACCTGGAGACCCACGGCATGACCCCCATGGGGCGGCTAGCGCAGGATCCCGCCTGGAGCAACGCCTTCCTGGAGCGGGTCACCCGCATGGTGGCGCGGGACTTCAACCACCCCAGCATCATCATCTGGTCCCTGGGCAACGAATCCGGTTATGGCCCGGCCCACGACGCAATGTATCAGTGGGTCAAACGGGCCGATCCGAGCCGGCCGGTCCAGTACGAAGGGGGCGGGGCCGATACCCCGGCCACCGACATCATCTGCCCCATGTATGCCCGCACCCATCAGGATCAACCCTTCCCGGCGGTGCCCAAGTGGGCGCTGGCCAAGTGGATAGGCCTGCCGGACGAGACCCGGCCGCTGATCCTCTGCGAATATGCCCACGCCATGGGCAACAGCCTGGGGGGCTACGCCCACTACTGGCAGGCGTTTCGCGATCATCCCCGCTTGCAGGGCGGCTTCGTGTGGGATTGGGTGGATCAGGGGCTCGACAAGCAGACCGACGATGGCCGCCATTTCTGGGCCTATGGCGGTGACTTCGGCGATCTTCCCAACGATCGCCAGTTCTGCTGCAACGGCCTGCTGTTCCCGGACAGGACACCGCATCCCGCCCTGTTCGAGGCGAAACGGGCCCAGCAGCCCTTCATGCTGACCCTGCAAAGCCGGCAGCCGCTCCGGGTCGAGATCCGCAGCGAATACCTGTTCCGCCCCACGGACAACGAAGTGTTGCGCTGGCAGCTGCTGGAGGACGGTGTGGTGCTGAGCCAGGGTGAGTGCCCGCTCGAGCTGGCGCCCCAGGGCTGCGTGACGCTGACCCTGCTGGAGCGGCTGCCGGGCTTTGCCGCAGGCACCCTGGCCTGGCTGGATCTGACCATAGTGCAGCCCACCGCCACGGCATGGGCCGGGGCGGATCACGAGGTGGCGCGCCAGCAATGCATGCTGCCGACCCCTCTGGCCCTGCCTGTTACCCGGGCGCCCGCCTCATTGAGCGAGCAGCCGGACCACTGGCTGGTGCGTGCCGCAGGCAGCGAGTGGCGGCTGGACAAGGCCAGCGGCCGCATCAGCAGCTGGCAGAAACAGGGTCATGAGCGGCTGCGGGATGCCATAGCCGATCACTTCTACCGGGCACCGCTCGACAACGACATCGGCACCAGCGAGGCGGATCACGCGGATCCCAACGCCTGGATTGCCCGCTGGCAGGAGGCCGGGCTCAATGATCTGCAGCACCGCTGCCTCGGCCTGGAGGCTAACCCCGATAAGGGGACGCTGGTCGTATCCCACGGTTACTTCGTCGGGGAGTCGCTGCGGCTGCTGACCCGCTGGCATCACAGCTTCGGTGCCGACGGCGCCATGGCGCTGCGCATAGAGGTGGAGGTTGCCGCCGATATGCCGTCCCTGCCCCGCATCGGGGCCAGGCTCTGGCTGGCCGACGAGGTTGATGAGGTGAGCTGGCTGGGACGCGGTCCCCACGAGAACTATCCGGATCGTCAGCTTGCCGCCGACCTCCATCGCTGGCAATTGCCGATCTCGGCCCTGCACACCCCCTATGTGTTCCCGACCGACAACGGGTTGCGTTGCGATACCCGTCAGCTGCGCCTCGCAGAGGTGAGCATGGAGGGCAAGTTCCACTTCAGCGTCAGCCGCTACAGCCAGCAGCAGCTGGCCCAGGCCCGCCACCAGACCGATCTGGTGGCTCAGGGGGGATTGCACCTCTGCCTGGATGGTTTCCACATGGGTGTAGGGGGCGATGACTCCTGGAGCCAGAGCGTGCGACCCGAATTCTGGTTGCCACCTGGAAGTTACAGTTGGAACTGTGTTCTACACTGAATCTGACGCCGATGACGAAAATGGATTCGTAAAGGTCTTTTAATTGGTTATCTGATTGATTTTAAAATGTTTTATGTCTATGTAACAGAGTGTAAACGTTTTCATTTTGTTGCCATGATCACAGACCGCCATACAACAAACTGATTACATTAGGCTGGCGCCAGTTCAAACGGTGTACAGCATTCCCTACAAAAACAGATATTAGAGATCGGAGCATAACAATGAAAAAACTCACGACAGTTGCCACCTTGCTGATGGGACTGATGGCGGGAGCCCAAGCCCAGGCCGATACCCGTATCGGTGTCACCGTCTACAAGTATGACGACAACTTCATGGCGGTAGTGCGCAAGGCCATCGAGAAGGAAGCGGCAGCCAATCCCGGTGTGGAGCTGCTGATGAATGACTCCCAGAATGACCAGTCCAAGCAGAACGACCAGATCGACGTGCTGCTGGCCAAGGGCGTGAAGGCGCTGGCCATCAACCTGGTTGACCCGGCGGCGGCCCCTGTCGTGATCGAGAAGGCCCGTGCGGACGAGATCCCCGTGGTGTTCTACAACAAGGAACCGAGCGCGGCCGACCTGGCCAGCTATGACAAGGCCTACTACGTGGGTACCGACTCCAAGGAGTCAGGCATCATCCAGGGCCAGCTGATCGCCAAGCACTGGAAGGCACACCCTGAGTGGGATCTGAACAAGGATGGCGTCATCCAGTTCGTACTGCTGAAGGGCGAGCCGGGCCACCCGGATGCCGAAGCCCGTACCACCTACGTCGTCAAGACCCTGAATGACGGCGGCGTCAAGACAGAGCAGCTGCACATGGATACCGGTATGTGGGATACCGCCATGGCGAAAGACAAGATGGACGCCTGGATCTCCGGCCCCAACGCCAACAAGATCGAAGTGGTCATCGCCAACAACGACGGCATGGCAATGGGTGCTGTTGAATCCCTGAAAGCCCAGGGCAAGAGCGCCATCCCGGTATTCGGCGTCGATGCCCTGCCGGAAGCCCTGGCCATGGTCAAGAGCGGTGCCATGGCGGGTACTGTGCTGAACGATGCGGCCAACCAGGCCAAGGCCACCTACGAGCTGACCAAGAACCTGGCTGAAGGCAAGCCGGCCGGTGAAGGCACCAACTGGAAGATCGACAACAAGGTCGTGCGTGTTGCCTACGTGGGCGTTGATAAAGACAACCTGTCCCAATTCGAGTAATTCCCCCCTCCAGGGCAAGGGAGATCCCCTTGCCCTTTTTTCAACCAGATGTGATGGCTGATATGACAACACGGCAACAATCAGAATGGCTGTTGGAGATGATTGACGTCAGTAAGAGCTTTCCTGGCGTCAAGGCACTCGATAATGTCAATTTACGGGTCCGTCCTCATTCTGTGCATGCGTTGATGGGCGAGAATGGCGCAGGAAAGTCCACGCTGCTCAAGTGCCTGTTCGGCATCTACGAGAAAGATCAGGGCAAGATCTTCTTCAAGGGCGAGGAGGTCAACTTCACCTCTTCCAAAGAGGCGCTGGAAAATGGCGTATCCATGGTGCACCAGGAGCTGAACCTGGTATTGCAACGCACCGTGATGGACAACATGTGGCTAGGTCGCTATCCCACCAAGGGCTGGTTCATCGACCACGGCAAGATGTATGACGACACCAAGCGCATCTTCGACGAGCTGGACATCGACATAGACCCCCGGGTCAAGGTCGGCACCCTCTCCGTCTCCCAGATGCAGATGATCGAGATTGCCAAGGCATTCTCCTATGACGCCAAGATCGTCATCATGGACGAACCCACCTCCTCCCTGACCGAGAAAGAGGTCAACCACCTCTTCAAGATCATCAACAAGTTGAAGGACAAGGGGTGCGGCATCGTCTACATCTCCCACAAGATGGAAGAGATCTTCCAGCTCTGTGACGAGATCACCATATTGCGGGATGGCCAGTGGGTGGCGACCCAGCCGCTCGAGGGCATGACCATGGATCAGATCATCGGCATGATGGTCGGTCGTGAGTTGACCCAGCGCTTCCCGGAGAAAACCAACCAGCCGAAAGAGGTGATCCTCGAAGTCGAGCACCTGACGGCCAAGAACCAGCCCTCCATCAAGGACGTGAGCTTCAACCTGCACAAGGGAGAGATCCTCGGCATCGCCGGTCTGGTGGGGGCCAAGCGCACCGACATAGTCGAGACCCTGTTCGGCATCCGCGATCACAGCGACGGTGTCATCAAGCTGCACGGCAAGGAGGTCGCCAATCGCAACGCCCACGAGGCGATCCAGAACGGCTTCGCCCTGGTGACGGAGGAGCGCCGCTCCACCGGCATCTACTCCCGTCTCGATATCGCCTTCAACTCCCTGATCGCCAACATGGACAGCTACAAGGGATCCATGGGGCTGCTCAGCGACAACAAGATGAAGAGCGATACCCAGTGGGTCATCGACTCCATGCGGGTCAAGACCCCGACCCAACAGACACAGATTGGCTCCCTCTCCGGGGGCAACCAGCAGAAGGTCATCATAGGCCGCTGGCTGCTGACCCAGCCGGAGATCCTGATGCTGGATGAACCGACCCGCGGCATAGACGTGGGCGCCAAGTTCGAGATCTATCAGCTCATCCTGGAGCTGGCGAAGAAGGACAAGGGCATCATCATCATCTCGTCCGAGATGCCTGAACTGCTGGGGATCACGGATCGCATCATGGTCATGAGCAATGGCCGGGTCGCGGGGATCGTCAACACCAAAGAAACTGACCAGAGCGAGATCCTGCGCCTGGCATCTCTGTACCTATAAAGACAGGAAGACATTATGGAGTCGGCTAAAAATTTCAATCTGATGCAGGCGCTCAAAGAGAACGCCATCTACCTGGTGCTGCTGGTGTTGCTCATGATCATAGTGATCCAGGAGCCCTCCTTCCTCAGCCTCACCAACCTCAGCAACATACTGACCCAGTCCTCGGTGCGGGTCATCATAGCCCTCGGGGTGGCGGGCATCATCATCACCCAGGGTACGGATCTCTCGGCCGGTCGTCAGGTCGGTCTGGCGGCGCTGATCGCGGCCACCATGCTGCAGGCGCTGACCAACGTCAACAAGGTGTTCCCCAGTCTGGGTGAAGTGCCCATTCCTGTGGTGATCCTGCTGGTGTGTGCTGTGGGTGCCCTGATCGGTCTGGTCAACGGCCTGATTGTTGCCTACCTGAACGTGACGCCCTTCATCACCACCCTGGGCACCATGATCATCGTCTACGGCATCAACTCCCTCTATTTTGATTCCGTGGGTGCCTCCCCGGTGGCCGGCTTCGACCCCCGCTTCTCCAGCTTCGCGCAGGGCTTTATCCGGATAGGGGGATTCAAGCTTTCGTATCTCACCTTCTATGCGGCCATCGCCAGCGTCTTCGTCTGGGTGCTGTGGAACAAGACCCGCTTCGGCAAGAACATCTTCGCCATCGGTGGCAACCCGGAAGCCGCCAAGGTCTCCGGCGTCAACGTAGCGGTCAACCTGGTGATGATCTACGCCCTGGCCGGCGTCTTCTACGCCTTCGGCGGCATGCTGGAAGCGGGCCGCATCGGCAGCGCCACCAACAACCTCGGCTTCATGTATGAACTCGATGCCATCGCGGCCTGCGTGGTGGGCGGTGTCTCCTTTGCCGGTGGTGTGGGGACTGTCGCCGGTGTCATCACAGGGGTGCTCATCTTCACCCTGATCAACTACGGCTTGACCTACATAGGGGTCAGTCCCTACTGGCAGTTCATCATCAAGGGCGGCATCATCATTCTTGCCGTGGCCCTGGACTCCATGAAGTACGCCAAGAAGAAGTAAGCATTGGCAGAGAGGGTCGGACATGTTCCGGCCCTTTCTACTTGGAGGGACCCACCCCATGCCATTCAAAGTCAAAATCAACGTCCTGCTGCTGCTCGCCATCCTGGTCACCATCGGCACCGCCTGGTTCAGCGTCAATCACTTCATCAGTGGCTATATCCGCACCCAGGCGACCCAGAACATCAACGAGCAGATCACCCTGGTCAAGGAGAAGCTGGCCGGTGACATCAACCAGAAGGTGCTGCTGGCGGCGAACCTCAACCTCGGGGTGACCAGCGTCAAGAAGGCGCTGCAGGAGACCGGCTTTCACAACATCGTCAAGCTGATCGGCGACATGGCGTTCGACGTGAACGGGGTCATCGACGACAAGGCCAGGGTTGAAGCCCTGCGCAAGCTGATCCCCGCCGCCAACAACCAGATCACCGTCAGCTCGCTGGAGCAGCTGGACGGCAAGCCGGTCATCTCCATCCTAGTGCCCCGGGGTGCCGATTCCGCCTACCTCTATTACCTCGATATGAGCGAGTTCAAGGCGCTGCTGGCCAAGGTAAGCGGGGAGGGGCGCTACTTCTCCCTTGCGGACAGTCAGGGCCAGGTGCTCTACAGCAGCAAACCCCAGGGAGAGAGCGAGTCTCGCCCCAACCAGCTGGATATCCGTGGCAGCCAGTGGACCCTGACCGGTTACGTGGACCTCGATTACATCCGGTCCATGACCCAGGCACTCAACGGCAAGATCACCCTGGCCCTGCTCGGGGTAGCGGCCCTGGTGCTGGTGATCTCCATGGTGGCCCTCAACCTGGCCTACCGCCCCATCCTCTCCCTGCGTGATCTGGTGCAGGAGCTGTCCAGGGGCAGCGGCGATCTGACCCGCCGTCTGACGGTGACCAGTACGGATGATCTCGGCCAGATCTCGGCCGGCATCAACCGCTTCATCGAGCGGCTGCAGGAGATGATGGGAGAGGTACGGGAAGCCAGCGGCCAGCTCAACGAAGGGATATCGGGTCTGGCCAGGCAGACGGGCTCGGCCCAGGGGCTGCTGGCCGAGCATGTGCGAGAGACCGAACAGGTGGTCACCGCCATCAACGAGATGAGCCGTACCGCCGTCTCGGTATCGGAGAGTGCCGCCAGCACGGCCCAGCTGACCGGCCAGAGCCAGCAGCTCGCGAGCCAGTCGCGCCGGGTGGTGGATCAGGCCATGGCCAGCGTGACCGCCCTGGTGACAGAGGTGGAAACTACGGCACACTCCATCGCCGCCATGCAGCAGGATGTGCAGCAGATTGGCTCCATCCTCGGGGTCATCGGCAGCATCGCCGAGCAGACCAACCTGCTGGCCCTCAACGCCGCCATCGAGGCCGCCCGTGCCGGCGAGCAGGGGCGCGGCTTTGCCGTGGTGGCCGACGAAGTGCGCTCCCTGGCGGGCCGTACCCAGCAGAGCACGGCCGAGATCCAGACCATGCTGACCCGGTTGCAGCGGGGAACCCAGACTGTGGTGGCCGCCATGGGCAACACCCGGCAGAGCTGTCAGGATGCGGCAGAGAACACCAGCAAGGTGAATGCGTCGCTGGATCTGATGGCGGGGGAGGTGGTGGAGATCAACGATCTCATCAGTCATATCGCGACAGCGGCGGAGCAGCAGAGTGCGGTCGCCGAAGAGATCAACCGCAACATGAGCGCCATCGCCGAGGTGATCACCCAGCTAAAGGGCAATGGTGAGCGGACTGTGGAGAGTTCGACCTCAATGCAGCACACCTATGACAGGCTGCGGGAGATAGTGGGGCACTTCCGGCTGGAGTAAGGTCGGTTGGACGGGTCGTGGGCACCCTGGCCGTTGGCGCCAGGGTGGCAGCTCACCGGGAAAGTGTGAAAAATTCCCAAAAAAAGATGGGGGCGACTTGCGTCGCCCCCGATAGTCTTATCGCTCATATCCTTGAACGAAGTTGCTCCCTGCAATCCCTGACTATACCTCTTCCTTTAGGTTTCCCCTTCCCAATCCTTTGGGGTGTCCTTTAGCCATCATGGCCTGACGAGTCATCCGTTCCCGTCGCACTTTCTCCGTCCTGGGAGGTGTCCTTTACCACATCCTGTGGTGAGTCCATTTGCCCAACCCTGGCAGCCAGTCTTCCTGACCGACTTCATTGCGTCCGTGCAGGAGTAACTATAAGGATTTCCCGGGGGAGGACAACGGCATGTTGAAAAACGTTTTTTCGAAACTCGTTTCTCGAGAAATGATAATGATGTTATTTCGTTGTAAATCATTTAGTTGTGATTTTTTAGTGCGGTTTTTTTGCTCTTATCTTCCGACTATGGCGAGAATTTTTGAGGCGCTTGGCTTACGCCGGCTATGGCGAATGTCTCACGGCTCGTTTAACTGAGGTTCAGGAAAGTCGCCAGGCTCAGAGTCGATCGCGGATAGGCGAGTCGAGGTCGTCAGCATCCAGGGTCAGAGGCACCTGTGCCAGGACGGGTCGAGGGGGGAACACAGAGGGTTGCATGGGGTTGCTGGCCGGAAGCGGCTAAAAGGAGCGGGCTATCGGGGGAGGGGTATGCCGGTGTGGGGAACTGACAACCCAGGAGGAGGCGTTCTCCCCCTGGGGCAGTATCAATGGTGCTGCTGGCCGCCATGCTGTTGGCACAGATAGGCGGGGAGCAGCTTCTGGGGAGCCTGGTCAACATGGCACACCACCAGCGGCATGGCGGGGGCGCCCTGGGCCTGAACCAGGGTCGGGGCCATGGGCAGAACCAGGGCGACCAGTAGAAACAGCGATTTGATCTTCATGGTTATCTCCTTGGTGATAGAAAATAGCGTGATCCTGATCACTTTCTGAGTTAAGGCGAACCCGGGAGTGGCGCAAGGTGGCGCAATAAATTCAACTAATGAAAAAACTTTAAAACCCGGATGCAATGGCGCTGGTGAGAAAAGCATCGCCAGGATGCGCCCAGAATGCATATCCATATAAAGGAGATGCGATGAGCACCCTGATACGGAGGGCTGCCCGTGCGGGTTGGCGCCGATGCCATGATCTGGGACAAGAGATGGATTATTCAGGCGAAGGGATGAAGATGACTATTTATGTGGTGAGCGGCGGGCGTATTTATGAGGATAAATGCATGGATGAACGTATAAAATTCAAACAAAAAATAAAATCCATCCATGCCAATGATTTTATTGGTTATTTTTAATTGATCATATCCATTTGTAGATATCCTACATGAATGAAAACGGTATCCTGGTGAAATAAAACCTGCCCTTATTGCGTCGTTATGCGGCAGCCGTTAATGAGTAAATGTCATTTATGTAAACTCCATCATAAATTAACTCCTGATTTTATTCAGTCTAGAGTGAATGTGATCAATGTCTAAGTTTGTGGTGATTACTAGTCCTAACCTCTGTCACGAAAGGCAAGGGCAGGATAGAACACAAGCCGAGTACCCTACATAAAGAATATCCCGCCTTAGCCACGAGCCAGAATAGAAGGAATCTATTCAATCACTCGCAGGGACCACTGCTAGACGGAATATAATCATGAGCAAATTTTATGTAGGTTCTGAAGTTGGCCAATTGCGCCGTGTCATGCTGCACCGCCCCAACCTCAGTCTGAAGCGCCTGACCCCTTCCAACTGCCAGGATCTGCTGTTCGATGACGTCCTGTCCGTTGAACGTGCCGGTCAGGAGCACGACAAATTCGCTCAGGTACTGCGCGATCAGAATGTCGAAGTCTTCCTGCTGACCAACCTGCTTGCCGAAACCCTGGATGTGCCGGAAGCCAAAGCCTGGCTGCTGCAACACCAGGTCTCCGATTATCGCCTCGGCACCGCACTGGCCAATGACGTGCGCTGCTTCCTGGCTGACATGCCGCACCGCGAGCTGGCCCGCATCCTCTCCGGTGGCCTGACCTACTCAGAGATGCCCTTCAGCGGCGTCAACATGGTAGTGGGCATGCACGCTCCGACCGACTTCATCATAGAGCCGCTGCCCAACCACCTCTTCACCCGTGATACCTCCTGCTGGGTTTACGGTGGCGTCTCCATCAACCCCATGGCCAAGGCCGCCCGTCGCCGCGAAACCAACCATGTGAAGGCCATCTACCGCTGGCACCCGCAGTTCGCCGGTCAGGACTTCATCAAGTACTTCGGTGACGAGGATCGTGACTACGACAACTCCACCATCGAAGGGGGTGACGTCCTGGTCATCGGCCGTGGCGCCGTGCTCATCGGCATGTCCGAGCGCACCACGCCGCAAGGGGTGGAACACCTGGCCCGCGGGCTGTTCAAGCACGGCCAGGCCAAGCAGGTCATCGCCATGCAACTGCCGAAACACCGCAGCTGCATGCACCTGGACACCGTCATGACCCACATGGACATAGACACCTTCTCCGTCTATCCGGAGGTCATCCGCAAGGATGTGAACTGCTGGAGTCTGACTCCGGGCGGTGCCACCGGCATGAACATCAAGGAAGAGGGCTACTTCGTCACCGCCATCGAGAAGGCGCTGGGCGTGGATCAGCTCAAGCTCATCACCACAGGTGGTGACAGCTTCGAGGCCGAGCGCGAGCAGTGGAACGATGCCAACAACGTGCTGACAGTGCGTCCCGGCGTGGTGGTGGGTTACGAGCGCAACACCTACACCAACGAGAAGTACGACAAGGCCGGCATCACAGTGCTGCCCATCCCGGGTGAAGAGCTGGGACGTGGTCGCGGCGGCGCCCGCTGCATGAGCTGCCCGATGGAACGTGACGGCATCTGACAAGACGGCGTGGCGCCGGCAGAGGCTGGCGCCACACACACCAAGACTCGAGAGTAACACTCATGAAAAAACCAACTGTCGTCGTCGCCCTGGGTGGCAATGCCCTGCTCCGTCGTGGCGAGCCCCTCGAAGCTGACATCCAGCGCAAGAACATAGCGACCGCCGCCAAGACCATCGCCCGGATCGCCGAGGAGTACAACGTGGTGCTGGTGCACGGCAACGGCCCGCAAGTCGGCCTGCTGGCTCTGCAGAACAGCGCCTATACCAAGGTCTCCCCCTATCCCCTGGATGTGCTGGGCGCCGAGTCCCAGGGCATGATCGGCTACATGCTGATCCAGGAGCTGAAAAACCTGATGCCGAGCCGCAACGTCACTGCGCTGCTGACCCAGGTGCAGGTCGACCCCAAGGATCCCGCCTTCGCCAATCCGACCAAGTTCATCGGCCCCGTCTATGAGGAAGCCGAAGCCCGCGCCCTGGCGGCCGAGAAGCAGTGGAGCGTCAAGGCCGACGGCAAGTTCTTCCGCCGCGTGGTGCCGTCCCCGCTGCCCCAGCGCATCGTCGAAGGCGACGCCATCGAAACCCTGATCGCCCAGGGCCACCTCATCATCTGTACCGGTGGTGGCGGCATTCCGGTGACCTGGGATGGCCAGTGCCTGACCGGCATCGAAGCGGTGATCGACAAAGACATGTCCGCCGCCTACCTGGCCAGACAGATCAAGGCCGATGCCCTGCTGATCCTGACCGACGCCGATGCCGTCTACCTGGATTGGGGCAAGCCGACCCAGCACCCGCTGCGGGTCACCAGCCCGGATGAACTGGCTGGCGTCAAGTTCGATGCCGGCTCCATGGGGCCCAAGGTCGAAGCCTCCTGCGAATTCGTCAAGGCAACCGGCGGCATGGTCGGGATCGGTTCCCTGGAAGATGGCCTCGCCATCCTCAAGGGGGAAGCCGGCACCAATATAGTCGCCACCCATACCGTGAATGCTTGAGTCGTTGAATCACTGCGTAGTTAATAACACTGCCCGAATTGGTCTGACACAAATATAGAGAGAACTCATCATGGCTTTTAATCTGCGTAACCGTAACTTCCTGAAACTGCTGGACTTCACCCCGCGCGAAATCCAATACATGATCGATCTGGCCATCGACCTGAAAAAAGCCAAATACGGTGGCTATGAGCGCAAACACCTGACCGGCAAGAATATCGCCCTCATCTTCGAGAAGACCTCCACCCGCACCCGCTGCGCCTTTGAAGTGGCGGCCTTCGACCAGGGCGCCCAGGTCTCCTACCTTGGCCCAAGCGGTTCCCAGATCGGTCACAAGGAGTCCATGAAGGACACCGCCCGGGTGCTGGGCCGCATGTATGACGGCATTGAATACCGTGGCTACGGCCAGGAGATAGTCGAAGAGCTGGGCGCCCATGCCGGCGTCCCGGTCTGGAACGGCCTGACCAACGAATTCCACCCGACCCAGATCCTGGCGGACTTCATGACCATGCTGGAGCACGGCAAGGGCAAGCGTCTGGATCAGATCAAGTTCGCCTACCTGGGTGACGCTCGCAACAACATGGGCAACTCCCTGATGGTCGGTGCCGCCAAGATGGGCATGGACATCCGCCTGGTTGCTCCCAAGGCCTTCTGGCCGGAAGAGGAGCTGGTCGCCAAGTGCCGCCAGATCGCCGAAGAGACAGGTGCGCGCATTCACCTGACCGAAGACGTGAAAGAGGGCGTGCTGGGTACCGACTTCCTCTACACCGACGTCTGGGTCTCCATGGGTGAAGCGAAGGAAGCCTGGGATCAACGGGTGAAACTGATGACCCCCTATCAGATCAACATGGACGTCATCAACGCCACCAATAACCCGGATGTGAAGTTCATGCACTGCCTGCCGGCGTTCCACAACGATGAGACCACCATGGGCAAGGAAGTGGCTGACAAATATGGCATGAAGGGTCTGGAAGTGACCGAGGACGTGTTCGAATCCGAGCACAGCATCGTGTTTGACGAGGCCGAAAACCGGATGCACACCATCAAGGCAGTGATGGTGGCTACGCTGGGCGACTAAGGTCGCAGTAGTGGTGCCGGGGGGTGACCCCCGGCTTTTCGACCATGTGACGGCGGCATAACACCTCTAACCCTACGACCCGCAGATACATGGATACCACACCACAGAAGGAAGCTGGACCATGACCAAATTCAAGTTCCCGTCAGCCTACACCATATTGTTTGTGCTGATCGCCCTGGTGGCCGCCCTGAGCTGGATAGTGCCGGCCGGCAAATACGACATGGTAATGAATGAAGCCCTCGGCAAGGAAGTGCCGGTGGCTGGCACCTACAAGCTGGTAGAGGCCAATCCCCAGGGGATAGTCGACGTGCTGCTGGCACCCATCGACGGCCTCTACAACCACGACACCTATGAGGCAGGCGCCATCGACGTCTCCCTCTTCATCCTGATCATCGGCGGCTTCCTTGGCATTGTGACCAAGACTGGCGCCATCGATGCCGGTATCGAGCGCGTCACCGATCGTCTGCGTGGCCGCGAGGAGTGGATGATCCCTATCCTGATGGCGCTGTTCGCCGCAGGGGGCACCATCTACGGCATGGCGGAAGAGTCGCTGCCCTTCTACACCCTGCTGGTGCCGGTGATGATGGCCGCCCGCTTCGACCCCGTGGTCGCCGCCGCGACCGTATTGCTCGGCGCCGGTATCGGTACCCTGGGCTCCACCATCAACCCGTTCGCCACCGTGATTGCCGCCAACGCGGCCGGCATCTCCTTCACCGACGGCATCTGGCTGCGGGTCGCCATGCTGGTGGCCGGCTGGCTGCTGTGCGTGGCTTACGTGATGCGTTACGCCAAGATGGTGCGCAACGACCCCAGCAAATCCCTGGTGGCTGACAAGTGGGAAGAGAACCGTGCCCACTTCCTCGGCAACAAGAGCGACCAGATGCTGGAGTTCACCCTGACCCGTAAAATCGTGCTCGGCATCTTCGTCGCCGCCTTCGCCGTGATGATCTACGGTGTGGCCGTACTCGGCTGGTGGATGGCGCAGATCTCCGGCGTCTTCTTGGCCGCCGCCATCATAGTCGGCCTCATCTCTCGCATGAGCGAGGAGGAGCTGACCTCCAACTTCATCGACGGTGCCCGTGACCTGCTCGGCGTGGCCCTCATCATAGGTATCGCCCGCGGTATAGTCGTGGTGATGGACAACGGCATGATCACCCACACCATCTTGAACAGCGCGGAAGGGATCGTCACCGGCCTCTCCACTGTGGTGTTCATCAACGTGATGTTCGTGCTGGAAGTGGTGCTCTCCTTCTTGGTGCCGTCCTCCTCCGGCCTGGCCGTGCTGACCATGCCGATCATGGCGCCCCTTGCCGACTTCGCCAACGTGGGCCGCGAGCTGGTGGTGACCGCTTACCAATCCGCCTCCGGTCTGGTGAACCTGGTGACCCCGACCTCAGCCGTGGTCATGGGTGGCCTGGCCATCGCCAAGGTGCCTTATGTGCGCTGGCTGAAGTGGGTGGCACCGCTGCTTGGCATACTGACTGTGCTGATCGTGGTCTGCCTGAGCCTGGGGGCCCTGCTCTCATAAGGGATGACTATCAAGACGCAACGGGAGCCTGTGGGCTCCCGTTTTTTTATGGCCTAGATGACAGGCAACAAAAAGGCGACCCAGGGGTCGCCTTGCTGCATTCGGGGCTGGCTTAGCGCGCCTGCTCCAGGGTGCGCACCACGGCGGCATGGGCCTGGCGAGTGCGACTGATGTGGCGCGGGGCTATCAGCACCACATCGTTGCCGGCCACGGCCCCCAGGATCTCGGGATCGGCGTGGCGATCCAGCAGGCGGGCCACCACGGTCGCGGCCCCAGGGGTGGTGTGCACCAGCACCATCTGCTGGTTGTGCACCACGGCGCGCACCATGTCGTGTACGGAGCGGGTGCTGCCGGCGGGTTCCAGCTGATCGTCCACTAGCGTGTAGACCTTCTTGCCGTTGGCATTCTGGGCCTTGGCGACGCCGAGGCGGCGCAGCAGACGGGAGATGGTGGACTGGCTGATGTCGGCGAAGCCGCGCTCCGCCAGCTCGCGGCGGATCTCTTCCTGGGTGCTGTAGCAGTGCTGGCCGATGATCTGGCGGCAGGCATCGAGCTGGGCCAGGTCGGACTCCTGTTCCGGGGGGCGACTGAGGGTCTTGACCATGGCGACTTCCTTTGACGATGACAGATGGCTATGGCGCTCAGTCTGTCATGCCTGTTTTTCATAGCGAAAAACACTGATGACGAGCATTTCGGTAGGTGATGAGCGATGTCTAGCCGTTGCGAGATGGCAAATTATAACCAAAGGGGGAATTAGTGATGTGACAGGGGTCAAAAATGGGCCCCGCAGGGCCCGACAGAGTATCAATAGCGCTCGCTGACGATGTCCTGGGTGAAGGACTTCTCGCAGTATTTGCACTTCATGCGCACAGCGCCCTTCACTTCGCGCACCCGGAAGTAGCTGTCCACCGGCTCGTTGTGGGAGATGCAGTTGGAGTTGGGGCAGTGGAACACCCCGGCGATGAACTCCGGCAGCTTCAGCTGGTGCTTCTTCACCACGGCGAAGTCTTCGATGATGTTTACGGTCGCGGTCGGGGCAAACAGCGCCAGCTGGTTGGCCTGCTGTTCGGTCAGGCGGGTGTTCTCGATCTTGATGAGATCCTTCTTGCCCAGGGCGCCGGATTTGAGGTTGAAGCCGACGGTGATCCGCTCCTGGGTCTCGATCAGCTGGAACAGCTTGAGGATCTTGATGCCCTGGCCGGCGGGGACGTGGTCGATGACGGAGCCGTGACGGATGGCTTCGACTTGCAGTTGGTTCTTCTCGGACATGATGTTCCCCTTTTCCCTTAGACGGTTTCGTTCAGTACCAGTGCCAGCAGCGCCTGGCGTGCATAGACCCCGTTTTCCGCCTGCTGGAAGTAGTAGGCGTGGGGGGTCTTGTCGACGGCGACCTCGATCTCGTCGACCCGGGGCAGGGGATGCAGGATCTTCATGGTGGGTTTGGCCCCTTCCAGGGTCGCCAGCTCCAGCACGAACTTGGCGGCCATGTGCTTGTATTCGGTCTCGTCGAAGCGCTCTTTCTGAACTCGGGTCATGTAGAGGATGTCGAGCTCCGGCATCACCTCTTCCATGGTCTCGTGGACGCTGAACTGAATGCCCTTCTCCTCCAGCTCTTCGCAGAGGTAGTCCGGCATCGCCAGGGCTTCCGGTGAGATGAAGAAGAAGCGGCAGTTGAACAGGCTCAGGGCCTGGGCCAGGGAGTGGACGGTGCGGCCGTACTTGAGGTCACCGACGAAGGCCACGTTGAGGCCGTCCAGCTTGCCCTGGGTCTCGTGGATGGAGAAGAGGTCGAGCAGGGTCTGGGTCGGATGCTGGTTGGAGCCGTCACCGCCGTTGATGACAGGCACCCGGGAGAACTCGGAGGCCAGACGGGCGGCGCCCTCCTTCGGGTGGCGCATCACCACCGCATCGGCATAGGAGCCGATGATCTTGATGGAGTCGGCCAGGGTCTCGCCCTTCTTGGCGCTGGTGTTGCCGCCGTCGGCGAAGCCGATGATGTTGCCGCCGAGGCGCTGTACCGCGGTCTCGAAGGAGAGACGGGTGCGGGTAGAGGCCTCGAAGAAGCAGCTGGCGACCAGCTTGTCTTTCAGCAGGCGGGTGTCGGGTTCGGCCTTCAACCGCTGAGCGGTGGCGACCACCAGTTCCATGTCGGACCGGGTCAGGTCCGAGATGGAGATGACGTGTTTGTTATAGAGTGGATTGGTCATCGTCTGCATTCCCTTTGACATCAATGAAGGTTTTTCTGGCACAAAAAAAAGCCCCTGAAACAGGGGCTCTTTTTAAAAATAACTGGGGATCTGTGGGTCGGAAACCGGAAACAACGGGGCCGCTCTGGTGCGCTCCACCCGTCTGCAAGGCTGCTTTTTTCATCAAAAACGGCATCGTCCTGTCCCGACCTTTTTCAAAACCGGACAGATTATAGGGCTGGTTTTTGAATTGTCAAAAATTTATTTCAGAGGCAGGATTTGCCGGTAAAAACGTTTGAGTGTCGCGAACGGGTCGACAAATCCAGACCTGGTGTTCACTCTGCAACGGCAGACCATCTTCGGCCATGCTGCGCAGATAGCCGAGCCTGTGGTGCCCCTCCAGCAGGCAATATGGCTGCGGCAGGGGTTGGCCGTCCGGATAATGGCCGCCGGGCTCGGGGGCGAGCACTATGATGGGCTCTGACCAGGTGCCCCGGCTCAGCATGTCCTCGCCGAGCCAGGAGCGGCGCACATAGCGGTTGCTGCGCAGCATCTCGCCCCAGCGCTCGATCACCTCCATGTGGCGGGAGCCTATCTGGCTCACGATCTGGGCCGTGTCCCAGGCCTCGCACTCGAATTGGTGGCGGGCGAGGTCGATAAAGCTCCAGTTGGACTCAAAACCGCGCCAATGGCGGTAAATCCATTGCGTCAGCACATTTTGGGGAATGAAGGGCACCAGGGGAGAGACCCGCTCGAGATAGTCTGGCAGGGACTCGGTTTTGCGCTCATCCCGGAAGTTGAGGGGCGCAAGTTGTTGAAGCAGGCGGTAATTGAGCATGAACGACCTCCCTGTAGCTGGTTTCACCCTACCCCCATTTATGCCCCATTCCTACCCCGGCGGGACTGCAAATACAGCAAGTTACCCCGGCTGGTTGCGGGAATTGCCGCGATTTGCTCGTGAATTGTTCGATCGCATCGAAAGTGAGAAAAAAAGCCTTTACCTTTGATCCCGGCTTTGTATAATTCGCCTCGTTTGTTGCAGGGGCGTAGTTCCAATTGGTAGAACAGCGGTCTCCAAAACCGATGGTTGCGGGTTCGAGTCCTGCCGCCCCTGCCATTTTCAGAAAGGCCAGCTCATTGAGCTGGCCTTTCGCATTTCTGCGATCCCTGAACCTTTCTGCTGCGCCGCTCGCCGGCGACCCCTGACGCGCTCCGCGCGACTCACTTCTCTTGTCCTTGCCGATCCGCCCCTTGGGTTCGCTCACCCTCGCTGGTCGCCCTGGCGCCATGGCGTTGCTGACACTGGTGCCGCCAGCGGGCGGCCTCTGGATCTTGGTGCCCGGCGGCTGAGGTTGAGGCGGCATGCACAGCATCTTCGGCTGTTGATAAAGAAGAAATTAAAAGGATTCACTAAAGTCCAGTGAGGCTGCCGCCGATATCACCTACCAATATGGGGGTATTCCTGGCCTCCTGTCACCACAAGGATTTGTAGTCATGACACTCTCGTTGCGCGGCAAGCTGCTCGCGACCAGCCTGGGGGTAGTGCTGCTGATGGCTGCCCTGCTCGGCATAGTCGCCTTCCACACCCTCAAATCACGGACCCTGAGCGCCATCCAGAGCGAGGCGGTCAACTATGGTCACGCCCACTCGGTGGCCATCGGCAACTGGATGGCGGATCGCAAGCACGCGGTCGATGCCCTGGCCGCCGTCATTGCCGACAATCCCGAGGCGACTCTGGTGCCGCACCTGCTGCAGACCCGCACCTCCGGCGGCTTCGGCCTCACCTATTTCGGCTCGGCGCAAGGGGCCATGACCCGTCACGATCCCTCCCTCAACACCGCCAACTACGATCCCCGGGTACGCCCCTGGTATCAGGGCGCCAGCAAGGCGGGCAAGCTGATCGTCACCCCGCCCTACGTCAGCGTGACCATGCAGCAGATGGTGGTGACCCTGGCGGAGCCGGTGAGTCATCAGGGTCAGGTGATCGGGGTGGCGGGGGCGGATCTCTCCCTGGATGCCCTGATCGACGAGGTGCTGGCCATGAAGGTGCAGGGGGAGGGCTACGCCATGCTGCTGGACAGCTCCGGCCTCATCGTCGGTCACCCGCAGAAGGAGCTGGCCCTCAAGCAGGTAGCCGAGCTGGCCCCCGGCCTCACGGGGGCTACCCTGGAGGGCTGGAGCCGGGACGGCGAGCTGCACGTCGCCACCATAGCGGGGCGTGAGGTGCTGCTGTCGGTGCAGGGGGTGCCAGGCACCGACTGGCTGCTCGCCATGGTGATGTACAAGGATGTGCTGGAGGCGCCCTTCGCCAGCCTGCTGTGGCAGCTGGTGGGGCTGACCCTGGTGCTGCTGCTGGTGTTCAGCGCCCTGCTCATCGCCATGTTCAACTACCTCTTTGCCGATCTCGGCCGGGTCTCCAAGGCGCTGGCCGACATAGCCCACGGCGAGGGGGATCTCACCGTGCAGATCGCGGCCCACAGCAAGGACGAGGTGGGGCTGCTGGCCCAGAACTTCAACCTGTTCGTGGCCCGGCTGCACGGCATCGTCAGCCGGTTGCGGGATGTCACCGTCGAACTGGCGGCCCAGTCGCGGACCCAGGCGGCGGGGGCAGAGGCTCGCAGCCAGCGGGTGCGCGAGCAGCAGGACGAGATCGTCATGGTGGCGACCGCGGTGACCGAGATGGCGTCCGCCACCCAGGAGATCGCCGGCAACGCCGAGTTTGCCGCCACCACCTCAGGTGATGCGGTCAGGCTGGCCGTGGCCGGTCAGTCCCAGGTCGGCCAGAGCCAGCGCAGCATCAGCGGCCTGGCGGGGGAGGTGGCCGACGCCAGCCAGACCATTCATGAGCTGGATGGTCATGCCCAGAAGATCAGCGGCATCCTGGCCACCATCAGCGGTATCGCCGAGCAGACCAACCTGCTGGCACTGAACGCCGCCATCGAGGCGGCCCGGGCCGGGGAGCAGGGACGCGGCTTCGCCGTGGTGGCGGACGAGGTACGGGTGCTGTCGCGCCGCACCCACGACTCCACCGCCGAGATCCAGCAGATGATAGAGGCGCTGCAGCAGACTACGCGCCGCGCCGTGGGGGGCATGGAGACCAGCCGCCAGCTGGCGGGCACCAGCGTGGAGGATGCGGAGGCGGCGAACCAGAGCCTGGCGCGGATCAACGAGGCCATAGGCGCCATCAGCGACATGGCGACCCAGATAGCGGCGGCGGCGGAGGAGCAGACCTCGGTCACCGGCGAGATCAGCCGCAACACCGAGAACATCCGCCATGTCTCCCAGACGCTGGCGGCGCAGGCGAAGGAGGAGGCCGCCCAGGCCGCCGAGCTCAAGTCCCTGACCGAGCGGCTGGAGCAGGAGATAGGCCGCTTCCGGCTCTAGGGGCAGACCCTGATGTGACAAAGGCGACCCCGGGGTCGCCTTTATTCATGCGGTGTATGGATATTTTGTCGACATGCACCCGCTGAATAATGCCGGGGCCAGGCTTTGCAATCGGCCCGGTCAGGGGGGGGCAGAGCGGCTTGATCTAGCTGTAGGAGTCGATGTCCCGCTGGTCGCCGAGGGCTTGGGCCCGCTGATTGTCGGTGGCTGTGCTCAGCATCAGGGGGCGACCCGGGGAATGTCCGGCGGGGTGGCCTGGAAGATCTTCAAGGCGTGTTCCCGGCCGGCTCCTGGCTGACCCAGATAAGCTGGTCGGTAGCAAAGCCCAGCCCCTTCGCCTTGGCGATCAGCGCATCCACCTTGGCCTTGGGCGGCTGGGGGGAGCGGGAGAGGATCCACAGATAGTCGTGGTTGTAGCTGGTCACCAGGGAGAGCTGGTAGTCGGGGTCCAGCTCGATGACGTTGTAGCCGCCGTAGAAGGGGCCGAAGAAGCTCACCTTGAGCCGCGCCTCGGTAGGCTTGTCCACGAAGTAGGCCTTGCCTTCGGCCTCGCGCCAGCTGCCATCGCTCTGCAGGCCGCGGTTGAGCACCTTGACGCCGCCGTCGTCACGCAGGCTGTAGGTGGCGCTCACCCGCTCCAGCCCCCGCTCGAAGCTGTGGTCGAGACGGGCGATTTCGTACCAGGTGCCGAGGTAGCGATCGAGCTGGAAGCCGGTGACGGGGCGGATGCCGTCGGCGAGGCCGGTGCAGGCCGTCAGTAGCCAGGCGGTGAGCAGACAAAGCAGTGAACGCATGGGGGATCCCTCTCTTTTAGCCTTCGATGATGTGCAACTGGCCTTCCCGGAAGCGGGAGGCCTGATCCGTCGGCGTGCTGCCGAAGAAGCGCTTGTACTCCCGACTGAACTGGGAGTTGCTCTCGTAGCCGACCCTGGCCGCCGCCGCCCCCGCCTTGATGCCGTCGTGCAGCATCATCATGCGCGCCTTGTGCAGGCGAAACGACTTGATGTACTGCAGGGGCGAGGTGGCGGTGACCGCCTTGAAGTGGTGGTGGAAGGCGGAGACGCTCATGTTCACCTCCCGGGCCAGCTCCTCCATGGTCAGGGTGTCGGCGTAGCGCGCCTCTATCATACGCAGCACCCGGGCTATCTGGCCCACATGGTTGTGACGATTGGCCAGCGCCTGCAGCGCCGGGCCGCCCTCCTCGTGCAGGGCGTAGAACAGCATCTCCCGCACCGTCTGCGGCCCCAGCACCCGGGCGTGGTGGGGCTTGTCCATCAGATCGATCAATCGCTCGGCGGCACAGAACATTTCTTCGGACAGGGGGACAGAGTGCACACCGCTCTTTTGCACAGCCGGGGCGGGCAGGGCATCCCCCAGTTCCAGCAGCAGTTCTTGCAGGGTGGCGACGTTGATCTCCAGGGAGAAGCCGATGAGGGGCTGCTCGGGGGAGGCGAAGCACTCGCACTCGCAGGGCAGCGGCAGTGTCATCAGCAGGTAGTGGCTGGGGTCGTAGCGAAACACCTGATCCGCCAGATAGCCCACCTTGTGTCCCTGCAGTATGACGATCATCCGGGGCTGGTAGAGCACAGGCGTGCGGCCGTGATACTCGGTGGTGTAGATGAGGTTCACCTGCTCAACCGGAGAAGCTGTGATGCCCGGGGTGGTGACGTGGCGGGCCAGCCTGGCGGCGAGATCGGCGTAACGGTTGGACATGGTCGCTCCGGGTGGATTCTGATGATTTGTAGAAATAGGCAAGCAATGTGCAGAATGTTGCCTTGATGGTAGAGGTTGTCTGTAGAAAAATGCAATCAACATTTTGCGGCCAGGCCGCCGGACTATCAGAAGAAGGCAATGTCGATGAACAATTTTACTCTCCATACCCCCACCAAGGTGCTGTTCGGCAAGGGCCAGGTGGCCCAGCTGCGCGGCCAGATCCCGGCCGACGCCCGTGTCCTCATCACCTACGGTGGCGGCAGCGTGGTGCGTAGCGGCCTGTTGGCGCAGATCCGCAGCGAGCTGGCGGGCCTGACCCTGTTCGAGTTCGGCGGCATAGAGCCCAACCCGGCTTACGAGACCCTGATGGGGGCGGTCGAGCTGGCCCGTGCCGAGAAGATCGACTTCCTGCTCGCCGTCGGCGGCGGCTCGGTGCTCGATGGCACCAAGTTCATCGCCGCTGCCGCTCACTACGATCTGGCCAGGGAGCCCTGGCACATCCTCGAGACGGTCGGTGGCGAGGTGGCTTCCGCCATTCCCCTCGGCGCCGTGCTGACCCTGCCGGCCACCGGCTCCGAGATGAACATGGGGGCCGTCATCACCCGCAGGAGCAGCGGCGACAAGCAGCACTTCTTCTCGCCGTTCGTGATGCCGCGCTTCGCCGTGCTGGATCCCGTGCTCACCTATACACTGCCGGCCCGCCAGGTGGCGAACGGCGTGGTGGATGCCTTCATCCACACCCTGGAGCAGTACCTCACCTACCCGGTCAACGCCAAGGTGCAGGATCGCTTCGCCGAAGGCCTGCTGCTGACCCTGGCTGAGGAGGGCCCCAAGGCGCTGGTGGAGCCGGAAAATTACGAGGTGCGCGCCAACATCATGTGGAGCGCCACCCTGGCGCTCAACGGCCTGATCGGAGCCGGTGTGCCCCAGGACTGGGCCACCCACATGCTGGGCCACGAGCTGACCGCCCTGCACGGCCTCGACCACGCCCAGACTCTGGCGGTGGTGCTGCCCGCCCTGCTCGCTGCCAAGCGTGAGCAGAAGCGCGCCAAGCTGCTGCAATACGCCGAGCGGGTCTGGGACTTGCGCAGCGGCAGCGAAGAAGAACGCATCGACGGCGCCATCAAAGCCACCCGCGACTTCTTCGAGCGGATGGGGGTCAAGACCCGGCTGCGGGACTACGGCCTGGCCGATGCCAATATCGACACCCTGCTGGCCAAGCTCGAAGAGCACGGCATGACGGCGCTCGGGGAGCACGGCGACATCGACCTGGTGCAGAGCCGGCATATTTATGAAGCCGCCTGGTAAGAGGCGAGAGACCAGCTCCGGCCTTGTCCGGGGTTGAATCAGGGGGCCCGCTCCCGCCTTATGGCGGCGGCGCGGCCCCCGAGTCGTTACAAAACGGTTACTTTTTCCCCTTTCATCTCATCAGATGAGCCAACGGCAGATTTCATAAGAACAAAAAACGCTAAGGTAGAGGCTCGGCAAAACATTTTTTTTGACTGGTTGGATCACTTTTTTCAGCGCATTTTGCTGGTATAAGCCCCTAATTTGGTTTGTTTTTTTTAATCATGGTCCGGGATGGGCTGAATTCTGTACCCGCCCGCTCGGGGTCGTGGTTGTAATAAAACTCCAAAATTTGATACTAATCACCTTCGCGCCTGAAAAGCGGGGGCCTGACCATGACAGGAGGTTGAGGTAAAGCCTGCTGATTTTCATAACAAAGGGCCCGTGACCTGCACTTTGATCATGCCTTGTCCCCTCAGACATGAGAGACTGGGCAATGATTGTTTATTAACCATCAGGGAATAGTCATGCAGATTGGAATACCGAGAGAGAGTCTCGCCGGTGAGACCCGGGTCGCAGCGACCCCGGCCACCGTCGAGCAGCTGAAAAAGCTCGGCTTCGAGGTCGCCATCGAGGCCGGTGCCGGCCAGCTGGCCAGCTTCGATGATGCCGCCTTCGAGGCTGCCGGTGCCAGCGTGGTGCCGAGCGTCTGGCAAGCCGACCTTATCTTCAAGGTCAACGCGCCGACCGATGCCGAGATCGCACAAATTAAGGATGGTGCCACCCTGGTGAGCTTCATCTGGCCTGCCCAGAACCCCGAGCTGGTCAAGAAGCTGTCCGAGCGCAACATCAATGTGATGGCGATGGACATGGTGCCGCGGATCTCCCGTGCCCAGTCCCTCGATGCCCTCTCCTCCATGGCCAACATAGGCGGCTATCGCGCCGTGGTCGAAGCCGCCCACCAGTTCGGTCGCTTCTTCACCGGTCAGATCACCGCTGCCGGCAAGGTACCGCCCGCCAAGGTATTGGTGATAGGTGCCGGTGTGGCCGGTCTGGCTGCCATCGGGACCGCCGGTTCCCTCGGCGCCATAGTGCGTGCATTCGACACCCGTCTGGAAGTCGCCGAGCAGATCGAATCCATGGGGGGGGAATTCCTCAAGCTGGACTTCGGTAGCGAGGACGGTGCCTCCAGCGACGGTTATGCCAAGGTCATGTCCGATGAGTTCATCAAGGCCGAGATGGAGCTGTTTGCCCAGCAGGCCAAGGAAGTGGACATCATCATCACCACGGCCCTGATCCCCGGTCGTCCGGCGCCCAAGCTGATCACCAAGGAGATGGTCGACAGCATGAAGCCGGGTTCCGTCATCGTGGATCTGGCTGCCGCCACCGGTGGCAACTGTGAATACACTGTGCCGACCGAGCTGTTCGTCACCCCGAACGGCGTCAAGGTGATAGGTTACACCGATCTGCCTGGTCGTCTGCCCGCCCAATCCTCCCAGCTCTACGGTACCAACCTGGTCAACCTGATGAAGCTGATGTGCAAGGAGAAGGACGGCAACGTCGCCATCGACTTCGAGGACGTGGTTCAGCGCAACATGACGGTGATCCAGGCCGGTGAAGTGACCTTCCCGCCCCCTGCCATCTCTGTCTCTGCCGCGCCGCAGAAGCCGGCTGCCAAGGTTGCGCCGAAGAAGGCCGAAGAGAAGAAACCGTCCAACAAGAAGTTCGTGTTCGGTGCCCTCGGCATCGCCGCCTTCGGTTGGGTGGCTGCGGTGGCACCTGCCGCCTTCCTCTCCCACTTCACCGTCTTCATCCTGGCCTGTGTGGTCGGTTACTACGTGGTGTGGAACGTCTCTCACGCCCTGCACACGCCGCTGATGTCGGTCACCAATGCCATCTCCGGCATTATCGTGGTCGGTGCCCTGCTGCAGATTGGGCAAGGGTCGACCCTGGTCACCGTATTGGCCTTTATCGCCGTGCTGATTGCCAGTATCAACATCTTCGGTGGCTTCACCGTCACTCAGCGCATGCTGAAGATGTTCCGTAAGGATTAAGGGGGTTTAACGTGTCTCAAGGACTGGTAACAGCATCCTATATCGTTGCCGCCGTGCTCTTCATCCTCAGTCTCGCGGGACTGTCGAAGCAAGAAACGGCCAAGCATGGCAACCTGTTCGGTATCGCGGGGATGGCCATTGCCCTGCTCGCGACCGTCTTCAACCCGGAAACCAGTGGCGTGCACTGGATAGTCCTGGCCATGGTCATCGGTGGCGCCATCGGCGTGCGCCTGGCGCTCAAGGTCGAGATGACAGAGATGCCCGAGCTGGTGGCCGTGCTGCACAGCTTCGTGGGCATGGCGGCGGTGCTGGTGGGCTTCAACAGCTTCATCGACTTGCACCCCTCCGCACCCGCTGAGGTAGTCGTCTCCGTTGGCTCCAACCTGGATGCGACCCTGGCTGCTGCCCGGGCGGCGTTCGAGCAGGCGGCCAGCGTCGCCCAGGTCGAGCACCTCTCCGGCGCCATGCTGAACATCCACCTGGTGGAAGTCTTCCTGGGCGTCTTCATCGGTGCCGTGACCTTCACCGGTTCAGTCGTGGCGTTCGGCAAGCTGCGTGGCCTGATCTCTTCCAAGCCGCTGCAACTGCCCCATCGTCACAAGCTGAACCTGCTGGCCGTGGTGGTTTCGCTGGCGCTGATGATCCACTTCGTCAACGCCGGTGGCTCCACCTTCGCACTGCTGGTGATGACCCTGATCGCCTTCGCCTTCGGCTGGCACCTGGTGGCCTCCATCGGCGGCGCCGACATGCCGGTGGTGGTCTCCATGCTGAACTCCTACTCCGGTTGGGCGGCGGCGGCGGCGGGCTTCATGCTCTCCAACGACCTGCTGATCGTGGTGGGTGCCCTGGTGGGTTCCTCCGGTGCCATCCTCTCTTACATCATGTGCAAGGCGATGAACCGCTCCTTCATCTCCGTCATCGCCGGTGGCTTCGGCTCCGACGGTGTGGCCTCCACGGCCGATCAGGAGATGGGCGAATACCGCGAGACCAACGCCGAAGACGTGGCCGACATGCTGAAGAATGCCAGCTCCGTCATCATCACCCCGGGCTACGGCATGGCGGTGGCGCAGGCCCAGTACCCGGTTGCCGAGATCACCCACAAGCTGCGCGAGCGCGGCGTCAAGGTGCGCTTCGGTATCCACCCGGTTGCCGGTCGTCTGCCTGGTCACATGAACGTGCTGCTGGCGGAAGCCAAGGTCCCGTATGACATAGTTCTGGAAATGGACGAGATCAACGAGGACTTCAGCGATACCGACGTGGTGCTGGTGATAGGTGCGAACGACACCGTCAACCCGGCCGCCATGGAAGATCCGGGCAGCCCCATCGCCGGCATGCCGGTGCTGGAAGTGTGGAAGGCGCAGAACGTCATCGGCTTCAAGCGCTCCATGAACACTGGCTACGCCGGTGTCCAGAACCCGCTGTTCTTCAAGGAGAACACCCAGATGCTGTTTGGCGATGCCAAGGCCAGCGTCGAGGCCATCCTGAAGGCGCTCTAAGCGTCGATGGGATGAGACAAGAGGAGGCTTCGGCCTCCTTTTTTATTGCCCGTTTTTCAGGGGGGCGCGGGCAACACATTGATGGCAAAGGGCCCTGGCCGGGAGGGGAGATCTGCTACCGGCGGCAGGGCAGCAATCCGGTGACGTTGCCCTCGCTGGAAGGCATAATGGCGGCAAAAGGCGAGGGGGCTCAATTTTATTTGAGGCTCGAGCCACTAGAATCAAATAAAGTGACATGGACGGGGTGGCCCGGCGGGCGGCCCTCCAGATTGAACCCATACCCCCATACGATGCCTGCGGCACAGTGAACCAGAGAAACCACAGATGAAAGCACAATGGACCGACTTTATTACTCTGCTCAAGCGTGAAGTGGTGCCGGCCCTGGGCTGCACCGAGCCCATGTCGGTGGCGCTGGCCGCCGCCAACTGCCGCAAGCTGCTGGGGCAGGATCCGACCAACATCAGCGTCTGGGTCAGCGGCAATCTGTTCAAGAATGGCATGGGGGTCGGCGTGCCCGGCACCGGCATGATAGGTCTGCCGGTCGCCGCCGCCGTCGGCATCACGGGGGGCAACCCGGATGCGGGGCTGGAGGTGCTCAAGACTCTGACCCCGGAGCAGGTGGACGCCGCCAAGGCGCTGCTGCCCATCATCAAGGTGGACGTGAAGGATGTGCCTGATGTGCTCTACGCCGAGGTGCTGGCCGAGGCCGACGGTCACAGCGCCCGTGTGGTGATCTGCACGGATCACACCCGTATAGTGCTGCTGGAGAAGGATGGCGAGGTGCTGATGGAGCAGGACAGTGCCCCCGGGGTGCAGATCCAGCCCGCGAAATCCGACAAGCCCGCCATGACGCTGCGGGAGATAGTGGCGTTCGCCCTGGAGGCGCCACTGACCGAGATCGACTTCATCCGCGAGGCCGCCACCATGAACCAGGCGCTAGCGGATGAGGGGCTGCAGGGCTATGGCCTGCGCATCGGCAAGATCCTCACCGAGCAGGTGGAGCGCAAGCTGCTCTCGGACGATCTGATGACCTTGGCCATGCGCCTCTCTTCTGCCGCGTCGGACGCGCGGATGGACGGCGCCATGCTGCCCGCCATGTCCAACTCGGGCTCGGGCAACCAGGGCATAGCCGCCACCATGCCGGTGGTCGCCGCCGCCCGTTTCCTCAAGGCCGATGACGAGCAGCTGACCCGGGCACTGGTGATGAGCCACCTGGTGGCCATCTACATCAAGGCCTACCAGAACAAGCTGTCGGCCCTGTGCGCCGCCAGTACCGCCGCCATGGGCTCGGGCGCCGCCATCACCTGGCTGCTGGGTGGCCAGTTCGAGCAGATCAGCCACTGCATCAACAACATGATTGGCGACGTCTCCGGCATCATCTGCGACGGCGCCGGCAGCGCCTGCTCCATGAAGGTGTCCACCTCCACCTCGGCGGCGGTCAAGTCGTCGCTGATGGCCATCAACAACCTGCACGTGCCCCAGAGCGAGGGCATAGTCTCCGACGATGTGGACCAGACCATAGCGAACCTGGGTCGCCTCTCGAAACAGGGGATGCTGGACACCGACATAGAGATCATCAACATCATGCGGGCCAAGCAACAAGGCAAGGCTGGCTGATGAGGGGGGCGGCACTGGCCGCCCCCGGTTTTTGCAGAGATTGACGTCACCCCGAACGGGGGGCGTGCCGCCACGATGCGGCCAGTTTCGGGGCGAGGCGCAGGGTGCGCCCGTCCATCCATCTCGGGCCTCGCCCGTTTATTTTTGGGGAATATCATGACTCTTAGCGTTATCGGTAATCTGGCCATCCTGGTCATGTTGCTGCTGTTTCTCTACCGCTTGCAGCAGACCCACGTCAGCTTCACCCGCCGGGTCTTCTCGGGGCTGGGGCTCGGGGTCCTGTTCGGCTGGGCCTTGCAACTGCTGTACGGCGTCGGCTCCGAGGTGCTGGTCCAGACCGGCGACTACCTGGATCTGGTCGGCAGCGGCTACGTGAAGCTGCTGCAGATGATCATCATCCCGCTCATCATGGTCTCCATCATAGGCGCCATCCTCAAGCTGAGCGGCGGCACGGCGCTAGGCAAGATCAGCGCCCTGACCATAGGGGTGCTGATCTTCACCACCATGATCGCCGCCGGGGCGGGCATACTGATGTCCAACCTGTTCGGCCTGAGTGCCGAGGGGCTGGTTGCCGGCGCGGCCGAGACGGCCCGTGGCGCGGCCCTGCAGACCAGCCTCGGCAGCGTCGAGAGCATGTCCCTCCCCAAGATGGTGCTGGAGTTCATCCCGGCCAACCCCTTCCTCGACATGACGGGGGCACGCAAGACCTCCACCATAGCCGTGGTGATCTTCTCCATCTTCATCGGCCTGTCCGCCACCGGCATCGCCCGCAAGCAGCCCGAGATCTTCGCCAGCTTCGAGCGCTTCATGCAGGTCGCCCACGCCATCGTCATGCGGATGGTGACCCTGGTGCTGCGTCTCACCCCCTATGGCGTGCTGGCGCTGATGGCCAAGGTGGTGTCCGGCTCCAACTACGCGGACATCATCAACCTGCTGAACTTCGTGCTGGCCTCTTACGGTGCCATCGCCATCATGTTCCTGGTGCACCTGCTGCTGGTGAGCCTGGTGGGCATCAACCCGCTGCGCTTCCTGAAGAAGATCATGCCGGTGCTGGCCTTCGCCTTCACCTCGCGCACCAGTGCGGGCTCCATCCCCATGAACGTGCAGACCCAGACCCGGGCCCTCGGCATTCCGGCGGGCATCGCCAACTTCGCCGCCTCCTTCGGCGCCACCATAGGCCAGAACGGCTGCGCCGGCATCTACCCGGCCATGCTGGCGGTGATGATAGCGCCGACCGTGGGGGTCAATCCCCTGGATCCCGGCTTCATCATGACGCTCATCGCCATCATCACAGTCAGCTCCTTCGGGGTGGCCGGGGTCGGTGGCGGCGCCACCTTCGCGGCGCTGATCGTGCTCTCCGCCCTGGACTTCCCGGTGGCCCTGGCGGGCCTGCTCATCTCCATCGAGCCCCTCATCGACATGGGCCGCACCGCCCTCAACGTCTCCGGCTCCATCACGGCCGGCACCCTCACCAGCCGGTTGATGGGACAGACCGACATGGCGGTCTTCAACGGCGATGCCGAGGTAAGCCTGGACGGGGAAGAGTCCGCGGTCTGACCGGATCTTATCTTCTGATTTGTTTATGAAAAGGGGAGGCGAGGCCTCCCCTGTCGTGACTGGAGTCAAGCTATGCGTATTGTGATCATCGGTGGCGAAGCCGCCGGCATGAGTGCGGCGGCCAAGGCGCGCCGTCTGGCCAAGGATGCCGAGATTGTGGTCTATGAGGCCTCAGAGGTGATCTCCTTCGGGGCCTGCGGTCTGCCCTACTTCGTGGGGGACGACTTCCAGGAGCCGGGCTACATGGCCGAGTTCACCCCGGAGCAGTTCGCCGCCAAGGGGATAGAGGTGAAGATTGGCCACAGGGTACTGAGCCTGGATGCCGGAGCCCAGACCCTGCGGGTGGAGCACAAGGGGGACAGCTTCACCGATAGCTACGATCGGCTGATGATAGCCACAGGTGCCCGCGAACAGATGCCGCCGATCCCCGGCTTGCAGCAGCAAGGGGTGTTCGGCCTGCGCCGCATGAGCGATGGGCTGGCACTGAAGGCAGCGGTGCAGGATCCGCGCAACAAGAAGGCGGTGGTGATCGGCTCCGGCTTTATCGGGCTGGAGGTGGTCGAGGCCCTGGTCCATCAGGGCAAGGAGGTGCGCCTCATCGAGCTGGCGGACAGGGTCATCCCCGATGCCTTCGACTCGGAGATAACCCAGCACATCGAGACCGAGCTGCGCGAGCAGGGCGTCTCTCTGCATCTGGGTGAGCGCGTCCAAGCCTTGCTGGGGGAGGGCCGGGTGACCGGCGTGCGCACCGACCAGGGTGAGTACCAGGCCGATATAGTGGTGGTCTGCACCGGGGTCAGGCCCAACACCGAGTTCCTGGCCGACACCGGCATAGAGCGGCTCGGCAATGGCGCCATCAAGGTCGACCGTCAGGGCCGCAGCTCGCTGACCAATGTCTGGTCGGCGGGGGATTGCGCCAGCGTCTGGCACAGCGTCAAGCAGCAGCAGGTCTATGTGCCGCTCGCCACCATAGCCAACAAGCTGGGGCGCATGGTGGGGGAGAACCTGGCCGGCGCCGGCCAGGAGTTTCCGGGCACGCTGGGCTCCGCGGCGCTCAAGGTGCTGGGGCTGGAGGCGGGTCGTACCGGACTTTCTGAGAAAGAGGCCCAACAATTGGGCATCGACTACCGCACCGTGGTGATCAAGGACAAGTGCCACACCAACTACTGCCCGGGTCAGTCAGACATCCACGTCAAGCTGGTCTATGAGGCGGGCAGCAAGCGGCTGCTGGGGGGGCAGATCCTGGGTCGCAAGGGGGCGGTACACCGCATCGATGCCCTGGCAGTGGCCATCACCATGGGGGTGACCACGGATCAGCTCGGCATGCTGGACTTCGCCTATGCGCCGCCCTTCTCCCGCACCTGGGACGTGCTCAACGTGGCGGGCAACGTAGCCAAGTAGCTGAATGAAGATGACGGCGCATGCAGGGCGCCGTCATGGGAGGCGCACTCTGCGCGGAGATTGCAGCCATAAAAAAACCGATGCCTTGGCATCGGTTTTTTTGTTCCCGTCATGCTCAGCCGCGGCCAAGGCGATTGTCCGGGTAGTTCTTGGCCAGCACTTCGCGGGCGTGGCGGGCCAGGGTCGGCATCTTCAGGGTATCGTAGGCGTTGACCATGATCTCCAGTGCCTTCTCTGTCTCGACAGTGTCGGGATAGGTTTCGACCACCAGCTTGGCGCGGTTGGCGGCGGCGATCAGGGCATCACGCTTCACGTAATACTCGGCCACCCCCAGATCGTAGCGGGCGAGGCGGGTCTTCAGACCGACCATGCGGGCACGGGCATCGGCCGCGTAGCTGCTGTTGGGGTAGCTCTGCAGCAGGGTCTTGAAGTCCTGGAAGGCCTGACGGGCGTAGGAGGGGTCCTTGTCGTCCCGATCTATGCCCAGGAAGTCCTGGAAGAAGTTGTAATCCGCCGCCATGTTGGTCAGACCGCGCATGTAGAACACGTAATCGATGTTCTTGTGCGCCGGGTTGAGGCGGATGAAGCGGTCGATATTGGCGATCGCCTGGGCGGTATCATCCTGCTTGTAGTAGGCGTAGATGAGATCGAGCTGCACCTGGTTGGAGTAGGCGCCGAACGGGTAACGAGAGTCCAGCGCTTCCAGCAACTCGATGGCATTCAGGTAGTTGCCTGTGTCCAGTTTGAGACGGGCTTTCTGGTACAGAACTTCCGGCGGTTCGTCGGGAACCTTGGGTTTGGTGCTGGAACAGCCAGTGATCAGCGTAGCGACCAAGGCGAGCGACATCAGCAGGCGAGACTTCTTTCCCATCAACAACATCCGGTCCATTTCCACGAAATTGGCAAAGTATCCGTTATGCTTGGCTAAAAGAAAAGCTAGAATACCCGGATTATTTCGAATTGATACCCCCGCTCAAGAGACCATACATGAGCCAGCATATTGAACTGACAGGCGAATTCCAGGATCACCAATTCGGGCAGCGACTCGACCAGGCCCTGGCCGAATTGTTTCCAGACTACTCCCGCACCCGCATCAAGGAGTGGATTTTACAGGACAGAGTGACCCTGGACGGTCAGGTTGCCAATACCCCGCGCGAGAAAGTGGTGGCCGGGCAGCAGGTACATGTAGATGTCGAGTTGGAAGATGACACCCGCTGGGATGCCCAGAACATCGACCTCAACATCGTCTATGAAGATGAACACATTCTGGTGATCGACAAGCCGGCCGGCCTGGTGGTTCACCCGGGCGCCGGCACGCCGGATGGCACCATACTCAACGCCCTGCTGCACCGTTACCCCGGCATCGCCGAGGTACCCCGTGCCGGCATAGTGCACCGTCTGGATAAAGACACCACTGGCCTGATGGTGGTTGCCAAGACGATCCCGGCCCAGACCCATCTGGTGGAGGCGCTGCAGGCGCGTCAGATCACCCGTGAGTACGAAGCCGTCGCCATAGGTCACATGACCGCAGGCGGTACCGTGGATGCCCCCATAGGTCGCCACCCGACCCAGCGTACCCACATGGCTGTGGTGCCCAATGGCCGTCCTTCCGTGACCCATTACCGGGTGCACGAGAAGTTCCGTGGCCACACCCGTCTGCGTCTGCGTCTGGAAACCGGTCGTACCCACCAGATCCGTGTCCACATGGCTCACATCAAGCATCCGCTGGTGGGTGATCCCGCTTACGGTGGCCGTCTGCGCCTGCTGCGCAATGCGACTCCGGAGCTGACTCTGGCCCTGCGCAACTTCAACCGCCAGGCGCTGCATGCCACCATGCTGAAGCTGGCTCACCCCATCACCGGCGAAGTCATGGAGTGGCACTCTGCCACGCCGCAAGACATGCTGGATCTGATGGAAGTGCTGCGGGCTGATACGCTCGCCAACCCGGACGATTTGGTCTGGAGCTGATGCAATAGGGCCTGCGTCGGTTTCTGCCGCCGTCCGGCCCTAAGAGATGCCAAACGGGGTTCCCTTTCAGGAGCCCCGTTTTTATATCCGTGAATGGAAGGAGTCACAGATGAACTGGATTGAACCCGACTGGCCCGCTCCTGGCAATGTCAGGGCCCTGTCGACCACCCGGGATGGTGGCCTGAGCGAAGGGGTCTTCGCCGGTCTCAACCTGGGGGCCCACGTGGGGGACGAGCCGGCACGGGTCGAGGCCAACCGTGCCCGCCTGCAACAGGCGGCGCAGATCCCCGGGCCCCTCAACTGGCTCAACCAGGTGCACGGCATCGCAGTCCACCCCGTCAGCAACGAATACGACGGGGCGCCGGACGCCGATGCGGCCTGCACCCAGCAAGCCGGGCAGGCCTGCATAGTGATGACAGCCGACTGCCTGCCGGTGCTGTTTTGCGACCGGGCCGGCACAGTGGTGGCTGCCGCTCACGCCGGTTGGCGTGGGCTGAAGGAGGGAGTACTGGAAGCCAGTATCGCCGCCATGGGCTGCGAGCCGGGGGAGATCCTGGCCTGGCTCGGCCCGGCAATCGGCCCCACGGCGTTCGAAGTGGGTGGTGAGGTGCGCGAGGCCTTTATGGCGGAGCAGGCCGAGGCGGTCGCCGCCTTCGAGCCTTCAGCCAACGACGGGAAATGGCTGGCGGATATCTACCGGCTGGCCCGCCTGCGACTGGCTCGCGCCGGTGTGAACGCTGTCTATGGCGGCGAATTCTGCACCTTCGGCGACGGCGATCAGTTCTACTCTTATCGCCGCGACGGCCAGACCGGCCGCATGGCCTCCCTTGTCTGGTTGGATAAATAGAAGTTGAGAAGGGGGCATCAGCGTAATCGGTGCGACGCCCTATGCGCGAGGTGATTGTCTCCCTTCATCTGGTCGACCCCTGGTAAAGAGTCCCGACCCTGTCAGTGGAACAAGGGCGGGAATGCCCCCGCATCCCATATTGAAGAAAAAATAACCAACCTCGCCCCTTGAAATAACCCGTACGGGCCTCATTTACCTTGTCAGAAGATCATGTTGTTTGCCGCGCAAGCGGCGTGTCTGTTTCAAAGGGGGAGTGCAATGCGCCTCGATCGCCTGACCAGCAAATTCCAAGTCGCTATTTCCGATGCCCAGTCTCTCGCACTGGGTCGTGACCACCAATTCATCGAACCCGTCCACCTGATGACAGCCCTGCTCAATCAGGATGGCGGCTCCATACGCCCGCTGCTGACCCTGACCGGGATGGACATCAATGCCTTGCGCTCCCGTCTCGGCGAGGAGCTCGACCGCCTGCCCAAGGTGAGCGGCGTCGAAGGGGATGTGCAACTTTCCAACGGCCTCGGTCGTCTGCTCAACGTCTGCGACAAGCTGGCCCAGCAGCGCAAGGATCAGTTCATCTCGTCCGAGCTGTTCGTGCTGGCCGCCCTCGACGAGAAGGGCAACCTGGGGGAGCTGCTGCGCGCCCAGGGCCTGACCAAGGAAAAACTCGAAGCCGCCATCGACAAGGTGCGTGGCGGCAAGAAGATCGATGATGCCAACGCCGAGGAGAACCGCCAGGCGCTGGAGAAGTACACCATAGACCTCACCGAGCGGGCCGAACTCGGCAAACTTGACCCTGTGATCGGCCGGGATGAAGAGATCCGCCGCACCATACAGGTGCTGCAACGCCGCACCAAGAACAACCCCGTGCTGATCGGTGCCCCCGGCGTCGGCAAGACCGCCATCGTCGAGGGGCTGGCCCAGCGCATCATCAACGGCGAGGTGCCGGAGGGGCTCAAGAACAAGCGGGTGTTGTCGCTGGACATGGGGGCCCTGGTGGCCGGTGCCAAGTATCGCGGCGAGTTCGAGGAGCGGCTCAAGGCGGTGCTGAGCGATCTCGCCAAGGAGGAGGGCAATGTCATCCTCTTCGTGGACGAGCTGCACACCATGGTCGGCGCCGGCAAGGGCGAGGGGGCCATGGACGCGGGCAACATGCTCAAACCGGCCCTGGCGCGCGGTGAGCTGCACTGCGTCGGTGCCACCACCCTCGACGAATATCGCCAGTACGTGGAGAAAGACGCCGCCCTTGAGCGCCGCTTCCAGAAGGTGCTGGTGGAGGAGCCCTCGGTGGAGGACACCATCGCCATACTGCGCGGCCTTAAAGAACGCTACGAGCTGCACCACCATGTGCAGATCACAGACCCCGCCATAGTTGCGGCGGCCCAGCTGTCCCACCGCTACATCGCGGATCGCCAGCTGCCTGACAAGGCGATAGATCTCATCGACGAGGCGGCGGCCAGCATCCGGCTGCAGATCGACTCCAAGCCTGAGTCCCTGGACCGGCTGGAGCGGCGCATCATACAGCTCAAGCTGGAGCAGCAGGCGCTGATGAAGGAGGACGACGACGCCAGCCGCAAGCGGCTCGATCTGCTCAACCAGGAGCTGACCGAGAAGGAGCGGGAATACAACGAGCTGGAAGAGGTGTGGAAGGCCGAGAAGGCCGCCCTTGCCGGTACCCAGCACATCAAGGCCGCGCTGGAGCAGGCCCGTCAGGATCTCGAGGTGGCCCGCCGGGCCGGGGATCTCGGCCGCATGTCCGAGCTGCAATATGGCCGCATCCCCGAGCTGGAGAAACAGCTGGATCTCGCCACCCAGGCGGAGATGCAGGAGACCAGCCTGCTGCGCAACAGAGTCACCGACGTGGAGATCGCAGACGTCCTAGCGCGCTGGACCGGCATTCCGGTGGCGCGGATGCTGGAAGGGGAGCGGGACAAGCTGCTGCGGATGGAAGAGCAACTGCACAGCCGGGTGATCGGCCAGGAAGAGGCGGTGGACGCCGTCTCCAACGCCATCCGTCGCTCCCGCGCCGGGCTGTCCGATCCGAATCGCCCCATCGGCTCCTTCCTGTTCCTCGGGCCTACCGGGGTGGGCAAGACAGAGCTGTGCAAGGCGCTGGCGGAGTTCCTGTTCGATACCCAGGATGCCATGGTGCGCATCGACATGTCCGAGTTCATGGAGAAGCACAGCGTGGCGCGGCTGGTGGGGGCACCTCCCGGCTACGTGGGCTACGAGGAGGGGGGTTATCTCACCGAGGCGGTACGCCGTCGCCCCTACTCGGTGATCCTGCTGGACGAGGTGGAGAAGGCGCACCCGGATGTGTTCAACATATTGTTGCAGGTGCTGGACGACGGTCGTCTGACCGATGGTCAGGGCCGCACCGTCGATTTCCGCAATACCGTGGTGATCATGACCTCCAACCTCGGCTCGGATCTGATCCAGGAGCACTACGCCGAGAAGGACTATGAGGAGATGAAGGCCCTGCTGATGGAGCTGCTGACCCGCAGCTTCCGCCCGGAGTTCATCAACCGGATCGACGAGACTGTGGTGTTCCACCCCCTCGGCGAGGATCACATCAAGTCCATCGCCCGCATCCAGCTCAAGAGCCTGATGGGCCGTCTGGAGTCCCAGGGCTTCGAGGTGGAGGTGAGCGAGGAGCTGCTGACCAAGCTGGTCCACGCCGGTTTCGATCCCGTCTACGGGGCGCGTCCCCTCAAGCGGGCGATCCAGCAGAAGGTGGAGAACCCGCTGGCCCAGGCGCTGCTCAGCGGCCGGGTCATCCCCGGCAAGAAGTTGCTGCTGGGTGCCGACAGCAACGGGCTCACCATGAGCCAGCCATGATGGTGTCATCGATGAAAAACGCAGGCCTTGTGCCTGCGTTTTGTTTTCAGGGTGATTGAGATGCTGACGTTTTCCGTCTTGGTGGATGATGATGTTCATCTACCCGGCTGCCTGCCTGAAAAGGGACTGTCGTTGCTGTTGGAGTGCGATGGCCTCAGGGTGCTGTTCGACAGCGGTCGGGGCCGGGTGCTGCGCCACAATGCCGAGGTGATGGGGGTCGATCTCGGCTCTCTCACCCATGTGGTGCTGTCCCACGGTCATTACGACCATGTGGGCGGCATCGGCTCCCTGCCCGTATATTCCGATCCTATCCCGTTGATCGCCTGTCCGGATGTGTTCAATGAGCGGGGCTACTTCCTGCCGTTGCTGCCCCGACGCTACAACCTCTACCGCCTCTCGGGCGACCTGGATCCGCTACAACTGGCGACGAGAGGGCTGCTGCCTCACTGTTCGGCCGAGCCGGTCTGGCTGTCCGAGCGACTGGTGTTTCTCGGGAGCATCGCGCGGCGCGACAAGGCGGCGCCTTCCCTGCTTGGCTACATATTGCGAGGTGGTCGAGTGGAGAAGGATCTTATCAGCGACGACTCGGCGCTGGCCTACAAGAGCGAGCAGGGTCTGATTGTCTTCATCGGCTGCGGCCACTCCGGGGTCGAAAACATCGTCCAGTGGGCCAAGGAGGTGTGTGGCGACGAGCGGGTGCATGCCGTCATAGGTGGCTTGCACCTGAAGTTTTCCGGCCCGCAACGGGCAGTTGCGCTGGGGTCATATTTGCAACGGGAAGGGGTCGGCAGCCTTTTTGCCTGTCACTGTACCGGCAAGCGGAAGGTGGGGCTGCCAAGGCAAACCCAGATAGGGGCGGGCTTTGAACATGTGTTCCCGTGAGCCTGAGCGAGGTGGGAAGCTAGCCCAACCAGCACTGCGGCGGTGACGATGAGGCCATCGACCAGAACCACGCCAGCCCTCGGGCTGGCGTTTTTATTGTCGCAGCGTGTTGGCGTTAACATGGCGATAACTATTGGTCATCGAATTGTAGTGATAGGCTTCATACCATTAATGACGCCATTGTCATTGTCAGGAGAGGGAGCCTTTGCCGATGAGGACACGATTTTCGCTCATGTTGCTGTGCAGCAGCCTGGTGCCCCTGGCGGTGCAGGGGGAGCAAGCAACCCAGGATGTGCCCCAGATCTGCGCCACCTGCCACGGGATGAACGGCGTACCCAAGGAGTCGAACATCCCCAATCTCTGGGGACAGTCGGAGGCCTACCTGACCGAGCAACTGCGTGCCTTTCGCAGCGGCAAACGGGTCAGCGATTTCATGAATCCCATCATCTACCAGTTGAGCGACGAGCAGATAGCCCGGGCGGCCAGCCATTTTGCCGGCCAGGCTGCCGCCAGGGAGGTGAGCCTGCACTGGAGCGGCGACAAGTGGCCCGGGGACATGGAGACGGGGGAGCGGCTGGCCCTGGCCGGCAAACCTGAGCGCAATCTGCCGGCCTGCGTGGCTTGCCATGGCCCGAGTGGCGTCGGCGTCATGCCCCTGTTTCCCCGTCTCGCCGGTCAGGATCCCGCCTACCTCAAGCGGCAGTTGATCTACTGGAAGGCCGACAAGCGCCCGCTCGGCGCCATGGGCTCCATGCCTGCCATCGCCAAGTCGCTCAGCGAGGCGGAAATGGACGCAGTGGCCAACTACTTCGCGGCGCAGGGGGTGGCGAAATGAAGCATGCATATCTGATGGCCTGCCTGCTGGCCGGTTTGGCTCATGGCGCAGCGTTCGAGGATCAGTTCAGCGTCCCGCTCGGGGAGAAGGCACCCGATGGCAACTACCACAAGGTGCCCGACTGGTCTGCCGTGCCGGAGGGGGAGATGGGCGCGGCCATCAAGCGTGGCTACAGCCTGTTCGTCAACACCCAGCAGCTCAAGGGGCAGGGCCAGCCGGGGAACGGCTTGCAGTGCAGCAACTGCCACCTGGGGGCCGGCATCATTGCCGGTGCCAGTCCGATGTGGGGGGCCTATCCGGCCTACCCCGCCTATCGCAAGAAGAACAACAAGGTGAACACCTATGAGGATCGGCTGCAAGGCTGCTTCCTCTATTCGATGAATGCCAGAGAGGGCCAGCCCCCCGCCTATGACAGCCAGGCGATCCGGGACCTGGTGGCCTACTCCTACTGGCTGGCGAGCGGTGCCCCCATCAGCGACAAGCTGCCCGGGCGCAACTTCTTCACCATCGCCACCCCTCCCCAGGCCCCCGATTTCAAGCGGGGCCAGAGCGTCTATGCCGAGCGCTGTGCCGATTGCCACGGCGGTGAGGGGGAGGGCAAGAAGGTGGCGGATCGCTATGTCTTCCCACCTCTGTGGGGCAAGGAGAGCTACAACTGGGGCGCGGGCATGCACGGCATCGACAAGGCGGCCGCCTTCATCAAGAGCAACATGCCGCTCTCCCAGGGGGGGAGTCTGAGCGATCAGCAGGCCTGGGATGTCTCCATTTACATCAACAGCCACGAGCGCCCTCAGGATCCCAGGTTCAAGGGGGATCTCGGCCAGACCACCAAGGCGTTCCATGGCACCTACTCCCAGTACGGCTTGCCTTCCCCGGTGGATGGTCACCTGCTGGGCAGCAAGGCGTATTGAGGGCTGAGGCAGGACTGCAGAGGGGCTCAGGCCCCTTTTTTCATGGGTCACCGGGCCGCAGGCAAAAAAAACGGCAATCCGAAGATTGCCGGGAGGAATGTATTCGATGCGACCTTGCGTGGGTTGAGCGGGTCGCAGGGGCAAGCCCCGGTTTCGCAGCGGATCATCCAGGATGACCGCCCTGCTTACAGCCTGTCCGGACTGCGCTCTTTCAGTCCGAACCGCCACACACCTTCGGTATCCGGCATGGGTTGCCGGATGCCATTAATCTGCTTACAGCATGCCCGCAATGGCAGCCTTCATCTCGGATGGCCAGACACCGACTTGTACCTGACCTATGTGCTCTTTTTGCAGCAACAGCATGGCCAGACGGGATTGGCCTATGCCGCCACCTATGGTTTGCGGCATCCGCTCGGCCAGCAGATCCTGGTGCCAGTCGTACTGCAGGCGATCCTCGTCCCCTGTAATGGCGAGCTGGCGGCGCAGGGCCTCGGCGTCCACCCGGATCCCCATGGAGGAGATCTCGAAGCTGTCTTCCAGCACAGGGTTCCACACCAGGATGTCGCCGTTCAGACCCGCCAGACCCAGTTCGCTCTTGCTGCTCCAGTCGTCATAGTCAGGGGCACGCACGTCGTGGCGCTCGCCGTGGGAGAGGGCACCGCCGATGCCGATGAGGAAGACGGCTCCCAGCTCCTTGGCGATGGCCCGCTCGCGCCCCTTGGCATCGAGGTCCGGGTAACGGGTCAGCAGCGCTTCACTGTGGAGGAACTGGATCTCCGCCGGCAGGAAGGGGGTCAGCTCATGCTCGGCGCAGACGGCGTGCTCTGTGGCCTTGATGGCGGCCCAGATGCCGCGCACCGTCTCCTGCAGATAGGCCAGATCCCGGCGCTCGCTTGGCATCACCTTCTCCCAGTCCCACTGATCCACGTAGACGGAGTGGATGGGGGTGAGTCTGTCTTCATCCGGGCGCAGCGCCTTCATGTGGGTGTAGATGCCTTCACCCGGGCCGAAGCCAAAGCGACCCAGGGTATGGCGCTTCCACTTGGCCAGGGAGTGCACCACTTCGTAGCTGTGCTCAGGCAGCGTCTTCACCTTCACTTGCACCGCATTCTCGTGGCCGGAGAGGTTGTCCTGAGTGCCATCACCGACCCGGCTCAGAATGGGGGCTTGCACCTCCATCAGACCCAGTTGCTGGGCGAGCTGGCGGGAGAACATCTCTTTGACGAAGCTGATCTGTTGTTGGCTGCGAATGTAGTGCTGTTTCATGGGAAATACCTGTTTCAAACCCGTTGGATGTGGCGATTCTTCAACAGATTGCGCACTAAATTCAATATTCGATAATAGAAATAGGCTTTACGCATTTTTTTGTTCAAAATATCCGGGTGTTTGCTGAGAGATCGTCAACGGGAGTGCAAAAAAGTGTCGGAAAATTATCGGATCGATAATCTCGATCAGGCCATCCTCACCGCCCTGATGGAGAATGCGCGGCTTCCCTATGCGGAGCTGGCTAAACAGCTGGCGGTCAGCCCGGGCACCATTCATGTGCGGGTGGAGAAGATGAAGCAGGCGGGGATCATAGAGGGGACCCGGGTGCAGGTGAATGCCAAGAAGCTGGGTTACGACGTCTGCTGCTTTATCGGCATCAACCTCAAGAGCGCCAAGGATTACCCCTCGGCCCTGGCCAAGTTGCAGGCGCTGGACGAGGTGGTGGAGGCCTACTACACCACGGGCCACTACAGCATCTTCATGAAGGTGATGACCCGCTCCATCGACGAGTTGCAGACAGTGCTGATCCACAAGATCCAGACCATAGACGAGATCCAGTCCACCGAAACCCTGATCTCGCTGCAAAATCCCATCCTTAGAGATGTGAAACCCTGATCTCGCTGCAGAACCCGATATTGAGAGACGTGAAGCCCTGACCCTAGGGATCAGGGCTCGAGATAGGGGATGCCGTATTTGTCGTAGAGGGCCTTGAGGCGGCCGTCATGCTTCATATGCAGCAGTTCGGCGTCATAGGCCGCCATCAGGGCCGGAGTGTCGGCATCGGCCCGGGAGCGGGTCCAGACATTGAAGTAGGGACTGGTCTTGAGGGGCCTCGGCAGGTAGCCGAGCTTGCCCTCCAGCCCCTCTTCCCTTATCTGGGTGAAGGCGGTGACCAGGGACATGGGGACCAGATCGATGCGCCCGGCGATCAGCTTGCGCAGTTGCAGCTGGTTGATGGGGATCGCCTGGAAGCGATAGGCCGGATCGGCCAGGGCTGCCGTCAGCTCGGGGGTGTAGGAGAAGTCCTTGGTGACACCTATGCGCCAGGGCTTGAGATCGGCCAGGGTCTGGTAGTGGATCTTGCTCATGTCGGCCTTGCGCACGAAGAAGTGCCAGCTGTGGCGGATATGGGCCTGTTTGGGGTAGAGCAGGTAGCGCGTTCGCTCCGGCTTGTAGGAGTGGCTCAGCAGCAGGTCATAGACGCCGCCCTCGGCGTTGCGGGTGAGTCTGGCACCGGAATCGAGCAGCTCTATCCTGATAGGGACCTGGAGGACGCCAAAGATGGTGGTGACCAGATCCACATCCAGCCCCCGTGGCTGTCCTGTCTCATCCAGCCACTTCAGGGGGGGCTCAAGAAGGCCGCCAATGACCAGCTCCCTGGCCGACAGCCAGCAGGGCAGCAGCAAACAGAGCATGAGCAAGACTCGCAAATCACATCTCCTGAACACTCGGGGCTGGTTTATGCGCAACGGGGTATAGTGACCGGCAGATACCTCAATAGAGACGACCCCGGATGGCAAACCCTGAAGTAGAAAGCGAACTGGATGGCATCGACAGGCTCTCTGTCTGTCTCTATCGTCTCGGTCTGAGTCTGACAGCTTTGCTGCTGTTGTGTCGAGGGGTTGGTTTGCTGGGAGGGCCGGCACCGCTGTCGCCTTCCATCTGGCTGACCATGCTGGTGGTGGCCAGCGGCCTGTGCGGATTCTGCCTGCACATTTATGACAAGCGGGTCCGGTTTTTCCTGCAGGGGCTGGCCTGGGGCGGATTGATGCTGGCCGCCTGCGGCGCCCCCGCCCTTCTGGTGCTGGGGGTGGCCTTGGCCACCCTCAGTGGCCTGGCATTCAAGGAGCAGTTCTGCTTCGCCATCCCGGGTATCAGGCTCTTGCCTCTGTTGTTACCCCTGCTATGGCTGCTGGAGTGGACCCGCTTCGCCTGGGCCACGGCCCTGGTTGCCCTGGTGAGCGGCTTGCTGCTTGGCCTGCTCAGTCTGGCCAAGTGGCGCATGCCCCTGCATTTCGATATCGGCGATCGGGGACGCTACCAGCTCTAGGTGGCCTGGCACTGCTTCATCTGCGCGTTGAGGGCCTGCATCACCTGCCGGCGGTTGATGATGCCGACCACCTTGCCCCCTTCCAGCACCGGATAGACCTTGGGCCTGGCCCCCGTCATCTGGCGGGCGAGATCCAGGATGCTGTCGTCCGGGCTGACGAACAGCGGGGTGCGGCTCATCAGATCCTCCACCCGGGTGCGGCTGTCGCAGTGATAGCTGCCGGTGAGCAGGCTGGGGATGCAGTCCTGCTCGGAGAGAAATCCGATCAGCCGTTTCTGGTCATCCAGCACCGGCAGGCCGCTCGCGTCGGCCTGATGGAGTCTGTCGAGGGCCTCGGCCAGGCCGAGTTGCGGGCTGAGGGAGTGGGTCAGGCGGCTCATGTGATTGCGGATCTGCAGCATCTGGGTGGCTCCAAAAGGGTTAAAGTGGTGTCACTATGTCCCCTGGACGGCGGACGGGGCCAATGGCTTGTGCCGTGGAGATTGATAGGCAGGGCCCCGGTTCGGCAAGCACTGACAAAAGGAGAGGTTATGCGTGCATTGGTAACGGGCTGCGGCCGTCGGCTGGGATTCTACCTGTGCGAGCAGCTGGTGGCCGCGGGCTGGCAGGTGACGGGCAGCTATCGCAGCGAGCGGCCCGAGCTGGCCCGCTTGCGAGCACTGGGGGTGGAGCTGGTGCAGGCGGATTTCGCCCTGGAAGAGGATGTGGCCCGCCTTGTCACTGCGCTGGGTGCCCATGACGATCTGGCTCTGATCATCCACAACGCCTCCGCCTTCGAGCCACAGGCGGCGGAGCCGGCAGCCCAGCTGGCCCAGTTCGAAAAGTTCTACCGGGTGCATATGGCGGCGCCATTTCAGCTGAATCGCGCGCTGGCACCCAAGCTGGCAGGCAATCCCAACGCCAGTATCATCCACATCACCGACATCTACATTCACGCCCCGGCGCCCCAGTTCGCCGCCTATGTGGCCACCAAGGCCGGGGCGCATTCGCTGGCCATGAGCTTTGCCCGGGAGCTGGCGCCCGCGGTGCGGGTCAACACCATAGAGCCCGGCCCCATACTGTTCCTCGATGAACATGGGGACGCCTGGCGCCAGCAGGTGCTGGCCCGGACGCCGCTGGCGAGGGAGGGGGGGCTGGAGCCCATCTGGCAGGCAGTCAGGCTCTTGATGACAAACGACTATATGACGGGGGCCAGCATCCGGGTGGACGGTGGCCGGGCCCTCGCCGTCATCTAGACGTCATGAGGGGCTATGGAGCTGGAGGTGGCGAAAGCTTGCTCGGGCGTTCGCCGCACTGTGCCGGGCGCCTAGTTGGGCCGAATGGTTGCCTGATGGGCAGGCAGGTCCGGGTGCACGGCGGGCAACTCCTGACGCTGTTCGGCAGCTTGGCGCAGGGCGACGGGCTGCTGGCCGAAGCTCTGCTGCGCAAACACCTTGCTGGTTTGCAGACGCAGCGTCACCTTGTGGGCGCCGACCCGTCCCCCCTCATACATCTCGGCCAGCAGATCCCTGAGATAGGCATCCACCCCGACCCCGGCGAAGGCATCCCTCTCATGGCTGGCCAGGATGTCGATGTCGAGGGGCCTGTCTGTCACCTTGCACAGGGGATTGCCGCGATCCCGCCCATGGGCCAGCTCCATGGTGACGAATTCGGCCTTCAGCTGGGCGACGGAGAGCTCGCTCTGGACGACGAACAGGCAGTTGAGAAAGTCATGGCGCGACTGCATCCCCACCGGTTTGGTCTGGATCACCGAACTCAGACGCAGCTGGCCGAAGCGGGCCAGCAGCTCTTCCACTGCCTGGCTGACATGCTGGGTAGGGTCGAGATTGGATCCAATGCTGCAGAGGTAAAACATGGTTGCCATTCCTTGGGTTGGGCTCGTCTGAAATATATACGCAGCTCACGGTTATCGGATTCACTATGAATTAACATGTCGTTATCTGTTGTGATCCAACTCTGATTGGCAGAAAGGAGGTTCATATGAGTGTGGAGATGAAGTGGGCGCTGTTGACCGCCTCAGGTGCCCTGGCAGTGATCCTGATAATCTGCCTGGCGTCCGTCGGTCTGGCGTGAATCCTGACCCCGAGTGCAATCAAACCGGCCCCCTGGCCGGTTTTGCTTTTTCATGGAGTGCGGATATGCTGGCCCACCCATGAAGAATCGAGACAGCAGAAGATGACCAAGGTTCGGCCCCGTTCCCTGCTCCAGGTGGTATTGATGGGCTTTGTGCTGGTGCTGATGCCCCTGGGGGGCATGATCTGGCACGACAGCCAGGCGCTCTCCCATCTGGGCCAGCTGACCAGCGACGAGATGGAGCGGGCGGTGCGGGATACCCGCCGGGCGACCCTGCTCACCACCCAGGCCATCGATCTGGAGCGCACCTTGCGCCGCTATGCGGTGCTGGGGGACGAACGCATCCTCGGCAGTTATCAGCAGCAGCTGGCCCGCTATCGCGAGCTGCTCGCCACTCACCGGCAATCCATCCCGGATGCCGCCGCCTACACAGATCTCGAGGCCATCCTGGCCTGGCTGGATGGCTTGCAGGATCTGCGCAAGGCCAGACAAGAAGCGACCAGCCCCAACTTCACCCAGTTCAACGAGCTCAACCAGCAGCTGGAAGTGGTCACCCGCAGCCAGGTCGATGAGCATGTGGCGGGGATGCGGGCGGCCATCGCCGAGCTGCGGAAGGAGATCTGGTGGGTGAGCGGCTTCGTGGCGGGGCTCAGCCTGTTGCTGGTGCTGCTGTTTACCTACCTCATCATCCACCCCGTGCGTCAGATTGAGTCGCGGATCCTGAGCCTGGGAGCCGGTGTCGAGCCGGACAAACGCCCGGTGGATGGCCCCGCCGAACTGGTACTGCTGGGAGAGCGGATCGGCTGGCTGCACGACAAGCTCAAGGAGCTGGAACAGCAGAAGTACCAGTTCCTGCGCCATGTATCCCACGAGCTGAAGACACCCCTCGCCGTGCTGCGGGAGGGGGCGGATCTGCTCTCCGAACAGCTGGTGGGGCCGCTCAACGGGGATCAGCAGGAGATCTGCCAGATGCTGGAGGAGAACAGCCGCCGGTTGCAGACCCTGATCGAGCGCCTGCTCGACTTCAACCGCCTCAGCCAGCAGGAGGTGTTCAGCCTGATGGCGGTGCCGCTGGCTCCCTTGTTGTCAGAATTGTCTGCGGAGTACCGGCTGGCGCTGGAATCCAAACAAATCAGTGTACACTTGCCGCCCGAGCCCATCAGCCTGCAGGCCGAGCCTTATCGTCTGCGACTCATCCTCGACAACCTGTTTTCCAACGCGGTCAGTTATGGCGCCAAGGGTGGCCAGATCTGGATCCGTGCCGGCCAGGATGCCAACGGCAGCTGGCTGGAGGTCGCCAACGAAGGGCCCGTCATCCCGCCAAACGAGCGGGAGCGGATCTTCGAGCCCTTCGAGCAGGGCAGCATAGTGCGCCAGGGGTTGTTGAAAGGATCCGGGATGGGCCTCTCCATTGCCCGCGAGTCGGCGATGAGTCTGGGGGGCGAGCTTAAATTAATTGAGGATAAACAGGCTGATGTCTGTTTCCGGTTGGATCTTAAGTGAAATTCAAGATGAAACGATTCGTTGTACCCGTATTGATGATAGGCCTGCTCTCAGGCTGTTCCCTGCTGCCATCGCGCAGCCTGACCGAGCCCTCGGAGCAGGTCCTCGCCAAGCGGATGGAGTTCGCGAACAAAGAGATGCAGGTACGCCTGCAATACTCGGACTGGTTGCTGGCCAGCCGTCCCCAGCAGCGGGCGCAGGAGCGCGATCGGCTGGCCGGTGCCACCGATCTCGAGAGCCGGGTCAGCCTGGCCATGGTCAACACCCATCCGTCCGAGTCGGTGGCGAGCCGCCGGGCCGGGCTGGATCGGCTCAAGGCCCTGCTGCCCGAGCTCGGCCTGGATGCCCAGGCCTTCCTGCGCAGCTGGATAGCCCTCGGCGAGGAGCTGCTGGCCCGTGACAGCCGCCGCGACGATCAGAGCCAGGAGGTGCAGCGTCTGCGCCGCCAGATAGAGCAGCTCTCCGCCATCGACGAACAGCTCAACCAGCGCAAGCTCAATGGGGGCGCCCAGCCATGACATGCCGAGGGCGTGCAAGGCGGGGAACCACAACAGATCTTCAGGGTAAAGGGGTGAGAGCATGAGTCGCATTCTGCTGGTGGACGACGATGCCAGCCTGCTCAAGCTGATGAGCATGCGTCTGCGCAGTCAGGGTTACGAGGTGGATACTGCCGACAGCGCCGAGGGGGCGCTGGACAGGTTGCGTCAGCAGCGGGCCGATCTGGTGCTGAGCGACCTGCGGATGGGGGGCATGGACGGACTGGCGCTGTTCGAGCGGATCCAGGCCCAGTGGCTCGGCATGCCGGTCATCATCATGACCGCCCACGGCACCATCCCCGACGCCATTCAGGCGACCCGTTCCGGGGTGTTCAGCTTTCTCACCAAGCCCATCGACAAGGACGAGCTGCTCGTCACCATAGAGCACGCCCTGAGCCTGACTCGCCCGAAACAGCAGCATGAGTGGCAGTCCCTCATCCAGACCCGTAATCCCCAGATGGAGCAGTTGCTGATCCAGGCGAGCAGCGTGGCCGCCATGGAGGTGCCCGTGCTGATCCTGGGGCCTTCGGGCTCCGGCAAGGGGGTGATGACCCAGGCGCTGCATCAGGCAAGCCGTCGTCGTGACCAGCCGCTGCACACCATCAATTGTGCCGCGCTGCCCTGGCCTGTGCTGGACTTGCAGCTGTTTGGCGAGGATGGACAGTCCGGCCTGTTCGAGCAGGCCAAGGGGGCGACCCTCTTCCTCGACGAGATAGGGAATCTGTCGGAGTCGTTGCAGGCCAAGTTGCTGCAGGTGCTGGCGGAATATGGTCAGGGCACCCCCGAGGTGCGGGTCATCAGCTCCAGCCATCAGGATCTGGTGACCGCCATGGAGGAGGGGCGTTTTCGGGAGGATCTCTTCTACCGCCTCAACGTGGCCAACATCACCTTGCCACCCCTCAGCGCCCGCAGCGAAGACATCCCCCTGCTGGCGCGCCAGGCGCTGGACGACTATCGCAGTCGCCACGACAACTGCGCCGCCCTCGGCTTCTCGCCGGAGGCGCTGGCCCTGCTGGCGGCGGCGGCCTGGCCCGGCAACGTCCGTCAGCTCTACGGAGTGGTGGAACAGCTCGCCAGCCTCTGCTGCAGCCCTGTGATAGGCGCCGCCATGGTGGAGTCGGCCCTGAGCGGTGGTGTCGGCGGTATTCCCTCGTTCAACGAGGCCCGCGCCGAGTTTGAGAAGGAGTATCTGATCCGCCTGCTGCGCACCACCGAAGGGAATGTGACCCTGGCGGCCAACATGGCGGGAAGAAACCGCACCGATTTCTACAAGTTATTGAATCGGCACGGTATCGAGGCGGCAAACTTCAAATCGAAGGGATAAGCGAGGCGGGAGCGGCCGGTCAGCGACGGGTCGCAGCCCTTGTTCAGTGGCGTAGGAGAGTGAGGTGGACAATAAAATTGAGAGGGCTGCTGCTCAGTGGCTGCGTATCCAGCGCACCAAACGCGCCTTGCCATACCTGCTTTACCAACTTGGACCGCGCCGCGAGGCCTGTGAGCTGCACCTGAAGTGGGATGGCGTGCTGCTTCCTGTCGATGATCCATGGTGGAGAACGCACTTTCCTCCCAACAGCAACGGATGCACGTGCTGGGTTCGTCAGGTTTCAAAGTATGAGCACCAGAAAATACTGGCATCAGGCAATGCCAAGACCAGCACTTCTGATGATGGCATCGAGCCTGGGTGGGATTTCAATCCTGGCTTAGGCCGAAACCCGTAGCGAGCCGTCCTAAAGCCGGGTTAAAGCCCACTTCACGCAATCAACAGTGATCAGTCTATACATTCAGGCCGGATCGACCGCGCTGTTTGCGGCCTGGGCCTTCCGGGTTTTGTCGGAGAGCCAGAGGCCGCTCGCCTTCATCAGATAGCCAAAGAGTGCGCCTATCACCAAGGATGGCAGGATAAGCCGCCACTCCCCCGCCGCCCCGAAGGTGGCGCAGCAACCGGCGAAGGTGCCGGGAATGTAGCCCAGCCACTGCTGCTTGGCCTGCACGCACATCAGGGTCGCCACCACACCCGTCATCAGATAGCCCGCCATGCCAGCCCCCCACCAGCCTTCGCCGTGGATCAGCAGCAGTGCCCACAGCATGCCGGTGGCATTGCACAGCAGGGTCTGCAGCAGCGCCTTGTAACCGCCGCTCGAGGCGAAATAGCTGGTACAACCGAGGAAGCCGACCCAGGAGATGAGGCCGAGGGCGGCGGCCAGTCCACCCCAGACGGCGGAGAGGATCCCGGTCGTGATGGCGATGGCGATCAATGGGCTCATGACATGATTCTCAGTGGTTGGATTCGGAAAAGGAGGCAGCCTACCCTTCGGCAAGGGGGCGGCAAGCAGGGGCCGGATTGTGTGTGATCTCCGTCACTCTTTTCAACTCGGGAATACGCTTGCGCTCGCGAAAAAAATTCATTGGAGGCGTTCTTGGCCTTCGACCATAGTTAGAGGCCCTGTCCTGCTCATGGAGTGAGTCTGATGGCGCCAAACGTGATAGTCCCCCTGCTGGTATTCATTCTGCTGTTCCTGGTCGGCACCATGGCCAAGGCGCTGCCTCTTTACCAGCTCATGTAAATTTGTGTGAAATAAAACTCGGCCGGGGCGGGTCTTATGGTTGTCAGCCTCATCGCCCCGGGAGTTTTCCATGTTGATCAAGCGCCGTTCCTCTCATCACCTCACCGAACAGGATGTCACGCCGGAAGCCATCTATCAGGATCGCCGTCTCATCCTGAAAGGGCTGGGGCTGAGTGCCGCCACCCTGGCGTTTCCCACCCAGGCCAGCCTGCTGGATCTCTTCTCCGCCGAGCAACCTGTGCCTGCGCCCTCGACCAGGCCCCTCGACATCAGAGCCGCCACCAGGCCCGAGGGCCTGATCCTCACCCCGGAGGAGAAGGCCATCAGCCACAACAACTTCTATGAACTCGGCACCGACAAGGGGGATCCGGCTCGCAACGCCCACTACCTCAAACCCGAGCCCTGGACGCTCAAGGTAGAGGGGGAGGTGGCCAAACCCTTTACCCTGGATGTGTGGGATCTTATCAACAAGAGCACCCTGGAGGAGCGGATCTACCGGCTGCGCTGCGTGGAGGCCTGGTCCATGGTGCTGCCCTGGAGCGGCATTCCGCTGGCGGATCTGATCCGCCGGGCCGAGCCCAACAGTCGCGCCAAGTTCGTGGCGTTCGAGACCCTCTATGATCCCGAGCAACTGCCGGGACAGGCCTCCCGCTCCCTCGGCGGCGGCATCGATTACCCCTATGTGGAGGGCTTGCGCCTCGACGAGGCGATGAACTCGCTCTCCTTCCTGGCGATGGGGCTCTACGGCAAGACGCTGCCCGCCCAGAACGGGGCACCCATCCGGCTGGTGGTGCCCTGGAAGTACGGCTTCAAGAGCATCAAGAGCATAGTCTCCATCCGCCTGGTGGAGGAGATGCCTCCCACCACCTGGAACCTGCTGGCACCGAACGAATATGGTTTCTATGCCAACGTCAATCCCGAAGTGGATCACCCGCGCTGGAGCCAGGCCAGCGAGCGCTTCATCGGCGAGGGGGGCATCTTCGGCGCCAAGCGCCAGCCGACCCTGATGTTCAACGGCTATGGCGACGAGGTGGCCTCCCTCTATCAGGGGATGGATTTGCGCAAATGGTATTGAAACTGACGCTCTGCCCGAACGGTGTCTTGCCCCCTTCTCCCCTTGCGGGAGAAGGGTTGGGGATGAGGGATGGGAAAAACATAACGGGAACTGCGATATGACGCCGAGACTGAAAACAGCCCATATCAACGGCTTGCGCCTGCTGGTACACCTGGCCTCGCTGGGCTTTTTGCTCTGGCTTGGCTATGCCGTGCCGGCCGGGTTGCTGGGGGGGGATCCGGTGCAGGGGCTGACCCACTACCTCGGCAAGGGGGCGCTGCATCTGCTGCTGCTCACCCTGCTGGTGTCGCCGCTGGCCAAACGCTGGCGCCAGGGTCAGCTCATCAAGCTGCGCCGGCCCCTCGGGCTCTGGTGCGCGGCCTGGGCCGGGTTGCACTTTATGGTTTGGCTGGGGCTGGATCTGCAGTTTGACTGGGGTCTGATCGGCGGCGAGCTGGTGAAGCGCAGTTACATAGTGGTGGGTATGGTGGTGCTGCTGTTGCTGCTGGCGCTGAGCATCACCTCGATCCCGGCCCTGCTGCGGCGCATGGGGCCAGCCTGGCAGAAGCTGCACAACTGGATCTATGCGGTGGCCCTGCTGGTGCCTGTGCACTACTGGTGGTCGGTGAAGAGTGGCTGGCAGGAGCCCCTCATCTACCTGTTGCTGGCGATGGCTCTGCTGTGGCCGCGGCGAGAGAAGCTGCTGCGTCCCTGGCGCCAGCGCCGGCAGCAACGCCAGAAACTGAAAGAGGCCTAATCGGCCTCTTTTTTGGTGATCTCTCCGCTGTAGGCATCGACCTGCAGTTGCACCCGCCTATCGTCGGCATCCAGGGTTTCCACCTCGAATTTGTCCCCTTCCAGCTCGACTTCCCGAATGTCGTGGTACCCTTGGGCCAGCAACAGCTTGACCAGGGCCGGCATGTCGAGACGCGTCTGAGCCGCCCAGCCAAGGGTGGAAAAAAGGCAGAGGATCAGCAGGATACTGCGTGGGATCATATTCATTCCGGATTCATGGCTGGCACACTATAAACGGCATTATGTTAGGTTTTGAGAGATGAATCACCCATGAATAGCGCGCTGCCCCTGCTTGGATTGCTGCTGCCGATGCTGGTCCAGGCGGCCCAGCCGAATGAGGCCTTGCTGCAACAGGCGGTCAGCGAGGGGCGGATCCGGCCTTTTCATGAGCTGATGGAGGTGGCTTCCCGCCTGCCGGTGCGCGTGCTGCGCGTCGATCTGGGGGAGGAAGACGGGGTCTGGCTCTATGAGCTCAGGCTTATCGACGACGAGAACAGCGTCATCAAGGTGGGCTATCGCGCCGACAACCTGGAGATGGTGTGGCTCAAGGGCCATCATCTGGAGCGCCTGTTCGAGCCTCGCCCGCCCCCGGAGGAGGAGTGATCCGCCCTATGCTCCCCGCCCTGATGACTCGTCCCCCAATCGCCGCCGCGACAGGCGCAACTCTGCTTTGGATACCCATTTATGCGAATTCTGATAGTTGAAGATGAAAAGATCCTGGCAGGCCAGCTGGCGGAACAGCTGCGCCTGTCCGGGTTTGTGACCGATCTCTGCCACGATGGCAACGAGGCGGGTTTTCTCGGCGAGACCGAACCCTATGACGCCATCATTCTGGATCTCGGCCTGCCGGGTCGCGATGGTCTGAGCGTGCTCAAGGAGTGGCGCAGCAAGGGGATAGACACCCCTGTGCTGGTGCTGACCGCCCGTGGCCAGTTGCACGAGAAGATAGAAGGGCTCAACGCCGGGGCCGATGACTACCTCACCAAGCCGTTCCAGGTCGCCGAACTGGTGGCCCGGGTGCAGGCCCTGGTGCGCCGGGCGGCGGGCAATGCCAGCTCGATCCTGGAGATAGGCGGGGTGCGGCTCGACATGGCGGCGTCCCAGGTATGGTACGAAGGCACCCCCATCAAGCTGACTGCCCACGAGTTCCGGGTGCTGGGTTACCTGATGCAGCACAGGGGCAAGGTGGTGTCGCGCAGCGAGCTGATCGACCACATCTATGCCCAGGATTTCGATCGCGACTCCAACACGGTCGAGGTGTTCATCGGCCGGATCCGCAAGAAGACCCACGCCGATCTGATCGAGACGGTGCGCGGTCTCGGCTACCGGATCAACGAGTGAGACGGACGCTGATGCTAGCACGGCAGGGGGTCGATGAATGAGGCTGGTGCGTACCCTGCGGGGACGGCTGGTGGCTATCGCCCTGGTCTGGTGCGGGCTCTTCCTGTTCGCCACCGGCTTCAGCCTGCAGACCATGATGCGCAACTACTGGCAGGAGGCGGAAGCCGACGGCCTGAGGTTGCAGCTCTACGATCTGCTCTCTCGCCTCGAGATCCAGCCCGATGGTCTGCCTGTGGTCACCGAGCCCATGGCGGATCCCCGTTTCCGCCAGCCCTATTCCGGTTATTACTGGCAGCTTGAGCTGGGGGATGCCGTGGTCAGCCGCTCCCGCTCCCTGTGGGATGTGCACCTGAGCGCCCACGGCCTGAAGTCGGCCTTCGGGGATCCGGATCTCTTCGTCGGCAAGGGGCCCAACAAGGAGCCCCTGCTGATCATGACCCGCACAGTGCTGCTGCCGGGCTCTGACAAGGTGTTTACCCTGGTGATGGCCAAGGACAGCAGCGCCCTGACCCAGACCCTGAAGAAGACCCGGATCAGCCTCTTCTTCGGTCTCGGCTTCGCCGCCGCCGGCCTGGTGCTGGGCTTCATGTTCCAGATCGTCTACGGCCTGCGTCCGCTCCATCTGCTGCGCCGCGAGCTGGGCCGGGTCCACCAGGGTCATCAGGAGGGGTTCCGGCTGCGCTATCCGCTGGAGATCCAGCCGCTGGTGGAAGACATCAACCGGCTGCTGCACCACTACAGCGAGCTGCTGCAGCGAGCCCGCTCCCACACCGGCAATCTGGCTCACGCCCTCAAGACGCCCCTCAGCATAATGCGCAATCAGGTGGCCCAACTGCCCCCCGAGGATCAGGCCGCCATCGGCGAGCAGCTCGACCAGATCCAGCGCCACATCGACTATCACCTCGGCAAGGCGCGGGTCACCGGGGCCGCCAAGATCCTCGGGGTCTCGACCCCGGTGCGGGCGAGGGTGGAGTACATCTGCCGCGCCTTCTCCCGTCTCTACCCGGGCAAGACGGTGGACCTGCAGGTGCCGGCCAACCTGGCGGTCGGGGTGGAGGAGCAGGACTTCGACGAGATGGTGGGCAATTTGCTGGAAAATGCCTTCAAATGGTCGGCCAGCCAGTTGCGCATCTCCAGCGCCGAGCTGGGGGGCTGGATCACCCTGCGTATCGAGGACGACGGCCCCGGCATGAGCGAGGATCAGATAGCCAAGGCGGTGCTGCGCGGGGTGCGCCTCGACGAGAAGGTGCCGGGTTCCGGGCTCGGCCTCAATATAGTGTCAGACCTGGCCGAAGCCTATCGTGGCAGCCTCATCATGGGGCGCGCCGAGCTGGGGGGGCTGGCAGCCTCGCTCTCGCTGCCCAAGGTGGCCAGGGTCGACGGTTAATGCACAGATGAGTGAGGCGTCCCGGCATGGGCCGCTCGGGCCCGGGTCGTCCTCCGAGGTAGCATGGGGGGCGCACCAGGCATAAGATATGGGTCCTTATTTCAAGCGGTAGGAAGGGTAGCAATGACTGACGATCCATGGGCGCTGTGCCATCTCGATGATTCGTTCGATGCCTCGGTGCTGGGTACCAAGGGGGCCCAGATCCAGTGGTTTGAGGACAGGGAGTCCCTGATCCAGTTCTTGCTGGAGGACTTTGTCGATCTGCTGGCCGATGTGGGCGAACTGGATGAGGATCAGACCGAGAGCGCCCGCGAGCGCTTCACCCTGCTGGTGGAGCAGAGTCAGGACGATCGCACCCTGATGGATGCCATCAACGATCTCGCCTCCGGCCTGCGCCGCATCGCCTGGCTGGGGCCGCTCTCGGAGCTGGCCGAGATCAGCGACGACTTCGCGAGCGGCCTGCGCGCCTTCTTCTGGACCCAGTATGATGGGGACGAGGATGACCCCGAAGCCTGGGTGCCGGAAGATCTCTGGCCCCAGCTCGTTGAGTGTGCGGAAGAGTACATGGTTGAGGGAGACTTCTGATCCACCTTGTCTGCGCTCTGGCGGCAAAGCGGGTGGAGTGTGCACAAGGGTAGATGGTGGAGGGAGACTTCTGAGTCACTCCGAAAACCGCGATATAAAACGGCGCCTTATGGCGCCGTTTTTGTCTTCATCCCGGCATCAGGCGTGGGCCGGTACCTCATGGGCTGTGTTGACGAGCTCTGGCCCGCTGTACTTCTCGATCTGCAATTGGGCCATGTGACCGCAGTTGCCTTGCGCCAGGCTGGAAGAGCCCTCGTCGAAGGTGAGGCAGTTGACGTTGCCGTTCTTGCAGATGGTGCCCACCTCACCCGGTTTGGCCGGATCGAACCAGGCCCCTTCGCAGATCCGCACCACGCCGGGGCGAATGTCTTTCGAGAGCAGCGCCCCGACCAGGATCTGGCCGCGCTCGTTGAAGGCGCGCACCAGGTCCCCATCCTGGATGCCGCGTGCCTTGGCGTCGTCCGGGTGGATCAGTATGGCCTCCCGATCGGCGATGGCGAACTTGTCCCGCAGCGGGGTGTTGTCCAGCTGGGAGTGCAGTCTCTGGGTGGGGTGCGAGGTGTTGAGGGAGAGCGGATAGCGCGCTGCCACCTCGCTCTTCACCCACTCCTTGGGTTCATACCACTTGGGGTGGCCGGCGCAGTCGGCATAACCCATGCCAGCTACCGTGTTGGAGAAGATCTCTATCTTGCCGGACGGGGTGCCGAGCGGGTTGAGCAGCGGGTTCTCGCGAAAATCGGCGTGGCGGATCCACTGGCGGTTCGCCTCGGGGATCGGGAAGCGAATGTAGTTGTTGGACTCCCAGAACATGCTGAACGGCGGCAGCGCCACCCGGGCACCCCGGGCCTGGGCGGCCATGCCGTCGTACATCTGCTTGAGCCACAGCATCTCGTCCTTACCTTCGGTGTACTGCTCCTGCACACCCAGCTTGGCGGCGATGGCGCTGAAGATGTCGAAGTCGTTGCGGGACTCGTGCTGGGGGGGCACGCACTGGTGCATGGGGAACACATAGCGCTGGGAGTAATCGCCCCCCATCTCCAGATCGTTGCGCTCGTAGCTGGTGGTGACCGGCAGCACTATGTCGGCATGCTTGGCGGTAGCCGTCCAGTAGGGCTCGTGGACTATCACAGTCTGCGGCTTGCGCCAGGCTTTGAGCAGGTTGTTGGTGTCCTGATGGTGGTGGAAGGGGTTGCCGCCCGCCACATAGACCAGCTTGATGTCCGGATAGGTCACCTTGCGGCCGTTGAAATCGATGGTCTTGCCCGGATTGGCGAGACAGTCGGCGATGCGGGCCACCGGGATGGGTGCCGGGCTGTTCTTGGGGGCGTTGCCGGCGGAGATACCCGCCAGGATCCCACCCTTGGCGGTGGGGCTGCCACCGGAGGAGTAGTGGTAGCTGAAGCCGTAGCCGCCCCCCGGCAGGCCGATCTGGCCCAGCATGGCCGCTAGCGTGATCAGCATCCAGTTCGGCTGCTCGCCGTGGTGCTGACGCTGCATGCCCCAGCCGGCCATGATCATGGTGCGCTTGGCCGCCATGTCGAGGGCCAGCTGGCGAATGACCTTGGCCTCGACACCGCAGACGCTGCTCGCCCACTCGGCACTCTTCGGCTGACCGTCGTCCTTGCCGAGCAGGTAGTCGAGGAACTTGTCGAAGCCGACGGCGTAGCGATCGAGGAAGGCCTGATCGTGCTTCTTCTCGCTATAAAGGGTGTGGGCCACCCCCAGCATCATGGCCACGTCTGTGTAGGCGTTCGGGGCTATCCACTCGGCGTTGGCCAGCTTGGCGGTCTCGTTGTAGACGGGATCTATGCTGATGACGCGGGTGCCCTTCTCCTTGAGGGCCTTGAAACCGGCCTGGCCCTCGTGATCCGGCATGTTCCAGCTGTTCTTGAGGGTGACCTGGGCGTTGACCCCCCAGAGCACCACCAGTTCGGCGTGCTCCACCACGTTGGGCCAGGCGGTCTGCTGCTCGTACACCTCGATGGAGCCCATCACGTGGGACATGATCACCTGGGCCGCGCCTGTGGAGTAGTCACCGGCATAGCCGGTGAAGCCGCCACTGAGGTTCATCAGGCGGTGTAGCAGGGTGCGGCTGTTGTGGAACATGCCGACACTCTTCCAGCCGTAGGAGCCTGCGTGGATCGCCTGGGGGCCGAAGTCGCCCTGGACCCGCTGGATCTCGCCGGCCACCAGTTCGATGGCCTGCTCCCAGCTCACCCGCACCCACTCGTCGGCGCCGCGCAGCTCCGGCTTGGCGCCCGGGCCGTGCTCCAGCCAGCTCTTGCGCACCATGGGGTACTTGATGCGGTTCTTGGCATGGACCTGGAACGGTGCCATGTCGATGAGGTCATTCGGTGCCGGATCATCGGCCACCGGCTGGACCCGCACCATGCGGCCATCGGCGACTATGGCTTCGAAGGCTCCCCAGTGGGCGCCGGTCAGTATGCCCTTCTGGGCGGGGACCAGGGTGGGGAACTGCTCCAGCGCCGTGCTGATGGCCTGGGCCAGGGCGTGTTTCGGGAACAGGGCACCGAGCAGAGGCAGGGCGGCACAGGCCCCCAGGCCCTTGAGCAGGCTGCGGCGGGACAGATTGGTCTGTTGATCATTGAAAAAAGTCATATCGAATTCCTCTGTTCCAGCCTTAGTGTGCCGCGCTCATGTCACTGGCGTGTTTCTGCACGTATTGGGTCAGCATGCGAGCCTGCTCCGGGGTGAGGGAGGTGCGGGATTCCATGCCCTTGATGACGCCTATCCACTGGTTGGCATTGAAGTGATCCAGCGCGGTCAGACCGTGGCAGCCGGTACAGTTGTTGGACATCAGGGTGGAGGCGTATTGCCACAGCTTGCCCTGATCGCCGATGAGCTGGGCCTCGTCCACCCAGGCGGTCAGCTTGACCTGATGCCAGGTGAGGTTGGTGGCGCTGTCGGTCTCGCTCTTGCCGGTGACCAGCGCCTGCTTGGCGGCATCGCCGACCAGCACGCTCAGGATGCGTTTGCCGGGGGCGGCGTAGAACACCTCGCTCACCCCGTCCTGCTGCCAGCCCTCGATCTGCACCTGGGCGCGGCCGTTGTCGTTGGCCAGCACTTCCACCTTGGTCGACGGCATCAGGGTGCCTTCGTCCGTGGTGGCCTTGGCATCGAGGAACAGGGGCGTGGTGGCGATGGCGTAACGGGTGGTGACGCTGGCCGGGGTCTGGGCCGCGGCAGCCGCCAGTTCACTGGCGCCGGCGGCTGCCAGACCGCTCATGTCAGGCATGATGTGGGCGACGCCGCGGTGGCAGTCGATGCAGGTCTGGCCCTCCTTGATGGCGACCGGATGCTCGGCGCGGGCGTTCGGGCGCTGGGCCAGAATGTCCATGGCGGCGTAGCTGTGGCAGCTGCGGCAGGTGGCGGAGTCATTGGCCTTGAGCTGATCCCAGACCGTCTGGGCCATGCGCAGCTTGTGGGCTTCGTATTTCTCAGGAGTGTCGAGGGTGCCGATCGCCTCGTGATAGATGTCCTTCACGGCGCGGATCTTGGTCCAGAGGTAGGAGGCGGGCTCATTGGGAATGTGGCAGTCGGCGCACTCTGCACGGATCCCCTTCACGTTCTGGAAGTGGACGCTGCCCTGATACTCGGCGAGCGGTGTCTGCATGGAGTGGCAGGAGACGCAGAATTCGGTGGAGCTGGTCTTGTGCAGCACTGTGACTGTCACTCCCAGTGCCGCGACGCCCAGCAGGGCTCCGAGCAACAGGAGCCAGAACCAGGTCTTTCTCAACATTTTTCCAAGCATGGCGGCAGTGTCCTTCGAATCGGGTATTACCAATATAGTAGTAGTCTTGACGGGTGAGGGATTGACCTCGGTTATGCTTTTTATTCTTTAAATTGGTTTTTCTTGGTTTTAAATTTCATAAAGACGTTTTTGTTTGAATTAAAATCAAACCCAGATGGTTAACTTTGTTAGTTTAGCCTTATTTGGCTCTCTTTTGGTCATCATATCCGTACGAATGATGCTGGAAACGGCACTGTCGCGACGTTTTGTTCTCCAGTGCGACTTTCTGGCTCGGAATGGGCCGGTGTTGGGCTTTACGAAAGGCTCGATATATACTGTTTGCATATACAGTGATCAGGTTTGTCAGTCATGCGACTCTTTATTGCCGAAAAGCCCAGCCTTGGCCGCGCCATCGCCGATGTTCTGCCCAAGCCCCACAAGAAGGGGGAGGGCTTCATCGAGACGGCGCAGGGAGACGTGGTGACCTGGTGTATCGGCCACCTGCTGGAGCAGGCGGAGCCCGATGCCTATGATGCCGCCTACAAGCAGTGGCGCATGGAGCAGCTCCCCATAGTGCCGAGCCAGTGGCAGCTGGTGGCCAAACCCAAGACCAGGAGCCAGCTTGCCGTGATCAAGCGGCTCATCAAGCAGGCCGACTGCGTGGTCAATGCCGGTGACCCGGACAGGGAAGGGCAACTGCTGGTGGACGAGGTGATCGATTTTCTCGGCTACCCCAAACTCAAGCCGGTGCAGCGCTGCCTCATCAGCGATCTCAACCCCCCCGCGGTGCGCCGTGCCCTCGACAAGCTGCGGGACAACAAGGAGTTCGTACCGCTGGCGGTCTCGGCGCTGGCCCGTAGCCGCGCGGACTGGCTGTACGGCATCAACATGACCCGTGCCTATACCCTGCTCGGGCGCAAGGCCGGCTGCAGCGAGCTGCTCTCGGTCGGCCGGGTGCAGACGCCGCTGCTGGGGCTGGTGGTGCGGCGGGATCTCGAGATAGACGCCTTCGTGCCCAAACCCTTCTACGAGGTGCTGGCCCATGTGGTGACGGAGCGCAACGAAGGGTTCAGCGCCAAGTGGCTGCCTTCCGAGGCCTGTGCGCCCTGGCAGGACGAGGAGGGGCGGGTGCTCAACCGGGCGCTGGCTGCCAAGGTGGTGGAGCGCATCCAGGGTCAGCCAGCCCGGGTGGAGGAGGTGGAAGAGCAAGCCCGCAAGCAGGCGGCGCCACTGCCTTACAACCTCTCCAGCCTGCAGATCGATGCTGCCAAGCGGTTTGGCATGGATGCCAAGCGGGTGCTGGATGTCTGCCAGAGCCTCTACGAGCGCCACAAGCTCATCACCTACCCCAGATCAGACAGCCGCTATCTGCCGAGCGATCACTTCAATCGGGCACCCCAGGTGCGGGATGCCATAGCCGCCACGGCCCCGGCCCTGGCCAAGGCAGTGAGCGAGGCAGATGGCAAGCTGCGCAGCAAGGCGTGGAATGACGGCAAGGTGGATGCCCACCACGCCATCATCCCCACCGAGAAGCATGGCAACCTGGCCAGCCTCTCCGCCGACGAGGGCAAGCTCTATGGCCTGGTCGCCCGCCAGTACCTGCTGCAGTTCTATCCGCCGTTCGAATACAACGACAGCCGGGTGTTGCTGCGCATCGCCGGTGGCCTGTTCCAGGCCAAGGCGCGGCGCATCCTCAAGGCGGGCTGGAAGGCGCTGCTCGGGGTCGAAGAGGACGATGAGGAGGAGGCGGGCACCCTGCCGGCCCTGCGTCAGGGCGAGGAGCTGCGCTGCGAGCGGGGCGAGCTGCTGGAGAAGATGACCCAGGCTCCCAAGGCATTCACCGACGCCACCCTGCTGGCCGCCATGACGGGCATAGCCCGCCATGTGCAGGATCCCGAGATCCGCAAGATCCTGCGCGAGACAGATGGCCTCGGCACGGAGGCGACCCGGGCCGGCATCATAGATCTGCTGTTCAAGCGCCGCTTCCTGGTGCGGCAGGGCAAGAGCATCAAGGCGACCCCGACCGGACGGGCCCTGATCCAGGCATTGCCTGCCACTGCCACCACGCCGGACATGACGGCGCTGTGGGAGCAGCACCTCGGCCGGATCGCCGAGCGTCACGCCAGCTACCAGCAATTTATGGGGCCGCTCACCGATCAGCTCAACGGCCTGATTGAGGGGGCCAGGCAGGATTCGGGAGCCAGCTTCAGCGCCCTGCCCAAGGAGGCGCCGGGGGCCAGCAAGCGGCGCTTCAGCCGCAAGAGTTCGTCGACCAGTGGCACCGGTGCGGCGCCCCGCAAGGGGGCGGGCAAGCGCCCGGCCAGAGGCAAGGCCGCCTGAGTGGCCTGGTGCCATTGCGGCGACATGAAGCGTAAAAAGAGAGAGGGGCCCTGGGCCCCTCTCTCGATCCGGTTCTGGCGGCCGATCAGCCGGTATAGACGCCCTCTTCCGGGTAGCGGATCCGGGTCTCGCTCGGTCTGGCCAGCATCAGCGCCAGGGTCAGCGGCCCGAGACGGCCGCAGATCATCACCAGCACCAGGATGAGCTTGCCCGGCTCGCTCAGGGAGGCGGTGATGCCGGTGGAGAGGCCGACGGTGGCAAAGGCCGAGACGGTCTCGAACATGATCTTGTCGAAGGGCAGCGACTCCGTGAGCATCAACAGGAACATGGCCAGCATCAACACCATGGTGCTGACGATGATGATGGCCAGGGATCGGGTCACTATCTGGGGTGACAGGGTGCGGCCGAAGGCGGTGACATGGGGACGCTTGGTGAGGAAGGCCCGGGTGGCCAGCAACACCACGGCGAAGGTGGTGACCTTGATACCGCCCCCCGTCGAGGTGGCACCAGCACCGATGAACATCAACATCATCATGAACAGCAGGGAGGCGGGTACCATCTGGCCAATGTCCACCGTGTTGAAGCCTGCCGTGCGCGCCGTGGCCGACTGGAAGAAGGCCGCCATTAGCTGGCCGCCGGGCCCGGCGTTGCCGAAGGTGGCGGGATTGTTGTGCTCCAGCAGCCAGAACATCAGGGTGCCCAGCAGCAGCAGCCCCGGGGTCATCAGCAACATCAGCTTGCTGTGCAGCTTGAGCTTGCGCCAGCGACGGTTGCGCACCAGATCGACGATGACGGTAAAACCCAGGCCGCCGAGGATGAGCAGGGCCGGTATGGTCAGGCTGATGATGGGGTCGTCTCTGTAGTCGATGAGGTTGTTGGCAAACAGCGAGAATCCGGCGTTGTTGAAGGCAGAAACCGCATGGAAGAAGCTGACGTAGAGGCCATGGCCCCAGCCCATCTCGGGCACCCAGCGAATGGCCATGATGGCGGTGCCGATCAGCTGGGCAATCAGGGCGAACAGCACTATGCGCTTCACCAGCTGGATGATGTTGACCGATCCCTCCTGGCCCAGTGCCTCCTTCGCCAGTACCTGCTGGCGCAGGCCGACCCGCTTGCTGAACATGGCGATGAGCAGCAGGGTCATGGTCATCTGGCCCAGGCCCCCTATCTCCATCAGCATCAGCAGTATGATCTGCCCTTGCAGGGTAAAGGCGGTGCCTGTATCCACCACCCCTAGCCCGGTCACACTGATGGCCGAGGTCGCGGTGAACAGGGCATTGATGAAGGTGACCTCGCCGTTGTGGCTCGAGGGCTGCACCAGAAACAGGGTACCGACCAACAAGATGATGAGAAAGCTGCCCAGGATCAGCCTGGCTTCACTCCAGCGGGACTCGGTATCCCTGTACAGGGCGAAGGCGTAGTTGCTGCGCCAGTTGATCATAGGGTGTCGAGCCAGTGATCGATAGCGTGCTTGTTGCCGGCCAGGATCAGGATGTCACCGAGCTGCAGCTCCATCTTGCCGGTCAGCACGTTGTGCAGCACCTCACCGCGCTTGATGGCCAGCAACTGGAAGTCGCTCTGTTGCAGCAGGTGCAGATCGGCCAGGGTACGGCCGTTCTGTTGCAGACCGATCACGAATTCGGTCAGCACCATGTCGTGTCCCAGCTCCAGATAGTCGAACAGCCGGTTGTCCAGCATGCTCTGGGCGACCCGGCGACCCATGTCCCACTCCGGGTTGATCACCTTGTCGGCGCCCACCTTCTGCAGGATCTTGGCGTGGAACTTGTCACGCGCCTTGACCCATACCTTCTTCACCCCGGCTTCCTTCAGCACCAGCGTGGTGAGTATGCTGGTCTCCAGGCTGTCGCCGATGGCGACGAAGACGATGTCGAAATTGGCCAGTCCCAGCTCGGCGACCGTGGCCTCATCGGTGGCATCGGCCACTATGACGTGATTGCACAGGGTTGCTATCTGGCGGGTCTTGCTCTCGTCGATATCGATGGCCAGCACCTCGGCATTCTGCAACTGCAGCTCTTCACACAGTGCGCTGCCGAACAGGCCGAGGCCGATGACGGCGAATTGATTGTTCATTCATGCTTCCTCAACGGGCTGAAGGGCTTACTTTACTCCAGCGGTTTGAGTCCGAACAGTACCCGGGTTTTTCGTCCCGGGGGATCTGGGGTAAACTGCGCCCTTGCCCTTGTCGGAACACGCAGATGAAACTCACTCCCCATGCCCCCTTGGCGGCCCTCAATACCCTGGGTTTGGAAGCACATTGCCTCTGGCTGGCCGAAGTGGCCCAGTTGGATGATCTTTGCCAGTTGCGGGCCAATTCGGAGCTGAGCGCCTTGCCGCGCCTGGTGCTGGGTGGTGGGAGCAACATCTTGTTCTGCAATGATTTTGCCGGTCTGGTCGTGCTCAATCGGATGAAAGGCATAGCGCTGCAGGATGACGACAGCCACTGGTTGCTGCACGTGGCGGCGGGGGAGGAGTGGCATCAGCTAGTGTGCCATGCCCTGCAACAGGGCTGGCATGGGCTGGAGAACCTGGCGCTGATCCCGGGCACAGTCGGTGCGGCCCCGGTGCAGAACATAGGCGCTTACGGGGTCGAACTGGCCCGGTTCTGTGCCTATGTGGAGGCATTCAACTGGCAGAGCGGCGAGGTGGAGCGCATCGCCGCAGCCGACTGTCAGTTCGGCTATCGTGACAGCATCTTCAAGCACGATTATCAGGACACCCACTTCATCACCGCCGTCGGGTTGCGCCTGCCCAAGGTCTGGCAACCCGTGATCGGCTATGGCCCCTTGGCGGCCCTCGGCGAGCACCCAGGTGCGCAGGCCATCTTCGACACCGTCTGTGCCACCCGCATGGCCAAGTTGCCGGACCCTGCCGTGCTCGGCAACGCGGGCAGCTTCTTCAAGAACCCCGTGGTGCCAACCTCGGTGGCGGATGCACTCAAGGGGCAATATCCGCAGATGCCCTGCTACCCGGCCGGGGAAGGGCAGGCCAAGCTGGCGGCGGGCTGGCTCATCGATCAGTGCGGGCTCAAGGGCTTTGCCATCGGCCGTGCCGCCGTCCATCAGGAGCAGGCGCTGGTGCTGGTCAACCTCGGGGGCGCCAGCGCCATGGAGCTCATCGCCCTGGCGGCCCATGTCCGTGACAGCGTGGAGCACAAGTTCGGTGTCGTGCTGGAGCACGAGGTGCGCTTCATGGGGCTCACCGGCGAAACCTGGCTGGACGAGGTGCTGGCATGACCCTAACTCCCGTCAGACAGACCCTGATCACCCTGCTCAGCGATGGCCAGTTTCATTCCGGCGAACAGCTGGGGGAGCAGCTCGGCATCAGCCGTGCGGCTGTGAGCAAGCACATGGCCGCCCTCAAGGAGCTGGGGCTGGATCTGTTCAGCCTGACCGGCAAGGGGTACCGCCTGGCGGTTCCCATGGCACTCTATGATCAGGCGCAACTGCAGGCCCTGGCCCCCATGGCGCCGGTACACTGCTTCTCGGTGATCGACTCCACCAACCAGTATCTGTTTGAGCGGGTCAACCAGCTGAGCGCCGGCGAGAGTTGCCTGGCCGAGTGCCAGACCGCCGGTCGGGGGCGTCGTGGCAAGCCCTGGGTCTCGCCGTTCGGTTGCCAGCTGATCCTCAGCATGTACTGGCGGCTCGAGCAGGGCATGGCGGCCGCCATGGGGCTGAGTCTGGCGGTGGGGGTGGCCGTGGTGGAGGTGCTGGAATCCCTCGGCTACCCCGGGGTGGAGCTCAAGTGGCCGAACGATCTCTATTACCAGGGCCGCAAGCTGGCGGGCATACTGGTGGAGATGAGCGGCAGCGCCGGCGCCAGCTGCCATCTGGTGATCGGCATCGGCCTCAATCTGGCGATGCCGAGCCAGCAGGGGGAGAAGATCGATCAGGCCTGGTCAGAGCTGCGCCAGGTTCAGCCCGAACTGGTGGATCGCAACCAGCTGGCGGCCTGCGTACTCCTGCATCTGCAAGAGGCCATGCAGACCTTCGAGCAGAGCGGTCTGGCGAGCTTCGTCGAGAGCTGGAACCGGCTCGACTACTTTGCCGGCCAACCGGTGAAGTTGCTGATGGGGGAGCAGGTGATCCGCGGCATAGCCCGGGGCATCGACGATCGTGGTGCCCTGCGGCTGGAAACGGACGAGGGAGTCAAACTCTATCTGGGGGGAGAGATCTCCCTGCGCCGGGGCGACTGAGCGAGACTGGCTCATGAGAACCCAATAGAAGAGGGGGCCTGCGGGCCCCCTCTTCGTTATCCGGCGACCCGCTGCGGTCACTTGCGCAGCTTGATCTGCTCGATGGCGTGCTCTTGTCCCTTGGTCAGGATCAGGTTGGCCCGCTCCCGGGTCGGCAAGATGTTCTCTTGCAGATTCAGATAGTTGATGTCTTGCCATATGTTGCTGGCAATCTCGGTCGCCTCGCTTTCCGCCAGTTTGGCATAGTGGTGGAAGTAGGAGTCCGGATCCGAGAAAGCCCCGCTGCGGAACTTGAGGAAGCGATCTATGTACCAGGCGCGCAGCAGCTCGGCGTCGGCGTCCACATAGATGGAGAAGTCGACAAAATCTGACACGAAGACCCTGTGGGGCTCCTGGGGGTAATCCATGCCGCTCTGCAGCACGTTGAGCCCCTCCAGGATCAGGATGTCCGGCTGCTCCACCACCTTCTTCTCATCGGGCAGGATGTCGTAGATAAGGTGGGAGTAAACCGGCGCTTCGACCTTCTCGTGACCCGCACGAATATTGGCGACAAACTCCACCAGATGGCGGATGTCGTAGGATTCCGGAAAACCCTTGCGGCGCATCAGCCCACGCTCTTCCAGCTCCTTGTTGGGATAAAGGAAGCCATCCGTGGTGACCAGCTCTACCCGCGGGTGCTCGGGCCAGCGCTCCAGCAATGCTTGCAGGATGCGGGCCGTGGTGCTCTTTCCCCCCGCCACGCTGCCGGCGATGCTGATGATGTAGGTGCCCTTGCCGCGAGACTGGCCGAGAAACTGCTCCAGCACCCGACTGCGGCGCTGCTTGGCCTTGACGTAGAGATTGAGCAGGCGGGAAAGGGGCAGATAGATCTCTTCCACCTCGCGCAATGACACCTTCTCGTTGATGCCACGCAGGGTGTGCAGGTCCCTCTCGGTCAGGGTCAGGGGGACCGCATCGCGCAATAACGCCCATTGTTCGCGGGTGAATTGCAAATAGGGGTTATGCTCTGTCGTCATGGTGTCATCACTGTTTCTTGGGCAGGGCGACCATACACCAAGGGATCGGGAGCGACAAGGGACGCGTCCGGTTGGGACTGAGGAGGAGCGTTTTTTTGCATAGATCCCGGCAATAATGCACATTTTGCAGGGCGCAGTGGTTGCATCCCCAAAATCCTTACCATAAAATGCGCGACGCTTGGATGTCTGTCGTCTATTTGCCCAGCAAAAGCGACAAAAACAACGGGTGCAAGCAGAATTACCGTTGTGGCATTCGTGCAATCGGAGGGGTTCCCGAGCGGCCAAAGGGATCAGACTGTAAATCTGACGGCTCTGCCTTCGAAGGTTCGAATCCTTCTCCCTCCACCATATTTCTCTGCGGTTTGAGTTCTTTGGGTTAGAGAAATGCGGGCATCGTATAATGGCTATTACCTCAGCCTTCCAAGCTGATGATGCGGGTTCGATTCCCGCTGCCCGCTCCAAGATGCTGATATGGCTCAGGTAATTCTGAAAGCCACACCCTAGGGTGAGTTCGGCAATCGAACCTGCCTGCCAGCACCATCCTCTCTGTCCCCCTGATTCAAATCCATCATATAAACTGTTCTGTGGTTAGCTTGCCACCGCGTACTCAGCGTTAGTTTAGAGGGACGATCATGTCTAAAGAAAAATTTGAGCGTAATAAACCGCACGTTAACGTGGGTACCATCGGCCACGTTGACCACGGTAAAACCACCCTGACCGCCGCCATCACCAACGTGCTGGCCAAGCACTTCGGTGGTAAAGCTTTCGCCTTCGACCAGATCGACAAGGCACCGGAAGAGCGTGAGCGTGGTATCACCATCAACACCTCCCACGTAGAATACGACACCGCTATCCGTCACTACGCCCACGTAGATTGCCCGGGTCACGCCGACTACGTTAAGAACATGATCACCGGTGCTGCCCAGATGGACGGCGCGATCCTGGTAGTAGCCGCGACTGACGGCCCGATGCCGCAAACTCGTGAGCACATCCTGCTGGGTCGCCAGGTTGGTATCCCGTACATGATCGTGTTCATGAACAAGTGCGACATGGTAGACGACGAAGAGCTGCTCGAACTGGTCGAGATGGAAGTTCGTGAACTGCTGACCGAGTACGACTTCCCGGGTGATGACCTGCCGGTAGTTCGTGGTTCCGCGCTGAAAGCGCTGGAAGGCGACGCTGCATGGGAAGAGAAGATCATCGAGCTGGCTCACCACCTGGATACCTACATCCCGGAGCCGGAGCGTGCCATTGACCTGCCGTTCCTGATGCCTATCGAAGACGTCTTCTCCATCGCTGGCCGTGGTACCGTTGTTACCGGTCGTGTAGAGCGCGGTATCGTTAAAGTTGGTGAGACTGTAGAAATCGTCGGTATCAAAGACACCGTTTCTACCACCTGTACCGGTGTTGAAATGTTCCGCAAACTGCTGGACGAAGGCCGTGCTGGTGAGAACGTTGGCGCCCTGCTGCGTGGCGTGAAGCGTGAAGAAGTTGAGCGTGGTCAAGTACTGGCCAAGCCGGGCTCCATCAAGCCGCACACCAAGTTCGAATCCGAAGTGTACGTGCTGTCCAAAGAAGAAGGTGGTCGTCATACTCCGTTCTTCAAGGGCTACCGTCCGCAGTTCTACTTCCGTACTACCGACGTGACCGGTACCATCGAACTGCCGGAAGGCGTTGAAATGGTAATGCCAGGCGACAACATCAAAATGGTTGTTACCCTGATCGCTCCGATCGCGATGGACGACGGCCTGCGTTTCGCTATCCGTGAAGGTGGCCGTACCGTAGGTGCTGGTGTTGTAGCCAAAGTTATCGCTTAATCTTGGCTTACATAAATAAAGCAAAGCCCCTATAATAGGGGCTTTCTTATGCAGGGGCGTAGTTCGAATTGGTAGAACAGCGGTCTCCAAAACCGATGGTTGCGGGTTCGAGTCCTGCCGCCCCTGCCATATACCTCGTCTCGTACGGGGCTTTTGTGTCTTTGGTTACGTCAGATACAGGTGGGTTGTATGAGTGTTAGTTCTGAGGGACAGGGCGGAAGCAAGGATACCCTTCTTTGGGGCCTGGTTTTCATCATCCTGGCGGCCGCTGTGGTAGGTAATTACCTGCTCACTGACGTTGTCGCCGCCGTCCGCGCCCTGGGTGTGGTCGTTGTCATCGCTGCTGCAGGTGCAGTGGCCCTGCAAACCACCAAAGGTAAGGCAACACTGGCTTTTGCTCGTGAGTCGCGCCTGGAAGTCCGCAAGGTCGTATGGCCGACCCGCCAGGAAGCCATTCAGACAACCCTGATTGTGCTGGCGGTGACCGCCGTGATGGGGCTCTTGCTGTTCATTCTGGACGGTGCCTTGGTCTGGTTGGTCAACCTGATTACCGGTGTGTAAGGAAAAGCCATGACTGAACAACGTGAACAACGTATGAGATGGTATGTCGTGCAGGCATTTTCCGGCTATGAAGGCCGGGTTGCCAAATCCCTGCGTGAACATATCAAGATGCATGGTATGGAAGAGCTGTTTGGCGAAGTGCTGGTCCCGACCGAAGAAGTGGTCGAGATGCGTGCCGGCCAGAAGCGCAAGAGTGAGCGCAAATTTTTCCCGGGTTATGTCCTGGTCCAGATGATGATGGACGAGACCACATGGCACCTGGTACGCAATGTGCCGCGTGTGATGGGCTTCATCGGCGGCACCTCCGATCGTCCAGCTCCGATCTCCGATAAGGAAGCGGATGCCATCCTCAATCGTCTGCAAGATGCCCACGACAAGCCGCGTCCGAAAACCCTGTTTGAACCGGGTGAAATGGTGCGGGTTGCCGATGGTCCGTTCGCTGACTTCAATGGCACCGTTGAAGAAGTGGACTACGAGAAGAGCCGCGTGAAGGTCTCTGTATTGATCTTCGGTCGCTCAACGCCGGTAGAACTGGATTTTGGTCAGGTCGAAAAGGGCTGATTAAACTCTGTACGTTTAACGGTTGTCAGGGGCAGCGATTATCTCTATAATTCGCTGCCCCTTTATTTGTTGGGGAGCCGTTTGCAGGAGCATGTCTCCGAGGCGCTAGAACCCATTTTTGAGGTATTTTCGTAATGGCTAAGAAAGTCACAGCTTATATCAAGCTGCAAGTTAAGGCTGGCAGTGCTAACCCCAGCCCTCCCGTTGGTCCTGCTCTGGGTCAGCACGGTGTGAACATCATGGAATTCTGTAAGGCGTTCAACGCTCGTACAGAAAAGCTGGAAAAAGGCTCACCGACTCCGGTCGTGATCACCGTTTACAGCGACCGTTCCTTCACCTTCGAAACCAAGACTCCGCCTGCTTCCTTCCTGCTGAAGAAAGCTGCTGGCATCCAGTCTGGTTCCGCCAAGCCGAACAAAGACAAGGTTGGTAAGGTGACTGTTGCTCAGCTGCAAGAAATCGCCAAGACCAAAGAGCCGGACATGACTGGTGCCGATCTGGATGCAAAAGTACGTTGCATCGCAGGCTCCGCTCGTTCCATGGGCCTGGTAGTGGAGGATTAAGACAATGGCAAAACTTTCCAAGCGTATGCGCGTTATTCGCGAAAAAGTTGACGGTACCAAAGAGTACTCCATCAACGAAGCCATTGCCCTGCTGAAAGAACTGGCTACCGCCAAGTTCGTTGAAAGCGTTGACGTTGCCGTTAACCTGGGTATCGATGCTCGTAAATCCGACCAAAACGTACGTGGTGCTACTGTACTGCCGCACGGTACCGGTCGTGACATCCGTGTCGCCGTATTCACCCAGGGTGCCAACGCCGAAGCCGCCAAGGCTGCCGGTGCTGAACTGGTTGGTATGGATGACCTGGCCGAGCTGGTCAAGAAAGGCGAGATGAACTTCGACGTCGTGATCGCATCCCCGGATGCCATGCGCGTTGTTGGTCAACTGGGCCAAATCCTGGGCCCGCGCGGCCTGATGCCTAACCCGAAAGTGGGTACCGTAACCCCGAACGTTGCTGAAGCTGTGAAGAATGCTAAAGCCGGTCAGGTTCGTTACCGCAATGACAAGAATGGTATCATCCATACCACTCTGGGTAAGGTTTCTTTCAACGAAGTTCAGCTGAAAGAAAACTTGGAAGCTCTGCTGGTTGCTCTGAAAAAGGGCAAACCCTCTTCCGCCAAAGGCATCTTCATCAAGAAAGTCAGCATCTCCACCACCATGGGTGCCGGTGTTGCCGTAGACCAAGCTTCTCTGGAAGCTCAGGGCTAATTGATGGATTTTACAAGGCGCAAAATTTAATCTATAATTTTGCGCCTTGATTGGTTGGGGGTTTCGACCTCCGTCCAAGACCGCAGGTGGCTGCAAGGCCTTAATCCTTCCTGCGTAGACGGTGCCGGAAACCCAGCGAGAAAGTTTTCTTTCTCTTCTGGAATCCTGCTACCGCATCGTTCCCCTCTGTTGTGAAGGTAGGGGGGATGTGTCAGTACTGAGTCATGAGACTCAGATTCAATCCAGGAGTTAAGCCAATGGCATTGGGACTCGAAGACAAAAAGGCAATTGTTGCTGAAGTCAACGAAGCTGCCAAAGGCGCTCTGTCTGCAGTTGTAGCCGATTCTCGCGGTGTGACTGTTGACAAGATGACCGTCCTGCGTAAATCCGCTCGTGAAGCCGGTGTGTACATGCGCGTTGTGCGTAACACCCTGCTGCGTCGCGCGGTAGAGGGCACCGAATTCGGTTGCCTGAACGACGTATTGACTGGTCCTACCTTGATTGCTTTCTCTAACGAACACCCGGGCGCTGCCGCTCGTCTGTTCAAAGAGTTTGCCAAAGCGAACCAAAAGTTCGAAATCAAGGCTGGCGCTTTTAACGGTGAGTTTATCGCCGCAGCACAAATTGATCGTCTGGCCACGCTGCCGACCTACGACGAAGCAATTGCGAAGTTGATGGCTACCATGAAGGAAGCCTCTGCTGGCAAGCTGGTTCGTACTATCGCTGCTGTTCGCGACCAGAAACAAGCTGCTGCTTGATTCTCGCCTATTTAGGCTGTTTGAGTTTATTCAACATCAGGAATTTTTGTCATGTCTATCACTAAAGACCAAATCATCGAAGCCGTTGCTTCCATGTCCGTAATGGAAGTTGTTGAGCTGATCGAAGCAATGGAAGAGAAGTTCGGTGTTTCTGCCGCTGTTGCTGTAGCTGCCGGTCCGGCCGCTGAAGCAGTAGAAGAGAAGACCGAGTTCGACGTAGTTCTGACTGCTGCTGGCGCCAACAAAGTTGCCGTCATCAAGGCCGTTCGTGCTGCCACCGGCCTGGGCCTGAAAGAAGCCAAGGACCTGGTAGAAGCCGCTCCGACCAACCTGAAAGAAGCCGTCTCCAAAGACGAAGCTGAAGCTCTGAAGAAAGAGCTGGAAGCTGCCGGTGCTTCTGTTGAGATCAAATAATCTGCATTTATGTAGATTAGCCTGATAAAACAGGCTAGGGCTGGTGAATGTTTGTTCACCAGCCTTTTTGCGCTGTAGACTGAGAGCATTTCACACCGTTTACGACTCTCAGTGCACCAGCAATCCGGACCGCCTCATCGTCCGGGCCAACACAAAACGGTGTTGAGACAGAGCTGTCCCGCGGGACAGAGTGGGTCACTTATCAGCGAGCTGAGGAACCCTATGGTTTACTCTTATACCGAAAAAAAACGCATTCGTAAGGACTTCGGTAAGCGAGACCAGGTACTGGACACGCCTTATCTGTTGTCCATTCAGCTGGACTCCTTCAAGCAGTTCATCGAGGCTGACCCGGAAGGTGAATATGGCCTAGAGGCCGCTTTCCGTAGCGTTTTCCCGATCACCAGTTACTCCGGTAGTGCTGAGCTTCAGTATGTCAGCTATCGCCTGGGTGAGCCGGTATTTGACGTAAAAGAATGCCAGATCCGTGGAGTGACCTACTCCGCGCCGCTGCGTGTCAAGCTTCGTATGGTTCTGTACGACCGTGAAGCAGCTGCCGGCACCGTCAAAGATATCAAGGAACAAGAAGTGTACATGGGCGAAATTCCGCTCATGACCGAAAACGGCACCTTTGTCATCAATGGTACCGAACGGGTTATCGTCTCCCAGCTGCACCGCAGCCCGGGCGTCTTCTTCGACCACGATAAAGGCAAAACACATTCATCCGGTAAGGTACTGTATAACGCCCGCGTTATCCCCTACCGTGGCTCCTGGCTGGACTTCGAGTTCGATGCGAAAGACAACCTGTTTGTCCGTATCGACCGTCGTCGTAAACTGCCGGCCTCCATTATTCTGCGCGCCCTGGACTTCAGTTCCGAAGAAATCCTGGCCACCTTCTTCGAGACCATTGGTTTCGAGGTCAAAGATGGCAAGTTGATGATGGATCTGGTGCCCGAGCGCCTGCGTGGTGAGACTGCGACCTTCGACATCATTGCCAATGGCGCCGTGGTGGTTGAGACTGGTCGTCGTGTCACTGCCCGTCATATCCGTCAGTTGGAAAAAGACGCCATCACCCAGATCGAGGTGCCGGTAGAGTACGTTGTTGGCAAAGTTGCAGCCAAGAACTACGCGCACCCGCAAACTGGTGAAATGGTCGTGACTGCCAACCAGGCTCTGAGCCTGGAAGCGGTTGCCAATCTGTCCCAAGCCGGCTTCAAGCACTTCGAGGTTCTGTTCACCAACGAACTGGACCACGGTGCCTACATGTCCGAAACCCTGCGCATCGACTCCAGCTCCAGTCGTCTGGAAGCGCTGGTCGAGATCTACCGCATGATGCGTCCGGGCGAGCCGCCCACCCGCGAAGCGGCCGAGCAGCTGTTCGAGAACCTGTTCTTCTCTTCCGAGCGTTACGACCTGTCTACCGTGGGTCGGATGAAGTTCAACCGCCGTCTGGGTCGTGAAGACGAGACCGGCGTTGGCGTGCTGACCAAAGACGACATCGTCGAAGTCATGAAGCGCCTGATCGACATCCGTAACGGCAATGACGAGGTGGACGATATCGACCACCTGGGTAACCGTCGTATCCGTTCTGTCGGTGAAATGGCAGAGAACCAGTTCCGTGTCGGTCTGGTGCGTGTCGAGCGTGCGGTCAAGGAGCGTCTCTCCCTGGGCGACCTGGACACCCTGATGCCGCAGGATCTGATCAACGCCAAGCCGATTTCCGCCGCGGTCAAAGAGTTCTTCGGTTCCAGCCAGCTGTCCCAGTTCATGGACCAGAACAACCCGCTGTCTGAAGTGACCCACAAGCGTCGTATTTCCGCGTTGGGCCCGGGCGGTCTGACCCGTGAGCGTGCCGGCTTCGAAGTTCGAGATGTACACCCGACTCACTACGGTCGTCTGTGCCCCATCGAGACTCCGGAAGGTCCGAACATCGGTCTGATCAACTCGCTGTCCGTGTATTCCCGCACCAACGAGTACGGTTTCCTCGAGACCCCGTACCGCAAGGTCATCGACGGTGTGATCACCGACGAAGTGGATTACCTGTCAGCAATCGAAGAAGGCAAGTACGTGATCGCACAGGCTAACGCCGCGACCACCGAAGATGGCCGTCTGAAAGACGAGTTGATCCCGTGCCGTCACAAGGGTGAATCCACCTTTATGAACGCCGACCAGATCCAGTACATGGACGTGAGCCCGCAACAGATAGTTTCTGTGGCAGCGGCCCTGATCCCGTTCCTGGAGCACGATGATGCTAACCGAGCCCTGATGGGTTCGAACATGCAACGTCAGGCCGTACCGACTCTGCGTGCTGACAAGCCGCTGGTAGGTACCGGTATGGAACGCGCCGTGGCCGTTGACTCCGGTGTTACCGTAGTGGCCAAGCGTGGCGGCATGATCGACTATGTCGATGCCTCCCGTATCGTTATCAAGGTCAATGAAGATGAGCTGCTGCCAGGCGAAGCCGGCATCGACATCTACAGCCTGACCAAGTACACCCGTTCCAACCAGAACACCTGTATCAACCAGCGTCCTTGCGTGATGTTGGGTGAGCCGGTGATGGCGGGCGACGTGCTGGCTGACGGCCCGTCTACCGATCTGGGCGAACTGGCGCTGGGCCAAAACCTGCGCGTCGCCTTCATGCCGTGGAACGGTTACAACTTCGAAGACTCGATCCTGGTGAATGAGCGCGTGGTACAGGAAGATCGCCTGACCACCATCCATATCCAGGAACTGGCCTGTATCTCCCGTGACACCAAGCTGGGTCCGGAAGAGATCACTGCCGACATCCCGAACGTGGGTGAAGCCGCTCTGTCCAAGCTGGACGAGTCCGGTATCGTCTACGTGGGTGCCGAAGTGAAGGGCGGCGACATCCTGGTCGGCAAGGTAACACCCAAGGGTGAAACCCAGCTGACCCCGGAAGAGAAGCTGCTGCGCGCCATCTTCGGTGAGAAGGCCTCCGATGTGAAGGACTCCTCCCTGCGTGTGCCGAACGGTGTGTACGGTACCGTGGTTGACGTGCAAGTCTTTACCCGCGATGGCGTGGAAAAAGACAAGCGCGCCAAAGAAATCGAAGAGATGCAGCTGAAGGAAGCGAAGAAGGACTTGACCGAAGAGTTCAAGATCCTGGAAGACGGCATTTTCGGCCGCTCCCGCAACCTGCTGCTGGCCGCCGGTTACAGCGAAGATCGTCTGAACAAGCTGGATCGTTCCAAGTGGTTTGAATTGGCCATCGAAGATGAAGCCAAGCAGATCGAGCTGGAGCAGATCGCCGAACAGCACATCGAGCTGAAAGCCGACTTCGACAAGAAGTTCGAGAACAAACGTCGCAAGATTATCCAGGGTGATGATCTGGCGCCGGGCGTACTGAAAATCGTCAAGGTTTACCTGGCAGTCAAGCGTCGCATCCAACCGGGTGACAAGATGGCGGGCCGTCACGGTAACAAGGGTGTTATCTCCAAGATCTGCCCGGTCGAGGACATGCCCCATGACGAGTTCGGCCGTCCGGTCGACATCGTACTGAACCCGCTGGGCGTACCGTCCCGTATGAACATCGGTCAGATCCTCGAAGTGCATCTGGGCCTCGCGGCCAAGGGCATCGGCGAGAAGATAGACCGCATGATCAAGGATCAGCGCGAGCTGCACGAGATGCGTGACTTCCTGCAACAGGTCTATGACCTGGGCGAGAAAGACACCCAGCAAGTGAACATCGCCGAGCTGTCTGATGACGACGTACGTACCCTTGCGGGTAACCTGCGTAAGGGTCTGCCGGTTGCTACACCTGTCTTTGATGGTGCCAAAGAGCGCGAAATCAAGGCCTTGCTGAAGCTGGCCGATCTGCCGGAATCCGGTCAGATCTCCCTGTTCGACGGTCGTACCGGTAACGCCTTCGAGCGCAAGGTCACCGTGGGTTACATGTACATGCTGAAGCTGAACCACTTGGTAGACGACAAGATGCACGCGCGTTCTACCGGCTCCTACAGCCTGGTTACCCAGCAGCCGCTGGGTGGTAAGGCACAGTTCGGTGGTCAGCGGTTCGGTGAGATGGAAGTGTGGGCCCTGGAGGCTTACGGTGCGGCATATACCCTGCAGGAAATGCTGACCGTCAAGTCTGACGATGTGAATGGCCGTACCAAGATGTACAAGAACATCGTGGATGGCGACCACCGTATGGAGCCGGGCATGCCCGAATCCTTCAACGTACTGTTGAAGGAAATCCGCTCTCTGGGTATCAACATCGAGCTGGACGAAGAGTAAGAGCTCGCTCTTATTGTTCGAGAATTGACGTGGGCGCCCTGCTGCTTTGGCAGTAGGGCGCCGAGGTTAGACTCCTGACAGGGGAAACACGTGAAAGACTTACTCAAGTTTTTGAAGGCTCAGACCAAGACCGAAGAGTTTGACAGTATCAAGATCGGTCTGGCCTCTCCTGACATGATCCGCTCCTGGTCATTCGGTGAGGTCAAAAAGCCTGAGACCATCAACTACCGGACTTTCAAGCCGGAACGTGATGGTCTGTTCTGCGCCCGTATCTTCGGACCGGTGAAGGACTACGAGTGTCTGTGCGGCAAGTACAAGCGCCTGAAACACCGTGGTGTGATCTGCGAGAAGTGCGGCGTAGAAGTGACTCAGACCAAGGTCCGTCGCGAGCGCATGGGCCACATCGAGCTGGCCAGCCCGACTGCCCACATCTGGTTCCTGAAGTCCCTGCCGTCCCGTATCGGTCTGCTGCTGGACATGACCCTGCGTGACATCGAGCGCGTGCTGTATTTCGAATCCTATGTAGTGATCGAACCCGGCATGACCAACCTCGAGCGCAGCCAGATGCTGTCCGAAGAGAACTATCTGGACGCACTGGAAGAGTGGGGCGACGAATTCGACGCCAAGATGGGTGCCGAAGCAATCCTTGCATTGCTGCGTGCCATCGATCTGGAAGGTGAAGTCAAGACCATGCGCGAGGAGCTGGATCAAACCAACTCCGAGACCAAGCGCAAGAAGACCACCAAGCGCCTGAAGCTGATGGAAGCCTTCCTGCAGTCCGGCAACAAGCCGGAGTGGATGATCATGACAGTGCTGCCTGTGCTGCCGCCGGACCTGCGTCCGCTGGTACCGCTGGACGGCGGCCGTTTCGCGACTTCCGATCTGAACGATCTGTACCGTCGCGTGATCAACCGTAACAACCGCCTGAAGCGTCTGCTGGATCTGGCGGCGCCGGACATCATAGTGCGCAACGAAAAGCGCATGCTGCAAGAGTCCGTGGATGCCCTGCTGGATAACGGCCGTCGTGGTCGTGCCATCACAGGTTCCAACAAGCGCCCGCTGAAATCCTTGGCCGACATGATCAAGGGTAAGCAAGGTCGTTTCCGTCAGAACTTGCTGGGTAAACGTGTCGACTACTCCGGTCGTTCCGTTATCACCGTAGGTCCGACCCTGCGTCTGCATCAGTGCGGTCTGCCGAAGAAGATGGCGCTCGAGCTGTTCAAGCCCTTCATCTATGGCAAGCTGGAATCCCGTGGTCTGGCGACCACCATCAAGGCCGCCAAGAAAATGGTGGAGCGCGAAGAAGCCGTCGTTTGGGACATCCTGGACGAAGTGATCCGCGAACACCCGGTCCTGCTGAACCGTGCACCGACCCTGCACCGTCTGGGTATCCAGGCGTTTGAACCGACCCTGATCGAAGGCAAGGCCATCCAGCTGCACCCGCTCGTCTGTGCCGCCTATAACGCGGACTTCGATGGTGACCAGATGGCGGTCCACGTACCGCTGACCCTGGAAGCCCAGCTGGAAGCGCGCGCCCTGATGATGTCTACCAACAACATCCTGTCGCCTGCCTCCGGTGAGCCGATCATCGTTCCTTCCCAGGACGTGGTCTTGGGTCTGTACTACATGACCCGTGCCCGTATCAACGCCAAGGGCGAAGGTATGGTGCTGGCCGGCCCGAAAGAAGCCGAGAAGGTCTATCGCGCCGGTCTGGCCGATCTCCATGCTCGTGTGAAAGTGCGCATTACCGAATACCTGCGTCAGGAAGACGGTTCCCTGCTGCCGCACACCGAGATGAAGAACACCACAGTTGGTCGTGCGATCCTGAGCCTGATCCTGCCCAAAGGCATGGAATACGCGCTGATCGACGAACCCAAGGTGCTGACTGCCGCCGAGCAGGCCGATCTGGATGCCAATCCGCAGAACTGGATCAAATCCGTATCCAACAAGGCGCTGGGCAAAAAGCTCATCTCCCGTCTGCTGAACACCTGCTATCGCAAGCAGGGCCTGAAGGACACCGTCATCTTCGCTGACCAGCTGATGTATACCGGTTTCCATTACGCGGCCCTGTCCGGTGCTTCCGTTGGTATCGATGACATGGTCATCCCGGATGCCAAGAAAGACATCATTGCGGCAGCCGAAGCCGAAGTCGCCGAGATCCAGGACCAGTTCCTGTCCGGTCTGGTGACCGCGGGCGAACGCTACAACAAGGTTATCGATATCTGGGCCAGCGCGAACGATCGCGTCTCCAAGGCCATGATGGATAACCTCTCCAAGGAGCGGAACGTCAACTCCCTGGGTGAAGAAGAAGAGCAGGCCTCCTTCAACAGCATCTTCATGATGGCCGACTCTGGTGCGCGGGGCTCCGCCGCCCAGATCCGTCAGCTGGCCGGTATGCGTGGCCTGATGGCCAAGCCGGATGGTTCCATCATCGAAACGCCGATCGTGGCGAACTTCCGTGAAGGTCTGAACGTACTGCAGTACTTCATCTCCACTCACGGTGCTCGTAAGGGTCTGGCGGATACCGCACTGAAGACGGCGAACTCCGGTTACCTGACTCGTCGTCTGGTTGACGTGGCTCAGGACATGGTGATCACCGAGGACGATTGCGGTACGACCGAAGGTCTGTGGATGACTCCGCTGATCGAAGGTGGTGACGTGGTCGAGCCGCTGCGTGAGCGCGTGCTGGGTCGTGTGGTCGCCGAAGACGTGATCAAGCCGGGTACTGAAAGCGAGATCCTGGTCGCGCGCAATACGCTGCTCGACGAGTATCTGTGTGACCTGCTGGAGCGTAACTCCGTCGACCGCGTGAAGGTACGTTCTGCCATCACCTGTGAGACCGACTTCGGTAACTGTGCCCACTGCTACGGCCGTGATCTGGCCCGTGGTCACCTGGTGAACAAGGGTGAGGCTGTCGGTGTTATCGCCGCCCAGTCCATCGGTGAGCCGGGTACCCAGCTGACGATGCGTACCTTCCACATCGGTGGTGCCGCATCCCGAGCTGCTGCCGAGAGCAGCATCCAGGTCAAGAACACCGGTAGCATCAAGCTGCAGAACGCCAAGTTTGTTACCAACAGTGCAGACAAGCTGGTTATCACCTCCCGTTCTACCGAACTGACCATCATGGACGAGATGGGCCGTACCAAGGAAAGCCACAAGCTGCCTTACGGTTCCGTCCTGGAAGTGAAAGATGGCCAGGCCGTGAGTGCTGGTGATACCGTCGCCAACTGGGATCCGCACACCCACCCGATCATCACCGAAGTAGCAGGTCGCCTGGACTTCGAACACATGATCGACGGTGTGACCATCACTCGTCAGACCGACGAGCTGACCGGTCTCTCCTCTATCGTCGTGCTGGATGTCAACGAACGTCCGAGCGCCGGTAAAGAGATGCGTCCGACTGTGAAGCTGGTCGACCAGAACGGCAAGGATGTCATGATCCCGGGTACCGATGTTGCCGCCCAGTACTTCCTGCCGGGCAAGGCGATCGTGAACCTGGAGGATGGTGCCAACGTGGGCGTGGGTGACGCGGTCGCGCGTATCCCGCAAGAGTCCAGCGGTACCAAGGACATCACCGGTGGTCTGCCGCGCGTTGCGGATCTGTTCGAAGCACGTCAACCGAAGGAACCGGCTATCCTGGCCGAGATCTCCGGTACCATCTCCTTCGGGAAAGAGACCAAGGGCAAACGCCGTCTGGTCATCACCCCGACCGACGGTGGCGACATCTACGAAGAGATGATTCCGAAGTGGCGTCACCTGAACGTGTTCGAAGGTGAAAAAGTTGAGAAGGGTGAAGTGCTGGCAGACGGTCCTGAGTCTGCTCACGACATCCTGCGTCTGCGCGGTATCAGCCCGGTCGCCAACTACATCGCCAACGAAGTGCAGGACGTTTACCGTCTGCAAGGCGTTAAGATCAACGACAAGCACATCGAAGTCATCGTTCGTCAGATGCTGCGCAAGTGCGAGATCCTGAGCGCCGGCGACACCGACCTGATCGAAGGCGAGCAGGTTGAAGTGGCTCGTGTGAAGATTGCCAACCGTAAGCTGGTTGCCGAGGGTAAGACTCCGGCCACCTTCCGTCACATCCTGATGGGTATTACCAAGGCATCCCTGAGCACCGAGTCCTTCATCTCCGCGGCTTCCTTCCAGGAAACCACTCGCGTTCTGACCGAAGCGGCCGTTGGCGGCAAGCGTGATGAACTGCGTGGCCTGAAAGAGAACGTGATCGTGGGTCGTCTGATCCCGGCTGGTACCGGCTTTGCCTACCACCATGCCCGGATCAACCAGCGTGCCGCCGCAGCCCGTGCTGTCGGTGTGCCGCAGGTGACTGCCGATGAGGCTCAGCAAAATCTGGCGGATCTGCTCAACGCAGCCGGCAGTTTTGACGAAGAGTAATCTTCAGCTGCAGTGATTAAAAAGGGCTCCTTCAAGGGGCCCTTTTTGTTGCCCGCCCGCCAGCAGTGCGCTGCACCGGGCTGGGGCAGGGGATGATCCAGTGCAAGGTTATAGAGCAAAAAATCAAAAAAAGTTGACATTGATCCCCCGCAATTGAAAACTCGGGAAAGTTGAATGGTTATTACAGGGGTAGAACATGGCTGTCGGTATCGAGGAAGTACTGCTTCCCGAAGAGCAACTGAGCGGTCGCGCTTTTACAGACGAAGACAGGGAATTGTTGCGTTCATATGAGGGCCTCATCGAGGGCCTGGCCGATCTGTTCGGCAAGCACTGCGAAGTGGTGCTGCATTCCCTGGAAAATCTGCATGAGTCAGTGATCAAGATAGCGAACGGATTCAACACGGGGCGGACCCTGGGAGCACCGATCACCGATCTGGCCCTGCGCATGCTCAAGGACATCGAGAGCACGGGTCAGGATCACACCCAGAGCTACTTTGCCCGCAGCCGGACCGGTGCGCTGATGAAGTCGAGCACCATCGCCATCCGCAACCGCGACAAGCAGGTGATAGGTCTTATCTGCATCAACCTGCACATCAATGCGCCTTTCCACGAGTTCGTGGCCGAATTCTTCCCGACGCCCCAGCAAGTGGAGCGTCAATCGCCGGAGACCTTCGCCAACAGCGTGGAGGAGCTGGTTGCCCAGACGGTGGACAACACCATCGACGAGATCAACCGCGATCCCTCCGTGGCCAACAACGCCAAGAATCGTTTTATCGTGACCCAGTTGTTCGAGAAGGGCATATTTGATATCAAGGACTCGATCAACCTGGTCGCCGACAAGCTGAATATTTCCAAACATACCGTGTATCTCTACATCCGACAGCGCAAGCAGGGTGAAGAAGAGAGCGAGTAAGCGCCATAGATAGGGGATAGATAACAATGGCTAAAGAAGTGATTGCAACCGACAAGGCGCCTGCCGCAATTGGTCCTTATGTTCAGGCTACCAAGCTGGGTGACCTGGTGTTCACCTCCGGGCAGATCCCGCTCGATCCGGCCACCATGGACATAGTTGCCGGTGGCATCGAGGCGCAGGCCGAGCAGGTGATGAAGAACCTGGTTGCAGTATTGAAGGCGGCGGGTGCCGATACCAGCAAGGTGCTGAAGACCACCTGTTTCCTGAGCGACATGAACAACTTCGTGGCCTTCAACCAGGTCTATGCCCGCTACTTCGGTGACGCTGCGCCGGCGCGCTCCTGCGTGGAAGTAGCTCGCCTGCCCAAGGATGTGCTGGTCGAAGTCGAAGCCATTGCTCATGTCTGAGTCTGAGTCATCGGAAGAGCCCCTCCCAGGAGGGGCTTTTTCGTCTTTGAGGTAGAATGGATGCACATCTGTGCAGGAGTCCGGATATGAGTCTGAATTTTGCCCTGCTGGTCACCGGGCCCGCCTATGGTACCCAGACGGCCAGCACAGCCTATCGCTTCGCCCTGAGCCTCATCGAACAGGGACATCAGCTGTCTCACCTGTTCTTCTATCAGGATGGGGTCCATAACGGCAATGGTCTGCATGCCCCGGCCAGCGATGAGACCGACCTGGTGGCGCTGTGGCGCGATCTGGCTCTGGCGCAGGGCATTGCCATCGATGTGTGTGTCGCCGCCGCCATGCGCCGCGGGGTGCTCGATGAAGCCGAGGCTAAGGGGATAGGCAAGACCCAGTTCAATCTGCAGGCCCCGTTTCGTTTAAGCGGGCTGGGGCAACTGGCCGAAGCCAGTCTGACCGCCGACCGCTTCGTCCAGTTCTAGGGGGATGGAATGACCAAGATAGCCTTTATCTGCCGGCGTGGTCCCCACGGTACGGCGAGTGGACGAGAGGGACTGGATGCCTTGCTGGCCACCTCTGCGCTGACGGAATCACTGGCGCTGTTCCTCATCGGTGACGGTGTGCTGCAATTGCTCAGGGAGCAGTCGCCACAGGGGATATTGCAGCGCCACTACGCCCCGACCTTCAAGATGCTGGAACTGTACGATGTCGAGGAGGTCTATGTCTGTGCGGCGTCGCTGGCCGAACGTGGTCTGACTGCCGGGGATCTGCTGATCCCAGTGACGGTACTGAGCCCTGCCGAGATCCGCCACCAGTGGGACAACTTCACCGCCCACATCAGCTTTTGAGGTGCCCATGATACAGCTGGTATTGAACTCTCCCTTTCTCAGCCAGGACCTCGAGCAGGTGCTGCGTTATCGTCAGGACGCGGATCTGCTGGTGCTGATGCAGGACGCCGTGGTGGCGACGACTGCCCCGCAGTGGTGCGAACGATTGAACGGGATCCCCCTCTATGTGATGGGGGAAGACCTGAAGGCGAGGGGCTTGTCCCCCAGGATCGGGATGGAACTCGACATGGCCGGTCTGATCAAGCTGATCGCCGAACAGGGATCACCGCAGACCTGGGCCGGCTAGTTTTGATTTTTGCCTGTTGGCTCAGGTGGTTATCACAATAATGACGGGATGTCATTTGCCCTTTTGGCGCACGAATTGTATAAATCTTGACTCCCCAGACAACAGGGCATAAAATTTCGCGTCCCCGTATCTGCGGGGAGGATTTTTCACACGTTTATGAAGTCATTATCAGGAGCCTTTTGATGGCAACTATTAACCAGTTGGTTCGCAAGCCACGCATCAAGCTCGTTGTGAAAAGCAACGTGCCGGCGCTGGAAGCGTGCCCTCAGAAGCGTGGCGTATGCACCCGTGTATACACCACCACCCCCAAGAAGCCTAACTCTGCACTGCGTAAAGTGTGCCGTGTACGTCTGACCAACGGCTTCGAAGTCACCTCCTACATCGGCGGTGAAGGTCACAACCTGCAGGAGCACTCCGTTGTTCTGATCCGTGGCGGTCGTGTCAAGGATTTGCCAGGTGTTCGTTATCACACCGTTCGTGGTGCGTTGGACTGTGCCGGTGTTAAAGACCGTAAGCAGGCTCGCTCCAAGTATGGCGTGAAGCGTCCGAAAGCTTAATGGTTCTCCGTTAAGTAAGGCCAAACGTTAATTCGTTTCTAGTTAGATAACTTTCTAGTTTTGGGTAACCCCTGAAGTTACGGAGAATTTGAAATGCCAAGACGTCGTGTTGTTGGTCAGCGTAAAATCCTGCCGGATCCCAAGTTCGGATCAGAGCTGCTGGCTAAATTTGTCAACGTAGTAATGGTTGACGGTAAGAAATCTGTTGCAGAAGCCATCGTTTATGGCGCCCTGGACATCATTGCCACCAAATCTGGCAAAGAGCACCTGGCCCTGTTCGAAGTCGCTCTGGACAACATTCGTCCGGCGGTCGAGGTTAAATCTCGTCGCGTCGGTGGTGCAACCTATCAGGTGCCGGTAGAAGTTCGTCCGGTTCGTCGCAATGCCCTGGCAATGCGCTGGTTGGTTGATGCCGCTCGTAAACGTGGTGAAAAATCAATGGCTCAGCGTTTGGCTGGCGAGCTGCTGGATGCCGCTGACAATAAGGGTTCGTCTGTCAAGAAACGTGAAGACGTTCACCGTATGGCTGAAGCGAACAAGGCCTTCGCTCACTTCCGCTGGTAATCCGCTTGCGCAGGGTCTTCTGGCTCTGCGCACCTTTAATTATCTGGGGACAAGTGCCCTAGTAAGAGGATGACAATGGCTCGTACAACCCCCATTGAGCGTTATCGTAACATCGGTATCTCTGCTCACATCGACGCCGGTAAGACTACTACTACCGAGCGCGTTCTGTTTTACACCGGTGTAAGTCACAAGATCGGTGAAGTTCACGATGGCGCCGCCACCATGGACTGGATGGAACAGGAACAAGAGCGTGGTATCACCATCACCTCCGCCGCGACCACCGCTTTCTGGTCCGGTATGGGTAAACAGTTCCAACCGCACCGTATCAACATCATCGATACCCCGGGCCACGTTGACTTTACTATCGAAGTAGAGCGTTCAATGCGTGTTCTGGACGGCGCAGTGATGGTGTACTGTGCCGTAGGTGGCGTACAGCCACAGTCTGAGACCGTATGGCGTCAGGCTAACAAGTACAAGGTTCCCCGTATCGCGTTCGTCAACAAGATGGACCGTACCGGCGCCAACTATCTGCGCTGCGTTGAGCACATCAAGACCCGTCTGAAAGGTACCCCGGTTCCGCTGCAACTGAACATCGGTGCAGAAGAGAACTTCAAGGGCGTTATCGACCTGGTCAAGATGAAAGCCATCAACTGGAGCGAAGCTGACCAGGGCGTGTCTTTCGATTACGAAGACGTCCCGGCCGAGCTGCTGGAACAAGCGCAAGAAATGCGCATGAACCTGGTTGAAGCCGCTGCTGAAGCGTCTGAAGACCTGATGGAAAAATACCTGGGTGGTGAAGAACTGACCGAAGAAGAGATCAAGAAAGCTCTTCGTCAGCGTGTTCTGAACAACGAAATCATCCTGGTTACCTGTGGCTCCGCGTTCAAGAACAAGGGCGTACAGGCCATGCTGGATGCCGTGGTTGACTATCTGCCGGCTCCGACCGACGTAGCAGCCATCGACGGTCTGAAGCTGGATGGCGTCACCAAAGACGAGCGTCACGCTTCCGATGACGAGCCGTTCTCTGCTCTGGCATTCAAGATTGCTACCGACCCGTTCGTTGGCAACCTGACCTTCTTCCGCGTTTACTCCGGTGTGGTTAACTCCGGTGACTCCGTGCTGAACTCTGTCAAAGAGAAGCGCGAGCGTTTTGGCCGTATCGTTCAGATGCACGCCAACAAGCGTGAAGAGATCAAAGAAGTTCGCGCAGGCGACATCGCCGCTGCCATCGGTCTGAAAGACGTGACCACTGGTGACACCCTGTGTGACGAAAAATCGCCGATCATCCTCGAGCGTATGGAATTCCCGGAGCCGGTAATCTCCATCGCGGTTGAGCCGAAAACCAAGGCTGACCAAGAGAAGATGGGTCTGGCACTCGGCCGTCTGGCGCAGGAAGATCCGTCTTTCCGCGTATGGACTGACGAAGAATCTGGCCAAACCATCATCGCCGGTATGGGTGAGCTGCACCTGGACATCATCGTTGACCGTATGCGTCGCGAGTTCAAGGTTGAAGCGAACGTAGGTAAGCCGCAGGTTGCCTACCGTGAAACCATCCGCAATACCGTCAAGGACATCGAAGGCAAGCATGCCAAGCAGTCCGGTGGTCGTGGTCAGTACGGTCACGTTGTGATCGACATGTACCCGCTGGAAGAAGGCAAAGCCTACGAGTTCGTTAACGACATCAAGGGCGGTGTGATTCCTGGTGAGTTCATCCCGGGTGTTGACAAGGGTATCCGTGAGCAGCTGAAGTCCGGCCCGCTGGCTGGCTATCCGGTAATGGATCTGGGCGTGCGTCTGCACTTCGGTTCCTACCACGATGTCGACTCCTCCGAACTGGCGTTCAAAATCGCTGCTTCCATGGCCTTTAAGGCTGGCTTCATGAAGGCCAACCCGGTTCTGCTCGAACCGATCATGAAAGTAGAAGTTGAGACTCCGGAAGATTACATGGGCGACGTGATCGGTGACCTGAACCGTCGTCGTGGCCTGATCGAAGGTATGGAAGACGGCCCGTCCGGCAAGATCGTTCGTGCTCTCGTGCCGCTGGCC
>NZ_CP144265.1:3827500-4160000 GCF_046581335.1 Aeromonas sp. DSM 116730 | reverse complement strand
AGTGGGAGCCCTTCGGGGTGACTGCGTACCTTTTGTATAATGGGTCAGCGACTTACATTTTGTAGCGAGGTTAACCGTATAGGGGAGCCGTAGGGAAACCGAGTCTTAACTGGGCGTCTAGTTGCAAGGTGTAGACCCGAAACCGGGTGATCTAGCCATGGGCAGGTTGAAGGTTGAGTAACATCAACTGGAGGACCGAACCCACTAACGTTGCAAAGTTAGGGGATGACCTGTGGCTGGGGGTGAAAGGCCAATCAAACTCGGAGATAGCTGGTTCTCCCCGAAAGCTATTTAGGTAGCGCCTCGGACGAATACTACTGGGGGTAGAGCACTGTTTGGACTAGGGGGTCATCCCGACTTACCAACTCCATGCAAACTCCGAATACCAGTAAGTAATATCCGGGAGACACACGGCGGGTGCTAACGTCCGTCGTGAAGAGGGAAACAACCCAGACCGCCGGCTAAGGTCCCAAAGTTCTGGTTAAGTGGGAAACGATGTGGGAAGGCTCAGACAGCTAGGATGTTGGCTTAGAAGCAGCCATCATTTAAAGAAAGCGTAATAGCTCACTAGTCGAGTCGGCCTGCGCGGAAGATGTAACGGGGCTCAAACCAGGCACCGAAGCCGCGGATTCACACTTATGTGTGAGTGGTAGGGGAGCGTTCTGTAAGTCTGCGAAGGTGTATCGAGAGGTATGCTGGAGATATCAGAAGTGCGAATGCTGACGTAAGTAACGATAAAGGGGGTGAAAAGCCTCCTCGCCGGAAGACCAAGGGTTCCTGTCCAACGTTAATCGGGGCAGGGTGAGTCGACCCCTAAGGTGAGGCCGAAAGGCGTAATCGATGGGAAGCAGGTTAATATTCCTGCACGACTTGTAATTGCGATGGGGGGACGGAGAAGGCTAGGTGGGCCAGGCGACGGTTGTCCTGGTGAAAGTGCGTAGGTGGTGTTTCTAGGCAAATCCGGAGACACAACACTGAGACACGAGACGAAGCCACTACGGTGGTGAAGCCATTGATGCCCTGCTTCCAGGAAAAGCCTCTAAGCTTCAGATTACAAGTCATCGTACCCCAAACCGACACAGGTGGTCGGGTAGAGAATACCAAGGCGCTTGAGAGAACTCGGGTGAAGGAACTAGGCAAAATAGAACCGTAACTTCGGGAGAAGGTTCGCTCTTGACAGTGAAGTCCCTTGCGGATGGAGCAGTTGGGAGTCGCAGTGACCAGATGGCTGGGACTGTTTATCAAAAACACAGCACTCTGCAAACACGAAAGTGGACGTATAGGGTGTGACACCTGCCCGGTGCCGGAAGGTTAATTGATGGGGTTAGCGCAAGCGAAGCTCTTGATCGAAGCCCCGGTAAACGGCGGCCGTAACTATAACGGTCCTAAGGTAGCGAAATTCCTTGTCGGGTAAGTTCCGACCTGCACGAATGGTGTAACCATGGCCATGCTGTCTCCACCCGAGACTCAGTGAAATCGAATTCGCCGTGAAGATGCGGTGTACCCGCGGCTAGACGGAAAGACCCCGTGAACCTTTACTACAGCTTGGCACTGAACATTGAACCTACATGTGTAGGATAGGTGGGAGGCTTTGAAGGCGTGACGCCAGTTGCGCTGGAGCCGTCCTTGAAATACCACCCTTGTATGTTTGATGTTCTAACGCAGGGCCCTGAATCGGGCTCGCGGACAGTGCCTGGTGGGTAGTTTGACTGGGGCGGTCTCCTCCCAAAGAGTAACGGAGGAGCACGAAGGTTGGCTAATCCTGGTCGGACATCAGGAGGTTAGTGCAATGGCATAAGCCAGCTTAACTGCGAGACGGACAGGTCGAGCAGGTACGAAAGTAGGTCATAGTGATCCGGTGGTTCTGAATGGAAGGGCCATCGCTCAACGGATAAAAGGTACTCCGGGGATAACAGGCTGATACCGCCCAAGAGTTCATATCGACGGCGGTGTTTGGCACCTCGATGTCGGCTCATCACATCCTGGGGCTGAAGTCGGTCCCAAGGGTATGGCTGTTCGCCATTTAAAGTGGTACGCGAGCTGGGTTCAGAACGTCGTGAGACAGTTCGGTCCCTATCTGCCGTGGGCGTTGGATGATTGAAGGGAGTTGCTCCTAGTACGAGAGGACCGGAGTGAACGAACCTCTGGTGTTCGGGTTGTCACGCCAGTGGCACTGCCCGGTAGCTAAGTTCGGAATCGATAACCGCTGAAAGCATCTAAGCGGGAAGCGAGCCCTGAGATGAGTCATCCCTGACCCCTTGAGGGTCCTAAAGGGCCGTTGGAGACCACAACGTTGATAGGTGGGGTGTGTAAGCGCGGCGACGTGTTGAGCTAACCCATACTAATTACCCGTGAGGCTTAACCATACAACACCCAAGAAGTGTTCTGGGCCTTGTAGCAAGTGAACGAACTACTACCTAATTCAGTGATAATGACAAAGCAAACTAGCTAAGTCGTTATTCACGTCAGCTTTCCGAGATTGAAGTTTTTTGCCTGGCGGCCATAGCGCCGTGGAACCACCTGATCCCATGCCGAACTCAGAAGTGAAACGCGGTAGCGCCGATGGTAGTGTGGCATTCGCCATGCGAGAGTAGGACACTGCCAGGCACCCAATTAAACAGTTGTGCACATATTGCATGACTGGCCGAGAGGATGACACCTCGTTGAAACGGCAGACAATTTAGCAAAATGCTAACCAGACAGCGGAGCGGTAGTTCAGTCGGTTAGAATACCGGCCTGTCACGCCGGGGGTCGCGGGTTCGAGTCCCGTCCGCTCCGCCACTAATTTGAAAGGCCTTCCCGATTGGGAAGGCCTTTTTGCTTTTGGATTTTCGTGAACGGGATTAAGGAAACAAGGGACCACAGACAGGGCTGCGACTTGCCACTGGCAACTCGGTCCCTGCCTGTGGTTCCTTGTGCTTGAGCCGGACTGTGTCCGCCTCCCCGTCCGCTCCGCCACTAATTTGAAAGGCCTTCCCTCAAGGGAAGGCCTTTTTGCTTTTGGATATTCAGCATCTGAGTCCAAGAAGCCCAATCTGTCGATTGGGCTTCTTTCGTTGTGCTTTGTCATTGTGCCAAGAGACTCCCCTAGTAGTAGATGCATAGCCAGACGGTGGTCTCGGTAGGATGAGTCCACTCCACCCTGTGCTGAAGGTGCGCCGGGATGTTGATGTAGTCCCCGGGTCCAAGGTGAACGCGCTCCTGGAGCCCGGTATCCGGTGTGATGAAGACCAGAATGGCCTCGCCTTGTATCACTGCTACCCACTCGTGTTCATCCTGATCGAACCATTCTCCCGTGGGGGTCTGTTGTCCCTGGGAGAGGATACGCTCGATGCGAAAGTGATTGGTGCTGACCAAGTCGGTGAACAGCTCATTGGGTAGGGGGGAGGGGATCTGGCCAAGCAGGTTGCCTGTGTGCATGAGCTTGTCTCCGGCTGATGGGGGCTAGCTAAGAGTGTAGAAGCTGAAGGGGAGCTTCCCATGTGGAAATTGAGGCCTCCAATGAGGCTTTAAATGGAAAAGTTCGGGAAAATGGTGGCTGATCCGCTGCAATCTCGCCAAATTCTTGCTATTTTGCGCGCCATTACGCAAACGATTTCCTTCACACATTCAGGATGAGTTATGGCAACGCAAGAAATGACGGCCCGCACCGGCAATAGCGGGTTTCTGGACTCCTATTTCTCCATCACCCAGCGTGGCAGCACAGTCCGCCAGGAGTTGCTGGCCGGACTGACCACCTTCCTGGCCATGGTCTACAGCATCATAGTGGTGCCGAACATGCTGGGTGCCGCCGGTTTTGAGCAGGGCCCCGTCTTCGTGGCGACCTGCTTGATCGCCGCCTTCGGCTCCCTGCTGATGGGGCTCTGGGCCAAGCTGCCGATGGCCATAGGTTGCGCCATCTCCCTCACCGCCTTTACCGCCTTCAGTCTGGTACTGGGCCAGGGACTGAGCATTCCGGTCGCGCTGGGCGCCATCTTCCTGATGGGTGTGCTGTTTACCCTGATCAGCGTCACCGGCGTGCGCCAGTGGATCCTGGATAACCTCCCCTCCGGCATCGCCCACGGCACCGGCATAGGTATAGGTCTGTTCCTGCTGCTGATCGCCACCAACGGCGTCGGCATGGTGATCAAGAACGAAGGGGCCGGTCTGCCGGTTCAGCTGGGTGAAGTGACCTCCTTTCCTGTCATCATGACGGTGCTGGGTCTGGCCGCCATCTTCGGTCTGGAGCGTCGCAAGGTGCCGGGCGGCATCCTGATGGTGATCATCGCCATCTCCATTCTCGGCCTTATCTTCGACCCGAAAGTGACCTGGCAGGGCTTCTTCGCCATGCCGAGCCTGACCGGCGAGAAAGGTTCGCTGGTAGGCAGCATGGATCTGCTGGGCGCCCTCAATCCGGTGGTGATCCCGACCGTGCTGGCGCTGGTGATGACAGCCGTGTTTGACGCGACCGGCACCATACGTGCCGTGGCCGGTCAGGCGGGCCTCATCAATGAGCGTGGCCACATCATCAGCGGCGGCAAGGCCCTGACTGCCGACTCCGTCAGCAGCATGGTGGCTGGCGTGGTGGGTGGTGCTCCGGCTGCCGTCTACATCGAATCCGCCGCAGGTACCGCAGCCGGTGGCAAAACCGGTCTGACCGCTGCACTGGTTGGCGTGCTCTTCCTGCTGATGATCTTCCTCTCCCCGCTGAGCTATCTGGTACCGGCTTACGCCACAGCACCGGCCCTGATGTACGTCGGTCTGCTGATGCTGGGCAACGTCACCAAGCTGGACTTCAGCGATTCGGTCGATGCTCTCGCCGGCATGCTGTGCGCCGTCTTCATAGTGCTGACCTGCAACATAGTCACCGGCATCATGCTGGGCTTCGTGGCGCTGGTCGTGGGTCGTCTGTTTGCTGCCGAGTGGAAGAAACTCAACGTCGGCACCGTTATCATCGCCGTGGCGCTGGTGATCTTCTATGCCGGTGGCTGGGCCATCTAAGGCTTCCGGTGATAGCTAAGGGCCCTGCGGGGCCCTTTTTCATGGCTGTGAGGCCGTTAACAGTTTCCCGCCCGTTTGCCTCGTGCCGTTTCAGATTGAAACGCCAATGCCCCTTCTCCTGTTTCAAATCCGAACCGAACAGGCCGTCATTTTTCTCCCGATTTATCCCGTTAGACTGGCTTCATCAACCATCTGCCTACCCGTGCGGTGGCAAGCCAAGGAGTGAGCCATGAAGAAGCTGATCAATGCCGTCGATGCCGTGGTCCGTGAACAACTGATGGGGATGGCTGCTGCCCACCCCGAGCTCAAGGTACGTATCGAACCCCATTACATCACCCGCGCCGACTCCCCCGTGATGGGCAAGGTGGCGCTGGTCTCCGGCGGTGGCAGCGGCCACGAGCCGATGCACGGCGGTCTGGTGGGCAAGGGGATGCTGGATGGCGCCTGCCCCGGCGAGATTTTTACCTCGCCGACCCCGGATCAGATGTACGAGTGCGGTCAGGCCGTCGATGGCGGCGCTGGCGTGCTGTTTCTGGTGAAGAACTACACCGGCGACGTGCTCAACTTCGAGACCGCAGTCGAGCTGCTGCACGGCGACGGGGTCAAGGTCGGTTTCTCGCTGATCGATGACGACGTGGCGGTGAAAGACAGCCTCTACACCGCCGGTCGCCGTGGCGTTGCTACCACAGTGCTGTGCGAGAAACTGGTGGGGGCCGCCGCCGAAGCGGGCTATGACCTGACCCGCTGCGAAGCGCTGGCTCGCCGCATCAACAACCAGAGCCGCACCATAGGTGTCGCCATGCACGCCTGCACCGTCCCTGCCGCGGGCAAGCCCTCCTTCACCCTAGCGGATAATGAGATGGAGTTCGGTGTGGGCATCCACGGCGAGCCGGGCATAGCGCGCCGCCCCTTCACCGACCTCAATACCCTGGTGGATGACATGTTCGAAGAGCTTGCTGACAACACCCCCTATGGCCGCACCCTGCGCCACTGGGACAGAGCCTCCGGCAGCTGGCAGGAAGAGCACACCTTTATCGAGCCGCTGAATGCGGGCGATCGGGTCATCGCGCTGGTCAACAGCCTGGGTGGCACCCCCATCTCCGAGCTCTATGGCGTCTATGGCCGCCTCGCCACCCTGTGCGAAGAGGCGGGCATCCATCTGGTGCGCAACCTGATTGGCCCCTATTGCACCTCCCTCGACATGACAGGCATCTCCATCACCTTGTTCAAGGTGGATGATGAGCTGATGACCCTGTGGGATGCCCCCGTTCACACCCCAGCCTTGCGTCGCGGCTGCTAAGGAGCCTTTATTCTCATGCTAAGCAAACATCAGATCGTCAACTGGCTGCTCGACTGCGAGCACATCTTTGCCGAGCAGCGTGACTACCTCACGGCGCTGGATACCGACATCGGTGACGGCGACCACGGCCTCAACATGCAGCGCGGCTTCACCAAGGTGGCCGAGAAGCTGCCCGCTGTGGCGGACAAGGACATAGGTCAGGTGCTGAAAACCACCGGCATGACCCTACTCTCCTCGGTCGGCGGCGCCAGCGGCCCCCTCTACGGCACCTTCTTTATCCGGGCGGCGGCCAGTACCGACGCCTGTCAGAGCCTCAGCCTCAGCCAGCTTGGCAAGATGCTGAGCGACGGGGTCGAGGGGATCGTCTCTCGCGGCCGCGCCGAGCCGGGGGACAAGACAATGTGCGACGCCTGGTGGCCGGCTCTGGCCGCCCTGCAACAGGCACAGCAGCAAGATCTCTCCCTCAACGATGCGCTGGACAAGGCGGTGGCCGCCGCCGCGGCCGGTACCGAGGCCACCATACAGATGCAGGCCCGCAAGGGGCGCGCCAGCTATCTCGGCGAGCGCAGCATAGGCCATCAGGATGCCGGGGCCACCTCGACCCTGCTGCTGCTGACCGCCCTGCGTGACAGAGCGAGGTTGTGACATGATAGGAATCGTCGTTGTCTCTCACAGCGCCATGCTGGCGGCCGGCTTGAAAGCACTGGCCGACCAGCTCGGCAGCCCGGCCAGATTGCTGCTGGCGGCCGGGGTCGATGACCCCGACCACCCCATAGGCACGGATGCCATCGCGGTGATGAGTGCGATTGAAGAAGCAGATGACGGCAGCGGTGTGCTGGTGCTGATGGACTTGGGCAGTGCCCTGCTCAGCGCCGAGACCGCCCTCGAACTGCTGCCTCCTGAGCTGAGCGCGAGGGTACGACTCTGCCCCGCCCCGCTGGTCGAGGGCACCCTGGCCGCCGTGGTGGCGGCAGGTTCCGGTCTGACGCTGGATGAGGTGGCCGCCGAAGCGCTCGGCGCGCTGGGCCCGAAACAGGCGATGCTACCCGCCCGCCCGGTGCAGGCCGCCACTGAGACAGCCCCCGTTGCCGATGACGGCTGGCTGCGCTGCGAGGTAGTGGTGGATAACCCCCACGGCCTGCATGTGCGCCCCGCCGCCCGACTGGTGGCCGCCCTCAAGCCCTTTGCCGCTGAACTCAAGCTGCAAAAGGGGGATAAAGAGGCCAACCCCCGCAGCCTGACCCGGCTCACCATGCTCAACGTGCGCCAGGGCGACAGACTCACCCTGCTGGCGCGTGGGGAGGATGCCGATGCGGCTTTGAGCTGCTTCCAGCAGCTGGCAGCGGAACGTTTCGGCGACTGAGGCTCATATTGCTTTATCAAGGCCCCGCCAGTGCGGGGCCTTGTCGTTTTTTCTGCAAGGGCGTTTCTGTGCGTGACAGTTATCCGTGATAGTCGGCGGGACCCAGACCGATGAGCTTGAGCCGCCGCCAGAGGGTGGTGCGGCTGATGCCCAGTTGCCGGGCCATCAGGCTGACCTGTCCCTTGCAGGCGTGGGCGCTGCGCAAGATGGCTTGGCGCTCCAACTCCGCCAGGGTGAGCAGCGGCTGCCCCACCACCTCGTCCGCCACTAGCTGATGGCCGTGACGAATGGCGGCGGGCAGCGCCTCCGGCGGGATCTGCCCCTGACTGGCGTGGAGTAGCGCATGCTCGACGGCGCTGCGCAGCTCTCCCAGATTGCCGGGCCAGGGGTAGGCGAGCAGACAGTCGAGGGCCGCCGGGCTGAACTGGCGTACCGGCTCGCGCCCCTGCGCCCCTAGCTGCTGACTGATAAGGCCGGGCAGATCGGCAGTGCGCTCCCGTAGCCCCGGCAGCCAGAGCTCGCAAGCTTGCAAGGCATAGAGCAGCTGGCGGCCGAACTGCCCCTCCTGCACCCGCTGCTCCAGCGGGGCGCTACTGGTCGCTATGATCCGCACCTTGAGCGGCAGCACGCGGGCCGAGTCGAAGCGCTGGATGCGGCCTGTCTTGAGCAATTGCAGCAGCGCCGCCTGCATGGGAGCAGAGAGGCACTCCACCTGCTCCAGCACTAGCGTGCCGCCGTGGGCCAGCTCGAACTTGCCCGCCCGCTCCTGCCCCACCTCGTCGGAGCCCATCAGCTCCAGCGCCATCCGCTCGCTCGGCAGCGCCTGACAGTTGAGGGTAATGAGGGGCCCGCCTGCCCGTTCGCTGCCAAAGTGGATGGCCTCCGCCAGCTGGGCCTTGCCTACCTCCTCTTCGCCGCGCAGCAGGATTGGCCCCTGACTCTGGGCCGCCTGCCGGGCGTAGCGCAGCAGCTTGCGCATGGCGCTCGATTCCCCCACCAGCGCCGACAGCTCGGGTACCGTCTGGCGCAGCTGGTGGATGGCCCGCAGCCGGTCGACCGGGTGCAGCAGGGCGATAAAGCTGACTCCCTCCGGCCCCGGCAGCGGCTTGAGGCTTATCAGGGCATTGATGAACTCCCCGGAATGCACCCCGAGCCGCTCCAGGGTCACCTCCACATGACTCAGTGGCGTCTGCCCCTTGATGGCCAGCTGCAACCGCTGGGGCAGCAGCAGGTGCTGCTCCAGGGGCTGACCGAGACAGATCGCCGGATCGAGCCGCAGTCGGTTGGCCGCCAGCGCGTTGAGGTAGCGCAGCCTGCCTTGCGGATCCCAGGCCAGCACGCCGTCATCCATGCCGTCGAGCAGGGCGTAAAGCTCGCTCAGATGGTGCTGGGACTCCTGCATCAGGGTCTCCATCTGCAGCAGATGGGCCAGCTCGCGACCGGCGCTGACGGTGAGCGCCAGATCCCCGACCGTTGCATCTTCCACCTTGCAGACCAGGGCCATGATGGCGACCTGACGGCCGTTGCTGTTGTAGACCGGGCTGGCGCAGCTGTGCCAGGGATGCAGGGTCTGGTTGAAATGCTGGGGGCCGCTGATGCAGAGCGGCACTCCCTCCAGCGCCGCCAGATTGATGGCATTGGTGCCGATGCGCCCCTCGCTAAAAAAAGCGCCGGGGCCAAACCCCAGCGCTGCCAGCTCGCGCAGGGTGTCAGGGTGGCCGGTGCGGGCCAGTAGGCAGCCGCTCTCGTCGGTGAGCAGCAGGGCGCAGGGACGCCCTTCCATGAATTCGTAGAGATCCTCGAGGGCCATCTCGCCTGTGGTGAGCAAGTCCCGCTTGCGCTGGCGCAGGCTCTGCAAGGTCTGCCCCTTGGCACTGTGGGGCGGGTGCCAGAGGGTGGCGCTGGTCTGATGGGCGCAGCGCAGCCAGGAGGCCTGAAGATAGTCAGGCCAGGGCTGAGGTGGCAGACGGTCAGATGGCATTGTCACTGTCCTATCCGGCAAGCGCGTAGCCAGAAGGCATATAGATGTTCTGGCCAGGGCTGGGGTGGCAGACGGTCAGATGGCATTGTCACTGTCCTATCCGGCAAGCGTGCAGCCAGAGGGCATGCCCATAGTCAGGCAAGGGCTGGGGCGGCTGAAGGTGCAGGGTCACATGCAATATCCGGCATAGAGAGAGGACGACCATTTAACCATGCCCGTTCGCCAGATTCAGTGACCTGCCTCAGAGGGCGACAATGGCATCTCGATCCCCGCCCGTCGTCTCCTCGGCAAACTGTTGGCCGAGCCAGTGGCAGAAGGCGCGGCACTCCGGCATCCCTTCGCTCTCCTGGTGGATAAGCAGGCTCCACTGGGGCCCCTTGACCCTGCAAGCGGAGAGCGGCAGCAACTGCCCCAGCTCCCTGGCCGGTTGGGAGAGCCGTTCGCTCACCAGCGCCACCCCGAGCCCGGCGCTTGCCGCCTCCAGCAGCAGGCCGGGATCGGAGAAGTTGAGCCCCCGGGTCTGCAGTTGCAGATCCTCCCCCCCTTTCAACGTCCAGTGGTGCCAGTCCAGCTCTCGCTCCCCATGGAGGGTAGTGCGCTGTGCCGCCGGTTGAGCCAGCACGGCAGGCGCGGCCACCGGCAGCAACCTGTCCGCCAGCAGTGGCTGATGGCGACACTCGGCCTGCGGCGCGAGATCCCAGCGCAGGGCGAGATCTATGGTCTGTTCGGCCAGATCGGGCTCTTCGTCGCTGGTGAAGAGCCAGAGATCGATGTCGGGGTGCTGGCGATGAAACGCCCCCAGTCGGGGCAGCAGCCAGTGGCGGGCGATGGCGGTGCTGGTGTTGAGCACCAGCTGGTTCGGCTTGCGGTACTGCTCGAGGCGCTGGATCCCCACCGCCAGTTGCAGCAGCACGCTCTGGGTGGTCTCCAGCAGATCCTGTCCCGCATCGGTCAGGGCGACCGAGCGCCCCTGCCGGTGAAACAGCGGCTGGCCGAGCAGCTCCTCCAGGGAGCGGATCTGCTGGCTGATGGCGGACTGGGTGAGGTGCAGCTCCTGCGCCGCCTGATGAAAACTGCCGAGGCGAGCCGCCGCCTCGAAGCCCCGCAGCACGTTGAGCGGGGGCCAGTGTTTGAACATCATTGATTAGCTCCACTTATCACTTGCACTGAAAATCGATCGTTTGTTCGCGATGCCAAGCGGGAATAGTCTATTCCCATCGTCAGCAACCTTAATAGTACCTAATCAGAGAGGGAATATGCGGGAACAGGGAATAGTGGCAAAGGGCTGGTTTATGCCCGCCGAATGGTGCCAGCACGCCGCGACCTGGATGGTCTGGCCCCACAACAAGGCGCTGTGGGAATCCGGCTGGGGCGTCACCCTTGCCGAGGTGCAGCAGGACTTCGCCCGGGTGGTCAACGCCATTGTCCGGTTCGAGCCGGTCAGGCTGGTGGTCGACCCTTCCGCGCTGGCCGAGGCCCGCGCCCTCTGTGACGACAGGGTGACCCTGGTCCCGCTCCCGGTGGATGACAGCTGGTGCCGCGACTCAGGCCCCACCTTCATCTGCCACCCCGAACTGGGCAGCGCCGGGGTGAGCTGGCGCTTCAACGCCTGGGGCGGCAAGTCGGTCCATCAGCTGGACGAAGGGTTGGCTCGCCGCATCCTCAACAGCCTCGAACTCGATACCATCGGCAGCTTTCTGGCCAACGAGGGGGGCGCCATCCATGTGGACGGCGAAGGCACTCTGATCACCACTGAGTCCGTGCTGCTCAACAGCAACCGCAACCCGGGCATCAGCAAGGGCGAGATCGAGCAGATCTTCGGTCGCCTGCTCGGTATCGAGAAGACCATCTGGCTGCCGGGGGATCCCGACCACGTCACCGGCGACATGACGGACGGCCATGTGGACGGGGTCTGCGCCTTCAGTCGCCCCGGCCAGCTGCTGGTGGATGCCACCCGGGATGCCACCTCGACCTACGGCCTTGTGGTGCGGGAGAACCGCCGCGCCCTGACGCTGGCCACGGATGCCAGGGGGCGCGCCTTCGAGCTGCAGGATCTGTACGACGCGAGCGAGGCCATAGACACGGAGGCCGAGGTGTTCTGCGCCTCCTACACCAACTTCTACCTCGCCAACGGCGCCGTCATCATGCCCGCCTACGGGGTGGCGAGCGACCGGGAGGCGGCGGCTGTGCTGCAAGGTGCCTTCCCGCAAAGGGCTGTGGTGCCGGTCTCGATCAACCGGCTGGCACACGGCGGCGGCGGCATCCACTGCATCACCCAGCAGCAGCCCGCCTGGCCGCTGCGGGGCTGAACGTTGCACGGCGGCGGCCAATCACAGGGGAGTAACCACATCATGATCAGGAAGACACTCGGGTGGATGGGCTGTCTGGCCCTGCTGCTGAGCCTTGCGGCCGAGGCCGGGGAGGCCGATGCGGCAACAGGGGAGGAGAAGGTGCTGCGGCTCTACAACTGGGCCGACTACTTCGCCCCCGATACCCTCAGCGCCTTTACCAAAGAGACAGGGATCCGGGTCATCTATGACGTCATGGACAGCAGCGAGACCCTGGAGGCCAAGCTGATGGCCGGTCGCAGCGGTTATGACCTCATCTTTCCCGGCGATACGGTGGCGGAGCGGCTGATGCGGGCGGGCAGCCTGCAACCGCTGGATCAGGGCAAGCTAGAGCACCTGGCGGACATAGAGCCAGGCTTGCGGCGGCTGCAGCAGGCCTATCCCCATTCACGGGATGCGGTGGTGCCCTACACCTGGGGCACCATAGGGCTCACCTATAACGCAGCCATGATCCGGCAGCGGATGGCGGATGCCCCGGTGGGCAGTCTCGACCTGCTGTTCAAGCCCGAACTGGCGGCAAAATTTGCCGACTGCGGCATCTCCATCATCGACTCCCCCGATGAGGTGCTGGCTGTGGTGCTGCACTATCTGGGGCGGGATCCCCACAGCGGCAAGGCCGAGGATCTGGATGCCGCGCTGGCGCTGCTCAAGGGGATCAAGCCCCATATCCGCAAGTTCCAGTCCCAGCCGGTGACCCAGCTGGTCAACGGCGACCTCTGCCTGTCGCTGGGTTACAGCGGCGACATGACGCAAGCCAGGCGCGCCGCCGCCGAGGCGGGCAAGCGCAGCGACTTTGAATACCGGCTGCCGAAGGAGGGGAGCACTATCTGGATGGATACCATGGCGATCCCGGTGGATGCCCCCCATCCTGACTATGCCTACGCCTTCATCAATTTCGTGATGCGCCCGGCCAACATGGCCGCCATCACCAACAGCACCGGCTATCCCACCGCCAGTGCCAAGGCGAGATCCATGGTGGATGCCACCATGACAGCCAACCCGGATATCTATCTGGATGAGGCCAGCTACGGACGCCTCATCCCGGGCCAGGATCTTGCACAATCCCAGATGCGTGCCCGCATGCGAGCCTGGACCCGCTTCAAGAGCAGTTTCTGAATCCAAGGAGTAAAAGAGATGTCATCCCGACGCCAAGTATTGAAACAGCTGGTCGCCATGGGGGCGCTGGCTGGACTGAGCGCCCTGCCGCGGGCTCAGGCCGCCACCCCGGAGGCCAAGGCGAGGGCCGTCGGCCGCTACCATATGCCGGACGAGGCCGGGCCCCAGGCCAGGGTCTGGGTCGCCTTCGGTGCCAGCCGTGACATCTGGGGCCGCAACTACCAGGAGGTGCAGGCCACCATAGGACGGCTGGTGCAGGCCATGGCGCCCCATACCGAGGTGAACGTGCTCTGCCGCGAAGAAGAAGAGGCGCTGGCCCGCCAGCTCTGTGGCAAGGGGAGCACCCGCTTCATCCACGCCGAGCTGGATGACATCTGGCTGCGGGATACCGGCGGCGTCTTCGTTCGCAATGGCGAGGGGGAGCTGGGGCTGGTGGACTTCAACTTCAACGGCTGGGGGGACAAGCAGGAGCACGAACAGGATGGGGGTGTGGCCGAGTGGGTCAGCACCCAGGCAGATGCCCATTATCTGCAGAGCCGGCTGACTGGCGAAGGCGGGGGCATAGAGGTGGATGGCAAGGGCACCGCCATCCTGACCGAGAGCTGCTGGCTCAACGGCAACCGCAATCCGGGCCTCACCAAGGCGCAAGTGGAGGCGGAGCTCAAGGTCAACCTGGGACTGCGCAAAATCATCTGGCTGCCGGGCATCAAGGGTCGTGACATCACCGATGCCCACGTCGACTTCTACGCCCGCTTCGTGCGCCCCGGGGTGGTGGTGATCAACATGGACAACGACCCCGATTCTTATGACTACAAGGTGACCCGCCAGCATCTGGCCATCTTGCAGCAGGCGACGGACGCCGATGGCAACAAGCTGGAACTGCATCAGCTGCCGCCTCCCCTGGGTGGGCGGGACAATAAATTCAGCCGTAGCCCGGACTTTGCCGCCGGTTACATCAACTACCTGCCGATCAACGGGGCCGTCATAGTCCCCGAGTTCGGCGACAAGGCGGCCGACCGCTATTGCCAGGATCTGCTGGCCCGCCTCTACCCGGGGCGCAAGGTGGTGGCGGTCAACATAGACCCGGTGGCGGCGGGGGGCGGCGGCATTCATTGCATCACCCTGCATCAACCGGCCTGATATCCCGCGCTGGCCGCTTCTGCCGGTGTGACCTAAGACAAGGGGCGCCTCGGCGCCCCATGTCCTTGTTGCCGTTCTATGGCGTCTCGCTCAGATCCCCGTCATGCCAATTTCGTCGAGCTGAACGTGGGCGGGTTGGCGCAGGGTGTAGAGCACAGCCTCGGCCAGATCCTCCACCTGCAACCAGCCGGGCTTGCGATCCCCCGGGCAGGACGGGGGCGGCACCTGGACCAGTCCGGGGCAGAGGGTATGAACCCGGATGCCCTGATGCTGCACATCCTCCCGCAGTGCCTTGGCGAACCCCAGGACGGCAAATTTGGCGGCGCAGTAGACGCTGGCCCTGGCATAGCCGTGTCTGGCGGCCTGGGAGGCGATGTTGATGACGGTGCCATGGCGGCTCGCCAGCATGTCCGGCAGGCAGGCCTGGGTCAGCAGGAAGGTGCCCTTGGCGCAGGTGTCCATGACTCTGTCCCACTCCGACTCCGGCAGATCCTGCACCAGGTGGTCGCTGCCGACCCCGCTGTTGTTGATGAGCAGATCGATGGGGCCTAGCCGCTCCCGAGCCTCGGCGTGGCGGGTGCGCACCTGGTCGCCGTCGCACACATCCAGCGCCAGCGCCATCACCCTGACGCCGTATGTCGCCTCCAGTCTGGCCGCTTCCTGCTCCAGCAGCCCCAGGCGGCGGGAAGCCAGGATCAGCTCCACCCCCTGGCTGGCCAGGGCCTCGGCGATGGCCAGCCCTATGCCGCTGGCCCCACCGCTGATCAGGGCCCGTTTTGCTCTCAGTTCGTTCATCTTGTCTCCTCCTCCAATGGAGCAGGCATTGTGGCGGCAGGGGCCCGGGGAGCCTAGGGGAGGGAGGGGGCGGATTCGAACCCTGGTTCGTGTTTTGGCGAGACGATTCGAACTTTGGTTCTATGTGAGCCGCGACCGGGCCCAGGCTGTGCAAAAAAAAGACGCCGCCCAGTGGGCGGCGTCTTGCTTCTCTTGCTGGCGGGTCACTCCGCCGGGGGCGACGCGGGCGCCTCCAGGACGGGCGTTTGCTCCCCCTCTTTTATCCAGGCATCCAGCAGGGTGTAGCCCACCGCCAGCACCACTGGGCCTATAAAGAGCCCTATGATGCCTAGCGCCAGCAGGCCGCCGATGACGCCGACCAAGATCAGGATCAGCGGCAGATCGGCCCCGCGCTTGATGAGGAAGGGGCGCAGGAAGTTGTCCATGGTACCCGCCAGCAGGGACCAGACCAGCAGGAAGGTGCCCCAGGTGGTATCCCCGCTCCAGTAGAGGTAACCCACGCTGGCCAGCAGCACCGGGAAGGGGCCTATCTGGGCGACGATCAGCAGGAACATCAGCACCACCAGGATCATGACGTAGGGAATGCCGGCAATCAGCAGACCTATCCCGGCCACCGAGGATTGTACCAGGGCGGTCACCACCACCCCCATGGCGACGGCGCGGATGGCCTGGGAGGCGAGCACGACGGCGTTGTCACCACGCTGGCCCGCCAGGCGGTGGGCGAAGCGGCGAATGCCGTCGGCGGCCTTCTCCCCCGAGTGATAGAGCAGGCCGCAGATGGCCACCGTCAGCAGGAAGTGGACGAACAGCAGGCCGAGGTTGCCCGCCTGGGAGGCGAGCCAGCGGGCTGTCTGGCCGAAATAGGGGGCCAGCTTGGTGAACAGCACCTGGCCGCCGCTCGCCAGTATCTGCTGCCAGAACTCAAACAGCTTGTCGCCGACCAGAGGCACCTGTTGCAGCCAGAGCAGCGCGGGGGGCGGGGAGTGGCTGATGCGGGTGCCCAGCTCGATCAGCATGGGGGCCTTCTCCGCCACGTTGGCCAGCGCCATGAACAGGGGGATGACGAACATCAGCAGCAGGATGCAGCTCATCAGCAGGGCCGCCAGGGCGCGCTTGCCCCACAGCAGGCGCTGGGCCATCTGCATCAGCGGCCAGGTGGCTATGGTGATCATGGTGGCCCAGACCAGGGCGGGCAGGAAGGGGCGCAGCACCATGAAGCACGAGATGATGAGCAGGCTGAGAAACAGCAGGCCCAGGGTGATCTTGGCCAAATCCACTTTTTTCATATGCATTGCATTCCCTTTAACGAGGGGTGGGGCGTCGGGATCCGGCGCCAGTATTGATAAAAGACAGCAGCCACCAGAGCGCGGCACTCAGCCAGAACCCCAGGCAGCCATAGAGTAACCCTTTTCCCGCCAGGATCAGCAGCGAGCTGTCGGTCAGCAGAGGGAGCACAAACAGCGCCCCTGCGATGAGCAGGCCGCCCGCCAGGGCCAGCAGTGTGGCATGGAGGGCGGGAGCTGGGTGTCGTTCGAGTTGTAGCAGATTACCCGATACCAGCCCCAGGGTGAACATGGCGAGCCCTGCCAGGGCGCTGGATTGGGTCAGCCAGCCCGCCAGGGCGCTGGCCAGCAACAGCAGAACCCAGGGGGCTTGGCGCTGCGCCAGTGCCGCCAGGGGGGAGCGCAGCGCCAGCAGCAGAGCACCGAGACCCAGGCCGGCCGCCACGTCCGAGATAAAGTGCACGCCGAGCCAGACGCGGGCCAGCCCGGCCAGGGCCGCCAGCAGCAGGGCCAGCCCCATGCCCTGCCAGGCTTTGAGGGTGGGCAGGGCGCCGAGCAGCAGGCCCCAGAACAGCAGGGTCGAGGCGGTGTGGCCGCTCGGCATGCCAAAGCCCTGGGCGCTCCGCTGCCCTAGCATGGGGTCGAGGTGGAAGGGCCTGGGCCAGGCTATCCCCTCTTTGAGCAGCTGTACCAAGAGGGTGAGCAGCACCATGGCAAACAGCAGGTTGCGCAGCTTTGGCCAGCCCAGCAGGGGGAGCAAGAAGGGGAGCAGGGCCAGCTGGAAGGCCGCCGAGCCCAGCAGGTTGCCGACCTCGAGCCAGCTTGCGTTTGGCCCAAGCCACTGCTGCAGACGTTGGATCAGCGGCAGTTCGGCCCTGTGCAGGGCGCTGCCTTCGGGACTGAAGTCCGACACCCACTGCACCTCGCTCTCGGGGACCTGGGCCAGCCTGGGAGTGATCCAGTCGAGTTGCGTCGGGAAGCGACGCTGATCATGGGGCAGGCGGGCGGCATCGATCAGCCTGGCATTGAGGATCTCGCCGCCGAGGTTGGGGGCCTGAAGCAGGGAGACAAAACCCGAGCCGCGCTGGGCCCGGATGGGGGTCAGTGCCTGGCAGGCGAATACGGTGGCGCGCTGCCAGCGCCCCAGCTCCCCGGTGATCCGGCCATGGAGCCCAGTTTCCTCGAACAGCTCCCGCAGGGCCGCCTGGGCGGGCGTCTCGCCCCCGTCTATGTAGCCGCCACTCAGGCTGTAGCGATCGGAGATCCTGTCCTGGACCAGCAACAGCTCCTGCTGATGGCGGATCACGCAGGCGGCCGCCCCGGGGGGCGCCTCGGCGGCGAACAGGGAAGATGACAGGGAGCCGAGCAGCAGAAGCAGTAAAAGAGCGGGTCTGAGCATGATGGCGCGACTAAGGGAATAGATGGGGACAAGGGTCACAGAAATCAGATACTTGGGCAATGACTTCCGGTGGATGGCCGGCGCCGGCAGGGGGCGTCTCGGCCCAATCTGGGGCGCAAGGATTGCCGTCGGCGCGGGCAGTCCCTAGTATTGGCGGCTATTGTTCTTCTCATTCAACACATCTTGGGGCCTTTCATGCGACAGTTCGGTTTCTTCCTGGGGATTGCCATCGGCGTCATCCTGATACTGTTTGGCAGCATCGTCATCTTCCAGGCCTTGCCTGCCGCACTGGACGTGCTGGAGATGCCGAGCCGCATTCCGTTCGTGCGCGAGGTCTACACCTGGCTGATGACCAGTGCCAATGGCCTCACCAGCCAGCTGGAGCAGAACTTCCTGGAAGCCTTCCAGACGGTGCTCAAGCTGATCCTGCTCATCACCTTCATGTGGGTCTGCGTCAAGCTGGTCAACATGGGGGTGCTGATCATCCGGGCTGGCGTTGACCTCATTCGCACCGCCATCGAGCACAGCGAAGACAAGGTGGTCAAGCCCACCGAGCAGGACCGCCACCTGTAAGGCTCCCCTGCCCATTCGCAGATAAACGACAGGCCATCCTAGGATGGCCTGTTTGCATGGTGAACGGGTTAGCCCTCTTAGTTGAGCAGCTTCTCCAGCTCGGCTTCGGCATCCGCTCTGGCCTGATCGCTCTGCTTCATCCCCTGGGTTTCCACCTTGTCGGCCTGCGCCTGCACGGTGCCGGTCGCTCCGCTTACCACCTTGCTCACCTGTTGCTGCGTCTTGGCTGCGGCGCTGACGGCCTTGTCCGCCTGTTGCTGCGTACTGGCTGAGGCCTGCTTGGCGGTGTCGCTGACGGCTTTGCCCGCCTGTTGCTGCGCGCTGGCTGCGACCTGCGTGGCGGTGTCGCTGACGGCTTTGCTCGCCTGTTGCTGCGCGCTGGCTGCGGCCTGCTTGGCGGTGTCGCTGACGGCTTTGCCCGCCTGTTGCTGCGCACTGGTTGCCGCCTGCGTGGCGGTATCGCTGACGGCTTGCTGGGCGGAGCGGCTCACGGCCTGGTTGGCTTGTCGCAGAAGATCGGTGGCATCGCTCACCGTCTGGGTGGCTGAGTCACTCACGGCCTTGCTGGCTTGTTGCGGCGCCTTGGCGGTGGCACTGCCGACCACTTGTTTGGCTGAATCGCTGATTGCCTTGCTGGCCTGCTGCTGTGCCGAGGTGGTGGCACTGCCGACCACTTGTTTGGCTGAATCGCTGATTGCCTTGCTGGCCTGTTGCTGTGCCGAGGCAGTGGCGCTGCCGATCACCTGGCTGGTGGAGTCGGCCAGGGCCTGGGTCGCGCTCTGTTGCAGGTTGCCCATCACATTGCCAAGCAGGGAACCGCTGGTTCCCGTCATCACCTTGCCGGCGTCGGTGAGGGCGGTGGCGGTCGGGTTGCCGGCCTGCCACTCCTGCATGGCACTCGGCCAGGCCGGGGTCGCCGCCGTCATATTCTCGCCGAAGACTTGGGTCGCGCCGTCTCCCTTCTGCAACATGACGGAGAGCTGGTTGGTGTCGGCGTTCCACACCATGCCGGCCTGTTTGGCCACATCCGGCACAGGGGCGTAACGGGAGACCACGTAAAACAGCGGCCCCTCCTGCTGCAACTCGTTGGCCGTCTTGAGCAGCTGCATGGTGCTGTCGTAGTTGGGCCCCAGCATGGCGGTCATCCTGTCCTTGATCAGCGGCTGCTCGAACAGGTTGGCCTCGTTCGGATCGAAACCGACCAGGGGTTTGAGCAGGGCCCACATCAGCTGGCTGGTGGGGCTCATCATCAGCAAGGGGGCCACGCAGGCGGACAACATCAGACTCAGGCAGGCGGCCTTGAGCAACGGCATGATACGCATCGACAACATATCCAAGTAATTATTTGATTAATAAGGTTATATGCTGTCTTTTCCCAACAGCATGACCCGAACTGGCCCGGCTCTTCACACATGGGGAGCGGCGGGCGCTGGCAGGCTATCATATTGCTTCCGGAATGCCAGATGAGCCGACACTTATTGGTCAAGTCGGCGACGCTGGTGGTCGCTTTAGGGGATTACTCTCTCGTTGTCACAGGTGTCACTCATGATCCGAACCGCGTTTTGTCTGTTTGCCCTCGGCGGCCTGCTCCCCGTCCAGGCGGCCCCGGCGTCGAACACCCTCAGCCACTCGGTGGGCACGGATCTGGTGTTGCCCCTGGGCTCACTGCCCGAGCGGGTCTGCTGGTATCAGGATCAGAAATATTCCCTCGGATCTCGCATCCAGCAGGGGGATCTCTGGCTGGAGTGCGGCCCGCAAAACGAGCAGGAGAGCAACGGGCCCCTGGCCTGGCGCGAACCCGCCATCTACGAGCCGGTCGATGAAGGGGTGGTCAACAGGGAGACGATCAGGGTGGGTCAGTGAGCCTTTTCTTGATCCAGCTACAGACACGGCCGTGATCCCTGTCGCATAATGCAGCTCCTTTCTTCTCTTGGCTGGAACCTAAGAAATGGCTCGTCGCTCTTCCAATGCACAACGTCGTCGCAGTAGCTGGTGGTACAAACGCTTGTTGGCAAGGGAGCGGGAAGAGCGCGAAGCGCGTTCCGTTCGGGATTGATACTGCATTGAAAAACGGAGCCTCGGGCTCCGTTTCTTATTCATCACCACGGGTGAATAATGGTGCCGCTCTTCCAATGCACAAGGTCGTTGCCCTAGTGAGCTGGTGATACAAACGCTTGTTGGCAAGGGAGCGGGAAGAGCGCGAGGGCGCTGCGTCCGGGATTGATACTGCATTGAAAAACGGAGCCTCGGGCTCCGTTTTGCGTTTATCCGCGTCAGCATCATGACAACGGGGGCCATCAGGCCCCCGTTTTGCTTTTTCAGATCTGCGGCTTAGCGCTGCAAGGCGGCCAGTGCCAGCTCGACCCGCTTGGCGTATTCGGGATCGGCCTGCTCGAAGTGCTTGAGCTGGGCCGCGACTATGGCGTCATCCTCCACATGGATGAGAGAGCGCGCCAGGTTGGCGGCGAGGCGAGCACGCTGCCCCTCGTCCATGATGCGGAACAGATCCCCCGGCTGGCTGTAGTAGTCGCTGTCATGGTCACGGAAGTCGTAGTGCAGGGCGGCCCCTTCCAGACTCAGGGCCGGTTCGTGCTGCTCGCTCGGTTGCTGGGTGCCGAAGCGGTTCGGCTGGTAGTTGGGGCTGGCGCCGCCATTGCTGTCGGAGCGCATGGCACCGTCACGATGGGCGCCGTGGTGGAAGGGGCAGCGCGGGGCGTTGACCGGCAGCAGGCCGTGGTTGACGCCGAGACGATAGCGCTGGGTGTCACCGTAGGAGAAGAGCCGCCCTTGCAGCATGCGGTCCGGCGAGAAGCCAATACCGGGCACCACGTTGGCCGGGGTGAAGGCCGCCTGCTCCACGTGGGCGAAGTAGTTGTCCGGGTTCTGGTTGAGCTCGAGCACCCCGACCGGGATCAGCGGGTAATCCTTGTGCGGCCATACCTTGGTGAGATCGAAGGGGTGGATCTCGTAGCTTTGGGCCTCGGCCTCCGGCATCACCTGCACATAGACCTTCCAGCGCGGGAAGTCGCCCCGCTCGATGGCGTTGAACAGATCCGCCTGACTGCTCTCCCGATCCTGCCCGACGACATTGGCCGCCTCTTCATCTGTGTAGAAGCTGTGGCCCTGCTCGGTCTTGAAGTGGAACTTGACCCAGAAGCGCTCATTCGCGTCGTTGATGAAGCTGAAGGTGTGGCTGCCGTAGCCGTTCATCTCCCGCAGGCTCTTGGGGATGCCGCGATCGCTGAACAGGGTGGTGATCTGGTGCAGGGATTCCGGGTGGCGTGACCAGAAGTCCCAGGCGGCGGTGGCGCTGCGCAGGTTGGTGCGGGGATCCCGCTTCTGGGTGTGGATGAAGTCCGGGAATTTCAGGGGATCGCGAATGAAGAACACCGGGGTGTTGTTGCCCACCAGATCCCAGTTGCCCTGCTCGGTGTAGAACTTCAGGGCGAAGCCGCGCACGTCGCGCTCGGCATCGGCGGCCCCCTTCTCACCAGCCACTGTGGAGAAGCGCAGGAAGACAGGGGTCTGCTTGCCGATTGTGTTGAACAGGTCGGCCTTGCTGAACTGGCTGATGTCGTGGGTCAGGGTAAAGGTGCCGTAGGCGCCCGAGCCCTTGGCGTGCACCACCCGCTCCGGGATCCGTTCCCGATCGAAGTGGGCCAGTTTTTCCATCAACCAGATGTCTTGCATCAGCACGGGGCCACGGGGGCCGGCGGTCAGGCTGTTGTTGTTGTCGACGACGGGGGCACCGTTGGCGCTGTGCAGGGTCTTGTCAGTCATGGGGCATCTCCTTGTGATGATGGGGGCACGATACGGCAAGGGGCGCGAGCGGGGCCAATTGGTCATCTCTAAGTGTTTGATAGGTAGTCCTAATGGAGTTGGCTACGGACACAAAGGGCGCTATTTTGGACGGACGTTCACGCATCAGGGAGGAGAGGGGATGATTGATATCAGGATTCGTCAGGCGGAGGCCGGAGATGCCCAGGGGCTGCGGGATCTCTATGCCATGCCAAAGGCTCAGGCAGGCACCCTGCAGATGCCCTATCCGACCCTGGCCATGTGGCAGCAGCGCCTCGCCGAGTACAGCGGTCATGGTCTGGTGGCGCTCGTGGACGGCCTGCTGGTGGGTAATCTCGGGCTCTCGATCGAGCCGAATCCACGTCGTCGCCATGTGGCTGGCATCGGCATGGGGGTACGGGATGACTGGGCCGGCCGCGGGGTGGGCTCGGCCCTGCTGGGGGCGGCGGTGGATCTGGCGGACAACTGGCTCAACCTGCAGCGGCTCGAGCTGACGGTCTACAGCGACAACGCGGCCGCTATCGCGCTCTACCGCAAGTTCGGCTTCGAGCAGGAAGGTTGCTCACCCGCCTATGCGTTTCGTGAAGGGCGCTTCGTCGATGCCCTGCATATGGGGCGGGTCCGTCTGTCATGATCGACTATCGCGAGCGCCTGACTCCCGTGCTGCGGGCGCTGGAGCAGGAGCCGGATCTCTCCATCGAGGAGCTGGCGAGCCGCGCCTGCCTCTCCCTCTACCACTTCCATCGGGTGTTCACCGCCGTGGTGGGGGAGGCGCCGGGGGAGATGTGCCGGCGGCTGCGGATGCAGCGGGCGGCCTGGCAGCTCTGCTACACAGACGCCAGCGTCACCGCCATCGCCCTGGGGGCGGGGCTCGCCAGCTCCCAGGCCTTTGCCAAGGCGTTTCGCCGTCACTATGGCTGCACCCCGGGGGAGTTTCGCCGTGACAAGGGCAAGAACGGACACCATGAGCGCAAGGATGGACACGCATGGAACGACCCCCTCCCTTATGCTGAAGGCCACTCATCAGCAAGGAGCAACACCATGAAAACCGTCGAGATGGATGCCCGCACCCTGGCCTATATCCGGGTCACAGGCCCCTATGGCGAAGGCTATGACGCCGTCTGCAACCGCCTGCACCAGTGGGCCGCGCCCCGCGCTCTGGAAGGGGGGGAGTGGATCTTCATCTACCATGACAACCCGCAAGTGACGCCGCCGGCCCAGTGTCGCACCGACATAGGTGTCACGGTGCCGGTGGGGACCCAGGGGACGGGGGAGGTGGAAACCCAGCTCATCCCCGCCGGGCGCTACGCCCAGTCCCGCTACCTCATCACGGATCGCAACCAGTACGGGCCGCGCTGGCAGGAGCACATAGGCGACATAGTGTCCGCCGGGCTGGAGTTTGGCAGCGGCCCCTGTTTCGAGCTCTATCACAGCGTGAGCAATGATCCCCTGCAGGACGATGTCAGCTTCTGCTCCAGCGTGCGATAACGCTGCGGCAATAAAACGAGGCGCCCATAGGCGCCTCGTTTTATTGGGGGTGGGTGATGTCGCCATGCCTACATCAGGGCTGGCTGGGCACCTTGTCCCGGCGGGACTTCCACCACCATCTCAGGCGGATCTGGGAGATCAGCATGCCAGCCAGCATCAGGGCGCAGCCCACTATGGCCCGCTCGTCCAGATGCTCCCCCAGCAGCAGCACACCGCCGATGGCGGCGAACACTGTCTCCAGGCTCAAGATGATGGCGGCGTGGGCCGGATGGGCACCGCGCTGACCCACCACCTGCAGGGTGTAGCCGATGCCGACCGAGACCAGCCCCGCGTAGAGCAGGGCCTGCCAGCCCGCCACGGCGCCGCCGAGGGTCGGGGTTTCGATGACAAAGGCAGTGCCAAGACTGAGCAGGCCGCACACCACGAACTGCACCCCCGCCAACCGTATGGGGGCGACCCGGTTCGAGTAGTGATCCAGCACCAGCAGGTGAATGGCCCAGAACAGGGCGCCGATCACCTGCAGCAGATCACCGTAGCCTATGGTGAACTCCTCGGTCACGCTGAGGTAGTAGAGCCCGGCCATGGCGATGAGGGCACCAATCCAGGTGTTGGCCCCTGTCTTGTGGCGCAGGGCCAGGCCGATGACGGGCACCAGTATGATGTAGAGACCCGTGATGAAGCCCGCCTTGGCGGCCGTGGTGTAGAGCAGCCCCACCTGTTGCAGGGAGGCGGCGCTGAACAGCACGCCCCCGGCGATCAGGCCCCCGACCAGCAGCAGGCGGCGATCGCCTGCGGGTGATCCGGCTTGTGGCCTGGGCTGGCGCGACTTGAGCCACCACAGCAGCGGCAGCAGGGAGGCGGCACCGAGCAGGAAGCGCAGGCCGTTGAAGGTGAAGGGCCCCATGTGATCCATCCCCAGGCGCTGGGCGACGAAGCCCAACCCCCAGATGGCGGCGGCCATCAATAACATCATGTTTGAACGCATACGGATTCATCCCTGAGAGAGCAGTGACAGGGGCACTCGGGCCCCTGTCAGTACGATACCCGTCTGCGGGGGGGGTTGTCGCCGGTGATTTGCAATCAGATGGGGGCCAGCCCGGGGACGCTACCAGCCGCTTGCCAGCCTGGCGAGCAGGGGCAGCAGGGCGAGCATCAGCAGGTTGCCCCTGAGGATCCAGATCACCCAGAACTGCTGCTGGATGGAGACTATGGGGGCGCGTCCCTGACGCAGGGAGCGGCGCCAGTGATGGAACAGCCGACTGGGGTAGCCGAAGCTGAGGGCCATGGCGAAGAACAGCAGCAGCTTGGTGCGATAGCCGGGATTGGCCAGCAGGGCCGCCGGTTGCAGCGGGTGGGCGAGCACCATGAGCACGCCTGTGATGAAGATGAGCAGCAGCGCCAGCGCCGCCAGGCTGTCCGCCAGCAGCAGCTTGCGTACCTGTTCGATGGACATGCCGCGCCGGAACAGAAAGTACTCCGAGGTGATGGCGCCGGTCAGGGTGATCACGGCGCAATAATGGAGCGCTGTCAGCAGTTCCGGGTTCAACATCCGAGCCAGTTCCTTCTCGTTGGCCACATGGCAAGCTTCCCTTTGGACGCCATAGAGCGGGGCTGATATTCTGACACTACACGACGTCGGGGGATAGCAGGAGTCAGGGTTGGATAAACGAGCAGTCTCCAAAAAGACCTGGTCCCTGGTTGCCCGGATGCGTCTGGGCCTGTTGCTGTTGTTCATCCCGGTGCTAATGCTGGGGGGTATCTACTACCTGCACATGGAGCGCAGCCTGCAACAAGAGTTGCAACAGCGCCTGCTCGCCACCAACCACCAGTTGCGTCACGTCTTCATCGAACCCTATCTGCACGAAATGGAACGCCAGTTCACCCTCATCTACGACCAGGTGAAGGTGGACGACATCAGCGGCCCCCGACTGAACAATGCCGAGTCCTACCTCAAGGAGTGGCGCCTCTACAAGGGGGTCATGGCAGACCTCATCTACATCTATGTCGGCACCGCCGAGCGCCAGATGTTGATCTACCCCGAATGGCAGGCGGATGCGGGCTTCGATCCCAGGACGCGCCCCTGGTATCAGCTGGCCAGCCAGCATCTGGGCAAGATGGTCTGGACCGAGCCCTATTACGACTACACCAACGGCAACCTGGTCATCGCGCTCGCGCGGGCCATCACCGACAAGGAGGGCAAGGTGCGCGGGGTGTTCGCGGTGGATGCCGTGCTGGCCCCCTTCTCCGCCCAGCTGAACCGGCACCTGGGCGACGGTTACCAGATGATCGTCAATCAGTCCGGCAAGGTGCTGGCCCACCCTGACCCGTCCCAACTGCTCAAGCCCATGGCCCACCCGAGCTGGCTCTCCCGCTTCAGCCAGGAGGATGGCATCTTCCTGGATCAGGATTCCCGGCAGTTTGTGGCCTACAGCCGCCTGCCCGAGCGCAACTGGGTGCTGATCAGCGTGCTGCCGGCGTCGAGCATCCAGGCCGTGGTGGCGCGGGCCTCCCTCAACGTGCTCGGGGTTGTGGTGCTGGCCAGCGTGCTCTATGCGCTGCTGGCCCTGGTCTGGTCCCGTTACTTCAGGCGGATGCTGGACGAGATCTCCACCATGATCCGCGCCAGCAGGATGCCACCCGATGGGGTACCCCAGGGGGGAATGCACGAACTCAGGCACGTCTATGCCGAGCTGGCGGAGGTGAGCAAGGATTACCACGAGGCGCGCCAGCACGCTAACCTGGACAAGTTGACCGGCCTCTACAACCGCCGCTTCTTCGACGAACGCCTGAACCGGCTGCTGCTGGAACAGCACGCCTTCTGTCTGGCCATGATCGATCTGGATGGCTTCAAGCTGGTCAACGACAACTATGGTCACCAGACCGGGGATGTGGTGCTCAAGCGGGTGGCCAAGCTGGGCAACCAGCTGCTGGAGGATCACGGCTGGGTCTGCCGCTACGGGGGCGAGGAGCTGGTGGTGTTGCTGGCCAACCCGGATATCCACTTCTGCCAGATGCTGCTGGAGCAGTACAGGATAGGGGTCGCATCCCTGGACTGGCGTGAACCCGGTCTCGGGATCACCTTCAGCGGCGGTCTGGTGGCGAGCGTCCCTGGTCTGGATGCCAAGGGGTTGCTCGATATCGTCGATGCAGAAGTCTATCGCGCCAAGCGGGATGGCAAGAACCGCATCTATCTGGGGGGAGTCGCCCCCTTGGCGCAGCACGAGGTGCCGCCGGCAGACGATGGGGTGCTGCGCAAAGAAGAGGCCTGAGGGCCTCTTCTTCATTCAGCGGCTCAAGGGAGCAAGTGCCACTCCCACAGGGGCCAGCCCAGCTCCGAGGCGCACTGGCGCAGGGCAGGGGCCGGATTGACCCCGTGGGGATGAGTCACCGCCCTCAGCATGGGCAGATCGTTGTGGGAGTCGCTGTAGCCGAAACTCCCCTGCCAGAGGTTGTCCCGTCCGGCAAACAGCTGGTTGATGCGGGTCACCTTGCCTTCGCGAAAGCTGAGGGTGCCGCGGGTCTGGCCGGTCAGCATCCCCTCTTCCTCGTCGAGCAGTATGGCGACGCAGTGATCCATCCCCAGCATCTTTGCCATGGGAGCCACCAGATGCTCGCCGGAGGCGGAGATCAGCACCAGCTCGTCGCCCCGCTCCCTATGCCACTCGATGCGCGCCAACCCCTCGGGGTAGAGGCGCTCGCGCAGCACCTGCTCGGCAAAGTGGTGGCACTGCTGGTTGAGCCATTGGCGCGACTTGCCCGCCAGGGGCTGCAGGGTGAAGGCCATGTATTGATGCATGTCCATCTTGCCCTGATGGTAGAGGGACATCATCCCCTGCTCCTCGGCCACCATGCCCGCCGGGGCCAGCTGCTCGGCCACCATGTACTCCAGCCAGAGGCTGGCGGAATCCCCGGCAATCAGGGTCTCGTCCAGATCAAACAGTGCCAGTGCCATGAGGGCTCCTTGCGGTAACAACGAAAATGAAACTAGGCGTCATGCTACCTCACACAGCTGATCCCGGGCCACCGCCAGGGTCACGGCGCTCCCCACAGCCAGCAGATCGCCAGCCGAGCGGTTGAGGCAATCCACCGTCAACAGCCCCGCCTCGCACTCCACCTGATAGCGGATGACGTTGCCGAGCAGCTGTTGCTGGCGAACGATGCCGGGCAGGCTGGGCTCGCCGCTGGTCGCCCCGGCGGGCAGCAGGGTGATGGACTCCGGCCGCAGCGCCAGCTTGCCCTGAAAACGGGGGCCGAACAGCGACTTGCCCTGCTCGGCGCCGAGCAGGTTGTAGTTGCCGATAAAGCCCGCCACAAACTCGCTGGCGGGTCTGGTGTAGATCTGCTCTGGCGTGCCGCTCTGCACTATGGCTCCCTTGTTCATCAGGAAGATCCGATCCGACAGGGTGAGCGCCTCCTCCTGATCGTGGGTCACGAAGATGGTAGTGAGTTCGAGGCGCTGCTGGATCTCGCGGATCTGCTGGCGCAGGCTGCGGCGGATACGGGCATCCAGCGCCGAGAGCGGCTCGTCCAGCAGCAGGATCCTTGGCCGTACCACCAGGGCGCGGGCCAGCGCCACCCGCTGGCGCTGGCCGCCGGAGAGCTCCCCCGGATAACGGCGCTCGAAGCCGGTCAGCTCCACCAGCGCCAGCGCCTCCTGCACGCTGGCCGAGAGCTCCCGCCCCGGCTGGGGTTTCATCTTGAGGCCGAAGGCGACGTTGTCCCACACCGTCATGTTGGGGAAGAGCGCATAGCTCTGGAACACCATGCCGATGCCCCGCTTCTGGGGCGCCTGCCAGGTAATGTCTTCACCGGCCACTCGCACCTGACCGCCATCCACCGGAGTGAGTCCGGCCAGCGCCCGCAGCAGGGTGGACTTGCCACAGCCGGAGGGGCCGAGCAGGGTCACCAGCTCCCCCTTGCGGATGCCGAATTCTATCCCCTCGAACACAGGAGTATCGCCGTAGGATTTATGCAACTGATTGACTTCTAAATGAAACATCTTGGATCACCGATGAAATCTGTTGGCCGCCCAGGTGAGCAGCAGGGTCAGCAGGAAGTAGCTCATCACCAGCGCGCTGGTGAAGTGGCCCGAGGTGGCGCGCATGTTGTAGAGATAGACCTGCAGGGTCTCGTAGCGGGTGCCCACCAGCATGTTGGCGAACACGAACTCCCCGAGCAGGAAGGAGAGGGAGAGAAACAACGCCGCCAGCAGCCCCTTGCGCAGGCAGGGGATCACCACCAGCAGGAAGGCGCGGCGACTACTCGCCCCCAGCAGGTGGGCGGCATCCATCAGATCCCTGAGCGGTACCCCTTGCAGGCTGTTGGCCAGCGCCCGGTACATGAAGGGCAACACCACGGTGAACCAGGTGCCGATCAGGATCCAGGGCGTGCCGACTATGGGCAGCGGGCCGTCGGCGTAGATCTGCAACAGCCCCACCGACGAGACCACAGGCGGCACCGCGAAGGGGAGCAGGATCAGCAGGTTCATCCAGGGATCCAGCCTGGGGAAGTAATAGGCCACCACCAGCACGGTTGGCACCAGCACCAGGGTCCCTAGCAGCAGGGTGGCGAAGCAGACCAGGAGGCTGCGGCCAAAGGCCGCCAGAAAGCGCGGGTCACCCCACAGCTTGAGATACCAGTCGAGGGTGAAGCCGTCCGGCAGCAGGGTCGCCCCCCAGCGGGTGGATATGGAGTAGAGAAAGGTAGCCAGCAGCGGCAGCAGCAGGGTGGCGACCAGCCCACCCAACACCCACTTGGGCCAGCGCGGCGTCAAATCATGCATGGGATTGCCCCCTGTTCACATAGCTCTTTTTCAGCAGCCACTGGTTGGCGGCCGTCACCACCCCCAGCAGCACCATCAGGATCACCGCCAGCGCCGCCGCCATATTGGGCTCGAGGAAGATGTCGCCGGAGACCAGACTGGCCACCCGTATGGTCACCAGGTTGAAGTTGCCTGTGGTGAGGGCATAGGCGGAGGCATAGGCCCCCACAGCGTTGGCAAACAGGATGATCAGGGTGCCGAGCAGCGCAGGCGTCAGCACCGGCAGCGCCACATGCCACACATACTGGCCCTTGCTGGCGCCGAGCAGCGCGGCCGCCTGCGGCCACTCATCCTGCAGGGCATCGAAGGCCGGGTAGAGCAGCAGCAGAGCGAGGGGGATCTGGAAATAGGTGTAGATGAGGATCAGGCCCGACCCCGAGTAGAGGTTGAAGCCGTCGATGAGACCCCAGGATTTCAGCAACAGGGTGACGGCACCGTTGATGCCGAGAATGATGATGAAGGCGAACGCCAGCGGCACCCCGCTGAAGTTGCCTGTCATGGTGACAAAGGCCAGCAGCAGCCGTTTGACCCGCTCACCGCTGTGGCGCAGCGCCGCCGCCCCGAGCGTGCCGATGGCGAGCCCCGCCAGACTGGCGACACCGGCGATGCGCAATGAGTTGGCGAAGGATTGCAGGTAGAAGGGGGAGCTCAAAATCTCCCGATAGTAGTCGAAGCCCCAGCCATCGGGGGTCTGGAAACTCCCCACCAGCACCCACACCATGGGGGCGAGCTGGAACAGTATCATCAAGAGGATAAAGGGCAGCAGCACCAGGGCGGGCAGCCAGTGGCGGCGCGCCTTGTGCTTGGTGGCCACGGGTTGATCCAGCAGGATCTCGGTGGTTGCAGGCATCATCAGTGCACCTCTCGCATAAAGGCCGCCTTGAGCAGCGGGGGAGCCACCGGCTTGTCGTGGGGAATGCCCAGCAGGTCGGCCATCAGGGCGCAGAGCTGGGTCTGGGCGATCACCACCCCATCCGGCCAGTGCTCGACGAAGGCATCGCCAAACAGCCAGAGCGGCACGGCGCGCTCCTCGGCCAGGGTGCCACCGTGGCTGAGATCTGCGTTCATGCCGTGATCCGAGGTGATCACCACCTGATACCCCTCTGCCAGCCACAGGGGCAGCAGATCGGCCAGCAGGCTGTCCATGCGGCGCGCCTGGTTACGGTACTGGCGGGAATCGAGGCCAAACTTGTGGCCCGCATCGTCCACCCCCATGGGGTGGATCAGCAGAAAGTCGGGATCATGTTGGGTTCTGAGCCACTCCCCATCCATCAGCAGATGGCTGTCGGGGTAGTTGTCATCCCAGTAGAAGCAGCCGTGCTGGATCGGCAACTGCTCGTCATGGGTATAGCGATCCCGGGCCGCCAGCCAGGGGCTGCGGTTGTAGAGTTCGCTCACCCAGTAATAGGCCGCGGCTGCGGTGCCTTTGCCTGCCGCGCGGGCCAGATGGAAGATGGAGTCGTGTTGGCTGAGGCGCGTCACCCCGTTGTGGGTGATGCCGCTCGCCACCGGCGGCACGCCGGTCAGGATGCACTCGTAGAGGGGCCGGGAGAGGGAGGGCAGGGCGCAGCTCAGGGTCGTATGCAGACCTCGCCCCGCCTCCACCATGCCAAAAAGGTAGCCCATGCAATGGGCTACCTCGGCTGCCAGACCATCCACAAGTACCACTATCACCTTGTGTTGCACTGGATTTCCTTACTGCATGTTGATCATGACGGTTTCTTGCCACTGGCGCGGCAGGGCCTTGGAGCTCTGCTCCCAGGCTGCATGATCCTGCACCGGCTTGGCATTGGCATACTGCTCGGCCGGCAGCAGCTTGGCCTTGACGTCATCCGGCAGGGTCACATTGCTGCGGATGGGGCGGGCGTAGCCACGGGCCAGGTTGATTTGACCGGCATCGGAGAGGATGTATTCCCGCGCCAGCTTGGCGGCGTTGGGGTTCTTGGCCCACTTGTTGATGATGGTGGTGTAACCGGCGATGACGGAGCCGTCGCTCGGGATCACCACCTCAAACTTCTTGGGGTCGATCTGGTCGCGGTAGTTCAGGGCGTTGAAGTCCCACAGGACCCCCACTTCCACTTCGCCCTTCTCGATGTTGGCTATGGTCGGGTCGTTCAGGGAGAGGCGACCCTGCTTGGCCAGCTGGCCGAACAGCTCCAATGCAGGCTTGAGGTTCTTCTCGCTGCCGCCGGTGGCATAGGCCGCCGCCAGCACGCCGTTGTTGGCCTGGGAGGCCACGCCCACGTCGCCCAGGGTCACCTTGTAGTCGCCGCCCAGCAAGGATTGCCAGCTGGTGGGGGCGGCCTTGACCAGATCCTTGTTGATCAGGAAGGCGATGGTGCCGGTATAGGCCAGCATCCAGTGACCGTCCGCATCCTTGGCCCAGTTCGGAATGTCGGCCCAGGTGGAGGGTTTGTAGGGCTGGGTGACCCCCTGTTTGACCGCCACCGGGCCGAAGGCGCCGCCCACGTCACCGATATCGGCGGTGGCATTGGCCTTCTCGGCGGCGAACTTGGCGATCTCCTGGGCCGAGCTCATGTCGGTATCCTGATGCTTGATGCCGTAGATGCTGCCGAGCTGCTGCCAGGTATCCTTCCAGTTGGCCCAGCTGTCGGGCATGCCGATGCTGTGAAGCTGGCCTTCACCGCGGGCGGCCTTTTCGAGATCCGCGATATTTTCGGCGGCAAACAGCGGTTGACTGATGGCCACCAGGGCCAGTGCACTTGCGATCACGCTTTTCATCATCCCATCCCTCTGGACTAGGTCAGTTAAGGTTCGAGAGGGATGCTAGAGGGGAAATATGACGGTGGCGGGGCGCTTTGATGGCGTTTTCGTGACAATCACCCTGTCATGGCGCTGTCATCAGCAGGGGTTACAACTCGGGGCCGACAGCCGCTGGTCTACTCCAGGGGCGCAAACCGGAATGACCGACAGGGACGTGACAGTGACAGAGCGATTGAGGGAACAGGGGCTGGCCGATGGCCGCAGCCCCTCCAAGTGCGAGCAGATTTGCCAGACCCTGCGCCGCTATATCGGCAGCGGCCAATTGGGGGCCGGGCAGCAGCTGCCCGCCGAGCGGGCCCTGAGCGAGCGCTTCGCCACCACCCGCATCACCATCAAGGAGGCGCTCTCCAGCCTCGAAGCAGACGGCCTTATCTACCGGGCCGAGCGGCGCGGCTGGTTCGTGGCGCCGCCCCGCCTCACCTACGATCCCGCCATCCACACCCACTTTCACCAGTGGATAGGCGAGCAGCAGCGCGTGGCCGAAACCCGGGTGCTGGCACACGGCAGTGCGCTTGCCAGCAGCGAACTGTGCCACTGGATGGGGCTGGCGCCCTTCACCCCGCTCTATGAAATCCGTCGCCAGCGCCTTATCGACGGCCGCCCTGTGCTCCACGTCAGCCACCATCTGCTGGCGAGCCGCTTTCCCGATATCGCCAGCGCGCCCCTGGCGAGCTCCCTCACCGAGCTCTATCAACAGCGCTATGGCATAGGCCAGGGCGGGGCCAGCCTCGAGATCACCCCCTCGGCGGCCCGGGGCGCCATCGCCCGTGCCCTCAATCTGGCGGAGGGGAGCGCGGTGCTGCGGCTGGTACGGGTCAACTACGACGAACGGGGCGGGCTGGTGGATTGCGATATAGAGCACTGGCGGCCGGATGCCATTCGCATCTGTCTCGATACCAGAGCGCTGCAACCTGTTGTCGGCAAGCCGCAGCGAGTCCAGCTTGCTGATTAGGTAGCAGACAGCCAGCATGGCGGATCCCGCAGGATCCGCCGGGATCAGTTGTCGATATTGGGGATCAGATCGTCGAAGCTCTGGTAGCCGCAGTCCGCCAGTTGCAGCGACATTGTGTAGGTCTTGCTGCCCTCCCGCTGGCCGATGGCGGGGCGGTTGAGCTTGAGCTCCTGATGCCAGTACTCCTTCATGCGATCGATGAGGGCCATGGCCTCGCTCTCGTCCAGGTGGAGCTGGCAGAGCGCCATGTAGTTGTTGGACTTGTGCATGTTCTCCACCAGATAGTCCCCCAGCACCGACATGGCCTGCCGTGCCTGCTGGCGGGCGAAGCGACTGTGCTGCTCGAAGCTGATCCGCTCGCTGATGAGGAAGTGGTAGCTGTTGTCGATACCGAGCTGCAATATGCCGAGTTTCTCCAGCTTGCGCAGATAGAGGTAGCAGGAGGCGTCGGTCAGGCCGTATTCCCGCTTGAGATCGATCAGTGTCTTGTCGCGCCAGAAGATGTTGGCGAGAAAGGCGTAGAGCCCCGGCTCCTTGTGAAACGCCTCGTCCTGCTCCTGGGTGAAGACGGCACGGCGGCTCTGGGCGTCCTGGGTGCGATCCAGCAATTCCTCGAACGAGAGCCCCACCAGGTGGCAGATCTCCAGCAGGGTATCGAACGGCAGTGAGGGCTTGTTCATCATCCGCTTGATGGTGGCGATGGAGACCCCCATGGCTTCCGCCAGAGTCTGATAGCGGATCCCCTTGTCGGTCAGGGTCTTCTTCAGGGTGTCGAGAATGTGGTTGGCCAGGGTCTGGCTGTAGGTCATGCAACTATTCCTTTATCTGCATTTTTAGTCGTGTCAGAAAGTGAGTGATTTGTCTGTATCGGGCTCAATTTTTGACACCTAGAAAAACCAGAGGAGATACGTCCGGTGATAACGGCTGGAATGGCCTGACCAGTCATGGTGCAAGGTGGCAGATAATGACACTCGATGGTGCATATCCTTCAACCTTTCAACATTTTGCTGGTGATGCATATTACATCGCACATAATCCAACACGAATCGGATTCAATACCTTCCTGGTTGAGAAAACGATTGTTTGCTTCCAATTTAAGGGTTTTTTTAACCGCAAGGTTTTATTCTTTCCTGGCATTGAGCGGAACTCGCAAGAGGTCCGCTTTTTTTCTTTTCTCCGAATCTGAGCCCGCCGTCAAGGAAGGGGCGCATTTTTTGGCACCTCCTGCGCCGCCCTCCCTAGGGGTTAATCCCCCTTGCAGGGGAACAGCTTGGGGATCTCCCGTACCAGCCAGCTCTTGGCCTTGCCCATGGTATCCCTGCGCCACGCCAGCACGACCTGCACCTGATGGCGATACTCGGGGCCTATCACCTTGAGGCGTCCCGCCTTGATGTCTTCTTCTATCCAGCTCAGGGGCATGGTGCCGACGCCAATGCCCGCCAGCAGGGCATCGCGCTTCTCTCCCATGGTGCTGACGGTCAGGCGCGGCTGCTTGTCCAGCAGGCGATAGGTGAGGGCAGGCTTGCGCCGCGCCGTGTCGGCGATGGCGATGGCGCGGTAGCGGCGCAGGGTCTCGTCCGCCAGGGGCTCGGGCTCCAGGTGCAGGGGGTGATCCGGGTGAGCGACATAGAGCATCACCTCCTCCTGCAAGGGCTGATGCTTGATGCCCGTCATCATGATGTCGGGGTTGAGGGAGGAGATGAGCAGATCCGCCCGGCCATCTTCCAGGCACTCCCAACTGCCCGCCAGCACCTCGGCCCGCAGTCGCAGCCGGGTATCCGTCTGTTCGGCCAGCCGTTCCACCAGAGGGTAGAGCGCCTGCAGCGGCACCAGGGCATCCACGGCTATGGTGATGTCTGTCTCCCAGCCCCGAGCCAGGGCCCGGGTCTCCCCCACCAGGTGCTCGGCAGCCTCCAGCAGCAGGCGACCCTGCTCCAGCAGCATGCGCCCGGCCGGGGTGAACTTGGTTCTGTGGCCGCTGCGATCAAACAGCATGGCGTCCAGCTCGTCTTCCAGCTTCTGCACCGTGTAGCTCAGTGCCGAGGGCACCTTGCCCAGCTCGTCGGCGGCCGCCGCGAAGCTGCCACGGCGGTCTATGGCGTCCAGCACCCGGATCGCCTCCAGGGTCAGCGCCCGTTCCTTGTTCGATTCCTTGGCCATATCTAACCTTCAATTATTTTGAACATGTTTGCCAGATTATCTCGCTAACAACTTAGGGCAAGTGACTTTAATATTCAATCAACGCTTAGGCAGGAAGGCCAGGCGGCCAAATAAAAGGTAGTTCCAGGCTGAGACATCACACAGAACGATGTCTGCTGTAGGTGAAAGAACAACACACTATTTGAATAACCTCTTGCATGGATGCATTGATTCGGGCCGAAACGGCCTTGGCAATGACATAAAAACCAAGAGAGTGAATGAACATGAAAAACCTAATCAAGATGCTGGCCGTTGCAGGCCTGATGACCGCAGGTTTCGCCCAGGCTGCCGTACCGGGCGACATCAATGCCGCTCCTGGCGTGCTGTTTGTGAACTGGAACGCGACTGCCGCCATGGCTGGCAAGGCCAACCCCATGCTGGAGGTGCGCGATGAGTCTGGCGATCTGCTGGCATCGGTTCACGCCAGCCTGATGGGCACCCAGCAGGTCAAGATCCCGAGCCGCACCCAGGGCAACCTGACGGTGAGCCTGGGGGATCAAAGCAGCGACTACCGCATCCCGTTCGGTCTGGGTGACGGTCGCCAGCGTTAATCAACCGTTTACAGGTATTGGAGGAGCACACCATGATGAAATTGAGAGCCGCAGCTGAACGGGGTCATGCCAACTTCGGCTGGCTGGATGCACGCCACAGCTTCTCGTTCGGTCACTACTATGACCCGGACTGGATGGGGCACTCCGTCCTGCGGGTCATCAACCAGGATCTGGTGTCGCCGGGTGGCGGCTTCGCTACCCACCCTCATGCCAACATGGAGATCCTCACCTGCGTGCTGAGCGGCACCATAGAGCACAGGGACAGCCTCGGTCATGCCGAGCAGATCCCGGCGGGGGATTTCCAGCTGATGAGCGCAGGGTCCGGCATCCGGCACAGCGAGTACAACCCCTCGCAGACCGAGCCCCTCTCCCTGTTGCAGATCTGGATAGAGCCGAACGAAGTCGGCACTACCCCGGGTTATCAGCAGAAGAAGATAGCCACCCAGCCCGGGCTGACGCTGGTCGCGTCACCGGATGGGGAGGCGGGATCCTTCAGGATCCGCCAGCAGGCCCGCATCTGGCGACTGCAGCTTGCCGAAGGGGAAACCCTCGAATGGGCATTGCAAGGGCGTCATGGTTACCTGCATATGATTTCAGGGGAGCTGACTGGCAACGGTCTGGCTGCCCGACCCGGCGACGGCCTGCTCAGTCGCGATGAGGCGTCCTGGACGCTCACCGCCTCAGAGGGGAGTGAAGCCCTGCTGTTTGATCTGCCCTGATAGATAAATCTCGGCGAAATGAATGAGTTAACAATTAGCACTTACACTGTTATTACCAAGATGGGTAATCAAAGGAATCTGACGATGGACAAGATGAAAGATGTGGCACTGCTGGTGGGTCGTATTTTGCTGGCGCTGATGTTCGTGATGGCAGGCTGGGGCAAGATCGGCGGCTATGCCGGTACCCAGGGTTACATGGAAGCTATGGGCGTGCCCGGGTTCATGCTGCCCCTGGTGATCCTGCTGGAGCTGGGTGGCGGTCTCGCCATAGTGCTGGGTCTCTTTACCCGCAGCCTCTCTGTGCTGCTGGCCGGTTTCACCCTGATGGCCGCCTTCATCTTCCACTACCAGCCTGCCGAACAGATGCAGATGCTGATGTTCATGAAGAACCTCTCGGTGGCCGGTGGTTTCCTGGCCCTGGCGGCAGCCGGTCCTGGTGCCTTCAGCCTGGATGCCCGCCTCGGCAAGTGCTGGTAACAGCCTGATAGTTCAAGTTTTCCAACGCCTTTCGGCCGGTGCAGTTGCACCGGCTTTTTTATGCCCGCCAGGGGGCGAATGCCGGTACTGTGACGAGGCCCGCCTGGCGGTGGCAAGCGCCTTTTGCATCTTACCCCCCGATCCCCGACAATCCCATTTCGTGTGAAGTGACGGAAATGGCTCGCCTTTTCCGGCGCGCACCCCTCTTCATGAAATTGGCGGGAGTCGTCCATGTTTACCCTCTACCACTCCAATCAGCTGGATCTGCTCAAGGAGCTGCTGGTGAGCCGCATCCGGCAGGCGCCCCTCTCTCACCCCTTCGAGCACGAGCAGATCCTGGTGCAGAGTCCCGGCATGGCCCAGTGGCTCAAGCTGGAGCTGGCCAAGGCCTTCGGCATCGCCGCCAATATCGACTTCCCGCTGCCAGCCAGCTTCATCTGGGAGATGTTCACCCAGGTGTTGGCAGACGTGCCCCGCCAGAGCCCCTACAACAAGGGATCCATGAGCTGGCAGCTGATGACCATTCTGCCCGCCCTGCTGGACAGGCCCGCCTTTGCGCCCCTGGCCGCCTATCTGGGTGGGGATGAGCAAGATCCTGCCAAGGATCCCGAGCAAGTGCGGTTGTGGCAGCTCTGCCAGAAGGTGGCGGATCTGTTCGACCAGTATCTGGTCTATCGGCCGGACTGGATAGCCCGCTGGGAAGAGGGAGAGGGCCTTGTCGGAACAGGTAGTCAGGAACTGGCCGGGGTGAGCGGTCAGGATTGGCAGCCGGAGCTGTGGCGCGAGCTGGTGGCCCGCACCCTGGCCCTCGCGCCCAGCGGCTACCACAGAGCCAACCTCTACGAAGAGTTTATCCACGAGCTGGCGCGCACCCGGGATCTGCCGGGCAAGCTGCCGCAACGGGTCTTCGTGTTCGGTATCTCGGCGCTGCCACCCCGCTATGTGGAGGCGCTGCTGGCCCTCGGCAGCCGACCCGAGGTGGAGGTGCATCTGTTCGTCACCAACCCCTGCCGCTACTACTGGGGGGATCTGCTGGACAGAAAAACCCTGGCGCGCCTCGAAACCAGGCTCAAGCCCGGCACCGACATCGAGACCCTGCAAGGGCCCGCCAACCCGCTGCTCGCCTCCATGGGCAAGCTGGGGCGCGACTACCTGCATCAGCTGATGGAGCTGGAGGTGCCGCAAATCGAGGCCTTCGTCGATATCGACGAGGTGGATGAGCAGGGCAATGTCAGCCTGCTGCGCGCCATCCAGAAAGATGTGCTGGAGTTGGCAGAACGGGGCGCCGGTCAGTTCGACCTCGACAGCAGCCATCACAAGAGCCCCATCAGCCCGGCGGATGGATCCCTGCAGATCCACGCCTGCCACGGCCCGATGCGGGAACTCGAAGTGCTGCACGACCGGCTGCTGGCGCTGTTCGAGCAGGATCCCTCTCTCACTCCGAAAGATGTGGTGGTGATGATGCCGGACGTGAACAGCTACGGCCCCTACATTCAGGCGGTGTTTGGCGCCCGTGGCCAGATCCCGTTCGCTGTATCGGACAGAGCCGCGAGCCAGGAGAGCCCGCTGCTGCAAAGCTTCCTCGCCCTGCTCAAGCTGCCCAACGCCCGCCTCGGTGCCGGCGAGCTGCTCGCCATTCTCGAGGTGCCCGCCGTGCTGCGCCGCTTCGAGCTGGATGACGACGAGTTCAACCAGCTGCGGGTCTGGGTGCAGGAGACCGGCATCCGCTGGGGGCTGGATGACGGTTACCCAGTCCGCTTCGATCTGCCGCCCATGTCTGGCAACAGCTGGCTGTTCGGCCTGCGCCGCATGCTGCTCGGCTTTGCCATGGGGGATGGGGAGCCGGTGGCTGGCATCTTGCCCTGTGCCGACAACACAGGGGGTCAGCAGGGCCCCTTGGCCAGCATATTGCCCTGTGCCGACAACATGGGGGGTCAGCAGGGCCCCTTGGCCAGCATCTTGCCCTGTGCCGACAACATGGGGGGTCAGCAGGGCCCCTTGGCCAGCATCTTGCCCTACGCCGAGATCGAGGGTCAGCAGGGGCTGGCGCTCGGCAAGCTCGCCTGGTTTGTCGACTCGCTGGCCGAATTCTTGCCCCGGCTGCAACAGGCGCAGCCGCTGGCAGAGTGGAACGTCTGCCTGCTGGCGCTGCTGGAGCGCTTCTATCTGGCCGACGAAGATGAAGAGCGTCAGCTGCAGCTCATTCGCAGCCAGCTGGCCGACTGGCAGACCCAGCTCGGGGAGGCTCGCTTCGATCAGCCCATCACCGCCGACCTGTTGCAGGATTATCTCGGCAGCGTGCTGGGGGAGTCCCGCTCCAGCCAGCGCTTCCTCGCCGGTCAGGTCAACTTCTGCACCCTGATGCCGATGCGCTCCATCCCCTTCAGGCAGGTCTGCCTGCTCGGGATGAACGACGGCGTCTACCCGCGCACTCTGGCCCCCATGGGCTTCGATCTGATGGCGGTGGCGGGGAGACGCGGTGATCGCTCCCGTCGCGATGATGACCGCTACCTCTTCCTCGAGGCGCTGTTGAGCGCCCAGCAGGGGCTCTATATCAGCTATCAGGGCTTCAGTGCCCAGGACAACAGCGACAAGGTGCCCTCGGTGCTGCTGGCGGAGCTGATCGACTATGTGCGACAGGGCTTCGTGCTGGCGGGGGATGAGAGCCTAGATGATGAAACTTCCGGCAAGCGGCTGCTCGAACATCTGATAGTGCCGCACCCGCTCACCCCCTACAGCCGCAACTACTTCTACCCACAGGCGGGGTCCGGCCTCTTTACCTATGCCGCCGACTGGCTGCCCGCCCTCAATCCGGTGCGCGGCGCGGCCAACTTCCAGAGCGGCGAGCTGCCTTTACCCCCCGAATGGGGCAAGGAGCAGGGGTTGGAGCTGGCGGAGCTGCTGCGTTTCTATCGTCAACCCACCAAGTATTTCCTCAACCGCCGCCTCAAGGTGTGGTTCGAGCGCAGCGAAGCCAACATCGAAGACAGCGAGCCGTTCGAGCTGGACGGCCTGCAGCACTATCAGCTCAAGGCCTTGCTGCTCGATGCCCATCTGGCACAGGGGGATAGCTCAGTGCGTCGCGAGCGGTTGCAGCTCACCGGCCTGCTGCCCCAAGGCTGGTTCGGCAGCCTGCTGCTGGAGGATCTGGACGCCGAGATGGGCAAGCTGGCGGATCGGCTGCGCCCCTGGGTTGCGGCCAATGAGGCAGAAAAACGGGCGGTGGAGATCGATATCTCCCTGACCCAGGGCCAGCTGCAGGGGTGGATAGACACCCAGAAGGGGCGCTTGCTGGTGGTGAAGCCCGGCAGCTTCAACGGCAAGGATCTGCTGCTGGGCTGGGTTCAGCACCTCTGTCTCTCATTGAGCTGCGCCCCCGGCGACACCCTGTTGTTCGATGCCAAGCAGAGTCTGCGGCTGCCAGCTCTTCCGGCCGAGGAGGCGCGCCCCAGGCTGGCTGCCCTGGTCTCCCTCTGGGCTCAGGGAATGAAGCGGCCGCTGCCGTTTTTCCCCAACACCGCCTGGGAGTGGTTCAGGGCGATCGAGAAGGATCCGGACAAGCCGGAGGCGGCCGACAAGGCGGCCCTCACCCGCTTCAACGGCGGCTACATGGTGACGGGGGAGGGGCAAGACGTTTACGTCGCCCGCTGCTTCCCCGAACTGGATGACGCCGTGCTGGGCCAGTTGCAGGCCCTGGCCCGCGAACATCTGACCCCGCTGCTGACCACCCTGGAGATGATGTGATCATGGCCAACCCGCTCAATACATTGCGTTTTCCCCTCCACGGTGAACGACTGATCGAGGCCTCTGCCGGCACCGGCAAGACCTACACCATTGCCGGTCTCTACCTGCGCCTGCTGCTGGGGCACGGCCCACTGATCGAAGAAGGCGCCGATGCCGGTCAATCCAGCGCCCACGAGCGGCCGCTCTCGGTGACCGAGATCCTGGTGGTGACCTTTACCGAGGCCGCCACCGCCGAGCTGCGGGGGCGGATCCGCGGTCGCATCCACGAGGCGCGGCTCGCCTTTATGCGGGGTGAGAGCAAGGATGACTTGCTGGCCCAGTTGCTGATCGAGGTGGAGGATCACGAGCTTGCGGCCCGCCGCCTGCTGGCCGCCGAGCGGCAGATGGACGAGGCGGCTGTCTTTACCATCCACGGCTTCTGCCAGCGGATGCTCAAACAGAATGCCTTCGAGTCGGGCGCCCTCTTTGAAACCGAATTTCTCACCGACGACAGCCAGCTCAGGCTGCAGGCGGTGAGCGACTACTGGCGAGCCGAGTTCTATCCGGTGGATAAAACCCTGGCGAGCTCGGTGCGCGCGCTCTGGCCTAGCCCTGCCGCCCTGCTGCGGGAGATGAACGGCTGGCTCGACAACAGCGAGCTGGAGATACACCCGGCCTTGGGGGATGAGACCCTCGCCGCCCGTCATCAGGCAGCCATGGCCCGTATCGAGGCGGTGAAAAATGGCTGGCTGGTGCAAGGGGACGAGATCCGCCGCCAGACAGAGGGGCAAATCAAGCTCTATACCGGCAAGAACTACGAAGGCTGGCTCGCCAAGATCGGGGACTGGGCACAGGATCCGACCAGCGGTTATACCCTGCCCAAGGATCTCGAGCGCTTCGGCCAGGAAACATTGGAGGCCAAGCTGAGCAAGGGGAAGGCGTTACCAACCCTGCCGCTGTTCAGCGAGATCGACGAACTGCTGGCGAGCCGCCCCGGTATTCGTGACCTTATCCTGCAACGGGCGGCCAAGGTGGTGCGCAGCCGGATGCAGGCGAGCAAGCGCCAGGCTCATCAGCTCTCCTTCGATGACCTGCTCAAGGATCTCGACGGGGCGCTCGGCTCCAACCTTGGCGAGCGGCTCTGCGATCGCATTCGCGCCACCTACCGGGTGGCGATGATAGATGAATTTCAGGATACCGACCCCCAGCAGTACCGCATCTTCCACCGTCTTTACGGCGGCCATCAGGATACGGCGCTCTTGATGATCGGTGACCCCAAGCAGGCCATCTACGGCTTTCGCGGCGCCGACATCTTTACCTACATCCAGGCGCGGCGAAATGTGAGTGCCCACTACACCCTGGGGCGCAACTGGCGCTCCAGCAGTGCGCTGGTGGGGGCGGTCAACGGCCTGTTCGAGCGGGCCAGGGATCCCTTTATCTACGAGGCGGATATCCCCTTCCTGCCGGTGGAGGCGCAGGGCAAGAGCAAGGCGCTGCTGCTGGGTGGCGCCACCGCTCCTGTGCTCCACTGCTGGCAGCTGACCGGCCAGCCCACCTTCAATCGGGGGGATTACCAGAGCAAGATGGCCCGCGCCACCGCCGCCGAGATCCACCGCCTGCTGACCCTGGCCCGCGAGGGCAAGGCGCAGATAGGTGACAAGGCGGTGAAGGCGGGGGACATCGCCGTGCTGGTGCGCACCGGCGCCGAGGGCAAGCTGGTGCAGCAGGAGCTGGCGCGGCTCGCCATCGCCTCCGTCTATCTGTCGAACCGCGAGAGCGTGCTGGAGCAGGTGGAGGCGCGGGAGATTTTGCTTATTCTGCACGCCTGCCAGAACCCGAGCGAAGAGCGCAGCCTGCGGGCGGCGCTGGCCACCGGGCTCTTTGATCTGGATGCCAAGGCGCTGGACGCGCTGGCCTCGGACGAGCGGGCCTGGGAGAGCGCGGTGCAGGAGTTTATGGAGTACCGCCAGATCTGGCATCGCCGCGGCGTGCTGGCCATGTTGCGGGCCCTGCTGCACAGGCGCAACCTTGCCTCCTCCCTGCTGGCGAGCCCCTACGGCGAGCGGCGGCTGACCAACTTCCTCCATCTCGGCGAGTTGCTGCAACAGGTGAGCAGCGAGCTGGATGGGGAATATGCCCTGCTGCGCTGGCTGGGGGAGGCGGTGAGCCGCCCGGGCGGCCAGGATGCGGAGCAGGTACTGCGCCTCGAATCCGAGCGCAAGCTGGTGCAGATAGTCACCATCCACAAATCCAAGGGGCTGGAGTACCCGCTGGTGTTCCTGCCCTTTATCTGCAGCCACAGAACCGCTGAGACCCCGCTCTATCACGAGGCGGATGAGGGGGGCAATCGCACCATCCTCGATCTGACCGGTGCCGACTCATCGCTCGCCGAAGCGGACAAGGAGCGCCTCGCCGAAGACTTGCGACTGCTCTACGTGGCGCTGACCCGGGGCGTCTATGCCACCTGGCTGGGGCTGGCCCCGGTGCGCTCGGGCAACGGCAAGTCGGAGAAGACAGAGCTGCACCACACCGCCATCGGCTACCTGCTGCAAAAGGGGGAAGAGGGGGACGCCGAAACCTTGGCGACCGCCCTCACCGAGCTTGCCCAGGCGCTGCCCGGTGTGGTGGTCTGTGAGCCCTCGCTCACCCGTCCGGCCCCGCTGCCGCCAGAGGAGGAGCAGCTGGGCGAGCCGCTGGTGCGCCACTTTACCGGTCGGCTGGAGCGGGACTGGTGGATCAGCTCCTACTCCGGGCTGGCGGCCCAGGGGAACGGCCACGGCAAGGGAGTCTTGGCGAACCCCGGCTTCGATGACGAGGTAGTGACCGAGGCGGCGGCAGCGCTGGCTGCCGAACAACAGGAGGAGGCGCCCCAGCCCTCCATCTTCACCTTCCCGAAAGGGGCCCGCCCCGGCACCCTGCTGCACAGCCTGTTCGAGACCATAGATTTTCAAAGCGCCGCTGGCGAGCCGCTGGCACAGCATATCGCCACCCTGCTGGCGCAGGATGGCTTCGACGAGAACTGGGCACCCGTGTTGCAACAGCAGGTGGAGGCGGTACTCGACACCCCCCTTGATACCGGCTTTGGGGAGCCGGTGCGGCTGCGGGAGCTGGCCCCCGAGCGCAAGCAGGTGGAGCTGGAGTTCTTCCTGCCCATGGGGCGGGTGACGGCACCGGCGCTCACCGCCCTCTGCCAGCAGCACGACCCCCTGTCGCGGGGCAACAAGCCGCTCGGCTTCGCCACTGTGCAGGGGATGCTCAAGGGCTTTATCGATCTGGTGTTCGAGTGGCAGGGGCGCTGGTATCTGCTCGACTACAAATCGAACCACCTCGGCATGAGCCCGGCCGATTACAGCCGTCCGGCGCTGGAGCGGGCCATGGCTGATCATCGCTACGACCTGCAATACCAGCTCTATTCCCTGGCGCTACACCGGCTGCTCATCCTGCGGTTGCCGGGCTACGACTTTGACCAGCACTTTGGCGGGATCTTCTATCTGTTCCTGCGCGGTATGCCGCAAGGGGGGGTATTCCATACCCGTCCGAGCCGTGAACTGGTGCTGGGGCTCGACAAGTTGTTTAGTAAAGGTGTGATGCCTGACGATCATCGTTTAGAAAAACCAAACAAGGCAGAGGCATGAGGGGCGAGATGAAGAGCGACGGTATGATCGAACGGCTGAAAGCCCTGGCGCTGGCGGGGCGTATCCGCCAGCTGGATCTGCAATTTGCCAAGCTGGTGGCCGATCTGGGCGGCGGCCCCGAGCTGGTGCTGGGGGCCGCGCTCGCCTGCTTCGAGCTTGGGCGCGGCCATGTCTGCCTGCCGCTTGACATGCTCGCTGCCGGATCCTTGCGCCCCTTCGGGCTGGATCCGGATCAGAGCCGGGATCTGCTGGGGGATCTCGCGGATCCTGAGAGCTGGCCCGCCCTGTTTGCGGCAAGTCCGCTGGTTGGCTCTGAACAGCATGAGGGGGAGGTCCCCCGCTGGCCGCTGCGGCTCTGGCACGGGCGCCTCTACCTCACCCGCTACCACGATTTTGAGCTGGGGGTGGCTCGCCACCTGCGTGCCTTAAGTGAACGTGCCGAATGGCCCGAGATAGCCCCGGCCCTGTCGCGCCTCTTTGCCCGCGACCATGGGTTGGTGTTCGGGGCGCTGCTCAAGGCCCGCCTCGCCCCCGACTTCTCGGCCCGCCACTTCGTCGAGAAGTATCTGGATCTGGTGTTCCCGAACGAGGTGGATTGGCCCGCCATAGAGGCGCTGCTGGCCAGCGCCCAGGCTGCGAGCGACTTGAGCAAGCTGGATGCGCTGGTGCCCGAGGCGCTCTGCTGTAACGGCCAGAAGCTGGCGGCGGCCACCGCGGCGGCGCGCCCCTTCGCGGTGATCTCCGGCGGCCCCGGCACCGGCAAGACCACCACTGTGGCCAAGCTCCTGGCCATTCTGGTGGAGACAGGCCTGCAAGCAGGCAAGGCCCCGGCGATCCGGCTGGTGGCCCCCACCGGCAAGGCGGCGGCGCGCCTGACCGAGAGTATCGGCTCCGCCCTGCAGGCGCTGGACTTGCCCCCGGAGTGGGCCCAGGCCATCCCCACAGAGGCGGGCACCTTGCACCGGCTGCTCGGGGTGATCCCGGGGCGCAGCCAGTTCCGCCACCACGCGGGCAACCCGCTGCACCTCGACTTGCTGGTGGTGGACGAGGCCTCCATGGTCGACTTGCCCATGATGGCGCGCCTGCTCGATGCGCTGCCGAGCCACGCCCGCCTGATCCTGCTCGGCGACAAGGATCAGCTCGCCTCTGTGGAGGCGGGTGCCGTGCTCGGGGATATCTGCAGCTTTATCGAACAAGGCATCAGCCCCGCGCAGGCGGATTGGCTCTCCCGCCAGACCGGCTACCGCCTGCAGGGTTCGCCTGCCGGTGCACCTGTGCGCGACAGCCTCTGTTTGCTTTCCAAGAGCTGGCGCTTCGATCAGCACTCCGGCATAGGCCAGCTGGCGCGGGCCTGCAACGACGGTGATGCCGCCGCGGTGGAATCGGTCTGGAGTGCGGGATTCAAGGACATCAGCCTGCACCCCTGGGCGGGAGAGGCCTACGAGGCCCTGATTGCCCAGGGAGTAGCCGGCTACGGCAGCTATCTGAAGGCGGCCCGCGCCGGAGAAGAGGCGTCCGCCGTGTTCAAGGCGTTCAACGGCTTCCAGATCCTCTGTGCCCTGCGGGACGGCCCCTTCGGGGTGCTGGGGCTTAACGAGCGCCTCGAACTGGCTCTGTCACGGGCCGGGCTGATCCAGCGCGACGGCGACTGGTATGCGGGCCGCCCCGTGATGGTGGTGCGCAACGACCACGGCATCGGCCTCTACAACGGCGACATGGGGCTCTGCCTGCCCGATGAAACCGGCCGCCTCAAGGTGTGGTTCGAGCAGCCGGACGGCAGCCTGCGCGCGCTCTTGCCAAGCCGATTGCCGCCCCACGAGACTGTCTACGCCATGACCATCCACAAATCCCAGGGCTCGGAGTTTGCCCATACCGTGCTGGTGCTGCCGGACAGCCCCAGCCCATTGCTGACCCGCGAGCTGGTTTATACCGGCATCACCCGCGCCAAGGCCCGCCTCGATCTCTACGGCGATCGCGCCCTGCTGGCACAGGCCGTGCGGAAAAAGACCGAGCGTTATTCCGGATTGGCGGAGAGGTTGGGATACTAACTTCAAATTTATAAGACAATAATCAATATCTGATGGAAACTGGGGGGAGTAATGGCATTAGACTTAAGTAAGACCTTGGTTGTTGGAATATCGGCAACTGCTTTATTTGACATGAGTGAATCAGATCAGATATTTCGAGAGATTTTCGACACTGATCGTGATACAGCTATTGACCGTTATCGAGAGTACATGTTGACTCATGAAAATGAGCCATTAACTCCAGGGACAGGACTTCCCTTAGTCAAGGCTTTACTTGCACTGAATACTCATCTTGAAATTGGTGAGAAAAACCCACTGGTTGAGGTGGTTGTCATGTCTAGAAATAGCCCTGACACTGGTCTCAGGGTGTTAAATACGATCCGGCATATGAAGTTGGATATTACTCGTTCTGCATTCACAGCTGGTGAGTCAGTAGCTGACTATTTGGATGCATTTGATGTCGATTTATTCTTAACAACAAATGTCAGCGATGCACAGCAAGTCATCGATTCACGGCAATGTGCTGCGGCCATTGTAAAACTTCCACCTAAAGAGGCTGCTCAGTTGCCTGAAGGCCAAGTAAGAATTGCGTTCGATGGTGATGCGGTACTGTTCTCGGATGAGAGTGAATTAGTATATAAAACTGAAGGTATGGCCGCTTTTCATGCAAGAGAGGATGCATTACAAGATGTGCCTATGGCGGATGGCCCTTATGCCAATTTGCTAAGAAAGCTAGCGGTTTTACGTAATCGCCTTCCTATGAAGGCAGAATATTCACCTCTTCGCATAGCTATAGTTACCGCTCGTAATAGCCCATCGGAGATGCGAGTAATTAAAACTTTGAGAAGTTGGGGGATTTATGTCGATGAAGCTTTTTTCCTAGGCGGAGTAGGAAAAGCAAAAGTGCTTAAAGCATTTAAGCCACATATTTTCTTCGATGATCAAGATGTACATCTTGAAGCCGCAGCGAATATCGTCCCATCAGGGAAAGTTCCATATTTAAGCAGTTCGCCATTGGGTGTTAAGTCTGTTGTCCCTGATCCTCTAGTGGGTTCGACTAGCGAAGCGTAATAGAACGCTCGCGAAATTAAACCTGCGTGGCTGATGGTTATATTCTCAGTGCCGCGTCATCCCCTCTCCCTTTGGGAGAGGGCTGGGTGAGGGAATTGGTAGGCATAATGTAGGAATAGTGTAGGGTGCAATAAGCGAAGCGCATTGCACCGCTTATTTTATTCTCATCTGCTACGGCAATAATATTGCCGCCCCTCATCCCCGACTCTTCTCCCGCAAGGGGAGAAGGGAGCAAACACGTCGTCCGATTACGCTTCGCTAATCGAACCTACGTGACTGACAATTTTTCCGTCAATCGAATCGGCATGGGGGCGATCATATCCCCGGTGCCGCTTTATCCCCTCTCCCGTTGGGAGAGGGCCAGGGTGAGGGGATCATTCATCTCGTATGTTGGGCTTCGCAGGCTCAGCACCAAACTACCGATTGCGTAGGTTGTGGCTGAGCGAAGCCCAACGTTTACCGCGAGCTCTTTTTTCCTTCCCCTCATCCCCAACCCTTCTCCTCCTTTTTAATAAACGGGAGAAGGGAGTCATGCCGTTACCGCTGTCCGATTACGCTTCGCTAATCGAACCTACGTGGCTGACTATTTTTCCGTCAATCGAATCGGCGTGGGTGGCGAGCATATCCCCGGTGCTGTTTTATCCCCTCTCCCGCTGGGAGAGGGCAGGGTGAGGGGATCATTCAGGCATTAGAGGGTCAACTCCAGCCGGTTGCCTTCGGGATCCAGAAAGGTGCTCTCGTAATAGCCGTCGCCGGTCCAGCGGGGGCCGTCCAGGTGTTTGACCTGGGCGCCCTTGAGCAGCTTGAGGCGTGCCGTCATCTGATCTACCGCCTCCACGCTGCCGAGGGAGAAGGCAAGATGGGCCAGCCCTTGCAGCGGATGCGACAGGCCGAGATCTGCCGGAAACAGGGTGGGGCTGTGCATCAGCTCCAGGCTGGCGCCCCCCTCGAAGTGCACGAAGTAGGACGAGAACTGCTTGGTCGGGTTGTGGTAGCGCTCATTGGCCTGCCCGCCAAACAGGGTGCAGTAGAATGCCTTGAGTGCCTCCAGATCCTGCGCCCAGATGGCGACGTGATGTATGTGCATGGCTTGTCTCCTGTGACTTCATGCCCTTGATGTTATGCTCTGGCCTAATCCTTCGACATGGCTGAGTCCGTCCTGATGATGTCTGAAACTGCCAACCCCGATCTCATCGATGTCTCCCCCGACTGCCGCGAGCAGATCTGCTGCGACAGCCTGCTGCCCGCCCTCGGCCAGGAGCGGGTCTGGCTGGCGGGCTATTCCTGCCTGCGCACCCGCTATCGCATCGAGCGCCGCCTGGGGGAGGTACACTGCTTCCTGCTCACCCTGGGGGGCGAGGGAGAGGTGCGGCTGGGGGATGGCTTCGTGCGGCTGCCAGTGGGGGAGTGGGCCCTGATCCCGGCGGGGGAGCCGCTCTGCTATCGGTTGCCAGAAACGCAGTTGCCAGCGCAGCAACAACCGACGGCAAAGGGTGGCTGGGATCTGGTGTGGCTGCTGCTGCACAAGGACTCCCCCTGGGATGCCTTCGCCAGCCGCCCTCGTCTGGGGTGCACCTCCCAGCAGGGGACCCTGCTGCGCACCCTGGAGAACCTCTATGCGGAGCAGGAGCGCCATCAGGACCCGCTGCTCAGCGCCCTCCTGGTGGAGCAGCTCGGTTTCTACCTGCGCCGGCTGCTGCAAAAGGGGGAGGGGCAGAGTCGCGGCGAGCGGCTGGCTCTGCGCCTCGAATTGATGCTGAAAGATTCCCTGGCCGAGTGCTGGGACATCGCCCGCATGGCCGCCGCCCTGCACCTCTCGGAGCGCCAGCTCCATCGGCTCTGTCAGCAGCACTTCGCGCTGGCCCCCATGGCGCTGCTGCAACGGCTGCGCCTGCAGCGGGCGGCGCTCCTGCTGGCGAGCCGGGGAGACTCGGTGAAGCTGCTGGCCGCCCAGTGCGGTTTCAAGAACGAATACCACTTCTCCACCGCCTTCAAGCGCCAGCACGGGCTGGCCCCGAGCCACTATCGCCAACTGCATCACCCCGCCTTCAAGGGGCGCTGAGGGCACCCCAAAAAAGAGCGGGGCCCGAGGTGTCCCCCGGGCCCCGCAAGCAGCAGTCTGTGTCAGCTGCTGGATTTGATGCTGACGAACTCGGGATAGGCATCGACGCCGCACTCGTGGACATCCACCCCCAGCATCTCTTCCTCTTCGCTGACCCTCAGGCCCATGGTGGCCTTGAGCAGGCTCCAGACGATGAGGGAGACGGCAAAGACCCAGCCGAAGATAGTGGCGGCCCCCAGCAACTGGGCGCCGAAGGTGGCGCTCGCGTTGGAGAAGGGCACCACCATCAGGCCGAACAGGCCGCAGACCCCGTGTACCGAGATGGCGCCGACCGGGTCATCTATTTTCAGGCGATCGAAGGCGACTATGGCGTAGACCACCAGGGCTCCGGCCAGGGCGCCGATCAGGCTGGCGAACAGCGGGCTGGGGGAGGCCGGATCGGCTGTGATGGCGACCAGACCGCCGAGGGCACCGTTGAGGATCATGGTGAGATCCGCCTTGCCCCAGGTGAGCTTGCTGACCAGCAGGGCGCCGACCACACCGGCGGCCGCGGCGGCATTGGTGTTGACGAAGACGGTGCCGATGGCGGTGGCGTCAGCGGCGCTGGAGAGCGCCAGCTGGGAGCCGCCATTGAAGCCGAACCAGCCCATCCAGAGGATCAGGGTGCCCAGGGTCGCGAGCGGCAGGTTGGAGCCGGGGATGGGATGGATCTCCCCTTGCTTGCCATATTTGCCACGACGGGGGCCGAGCAGCAGTACGGCGGCCAGGGCCGCGGCGGCGCCCGCCATGTGGACTATGCCGGAGCCCGCGAAGTCGGAGAAGCCCGCCTCTTTCAGGAAGCCACCGCCCCAGCTCCAGTAGCCCTCTATGGGGTAGATGAAGCCGGTCATCACCACGCAGAACAGCAGGAAGGACCAGAGCTTCATCCGCTCGGCCACCGCCCCCGAGATGATGGAGGTGGCGGTCGCCACGAACACCACCTGGAAGAAGAAGTCGGCGTGCAGTGAGTGGCCCGCATCCTCGGCCTGGCTGCCCATCAGGCTGCCAAAGCTCGGCAGCCAGCCGCCGGCGCCGTTGTCCACGTACATGATGTTGTAGCCGACCAGCAGGTACATGACGCAGGCAATGGCGTAGAGCAGGATGTTCTTGGTCAGGATCTCTGTGGTGTTCTTGGCGCGGACCAGGCCCGCCTCCAGCATGGCGAACCCGGCGGCCATCCACATGACCAGCACGCCGGAGATCAGCAGGTAGAAGGTATCGAGCGCATAGCGCAGCTCGCTGACGGATGTGATCAACTCTTCCATGTCGTGTTCCTCGGTTCCAGTCGTATCAAAGGGCGTCTGCGTCTGTCTCGCCGGTGCGGATGCGCACGGCGGCCAGCAGGTCGCAGACGAAGATCTTGCCGTCACCTATCTTGCCGGTGTGGGCGGCCTGGCTGATGGCTTCGATGATGGGCTCGACGCTGTCGGCCTGGGTGGCGATCTCCAGCTTCACCTTGGGCAGGAAATCCACCTGGTATTCGGCGCCCCGATAGAGCTCGGTGTGCCCCTTCTGGCGGCCAAACCCCTTGACCTCGGAGACCGTCAGCCCCTCTACGCCGAGGGTGGCGAGGGCTTCGCGAACGTCATCGAGTTTGAACGGCTTGATGATGGCAGTGATTAACTTCATGCAATGTCCCCAATCCTTGGTGGTTCATTCAGACAAAGGCAAATATTACGCCAAGAATTTTTCTCTATTTATTCAATGATTTATTTCATCGCTGCCCGAGGGAGTGACGAGAGGTGCCCCATTTGGGCAGAGCTGCGCCAAGGGGGTGCACCACCCTGGTGCAAGGGGAGGCGAAGACAAAAGAGGGAAGCCGTGACGGCGCTCAAAACCGGCGGCAGGCCCTGCTGCTACTGTTATTCAGGGGAGCCTGGGGGCGGCCGATAACCTTGTCATGACAGGGATTGCAGGCAGGCAGTCGTCATCGGGTAGCCCGGCAGGCGGCCGCATTTTTCAATGATGTTCAACCGCCGGACTCGAGTCACCCGCAGTGGCGCGGGGGAGCAGAACAAGGATGGTTTCCATGCTGCAGGACAATGACACTATCAGGATCCAGGATCTCAATGAGGCCGCGGTACACGGCATTCTGGAGGTCATCAGCGACGGGATCTGGGACTGGAATGCCAACACCGGCTTCGTCTATCGCAATCCGGGCTGGTATCAGATGCTGGGCTATGAGCCGCACACCCTCGACAACACGGTATTCACCTGGGAAAACCTGATCCACCCGGACGATCTGGCGCGGGTGATGGCCCGCTTCGATGCCTATCTGAGCGGCCAGTCTACAGACTACAGGGCCGAGTACCGCTGTCGCTGCCGCAACGGGGACTTCATCTGGATAGAGGATTGTGGCCGCATCATAGCGCGCAACCCGGATGGCTCCGTGGCCAGAATGATAGGGGCGCACCGGGACATTCATGCCCAGCGGGAGCTCTACGCCCGGCTGGAGCTGCACAATCGCTCCCTGGAGCAGCAGGTGGCGGAGCGCACCGCCGAGCTGGAGCGGCTCAACCTGGCGCTCCAGCATCAGGTGGAGGAGAACCGCCGCCTGGCGGAGACGGACTCCCTGACCGGGGCCGCCAGTCGCTATCGGCTGGAGCAGGCCGTCCGGCTGGAGTATGAGCGCGCCCGGCGCTTCAAGGAGCCCTTCGCCGTGATCGCCATGGACGTGGACGACTTCAAGCAGATCAACGATCGCCACGGCCACGGGGTGGGGGATCAGACCCTGATCGACATAGTGCGCCTGACCCGCGGCTCCATCCGCGAGATCGATCTGCTGGCCCGCTGGGGGGGCGACGAATTCATGCTGGTGCTGCCCAACACCCGCTTGGCGGAGGCCCATGTGGTGGCCGAAAAGCTGCGACAGCGACTGGGCTATGCCAGGGTCAAGGGGGTGGAGCCCATCACCCTGAGTTTCGGTCTGGTGGAGTCCATGCCGGATGAACCCCTGAACCAGTTGATGGCGAGGGTGGACAGGGCGCTCTACCGGGCCAAGCTGGCGGGCAAGGATCAGCTCTCTGGTTAGGGGGTAGCTATCCGTCCCCGGCCGCCCTGTCCAGCCGATAGTCCCTCTTCCCCCCCGAATGCGGCTTGACCTTGGGATCATCTTGACTCCAATCGAGCTCACTGGTCTGATGCGCGCTCTTTCATTCCTGTGAGATGTATCTTAATGAAAAAGTGCCTTCTGATTGCCCTGACCGCCCTGCCCCTGGTTGCCCACGCCGGCCTGATGGACTCCCTGACCGACTCCGTGACCAGCAGCGTCACCAGCACCGCCAAAGAGATGGCCGGTACTGCCGTGGACAGCGCCTCCAACGAAGCGATCAAAACGGCCCTGGATATCAAGGAAGGCGGCTCCAACAAGCAGGCCATCAAGGACAAGCTGGGCGCCCCGGCCAGCACCAAGACCGAAGCCGGTCTGGAAGTGTGGACCTATGACCTGAGCGCTTTGAACAAGGTATCTCCCATGCTGGCAGAGACCTCCAAGACCCTGTTCAAGGATACCGAAGCCGCTCAGAAGAGCGTCGTCATCAAGTTTGAAGGCGAAACCGTCAAGACCCTGAACCTGGCCGACAAAGCCAAGGCCTGAGTCTGAACGACGTGCATGAAAAAGGGGCCCGCGGGCCCCTTTTTGCTGGCTGGCATTCGCCATCACACCTTGAAGCGGCGCACCAGGGCCAGCAGCTGGCGGTTGGAGCCGAGCAGTGACGCCGCGCTCTGCTCGGTCTGGCTGCCGTTTTGCACCAGCAGGTTCAGCATGTCGCGAATGCTCACCATGTTGCGGTTGATCTCCTCGGTCACCCGGCTCTGCTCCTCGGCGGCGGTGGCGATCTGGCTGCTGAGATCGTGGATCTGCACCACAGAGTCGGCCATGCTGTCGAGCCCGCCGGTGACCTGACCCGTGGTGTCGGCTGCGGCCTGGCAGCTGCGCTTGGTCTGCTCCATGGCGACCACGGCCTCGGCCACCCCCTGGGTGAGGCGCGACAGCATGCTGCCCACCTCGGCTGTGCTGTTCTGGGTGCGGGCCGCCAGGGCGCGCACCTCGTCGGCCACCACGGCGAAGCCACGCCCCTGCTCCCCGGCCCGGGCCGCCTCGATGGCGGCGTTGAGTGCCAGCAGGTTGGTCTGGGCGGCGATGCCGCCTATCACCCCGAGCACGCTGCCGATCTGCTTGGCATCCTCCTGCATCTCCAGCACCTTGGCGGCGGCGAGATCCACCTCATCGATCAGGGCCACCACGCTGGCGGAGGCCGAGCCCACCACCTTGCGTGAATTGGCGGCCTGGCCATTGGCGGCCTCGGTGAAGCTTGCCGAGTCGCTGGCGTGCTGGGCCACGCTGTCGGCGGTGGAGCTGAGCTCGGTGAGGGCGGTGACCACCTGATCCGTCTCGCTGGCGTGTTCCCCCAGGATCCGTCTGGCCTGACCTGTCTGCTGATCGAGCTGTGCCAGCTCCCGGGTGATGAGGTCGGTGGCGTCCGTCACCTGCACCATCATCTGCTGCAGGTAGGCGATGAAGCGGTTCACCGACAGGGCTATGTTGTCCAGCTCGTCATGACCCTTCACCTGGATACGGGCCGTCAGGTCCGCATCGCCGGCGCTGAGGGCATCTATGTTGAGCTTGAGGGTCTGCAACCGGCTGCCGAGCTGGCTGATGGCCAGCACCATGAGCACGAACAGCAGTCCCACCAGGGGCAGCTGGATCGCGGCCAATGTGGCGAGCACGTCCCGGCTGTCCTGGGTCAGGATGCGGGTCGGCAGGGCGGTGGCGAGCAGCCAGGGGGTACCTTCTATGGCCTCCATCAGCAGGGTCTGCTCCTCTCCCTGATCCTGGAAGCTGGTGCGCAGCAAGCCCTTGCTCGGGTCCTGGCCGAGCAGGCCGGCGATGGCTCCGGCGAAGGGGTAGTCGGCATGGGCGGAGAGGTTGCCGAGCACAACATCGCCGCCGAGGCGGGCGTTCTTGCTCAGGATCTTGCCGTCAGCCTCGACTATCATCACCTGGCCGCCGATCTCCTGCTCCTTCCTGGCCACCAGCTCGTTGAAGAACCCCAGAGTCACGTCTATGGTCGACACCCCGTAGAGGGCGCCGTCCCGGTAGATCCCCATGGCGCAGTTGGTTCTCGGCTGCTGGCTGGCGCCATCCTTGTAGGCGGCGGCCCAGACGCACATGCCGCGGGGGGCCTGCTGACCCGCCTTGTGCCAGGGTTGCTCGAAGTAGTTCGGCGCCTCGGCCGAGTTCCAGTAGGTGTTGGGAATGAGGGCGTTGGCCGCGTCCCTGTGATAGAAGGTGCTGAACTTGGCGCGGCCCGCCTCGCGTTTATCCGGCAGGGGCCAGATGCCGCCACCGAAGACCATGGCGTTGCCGTATTGATCGATGAGGGCGGGCAGCAGGGCGTCTATCTGCTCGCTCGGCAGCTGGGCCACCAGCTGGGTGATGCTGCGGGACTGGCTCTGCACCCCGTTGAGCTGGTCGCGGATGTCGGTGGCTATCTCGCTGACCCGCAGCGCCACATTCTGCTCACCGGCCTTCTGCAGCGCCGGCTTGATCCAGAGCTGGATGCCGATCACCGTCAGGGCGCACACCAGCGCCATGAACCCCAGGAAGACGGCGGTATAACGCCCCTTGATTGTGCCCAGATTCCATCCCATAACGACTCCTGTCCACTGTGGCCGGGGCCTTGCCCGATCCTGTTATTTGAGCCGCCATTATTAGCTATTTCGAAAATAAAACGTTTGTTATCGCTCACATATCCCGGTGCAGGGAGGCAGAAAAGTGGCGCCATGCGGCGTCAGTCGCAGGGCAGGGCAGTTGAGCGGACACGAAAAAACAGGGTGGCCATGGCCACCCTGTCGTTATCTTGCTTAGTCGCGTCGATCTACTGGTTTGCCTCGGCAAACGGCTTCATGACCTCGACTTACTGGTTTGCTTCTGCGAACTGCTTCATCACCTCTGCGTGCTTGATCATGCCGTCGGCACGCAGGCCGAGGTTTTTCACGAACTCGGCCTTCTTGGCCGGATCTTCAATCTTGTCGTAGCGCTGTTGCAGGTGAGCCTGGATCTGCTCCGGGGTCATGTTCTTCATGCGGGCCATCTTGTCGTGACGACCGCCGTGGTGCTTGCCGCCCATCATGCCGGAACCGTCCATGGGGCAACCGGCCGCCGTGGCCTGGGTCGGCTGGGCAGTGGAGACAGCCTCGCTGGCGGCATAGGCACCGAGCGGCAGGCCGAGGATCAGGGTAGCGGTCAGCAGGGTCTTGGTCAGCTTTTTCATGGGTAACTCCTGTCGGATGAATACGGGTAGAGGCTGTTTCGCCTTGGTATCCAGTAAACACCGTGGAAGTGTCTGAATTTTGCCAGTTGAAGCCTATTTTGTAGCAGAGTGTGGCATCTTGGCGCTCTGGCACACTTTGACACAACCCGCCCGATTGATTCTCGTATAATCGCCCCAGCTCGATAACGGAGAGACAATGATGAACCAAGGCAGCCCTCATATTCTGGTGGTCGACGATCACAGCGAGATCCGCGATCTGCTCAAGCGCTTTCTGGAACAACACGGCATGCGCGTCAGCTGTGCCCGGGATGGCAAGGAGATGAAGCGGCTGCTGGACGAGCGGGAGTTCGATCTGCTGGTGCTGGATCTGATGATGCCGGGGGAAGATGGCCTGACTCTGTGCCGCGAGCTCAGGGTGAAGTCCCGTCTGCCCATCATCATGCTCACCGCCATGGGGGAGGAGACGGACCGCATCATCGGCCTGGAGATGGGGGCCGATGACTACCTCGCCAAGCCGTTCAACCCCCGCGAGCTGCTGGCCCGCATCAAGGCGGTGATGCGCCGCACCCAGGCGGAGATCCAGCCCGTCCCCGAGGCCCTGACCCGGGATCTGCGCTTCGATCGCTGGCTGCTCGACATCAATCGCCGCGAGCTGGTGGACGAGGAGGGGGTGGGGATGAGCCTCTCCACCGCCGAGTTCGATCTGCTCAAGGTGTTTCTGGAGCGGCCCCAGCGGGTGCTGAGCCGGGATCAGCTGCTGGATCTGGCCCGTGGCCGGGAGGCGGTCGCCTTCGATCGCGCCATAGATACGCTAGTGAGCCGGCTGCGCCGCAAGCTGGAGCGGGATCCCAAGAATCCCGAGCTCATCAAGACCATCTGGGGCGGCGGTTACCTGTTCGCCGCCGACGTGACCCAGGAGTGAGGCCGGCATGATCAAGGGCTTCTTCGCCAGGCTGCTGCCCAAGGGGCTGACCGGCCAGATAGTGCTGGTGGCCCTGGCGGGACTGGTGTTGATCCAGCTGCTCAGCATCCAGATCTACCGCTCGGATCGGGAGGAGGCGCTCGGCTACGTCAACAGCCGCAACGCCATGCAGCGGATCATCTCTGTGGTGCGGCTGCTCTCCCTCTCCCCCCCCTCCCTCTATCACGAGATCCTCAAGGCGAGCCGCAGCGAGACCCTGCTGCTGCGCCTGGCCGACGAGCCGCTGCAACCGGACAACCGCAGCCCCCGCTTCGAGAAGCTGGTGCGGGCCAAGCTCGGGTATCCGTCGTCCCTGTCGGTGGAGATCAGCGCCGAGCTGAAGCAGGACATACAGCGCAGCCGGGCCTGGCAGCACCACAACCGCATGATGAAGGATCGCAACGGCATGCCACCGCCCCAGGACATGCGGCTCTATGGATCCATCCAGCTGCCCAACGGGGGCTGGTTGCAGTTCAGCTCCCTGGTGGATAAGGAGGCGGTGAGCTGGTCCTGGCAGACCACCCTCAACCTGCTGCTGGTGGCGAGCCTGGTGATAGGCCTGATGATCTGGCTGTTCCGCCGGGCGACCCTGCCCCTCAAGCAGCTGGCCGCCAACGCTGACAGGCTGGGGCGCGGGGAGGACATAGAGCCCCTGCGCGAGGAGGGGCCCACCGAGATCCGCGAGTCCATCCAGGCCTTCAACCGCATGCACACCCGGCTCGATCGCTTCGTGCAGGACAGGACCCGGATGCTGGCCGCCATCTCCCATGACCTGCGCACCCCCATCACCAGCCTGCGGCTGCGCAGCGAGTTTCTGGCAGACGGCGAGGACAAGGAGCGATTCCAGCAGACCCTGCAACAGATGGAGCAGATGCTGGCGGCGACCCTGAGCTTCGCCCGGGAGGAGGGGCAGCAGGAGGCGACCCGGGAGCTGGATCTGGTCAGCCTGCTGGAGAGCCTGTGCGATGACTATGCGGATACCGGTCAACCCGTCATCTGCCTGGCACAGGGCAAGCAGGTCTACGCCTGCCGCGCCAATACCCTGCGCCGGGTGCTGCAAAACCTCATCGGCAACGCCATCAAGTACGCGGGCGGGGCCGAGGTGTCGCTGGAGCGAACCGAATCCGAGCTGCTGATCCTGGTCTGCGATCGGGGGCCAGGCATAGCCGAGGGCCAGCTGGAGGAGGTGTTCAAACCCTTCGTGCGTCTCGACGAGGCCCGCAATACCGAGTCGGGCAGCGTGGGGCTGGGGCTCGCCATCGCCCGTACCCTGGTGCATCAGCACGGCGGCGAGCTGACCCTGCACAACCGTGCCGAGGGCGGCCTGGAGGCCAGGATCAGTCTGCCGCGCTGACAGTTCCCCCTCCCGTCGCCCATGAAAAGGCCCGCACTCGGCGGGCCTTTTGCGTCTCTCGCACCCGAGAGGATCAGAACTGGTAGGTCAGCCCCAGGTTGTAGCGGCGTCCATCCAGCACTGTGCCATAGCTGGCGTAGTCTACCTTCTTGTCCAGCAGGTTGTAGATGCCGGCGGTGACGCTCAGCGCCTGATTGGCCTTGTAGACCAGGCCGGTGTCGAAGAAGGTGTAGGAGGGGGTGCCCTCGGCCATCTTGACCCGGCTCAGGTAGTCCGAGGTCTTGCTGCGGAAGTTGACCCTGGACCAGAGGCCGACCGCCTCGCTGGTCTGCCAGTCGACCGTGGTGTTGAACATGTGGCGCGGCATCTGGTTCAGTGCCAGGCCCGCCATGGGGCCGCTCTTCTGCTCGGACTGGGTGAAGGTGTAGCTGGAAGCCAGGGACCACTGCGGATTGATAGCCCAGTTGGCCGTGCCTTCCACCCCGCGCATGTTGGCCTCGTCGACGTTGATGCGATCGCTGATGAAGTCATAGGTGTGGCCATTCAGGGTGCAGGCGGGATCCTGCTTGCTGGTGCAGCGACGGGTCTCGGCAATCTTGTTCTTGAAGTCGGTATTGAACAGGGTCAGCCCGGCGTTGAGCCCCTGCCTGCCATCCCACAGCAGGGCGATTTCCTCACTGACGCTCTTCTCCGGCTGGAGGGCCGGGCTGCCGACCAGCATGCCATCCTGAGTACCGCCGCCGGTGGCCTGACCCCAGTTGGCCGCGGACATGCGCAGATCGGGGGAGCGGTAGCCGGTGGAGACGCCGCCCTTCAGGGTCCAGAACTCGGCGGGGTGCCAGACCCCGTAGAGACGCGGGCTCCAGTGGCTGCCGTAGTTCTGATCCCTGTCCATGCGCACGCCGCCGGTGAGGGCGAAGCTGTCGGTCAGGGCCCACTCGTCCTCCACGAACAGGGCCCAGCTCCAGCGGGTCAGCTGGTCGGCGCGGTTGGCCACATTCAGCTGGTTGCCCTGATCCTGCAGATCCTCGTAGCGGTATTGGCCGCCGACGCTGAGGTAGTGATCCCCCAGGACGATCTGGGTATGGGTGTCGGCTATGGTGTTGATCATCTTCATCTGCCGACCCGGGTTGGTACTCTCTTCCCGTTGCAGATAGCTGCTGGAGGAGCCGAAGTCGTAGCGGCCGTCGTGGGTGATGGCGTAGTTGGTGCGCTCGTAGGTGCTCAGGTTAGGTTTGGCCTTGGCCGAAATGGACTCACCCGGCGTGCGATCCCTGTCCTGCAGGCCGCGGCTCACCTCGAAGTCGAAGCTGTTGTGCTCATCCGGGGTCAGGCTGAACACTGCGGTGCCGCTACGCATCTCCTGCTCGGCGAAGCCGTTCTCGAACTGATCCTCGCCGCGATAGGAGAGTTGGCCGTTCAGGCGCATCCCCAGCAACCCGTCTACCAGGGCGCCGGCGGTGTAGGCATCGCTCTGGAAGAGATCACCGGACGCCTTGTTCTCCTGGAAGGTGCTGTCGGCATGCACCGACCCCTGCCATGCCGTCATGCTGGTGCTCTTGCGGGTGATGACGTTGATGACGCCTCCCATGGCGTCCGAGCCGTAGCGGGAGGACATGGGGCCCCGCACCACCTCGATCCGCTCTATGGCTTGCAGCGGTGGCAACCAGCCCTGCTCTATGCCGGGGCCGTCGCTGTTGGGACGGGTGCCACGGCTGTCGACCCGCTTGCCGTCCACCAGCATCAGTGTGTACTTGGCTCCCATGCCGCGGATGCTGATGTCGCTGCTGCTGCCACCTCCGGTGATCACCACCCCGGGGACGTCTTTCAGGGCATCGGTCACGTCACGGTAGGCGCGCTTCTCCAGCTGTTCCCGGGTCACGACCGAGATGGAGGCGGCAGAGTCTTCGATCTTCTGCTGGAAACCCGAGGCGGTGATCACCATGACTTCGTTCTGGCTGGCGTGGGCCTGGCTGGCCAGTGCGGCGACGATCAGGGTGGCGAGAGGGGTAATGGGGATGTTAGTCATGAAAACCTGAACTCCTGGGAAGGAAAGTTTCTCAACCCGCTTTAGTGTCCCGGGATCTTGGTGTCGCACTGGGACGGCGGAGCTGAGCCTCAAATGGATGACATTTGTCGGCAGGCATTCTAGGCAAATAAGAATCAAATGCAATTGATATTGGTTATCATTTGTATTTTGTTCGGTAAGAGGGGGCAGTTTTGGCAGGGGAGAGCGGTAATTACGGGAATACAGATAACAAAAAACCCGCCGAGGCGGGTTTTTTCAATTCTTGCAGAAGGACTTTCCGATTGACGAAAAGGCTTCCTGGCTTGAATTACAGACCAACTACGTTGGCAGCAGCCGGGCCTTTCTGGCCTTGCTCGATGGTGAACTCAACGCGCTGACCTTCGTCCAGGGTTTTGAAGCTGGTGGACTGGATAGCGGAGAAGTGTACGAACACGTCTTTGCCACCGTCAGCCGGGGAGATGAAGCCAAAACCTTTCTCAGCGTTGAAGAACTTTACGGTACCAGTCATTTTGTTAGACATAATAATTTCCTTGAATAGTGATATTGAAACGCTACGTGTGTAGCAATCCATGATTTTTCGTCAGCAATACGTATGGGGAGCACTAAAGAAGGAGAATTATTTGGCGAGAATCATCTGGGACAACTCTATGCACAAATCACTGCTTTAAAATGACTGCCTAACATAATCAGGTCTGAACTACCGAACCATCGAAATCGATTAGAACACGCTCACTCCGCCATGGCAATCTTTATCTTGGTATTAATTCCTGCCAGGCGAGGAGGTGGTAGCGTGTTATCTTGATAAAATCGTTTTATACCAGAAGGTTATCTAACAATTTCCGGTATGAAAAAGGGAAGTATGCAGGTCCATGTCCGGGTGGCAGCACAAGTATCCGGACATGGGAGACAGAAATTATCGCTTGCTGCGGTACTTGTTGCTGACGGAGTCCGCCCAGTTGAAGGTCTCGGGCAGCACCTGATTCTTGGCTCGCTCCTTGGCCTTCTCCCGCGCCAGTGCGGAGGCCGCCTTGGCTGCCTTGGCGCGATCCTCGGCGATTTTCAGGCGCCCTTCCTCACGGATCTTGTTACGTTCCCCATTGGTCAGGGTGTGATCGGCATGGGCCTGGGCCTTCTGCAACAACAGGGTGATCTCGGCTTTTTCGGCCTCGGTAAGATCTTTCATTTCCAGCTTTTTCATGGCGCACTCCTGCGGCAGGTGATGGTTCACCCTAACACACTCCGGGGGCCGACTCTTATGTAATCGTCCTCTTGACCCCAAAAGGGCAAGTTGAGTGCGTTTTCCTGCCGGTTTTCGCCCAGATGCGAGCCGGTTGTGGCGGTTTGTCCCTGATTGTCGGGGCGTTGATGACGAGGTCCGTGCCCTGTGTGACGCCGTTGTCCGGCGAGGCTGGATCCCGGTGGAGGCTGGGGGTATGCTGGTGCCAGTGCGATCCTCGATCGTCACTGCTAGCGTACTGTGATCTATGATTCGGATGGCATGCTGGAATCTTGATTCCAACTGTCCTGGTAACATTTTTGGAGTCTGATGATGAGCAACAAAGAACAGCATCACGGCAAAGATGCCAAGAAAAAACCGCAGATGTCACTGAAAGAGAAGCGCGAGGCCAAACGTCAGAAAGCTGATCTGAAAAATGGCGGCGCGATGAAGTAACGCTCCACTACACTGTTGTTCCTCTGGAGCCAGTATCAAGCCAGTCCGTCATGGGCTGGCTTTTATGTTTCTGTCGGATGAGGCCGTGCCATAGTCGGCAAAGATCTGCTCATAGCGACCATCTTCCTTCATCTTGCTCAACTGGCGATCGAACCACTGCTGCCGCGCCGCCTGGCGAAAGGCAAAGTGGTACCGGGTGGGGGGGAAGATATCATGCTGTCGGATCCGATCGGCTTGATAGCGCTCGCCGCCCTCTGCTTGCCCGAGCAGTTGTGTCATGTAGTAGTAGAAAATCCTCTGCTCCAGGATCACGGCATCCGTGCGCCCCAGCAACAACTTCTGAACCTGCCCCTCCTGCCTCGCCACCTCCTCGTAGTGGGGGTTCTGATCGACTATGCCAGCGAACTCTTTTCCCAGGATCTGCCTGGCCCGCTGGAAGGCGCTGACTCGCAGCGTCTGCAGATCCCCCATGGTGTTAAACGCCGTCTTGTCGAGGGTAAAGACCCGGTTGTGAAAGGTGATCACCGCCTGGGAGAGGTGGGCGCGGCTCAGCATGCCGGGTCTGACGTTGATGATGGCATCCAGCTTGCCTTCCTCCAGCATGCGGAAGGTCCGCTCCAGAGGCAGATAGATGAACTCGGGCTCATGACCGCTGCCGGTGAACGCCTCGCGCATGAGATCGAGCTCGATACCGCGATCCTCGTGCGTGATCACATAAGGAGGGATGGCGAAGCTCACCCCCACTCGCAGCGGCTCGGCGATCAGAGGGGCGACAAACACCAGCAAGATGAGGCACAGCAGGCGACCAAGGTGATTCATGCAGGTTCTCGGGGAAGTGACTCGTCCCGAGAATAGCCACAAGTCAGGGCGAGGGAGAGGGTAAGGTGCGGATCGTCGCAACAACATGATGAGGGAGGGGATGAATGCGTCAGAAACAGACAAAAAAGGCCCTGAGTCATCAGGGCCTGGGTGTCGATTTAGAACGGGATATCGTCGTCGAAATCCATCGGCGGCTCGTTGTAGACCGGCGGTGCAGACTGCGGCTGCTGGGCCGGACGACTGTAACCACCCTGTGGCTGCATATTCTGCTGCGGGGCTGCGGCCGGGCGTTGCATCGCTTGCTGGGGGGCTGCCTGTTGCGGCTGGCCCCAGTTGCCCTGGGACTGTTGACCGCCCATGCCCTGGCCGGCGCCGCCTTGCGGACGGCCACCCAGCATCTGCATCACGCCGGTGAAGCTGTCGACCAGCACCTCTGTGGTGTAACGCTCCTGGCCACCCTGATCCTGCCACTTGCGGGTCTGCAGCTTGCCTTCGACATAGACCTGGGAACCCTTCTTCAGGTACTCGCCCGCCACTTCGGCCAGCTTGCCCATGAAGACCACACGGTGCCACTCGGTACGCTCTTTCTGCTCACCGGTCTGCTTGTCGCGCCAGGTGTCGGAGGTGGCCAGGGTGATGTTAGTCACGGCACCGCCGCTCGGCATGTAGCGCACTTCCGGGTCTTGCCCCAGGTTACCGATCAGAATGACTTTGTTGATGCCTCGACTGGCCATAATCTCTCTTCCACCCTTATGTATACCGGCCAGGCCAAATGCCTGGTCCCATTCAATATGTCGTTTGTTTGCAATGAGATGCGCGCCACGGATGGACCTCATCTTCACGCATGTCACGGCTGTGCCAGATTCAACCGACGCGTTTATCGGCCATCCGCCGCAGCGTTTGCCCGCAATAATACCAGTTGGCGGAGATGAGCGCACACCTTCCTGTCCCGGCGAGCACCAAACCCCGCCGCTGGCGTCCGAGTAACTTACCCGAGGTATGGCCCCACCAGCAAGGGGACGACGGGGCAGAGTGCTGCATCGACGGCCAAGGCCTGCTATGGTGCTGGTCGGCACTACTTAACCCCCCAAATGGGGGGTGTGTGCTAGTCATTTGTATTGGTTGGAAAATTGCTGAGCTTCAAAGGAATCACAGCGGCGTCTAATACTTTTTTAATGCTGCAGCCAGGAGGGGGATTGGTACTCTTCCTTGCCGAAAAGCCCCGACTCGAATGTGCAAGGAAGTTCTCTTGATGACGCCCGAATACCCCTTAGTGCTGATCACCGAAAATAATGCACAAGCCAGCAGTTTCCAGCGTCACCTCAGCGAACAGCTTGGTTTGTCCATCTTGCTGGTGGGGGAGATAGAGGCCCTGCCCGAACCCGCCGAAACCTCTGCCCAGACGCTGCTGCTGATCGATCTGGACTATCTGAAGTCGGCTCAGCAGGCGGATTGGAGCAAGGCCATCTGCAGTCGCTTCGGCGAGGCCAGTGCCGTGTTGCTCAACGCCCCGACCAGCACGGACAGGGAGTTGCTGCTGATGTGGCCCCACACCAGCGGGCTCTTCTTCCGCCAGGACAACCTGGATCGGCTGGTGATCGGCATCCGCAAGGTGTTGCAGGGGGAGTACTGGATCCCGCGCCATCTGCTGTGCGATCTGGTGGATTACTACCGCAAGGGGAGCGGCCAGCCCCTGCGCAACCAGACGTTGCTGACGGCCCGTGAGCAGGAGATAGTCCGCCACCTGATGACCGGGGCCTCCAATACCGAGATCGCCGACAGCCTGTTCGTGAGCGAGCACACCATCAAGTCCCACCTCTATAACGTGTTCAAGAAGTTGAACGTCAAGAACCGCCTGCAGGCGGTGAGCTGGGCCAAGGAGTATCTCTGAGAACCGGGATGGGATGATAAAAGCCTGTCTATTCATCCAGTAGTCTCTATGCCATACTGGCCCGCTCTGGTTCCCGTATCGAGCGCGCAACAAGATGGAAAAAATCGTGATCCGGGGTGCCCGCACCCACAACCTCAAAAACATCAACCTGACTCTGCCCCGCGACAAGCTGATCGTGGTCACCGGCCTGTCAGGCTCCGGCAAGTCCTCCCTGGCGTTCGATACCCTCTATGCCGAAGGCCAGCGCCGCTATGTGGAGTCTCTCTCCGCCTATGCCCGCCAGTTCCTCTCCCTGATGGAGAAGCCGGACGTGGACCATATCGAGGGGCTGTCGCCTGCCATCTCCATCGAGCAGAAGTCCACCTCCCATAACCCGCGCTCGACCGTCGGCACCATCACCGAAATTTACGACTACCTGCGCCTGCTGTTTGCCCGGGTCGGTGAGCCCCGTTGCCCGACCCACGCCATCCCGCTCGCCGCCCAGACCATCAGCCAGATGGTGGATCAGGTGCTGGCCCAGCCCGAAGGCACCAAGCTGATGCTGCTTGCCCCCGTGGTGCGCAATCGCAAGGGGGAGCACAGCAAGCTGCTGGAGAACCTGGCGGCCCAGGGCTATATCCGCGCCCGCATCGATGGGGAGGTGTGCGATCTTTCCGATCCTCCCTCGCTGGAGCTGCACAAGAAACACACCATCGAAGTGGTGGTGGACCGCTTCAAGGTGCGCGATGACCTGGCACTGCGCCTCGCCGAATCCTTCGAGACGGCGCTGACCCTCTCCGGCGGCATAGTCCTGGTGGCTCCCATGGACGGAGAGGAGGGGGTTGCCCCCCTGATCTTCTCCGCCAACTTCGCCTGCCCCGAGTGCGGCTACTCTATGTCTGAACTGGAACCGCGCATCTTCTCCTTCAACAACCCGGCCGGTGCCTGCCCCACCTGCGACGGCCTGGGGGTGCAGCAGTACTTCGATCCCGCCAAGCTGATCCACGATCCGAGCCAGAGCCTGGCCGGTGGCGCCATCCGGGGTTGGGACAAGCGCAGCTTCTATTACTTCCAGATGCTGAAATCCCTCTCAGAGCACTACAAGTTCGATCTGGAGGCGCCCTGGGAAGATCTGCCGGTCAAGACCCAGGAGGTGATCCTGCGCGGCTCCGGTCGTACCGAGATCGAGTTCCGCTACATGAACGATCGCGGCGATGTGGTGGTGCGCAAGCATCCGTTCGAGGGAATACTGCACAACATGGAGCGCCGCTACCGGGAAACCGAATCGAACTCGGTGCGGGAAGAGCTCTCCAAGTACATCGCCAACAAGTCCTGCACCAGCTGCGGTGGCAGCCGGCTGCGGGAAGAGGCACGCCACGTCTTCGTCGACAACCGCAACCTGCCGGCCATCGCCGAGCAGTCCATCGGCGATGCGCTGGCCTTCTTCGAGGGGCTGAACCTGAGCGGCCAGCGCGCCCAGATTGCCGAGAAGATCCTCAAAGAGATAGTCGAGCGGCTCGGCTTCCTGGTGAACGTGGGCCTCAACTATCTGAGCCTGTCCCGCAGCGCCGAGACCCTCTCCGGCGGCGAAGCCCAGCGGATCCGGCTGGCCAGCCAGATCGGCGCCGGTCTGGTGGGGGTCATGTATGTGCTGGATGAGCCTTCCATCGGCCTGCACCAGCGGGACAACGAGCGGCTGCTCAAGACCCTGACCCACCTGCGCGATCTGGGTAATACCGTCATAGTGGTGGAGCACGACGAGGACGCCATCCGCCTCGCCGACCATGTGCTCGACATAGGTCCGGGGGCTGGGGTGCACGGCGGCGCCATAGTCGCGCAGGGGACGCCGGAAGAGATCATCGCCAATCCCGCCTCGCTGACCGGTGACTACCTCTCCGGCCGCAAGCAGATCGCCATTCCTGATGAACGCACGCCGCTCACCGGCAAGTGGTTGAAACTCAAGGGGGCGAGCGGCAACAACCTGCGCAACGTCAACCTGGATCTGCCCATAGGGGTGATGACCTGTGTCACCGGGGTCTCAGGCTCAGGCAAGTCGACCCTGATCAACGACACCCTGTTCCGCATCGCCCACCGGGAGCTGAACAAGGCGACCGAGTCCACCCCGGCGCCCTATCGCGAGGTGGAAGGGCTGGAGCACCTGGACAAGGTGGTGGATATCGACCAGAGCCCGATCGGCCGTACCCCACGCTCCAACCCGGCCACCTATACAGGTCTGTTCACCCCGATCCGCGAGCTGCTCTCCGGCACCCAGGAGGCGCGTTCACGTGGCTACCTGCCGGGTCGCTTCTCCTTCAACGTCAAGGGGGGCCGCTGCGAGGCGTGCCAGGGGGATGGCGTCATCAAGGTGGAGATGCACTTCCTGCCGGATGTCTACGTGCCGTGCGACGTCTGCAAGGGCAAGCGCTACAACCGCGAGACCCTGGAGGTGAAGTACAAGGGCAAGAACATCCACGAGATCCTCGAGATGACGGTGGAAGATGCCCGCGAATTCTTCGACCCCGTCCCTGCGGTGGCGCGCAAGCTGCAAACCCTGATGGATGTGGGCCTCTCCTACATCCGGCTCGGCCAGTCGGCCACTACCCTGTCGGGGGGCGAGGCGCAGCGGGTCAAGCTGGCGCGGGAGCTCTCCAAGCGCGACACCGGCCAGACCCTCTACATCCTGGACGAGCCGACCACGGGTCTGCACTTCCACGACATCCAGCAACTGCTCAAGGTGCTGCACCAGCTGCGGGATAGAGGCAACACCATAGTCATCATCGAGCACAACCTGGACGTCATCAAAACCGCCGACTGGATCGTCGATCTGGGACCGGAAGGGGGCGCCGGTGGTGGCCGCATCCTGGTGACCGGCACGCCGGAGGAGATGAGCCGTTGCAAGGAGTCGCACACGGCGCGCTTCCTGGCCCCCTTGCTGAACAAGTAAGGGCAAGTCAGACAGACAAGGGGCCTTGGCCCCTTTTTTGTGGGCGATCGCCGGAGATGGAGGGGCATTGGGATACGCCTCGGTGGCGGTCGCAGACACTGAGACTGACTGAATGCGGCATTGGGTCGGGCAGGGCAAGCCCGTCACCGGGCAGGCGGTGACTATGGGGTGTCAGTGGGCCAGCATCAGGAAGGCGAGGGCGAACAGAAAGCCGAGCAGGATAAACAGGAAGGAGCCTATGCCCCAGATGGCTGCCAGGATGCCGATGATTTTGTCTTTGCGTGTTTGTGGTTTCATAAAGATTAAATTACAGCATGGCTACATTGCTTTAATAAAATACGCTGGCCGGCATCATTAAACAACAGAGAAATGGGAATATGGGCACCCTTAAGGTGTATTTGGTTGCTATTTTAAATCGGATGTCATTGCGTATTTATATTTCAACTGGCTGTATTTAAATGATTTTCAGGTGTTATTTGTCAGTTTTTTGGCTATCTGAAGCTGCTGTGTACATCCATCTATTTCTTGATAACTATTGAGCTAAATCAATAACCGTCCATTCACATCCTTTTATAGTTTTCGGGCTTACAACATAGAAAGAAAACAAAAAGGAATTATGTGATGAAAAAAGTGCTTCCTCTCCTGATCGCAGCCGCTTTTGCTTCCCCCGCCGCCATGGCCCATCAGGCCGGTGACATCCTGGTGCGTGGCGGCCTGGCCTTCGTCTCTCCCCAGACCAGCAGTGACGACGTTCTGGGCACCGGCGAACTGGATATCGACAGCAATATGCAGCTGGGGCTGACCCTCTCCTACATGCTGACGGACAACTGGGGCGTCGAGTTGCTGGCGGCGACGCCTTTCTCCCACTCGGTGTCGACCCCGGGGCTGGGTGAGGTCGCCAAGGTCAAGCACCTGCCGCCGACCCTGATGGCGCAGTACTACTTCGGGGACGCCAACAGCAAGGTGCGTCCCTATGTCGGTGCCGGCATCAACTACACCACCTTCTTCGATGAAGAGGGCCGTGGTGCCCTGGCGGGCACGGATGTGAGCGTTGACTCCTCCTGGGGGCTGGCGGGTCAGGTGGGCCTGGACATGGCGATCAACGACCGCTGGTTCGTTAACGCCTCCGCCTGGCTCATCGACATTGACACCGACGTGCACACCGCAGTGGGCACCATCAATACCTCCATCGATCCGGTTGCCTTCATGTTCGGCGTCGGCTACCGCTTCTGATGACAAGGTTGGCCGCCACAAGGCCATGACAACCAAGCATGTCTCTTTGGCCCGGCTCTGTTCGGGCCCTTTTCTGTCCGGCTCGGGGAAATAACCGTGATCCGGCCCCTCATGGCGTCACTTATTGCTCTTCCATTGCCTCAACTTGCCGATAGCCTCTGCGTTCACCCCTTTATTTCCCAACGAGTGAGGATGTCTCCATGGGTTTATCTATCGTGCAGCGGATCATCGCCGGATTTGTGCTGATGTTGCTGCTGCTGGTTCTGCTGGGCTTCATCAGTATTCTGAAGATCCGGGGAATCAATGAGGGGCTCTCCCAGGTATCGGATCGTGCCACTCCCCTGGTGATCGCCGTCGCAGGGCTCAAAGGAGCCCTTCAGGACAGCAACCGCTGGGTGCTGACCTACAGGACCAGCGAAGATGCCACCCAGTTGCCGCAGCTGGCCAGCCAGTTCAAGGCGCAGCAGGCGCGCTTCCTGGCCCAGAGCCAGGAGATGGCCAGGTTCAACGACGTGGCCGAGGCGGGCGAGCGCTTTCGTCAGGTAGATGGGGCCACCCGGGAGTTCTACGGTCTGGCGGATCAGGTGCTGAGCCAGCATGGCCAGTGGATAGCCGCCCTCGATCGGCGTCATGAGCTGGAGCTGGCCTTTATCCGGCTGGAAGATACCTATCAGTGGGCCGCCGATCTGCTGTTGCAGCAGACCGCCAGCAAGCGATCCATGCGCAACAAGGCCGAACTCATCACCTCCGGCATAGCCCGGGATCTGAAGAATATCCGTCGGGCCGACGCCAAGACAGATCTCAACGAACTGGAGAAGGTGCTCGCCAAGGATATAGAGATGGCGCGCAAGCGGCTCGAGCGGGTGCTGGTGCCCGATGATGTGAGGCAGCGCTTCGTCGTCAATCTGGACAGGATGCAGGAGCTGGCGCTCGGCCCGCAGGGGCTGCTGGCCACCATGCGCCATGCCCAGCAGCTTGCGGCATCGCTGCAAACCTTGAATCAGCAGCTCGATACCAGCCTGGTCAACAGCCTGGCGCTGCTGGACGAGATGGGCAAGTCGGCGGGCAGCATCGCCAGCCAGAGCCGGATCGGGGCCGATGACGCCGTCAGCAGTGCCAGCTTCTGGATCCTGATCGTCTCCGCCATCTCCGCCGCCGCCGCGCTCATCATCGGTTACACCACGGCGCGCAGCATACAGCGCCCGCTGCAGCTGATCGATCGGGCACTGGATCGCATGGCCACCGGGGACATGACCCGGCGCATCGACTACCAGAGCCGCTGTGAATTCGGCAGCCTGACCCGCTCCATCAACACCCTGGCGGACAAGACAGGGGAGCTGCTCTCCCAGATCAACGCCGGTTCCCGCCATCTGGTGGAGGAGGCGAGCCGCGCCGCCGAGATCAGCGAGCGCGCCATGTCCAGGGTACAGGATCAGAAGAGCCAGACCGACCAGGTCGCCGCCGCCATCACCGAGCTGGAAGTGAGCGCCACCGAGGTGGCCCGCTCCACCGATGGTACCAAGCGCGAGGTGGATCTGGCCGACGAGGAGGCTCGCGCCGGTCGCAAGCAGGTGGCGACCACGCGCCAGATCACCGAACAGCTGGCGGGCGCCATGGAGGAGGCGGTCGGCATCACCCACAAGCTGGGGGAATTCAGCAACAACATCGGCAGCATTCTGGATGTGATCCGCAGCATTGCCGAGCAGACCAACCTGCTGGCGCTGAATGCGGCCATCGAGGCGGCACGGGCCGGTGATGCCGGCCGCGGCTTTGCCGTGGTGGCGGACGAGGTGAGGGCGCTGGCAAACCGGACCCAGACTTCGACCGAGGAGATCCAGGCCATGATCGAGAATCTGCAGAGCTCCAGCAAGCATGTGGTGGAGGTGATGGCCCGCAGCCAGGAGCAGACCCAGGGTTGCGTGTCGCAGACCCGGGCCATGGATCAGGCGCTGCAATCCATCGCCGAGCGGATGAGTGCCATCAAGTCGATGGCGGATCAGGTCGCCCATGCGGCCCAGGAGCAGATCTCGGTCAGTCAGGGGGTGGCCCGTCATATCGCCGGCATTGCGGACGTGGCCTACGAGACCGAACGGGAGGCCCGTGAATCGGCAGGCAGCAGTGAAGTGCTGGCGGAACTGGTCGCCAAGCAGCAGCAATTGATCGCTCATTTCAAGGTGTAGGAGGACTTATGGCTAACAAGTGGATCGGGGCCCTGAGTCTCCTGTTGTGTGGCCAGCTGATGGCCAGCGAGCTGGTGATCGAAAGCTGGCGGATAGATGACAAGGCCCTGTGGGAGGAGAAGATCATTCCCGCCTTCGAGGCCGCTCACCCGGGCATCCAGGTGAGCTTCAACGGGGTGCAGAACGTCGAATACATGCCGACCCTCTGGGCCAGCCTGAAAGCGGGCAAGGCCGGGGACCTCATCACCTGCCGTCCGTTCGACGACTCTCTGGCCCTGTTCAAGGCAGGCCATCTGGCGGAGCTGAGCGAGATGGCCGGGATGGAGAACTTCCCGAGCTTCGCCCAGTCCCCCTGGCAGACCGATAGCGGCGCCCAGACCTTCTGCGTGCCCATGGCCTCCGTCATTCACGGCTTCTTCTACAACAAGCAGATCTTCAGTGAGCTGGGGCTGACGGTGCCGCAGACCCGGGACCAGTTCTTCGCCGTGCTCGACAAGGTGAAGGCGGATGGCCGCTATGTGCCGTTGGCCATGAGTGGCTCTGAGAGCTGGGTCGCCTCCGAGCTGGGCTTCCAGAACATAGGCCCCAACTACTGGAAAGGGGAGGATGGTCGGCTGGCGCTGATCGCGGGCCAGGAGCGGCTCGACAACCCGCAATACGTCAAGGTGTTCGAGGAACTGGCCCGCTGGCGTGCCTATCTCGGCGAGGGGGGCGAGGGTCGTGACTATGCCACCACCAACGCGCTGTTCACCTCCGGCAAGGCCGCCTTCTATGCGGCCGGCTCCTGGGAGATAGCCCCCTTCACCGGCAAGGTGGACTTCGGTGTCATGCGCCCCCCTGTGGCCAAACAGGGTGACGGTTGCTTCTTTACCGATCACACCGACATCGGCATGGGGATGAACCCGGCCAGCAAGAACAAGGAGGCCGCCATGACCTTCCTGCAGTGGCTGACCACCTCCCAGTTTGCCGAGCTCTATACCAACTCGCTGCCGGGGTTCTTCTCCCTCTCCAACCACTTCTTCGAGGCCACCAACCCGGCGGCCAAAGAGATGATGGAGTGGCGGGATCAGTGTGACTCCACCATCCGGGTCGCCACCCAGATCCTCTCTCGCGGCACCCCCAAGCTGGGGGATGAGCTGGCCGAGGTGAGCCAGGGGGTGTTGCTCGGCACCATGGCACCGCAAGCCGCCGCCGATCGGCTGGAGCAGGGATTGAAGGGCTGGTACGCCCCTCATCAGGGCCAGCAGGCCAAGGCCCTGGACTGCCAATGCGCGGTTCCCGCCGCCGTCTCTGCCGCTCCCGCCACGGTTGAGTCTGTCATCGCTGCGCCATCCGCGGCCATCTCGACCGAGCTGAATGCGTCCCCCGTGCCCGCGGCTGTTGCCCCCTCAGCGGCGGCCTCGACCGACGTCGAGCAGGCGCTGGCCAGCGAGCTGGAAGCGCCGCAGCCCTGAAGGGCTATACCATGAAAAAAACGGGAGGCATCAGCCTCCCGTTTTTATTTGCGCCAGACGCCTACTGTGTCAGACACCTACGGCTGCTGAGCCCAGCGGCACAGGCTGCCGATGCGCGCCACCGGAACGAAGCCCAGGGCGCGGTAGACCCGTTGGGCGTGGTAGTGCTCGTCGGCCACTATGATGAGCTGCCTGGCCCGCTCGAACCCCTGGCGGGCGACCTGGCTCAGCAGTTGACGGCACAGGCCCCGGTTGCGCCAATCCTGATGGGTGCGTACCAGCTGAAAGCGCCCCATGGTGCCGGTGAAGAAGAGGCCGCAGCTGGCCACCAGACGCTCCCCCTGCCAGATCCCCCACCATTGTCCCAATCCATCGGCGATCATGGCCTGATAGAGGTCGCGCCGCGACTGAAGGTAGGCAAGGTAGCTCGCCTCCCCATGGCCCGAGTCCCTGTCATCGAGCTCCAGGGTCAGCCAGTCATCCCAGTCGGCGGGGGTGAAGGGGCGGGCCGGAGCGAGATCCTGGTCGCTCGGGGCCTGCCAATCGACCGCCCCCAGCGCCAGCACCACGCACTCCATGTACTGGTATCCCGCCGCCACGAAGCAGGCGACCCGGCTGTTCTGTCCCTCGGCCAGCGGCCACTGGAAGGTGCGATGGCGGATCTTGGGATCCTGGCCGATCAGTTTGTCGAAGCTGGCTTCGAGCCAACCCTTGTCGCGGTCGCTGGGCGGAGTGGGGAGCAGCAGATAGTTGCCGAAGTAGTAATCCGGGGCGGTCGGGGTGCGCACGGCCCAGAACCCTTCATGGTCCGTCACCTCGCCCTGATAGCGATCGAACAGCAAATCGGTGGCAAAACCGGGGTGATCTTCCATGACAAGGCTCCTGCAAATGCTTGAATTGATTATCGGCAGGGAGGGAGAGAAGTTAAAAAAAGGCCGGGAAACCCGGCCAAACAATCACACGCAGATTCAGAACGTCCAAGACGATCCGCCCGCATCATAGCGTGCCTGAGGCCATTTTGGGATGGGGCCCGCCGTTACTTGGGTCGAATTGCAAAATAAAAAAAATCGTTTATCCCGCCTTCGTGGGCAAATCGATGTTGACTTTGATCCGTTTTCTCATAAAGATAGAAAGACGTTTAGACGTCCAAACATCCGTTTTGACGTACAGGAATCGGTTGTAGGACAGGGAGAGAGCAGATGGGATTTCACAGCGCGCGTCAGGTTGAGGCACTCAACCAGAGTCTGGCTGACTTGGGTAACAACATTTCGGTCAGCTTCGAGTTTTTTCCCCCCAACAGTGAAGGGATGGAGAATACCCTCTGGCAATCCATCGAACGACTGCAGGTGCTGGAACCCAAGTTTGTCTCCGTGACCTATGGCGCCAACTCGGGCACCCGGGATCGTACGCACAAGGTGATCAAGGACATCAAGGAGCGCACCGGTCTTATCGCCGCACCGCACCTGACCTGTATCGATGCCAGCCGCGACGAGCTGAGAACCATTGCCCGTGACTACTGGAACAGCGGCATTCGTCACATAGTGGCTCTGCGCGGTGACCTGCCCCCCGGACTCGACAAGCCGGACATGTATGCCACCGATCTGGTCGCCCTGCTCAAGTCCGAGGCCGACTTCGACATCTCGGTGGCCGCCTATCCGGAGGGCCACCCCGAAGCCAGGAGCGCGCAGTCCGACCTGCTCAACCTCAAGCGCAAGATAGATGCCGGCGCCAACCGTGCCATTACCCAGTTCTTCTTCGATGTGGAGACCTATCTGCGCTTTCGTGATCGCTGCGCCGCCATCGGCATCGATGCCGAGATAGTGCCGGGGATACTGCCGGTCTCCAATTTCCAGACCCTCAACAAGTTTGCCGGCTTTACCAACGTGAAGATCCCGCGCTGGATGCACCAGCGGTTCGAGGGGCTGGATAACGATCAGATGACCCGCAACATGGTGGGGGCCAGCATCGCCATCGACCAGGTGCGGGTGCTGAGTCAGGAAGGGGTGAAGGACTTCCACTTCTACACCCTGAACCGCTCCGAACTGACCTACGCCATCTGCCATACCCTGGGAGTCAGGCCGAAAGGCCAGGCCTGATCCCCATCCGCCCGTGTCTGGTCATGAAATGGGTTTGCACCATATCAGCCAATCTTTAGCGTCCCCCTATGCACCGCACCGGGGAATGGTATTTCAGAGGGGAAAGGTGAATCCATATTCAGGATGAGGCAGCAGAAACGAAAAAACCGCCAGTTGGCGGTTTTTTCGTTTCTGCATCCCTTCAGTTGAGGACGAGCCTGTCGTCCGGCGCCGTCTGGTAGAGCCCCTGCTGGTAGGCCAGGTTGCCCCAGAGTACCAGCCCCAGCGCGGCCTCCTTCATGGCATCCGGCTGCGGGGCCGGGGTGAGGGTCTCGCTGGCATCGTCATAGACGAAGCCTTCCGCCGCCCGCTCAGGTTGCAGTATCACCACATCCTTGCCCCGCATCAGGGCGAAGTTCTTGTCGTACTGCATGATGGCGCGCCCCGGCCAGTCCGCCGGCATGCGGGTCAGATCCTTGCCCAGCATGGGGTAGTCGGCACTTATGCCCATCAGGGAGAGCAGGGTGGGCGCCATGTCTATCTGGCTGACGATGCGCCTATCCTGTTTCGGCGCTATGCCCTCTCCCACTATGACTCCAGGGATATGGAAGCGGGGTATGGGCACCAGGCTGGCGCCGCCGACCCGGCTGTCGTGATCGGCGATGACCAGGAACAGGGTGTCCTTCCAGTAGTCCGATGCCTTGGCCTTCCTGAAGAACTCGCCGACGGCGTAATCAGCATATTTGGCGGCGTTGTTGCGGGTCGCCTTGGGCTGCTCGTAGAGGGAGATGCGGTCGTCCGGGAACTCGAAGGGATCGTGGTTGCTGGAGCTGAATACCAGGCTGAAGAAGGGTTTGCCCTGCTTGTGGAGTGCCTCGAAGGTGTCGTTGGCCTTGGCCATGAGATCTTCATCCGAGGCACCCCATGAGCCCTCGAACACAGGGTTCTTGAAGTCCTTCTGCTCGACTATGGTGGTGAAGCCATTGCCGAGGAAGAAGCTGCGCATGTTGTCGAAGTGGCTCTCGCCGCCGTAGATGAAGCTGGTGTCATAGCCCCGCTGCTTGAGCAGATCCGCGATGGTGAAGAAGTTGGTCTGGCTCTTGCCGAGCTTGACCACGGCCTGGGCCGGGGTCGGGGTGAAGCCGGTCAGCACCGCCTCTATGCCACGCACCGAGCGGGTGCCGGTGGCGTAGAGTTGCTCGAACGCCCATCCCTCCCGGGACAGCGCATCTATGTTGGGGGTGAGCGGCAGGCCGCCGAGGGAGCCGACGAACTGGGCGCCCAGACTCTCCTGCAGCAGGATCACCAGGTTCTTCGGCTTGCCGCCATGGCTGGCTTCGTTGAAGGTCTGGCTGGGTTGTGTCTCGGAGTTGAAGTCCTGGCCGGGGCGGCCGCTCTCCTCGCGTACCAGCGCCAGGATCCGCTCCCTGGGCAGTTCCCCGTAGAATTCGCCGGCACTCTCCTCGTTGCTCATCTGCTTGATGGCGAAGAAGAGGGAGTAGGCGGAGTTGACCGTCAGGGCGTTGATCAGGGGATCGCTGGCGAACGCCACCATGGCGGGGTTCAGGGCCCTGTGCCCCAGGCTGGAGCGGGCGCCGAGGAAGCCGATGGCCAGGATCAGCAGGGCGAAGGCCGGGCGCAGATGCCAGCGCGGGAAGCTCAGGTGCTGCATCAGGCGCCCGCTCAGCCACCAGCCGCCCCCCAGGGTCAGCAGGCTGAACACCAGGGCCAGCAGCAGTTCGCCCTTGCGGCCCGCCCACAGCATGGCGAGCACCTCCTTCGGGTAGATGAGGTATTCGATATAGAGGCGATTGGGGCGCACCCCGTATTCGGTGACGAAGGCGGGGGTGGAGATCTCGAGGAAGAGCATCAGCCAGAGCCCCAGGGTCAGCCAGACCCGGATAAGCTGCAACCAGGCGCGGCCCAGGGCATGGGGGCCGGCCAGCAGCAGGGTGAAGACGGCGGGCACGCCCCACAGCCAGCAGAGGGTGGCGAAGTCGACGCGCAATCCCTGCAGCAGCATCTCTGACCAACCGGCGACGGCGTCGACCCGCTCCTGTTGCCAGAGCCCCAGGCCTGCCCGGCTGGCGGAGAGGGCGATGAGCGCGATCACCGAAAAAATGGCGATGGGCCAAAATGGACCCAGCCAATGTCTTATTTTTGTCATTGTTTTTCCTGATAAAGCCTGTTTTTTGATGCCCATCCGAGGACAGCTTTTTTTATATTGCAGGGTTATGACAATGGGGGCGGGGAAAGGTTGCGGTGCAGGGAGAGACTGGACGCTATTGATAACATTGATTTTTTAATGAGGGCTCCCGGGGGAGCCAAAAGACAGCATAAATGACTGGGCGTTGTGTGATCCCCACTGCAAAGCGCGGCGAGGGGCTTGCCTATAATGGCGCCGGATTTTCTCAATCGGAGCCGAAGGGATGCCGGTCTTTATCGATGTGGAGTATGTGCACGGCTGGTGCCTGTTCGTGGTGCTCTCTGACGGCACCACCGGGGTGCTGGATCTGACCCCCTGGCGCAGCCAGCCCCTGTTCGCGGCACTGGATACTGAGCGGCGTTGCGCCCGGGTCTTCATCAATCGCCGCCACCAGCTGGAGTGGCCCTCGGGCTGCACCCTGTCGGCCCAGGAGGTCTATCACCTGATTGCCCCCATCGACGAGCGCGAGGCCTTCCCCGATCGCAATCCGGGCTGAGAGTGACGGCTAACTCGTTGAGCCAGGTAACGTTTTCAGTCACAGACCCGCTCTGGCCAGGCCGTTATCATGGCCTCAGGGTGGCGCATTTTGCGCCAGCACCACCACAGCGGGAAGATAACAATGAAACAAGGAAGGTTGCGCCATGGCGGCCTGATCGGGGCCGCCTTGTTACTGACAGCGTGCGGCAGCGGCGGCGGGGGATCCAGCGGCGAGACCCAGCCCCCCGTGGTCAATCCGCCTCCCATCTCGGACAGTCGCGCCTGCTACGGCGATGATCAGCCCGCCTGCAACCTGAGAACCTATCAGGTGATGGTGGAGTCCTTCGTCGATGGCGACGGCAGTGCCAACTACGGCGTCGGCTACGGCCCCTCCAGGCACAACGGCGATCTGCAAGGGATCATCGACAGCCTGGACCACATCAAGAGCCTCAACGTCAACGCCATCTGGCTCACCCCTGTGTTCGACTCCTGCGCCGGTCAGGCCGGGGACGACAGGCTGGATGCCACCGGCTATTTCGCCTGCGACTTCTTCAACGTGGACCCCAACTTCGGCAGCAACGCCCAGTTGAAAAAACTGGTGGAGGCGGCCCACCAGCGGGGCCTCTATGTCTTCCTCGACGGCGTCTTCGGCCACGTCAACAAGGTGGGGGTGAGCAAGCCCTCCCCCGAGGGTCGTCTGCCTGCCCTCAAGAGCGGCGGTGCCGGTTATCCGGGCCAGCTGGTGGATTACGGCCAGCCCGAGAGCCTCGCCTACTTCAAGGAGGTGGCCCGCTACTGGGTCCAGCAGTACGGCATCGACGGCTGGCGCCTCGATCAGGCCTATCAGCTGGGGCTGGATGATTGGCGCGCCATTCGCACCGAGGTGGAGCAGGCCAGCGCGGCGCGCAAGGCCGCCGGCCAGCAGTGGGGCACCCTCGGCTACCTGGTCGGGGAGGTGTGGAAGGGAGCTGACGAGATCCGGGCCCAGGCTTATGGCAGCAGCGACAACCCGGCGCTCTCCTCGGCGTTCGACTTCCCGCTGCGCTACGGCCTGGTGCAGGCGCTGGCGGTGGAGGAGTCCGGCAAAGGCGGGCAGGGCGCCAGCGTGCTCGATGCCAGCTGGAACAAGGTGGAGAACTACCCCAATCACGCCATGCCGAACCTGATGCTGGGCAACCATGATCTGGTGCGCTTCGGCGATCTGCTGGAGCGCGGCAACTTCAATCAGGCGGACTACTGGCAGCGCCACAAGGCGGCCTTCAGCTTCCTGGCGGCCCGCTCCGGCCCCATCACCCTCTACTACGGCGAGGAGTTTGGCGACGAGGTGCCGGGCTTTGCTGCCCAGGTGAGCGGTGACTGTGCGGCCCAGGGATTGTGCGACGATCACGTGGCCCGCAGCGACGGCAAGGTGCCCGGTGTCACCGGCTTCACCCCGAGCGGCGAGCAGGCCGAGCTCAAGCAGTGGCTCAGCCAGCTGCTGGCCTTGCGCGCCGCCCATCCCGCTCTCTATCAGGGGGAGCGAGTCAAGCTGGTGGCCGATGGCAGTGTCTATGGCGACATCAAGCAGACGGCGGCCGAGCAAGTGGTCTACCTGCTCAACGTCTCCACCACGCCCCAGAGCTACAGCCTGCCTCTGGCCAAGCTGCGCAGCGGCAGCGCCCTGGTGGATCTGCAGAGCGGCGAGCGCCTGGCCATGGGGGGCAGCAGCCTGACGGTGGAGCTGCCGCCCCTCAGTGGCCGCTTCCTGCTGCTGCAATAAGACGGCAAACAGCAAAAGGGCTCCCGCAGGAGCCCTTTTTGTTGCCAGCTGGCGACAGGGTTATTTCTCGAGGCCGCTGCCGAGCTCCTCCTGACGGGGGCTGGCCGACACGCCGCGCTCGTTGCCGTTGCGCCAGTGCTCCAGCCGGTTGTGCACCCCGCGGCGCAGGCTCTTGAAGCTGGTCTCGAGGTAGTGAACCCCCACCAGGATCCCCAGGGTCACGCCGGTGAGCAGCACCGCCTGGTGCAGCATTCCCATGCCGATCAGGGCGCCGAGGGCAGCCAGCATCCAGATGGTGGCCGCTGAGGTCACCCCCAGCACCTGACCATCCCGGGTCATCATGACCCCGGCGCCGAGGAAGCCGATGCCGGTGATGAGCTGGCCCAGCACCCGCGCCTGATCCGCAGACTGCGGGCTGACGGCGGCGCCGATGGCGAGAAAGCAGTAAGTGCCGAGCACTATGAGGGAGGAGGTGCGAATGCCGACCGGCTTGCCGTGCAACTGGCGCTCCAGCCCGACCAGACCGCCACACACCAGACAGGCCAGAATGTTGTTCCAGCCAAGGGGCGCTATGTCCCACCACTGCGTTGTCATCATACCCACCTCTGCCGATCCTGCTTGTTATCCTGCCGCGCTCTGTCCCCGGTTCTCCAGCCGTTGCCGGAAGGCCCTGGCCAGGCGCTCGTAGAGATCTTTGGCCTCTCTGTCTTCAATATCGCCACGTATCCAGGGATTGTCGATGATTTCCAGCAGCACGCAGCCCTGGCACTGCTGGCGAAGATCCACCCCGAACAGGCCGTTGCCGAGCTGGTGCACGGCGCGGCGGGCGGTCTGCAATACCCGCTCCGGTACCTCGGTGAGCGGCAACGCCTCGATCCGGCTCAGGTCGAGGGGGTGCTTGCGGCGGCGGATGCGATTGCCGGGCTCCGGCCGGTAGCGGCGGCAGGCGAACAGCGGCGAGCCGTCGAGAAAGCCGATGCGCCAGTCGAATTCGGCGGGGATCCGGCTCTGCACCAGCAACAGGGCGGAGCGGCCCAGCCCCTCGTCCAGCAGGCGGGCGAGCTGGGGCTCGTCGCTCGCCATGGCGAGATCCCGACCCTGGGCACCGTCGGGCACCTTCACCATCAGCGGCAGGCCGAGCCGCTGCACCAGCTCGTCCACCTGGTGGCGGCCACGGCGGGTCACCACCATGGTGGGGGGCATGGGCACGCCGCTGCGCACCATCAGCTCGTAGAGGTAGAGCTTGTTGCTGCAGGCGAGGATGGCGCGGGAGCTGTCGATCACCGGCATCTTGAGCTGCTCGGCGCGGCGGGCAAACTCGAAGGTGTAGTGGCCGACCGCGGTCTCGGCCCGCAGCCAGAGGGTGTCGAACTCCGGCAGCCGCTCTATGGCGGAGGGCGCCAGTACCTCGGCCTGGATCCCCTGGGCGGCGGCGGCCTGAATGAAGCGCTCTATCGCCAGGGCATCGCTGCTGGCGCGGCCATCGCTCTGATCCATCAGGATGGCGAGCTGATAGAGCGGCGCCGTCTGCTCCTCGCCCCCGGTGCCCACCAGGGCCTGGGCGTGTTGCAGCATCAGCTCCCGCTCGCTCTGGCTCAACGCCAGCGGGGAGAGGCTCTGCTGCTGGCGCACCGACCAGCCGTGACGACCACGTTTCAGGGTCAGCTCCTGCAACGGCAGCTGGCTCAGGCCGTAGTAGTAGCGGGCCAGCCCCCCTAGCTCGCTCTGCTCGCACTGGCCGAAGATGGCGCGCACCCGGATCCTGTCCTCGCTTTGGCGGGTCAGCCAGCCCTGCAGCTTGCGCCACAGCTTGGCCGGTGGCTGCTGGGGTTGCAGCCGGCTGATGGCCTGCAGTCCCGGCAGGCAGTGGTGACTGCGGGCCTGGGCCAGCAGTGAGCAGTAATAGCCCGCGCTCAGGTGCTCCAGGCTGCGGCAGAGGTTGATGATGCGGGGACGGCCGCCGGTGGTCGGCACGCCGTGTTGCAGATAGGTGCGGGCGGTCAGCAGATAATCGGCATGGCAGGGCCAGTCGCCCAGCTCCTCGACGATGACATAGGTACTCATATTTTCGGCTCCACAGAAAGGACTGCCTGAAAAGGCAGGATCCCCAGTGGGCTTCGATGCACCGACAAGCACGACAATGGCGCGAGGGGAAACAAGAGGTTACAGTGCCTAATATTCTGCCTTGGTAACTTGTGATACAAGTCGCATTTCTGGTGCTGAGGATAAATAACCGAACAAGGACTCCCCGTGTTGACCGTGCGCGCGGCCCGAACCGATGATTTGGGCGCCATCGTGAAGCTGGAACGCTACTGTTTCCCCCCCGAAGTCGCCTTCGGCCGCAGCCGCTGGCACTACCTGCTCAGCCATGCCAAGGGGCGCACCCTGCTGCTGCAAGATGAGAAGGCGCAGTTGATGGGCTACCTCAGCGTGCTGGAGCACAGGGGCTGGGACAGGCTCATCATCCAGACCCTCGCCATTCGCTGGACGGTGCGCCGCCAGGGCTGGGCCCGGCGCCTGCTGGAGCAGGTGATCCGGGAGGGCCGGGAGGCGGGCTGGGGCGCCATCCGGCTCGAGGTCGCCGACGCCAACCCCGAGGCCCAGACCCTCTACCACAGGCTGGGGTTTCGCCCAAGGCTGCGGCTGCCGGACTACTACGGGCCGGGTCAGCATGCGCACCGGCTGGTGCTGGCGCTGCGCCCCGCCGGGCGGGACCCGTCGTGAATCGCGTCCAGCCATCGAGGGGCCGACATGGGCTGTGATGACTGCCTTGCCACCGCCATCAAGGCCAAACTCGGGCGTTGCCCTGTTTGCGCCATCCAGACCTTCGTCATCGGGGCCGTGGGCTGGCTGGTCTGGTGGTGGTGTGGCGCCGACACCTCGGTCAATGCCCTCACCGGTCTGCTGTTTGCCCTGGGGGGCAGCGGCCTGCTGCTGCTGCACCTGTCGGTCTTCCTCTGGCGCAAGGTGACGGGGCGCGAGCTGGATAATGAGTGAATTCTTTTTGTTTCAACCAGATAAATAACAATGGAGGTTCAGATGATCGCAATGGTAACGGGCGCCTCGTCCGGGTTTGGTGAGGCCATCAGCCGTCAGCTGGTGCAGGCTGGTTACAGGGTGATAGGCACCGGTCGCCGCGCCGATCGGCTGGCCGCCCTGGCCGACGAGCTGGGGGAGCAGTTCCTGCCGCTGGCGTTCGACGTCCAGGACAAGGCCGCCACCCGCGCCGCCATCGAGGGGCTGCCGGCCGCCTGGCAGGAGGTGGATCTGCTGGTGAACAACGCCGGGCTGGCGCTCGGCCTTGAGCCTGCCCACAAGGCGGATCTGGAAGACTGGGAGCAGATGATAGCCACCAACATCAGCGGCCTGACCCTGCTCACCCGATTGCTGCTGCCGGGCATGGTGGCGCGCAATCGCGGCCACGTGGTCAACATCGGCTCCATCGCAGGCACCTACCCCTATCCGGGCGGCAACGTCTACGGTGCCACCAAGGCGTTCGTGAAGCAGTTCAGCCTGAACCTGCGGGCCGATCTGGCGGGCACCGCCATCCGCGTCACCAACCTGGAGCCTGGCCTGTGCGGCGGTACCGAGTTCTCCAACGTGCGCTTCCACGGTGACGACGCCAAGGCGGCGACCGTCTATCAGGGGGTGCAGGCCATCCAGCCGGAGGACATCGCCAATACGGTGCTCTGGGTCAGTCAGCAGCCCGCCCACGTCAACATCAACAGCATTGAGATCATGCCGGTGGCCCAGACCTTCGGCCCGCTGCAGATCAGCCGTCGCTGAACCCCGTCTCGCCGGGATGAGAAGAGGCACCCCTGGGTGCCTCTTCTCGCTGCTGCCCTGTCGTTTTTCCTCGCCTGCCCGCCGCGCTATCTGGCGTCATTCATCCGCTATCCCAGGTCGCTGCCACCCAGTGGTCAAGTTGGCCTGCAACTTGCTGAGTCATGGTTATTGGCGGGGAGTCTCTCCCCGGACGCCGGCCTGGCCGGCAGCAGCTTGGAGCCTTCATGGACATCAAACCTTATGGTCAGCAACTCGCCCAGAGTGCGTCCCACAGCCGTGCCCTGGCCACCCTCAGTGGCGATGACAGCCAGCAGGGGAGCTGGGATCAGCAGGTCAGCCTTTCCAGCCAGGTGCTGACCGGCAAGGCGCAGCAGGTACTGACTTACGAGCATCTGGCCAGAAGCGGCAAGAGCGCCTCCCTGGCCGGGAGCGCCAACAATACGGTGGTACAGCAGCTGGTGGACAAGGCACTCGGCTTCGATCGCAAAAAATTTGACGATCTCGAGAGCCAGATCAAGGGGGTGGCCGACAACAAGGCGCTCTCGGCCGAAGAGCGTGAGACCCAGACCAGGGCCCTGACCGAGCAGCGTGATGCCATGCTCAAGGCGGCCATGGACAGGCTCACCGGCAAGTCGTCGAGCGGGCAGAGCGCCCAGGCCTGAGACCAACGACTCGAACGGCAATCTTTGGTGTCAACTGGGCAAGATTTTGCCCCGGATGCGGGAAGGATGAAGCAGGGAGCGCTAGCGCCCTCCCTGCCGCAGACGGTGTGCCTCAGGGCTGTTTGGGCACTATCCCTATGGCGATGGCCGTGGTCTGGACGGCCTTGATCTGATCCCCCTTGGCGATCAGGGCGAACTGGGCAGGATCCTTCACCTTGAGGGTGAGGGTATCGTCCACACCCTTGACCCTGATGGTCTGCTGCGCCTTGTCGACGTCGATGACGTCGGCATAGATGGTGACCTGCATGCCAGCCCCGGCGCCCGGCTGCTCGCCGGCTGCCGCCTTGCTCCCCTCTACTTCCACCACCCGCTTTCTCACGCCGGCTGTGCCCTTGAGCAGCTCGAGATCCAGCAGTTGCAGGTAGCGCAGCGCCACCACGTCCCCCACCTTGAGGTTCTGGAGGTTGGTCACCTCTTCCCCGGCGACCAGATCGAAGGTCTTGCCTTCGGCATTCTTCAGGCTGATCTTGCGGGTCGCGAGATCGATGGCGGTGACGGTCGCCTCGGCCTTCACCTCTTCTGCCAGGCTGGCCTGGCCCGGGGTGACGGCCACATTGGCGGTCACTTCGGCGGCCTGTATCAGGGGATTGACACAGAGAGTGAGCACTCCTGCGATCCATGCGTGCTTCAGTTTCATGATTGAGACCCTATGACTGGAAAACAGAACCCCGCGAGAGGCGTCAGGATGACGACATGGCGCGGCGCCATGACGGAGCGGGGAGTGTTCCCCCGGCTCCAGTGACACCATAGCAAAGTCACACCTGAGTACCATCATGTCAAAGAGAGCGCATCACCATTTTGATGGCCCGCTCCCGTTTTTGACCTGATGGGATGACGGCATGGCGCGGCGCCATGAGGGAGCAGGGGACTGCTCTAGTGACACCATGGAAAAGTCATGCCTGAGTACCATGATGCCAAAGGGGGGATCGCCATTTTGATGGCCCGCTCCCGTTTTTGACCTGATGGGATGACGGCATGGCGCGGCGCCATGAGGGAGCAGGGGAGTGATCTCTCTGCCCCCGTTTTTTGACCTGATGGTATGACGGCATGGCGCGGCGCCATGGGGGAGCAGGGGAGTGATCCCTCTGCCCCCGTTTTTTGACCTGATGGTATGGCTGGCGCACAATCCCCCTGCATGCATTCAACCGAGGGCTCTGCCGTGTACAACTTCCAATATGCCAATCCCACCCGCGTCTGTTTCGGGGAGGGCCAGATAGCCACGCTGCCGGAGCTGATACCGGCGGGCAGCCGCCTGCTGGTGCTCTACGGCGGCGGCAGCATCAAGCAAAACGGCGTCTATGAGCAGTTGACCCAGGCGCTGGCGGGCAGGGAGTGGCTGGAGTTTCCCGGCATAGGCGCCAACCCCCAGTACGATCAGCTGATGGAGGCGGTGGATTTGGTCAAGCGCGAGCGCATCGACTTCCTGCTGGCGGTCGGCGGCGGATCCGTGGTGGATGGTACCAAGTTCGTGGCCGCCGCGGCCTGCTTCGAGGGGGAGGATCCCTGGGACATCTTGCTGGACAAGGCGCCCATCAAAGCAGCGTTGCCGCTGGGCTGCGTGCTGACCCTGCCTGCCACCGGCTCCGAGAGCAATCCCGCCGCCGTGGTGAGCCGGGGGGAGGCCAAGCTCTCCTTCTACAATCCGCTGGTGCTGCCCCGCTTTGCGGTGCTGGATCCCACCACCACCTACAGCCTGCCGGTGCGCCAGGTGGGCAACGGCGTGGTGGATGCCTTCGTCCATATCCTGGAGCAGTACCTCACCTTCCCGGTGGGAGGGGATGTGCAGGACCGGCTGGCGGAGGGCCTGCTGCAGGTGCTGGTGGACAACGGCCCGCGGGCGCTGACGGAGCCCACCAACTACCAGGTGCGGGCCAACCTGATGTGGGCCGCCAGCCTGGCCCTCAACGGCCTCATCGGGCGCGGCGTGCCCCAGGACTGGTCCACCCATGCCATAGGCCACCAGCTCACCGCCCTGCACGGGCTGGATCATGCCCAGAGCCTGGCGGTGGTGCTGCCCTCCCTGCTGCGGGAACAGGCGGCCCAGAAGCAGGAGAAGCTGGCCCAGTTCGCCGAGCGGGTCTGGCACTCCCGCAGGGAAGACAAGGCGCTGCGCATCGAGGAGGCCATCATCCGCACCGAGCAGTTCTTCCAGCAGATGGGGGTGGGCACCCGCCTCGCCGACTACGGCCTGAACGAGAGCTGCATCCCCGCCATCTGCTCCAACCTCAAGCGCTTCGGCCTGACCGCCCTCGGTGAGCAGCAGGATATAGATCCTGACAAGGTCGCCAGGATCCTTTCACATGCTCTTTAAGTCTGGGGTTCCAGCTTCGGGCGAAGGAGAGATCCGGGCAATATAGTGGCGCGGATCCTTTCCCACGCCCTCTAAGCGTCGGCTCCCGAGCTGAAAAGAAAACGCCCCGATTGTCGGGGCGTTTTGCATTCCAGGGCAGGGGCAGTCGATCAGGCGCTCTGATCCAGCTCGCGTTCCAGGGCTGCCGCCTTCTGGCGGGCCGGATGGGTATTGAGGCGTTCCCAGTAGGTCTTAAGGTGCGGGAACTGGGCCAGCTGGCCGCTTTGGGCCAGCAGATCCACCAGGAAGGAGTTCATGATGTCGGCACCGGAGAGGCGATCCCCCACCAGATAGTGGCGGCTGGCCAGCACCTCGTTGAGATAGCCCAGCACCTTGGCGCACTCCGCCTGGGCGTAGCCCGGCAGGAAGCGCATCGGGCTGCCATCCTTGCGCACGAACATGTCCAGCAGCAGCGGCAAGATGCCGGAGCTCTCGGCGAAGTGGATCCATTGCAGGTATTCTGGGTAGTCGAGGCTGTCGGTGGCTGGCGCCAGCCGCTCCGGGGCGTGACGGGCGATCAGGTACTCGGTGATGGCGCCCGATTCCGCCAATACGCGGCCGTCGAACTCGATGACGGGTGACTTGCCGAGGGGGTGGATGGCCTTGAGCTCGGGGGGCGCCAGGAAGCTGGTGGCGTCGCGCTGGTAGGCCTTGATCTGGTAGGGCAGGCCCAGCTCTTCGAGCAGCCAGATGATGCGTTGGGAGCGGGACTTGTTCAGGTGGTGCAGGACTATCATGGGAACCTCGATGGGTGGCACAAACGGCTGATACGCGCTGGCGTGGTGACTGGTTCACCGGCAGACAAAAAAGAGCGGGCAGATGCCCGCTCTGTGCTGACTCAGGCCTCCAGCGCCTGATCCAGATCCGCCAGTATGTCTTCGATCGCCTCGATCCCTACCGACAGCCGGATCATCTCCGGCTTGACCCCGGCCCTGGCCTGCTCGGCGTCACTCAGCTGGCGGTGGGTGGTGGAGGCGGGGTGGCAGGCCAGGGACTTGGCATCCCCTATGTTGACCAGCCGCTTGAAGATCTTGAGCGCATCGTAGAAGCGCACGCCCGCCTCATACCCTTCCTTCAGGCCGAAGGAGAGGATGGCCGAGGGGCGGCCGCCCATGTACTTCTCCGCCAGCGGATAGTGGGGGTGACCGGGCAGGCCGGCGTAGCTGACCCAGGCGACCTTGGGGTGATGCTTGAGGTGGTGAGCGACCCGCAGGGCGTTGTCCACGTGGCGCTCCATGCGCAGGCTCAGGGTCTCCAGCCCCTGCAGTAGCAGGAAGGCGTTCATGGGGGCCAGGGCCGCGCCCGTGTTGCGCAGGGGCACTGTGCGTACCCGGCCTATGAAGGCCGCAGGCCCGAAGGCGTCGGTGTAGACAACCCCGTGGTAAGAGGGCTCCGGCTGGGTGAGTTGGGGGAAGCGTTCGGCGTTATCCGCCCAGGGGAACTTGCCCGAGTCGACGATGACGCCGCCGAGGGAGTTGCCGTGGCCACCGACATATTTGGTGAGGCTGTGCACCACTATGTCGGCGCCATGCTCTATGGGCTTGCACAGCACAGGGGTGGCGACAGTGTTGTCGACGATAAGCGGCACGCCGCGGGCGTGGGCCACCCTGGCGAAGGCGGCGAGATCGACGATGTTGCCCGCCGGGTTGCCGATGCTCTCGCAGTAGACCGCCTTGGTCTTGTCGTCGATGAGGGCGGCGATGGCTTCGGCGCTGTCATCCTTGGCAAAACGCACCTCGACCCCGAAACTCGGCAGCATGTGGGCGAACAGGGTGTAGGTGCCGCCGTAGAGCTGAGGGGTGGAGACTATGTTGTCGCCGGCGGCGGTCAACGCCTGAATGGCGTAGGTGATGGCGGCGGAACCCGCCGAGACCACCAGACCGGCTATGCCCCCCTCCAGGGCGGCCATCCGCTGTTCCAGCACGTCGTTGGTGGGGTTCATGATGCGGGTGTAGATGTTGCCAGGCACCGCCAGGTTGAACAGATCCGCCCCGTGCTGGGCGCTGTCGAACTCGTAGGCCACCGTCTGGTAGATGGGCACGGCCACCGCCTTGGTGGCGGGATCGTGGGAAAAGCCGTGGTGCAGGGCCAGGGTCGCATCTTTCATCACACACTCCTTGTTGGACGTCGTCGCCATTATGGATGGATAGACGTCCAATCTAGCAGGCCCTGCGCCGATGTAAACCACCCAATCCGGCAAAGCATAGAGGCTTGCAGTGATCCTGCGGCGCCCTTCCCTGCCCGTAGCCCTGGCCCAATCAGAGGCGGCGACGATACTCCCTGTCGTCTATCTGGTGCATGTCCCACTGCATCAGGCGGTTGAGCTGATGCATGGGATCCTCGATCAGGGTCAGCGGCCTGGGCAGGATCCGCTTGAAGTAACGACGTAGGGTCTGCTGGATCCGGTTCGGGGTGGGGGCGGTTTGTTGGCTCATGATGGTGCTCCTCTGCTGTGGTGCTCACGTTCGCCAACAGTATTGAGCTAAAATGAGGAAGTAAAAACTGACGACTTGACTGAAAAGGATTTCCTCTTTTATGCCCAGCAGCCGCCTCTACCAGCAATTTCAACGGCTCGCCCAGCAGCTTGGCTGCGATGAGCGGGAGGCCAGCCTCGCCGAGGTGGCGGACTTGCTCTGCTGCACCCCGCGCAACGCCCGCCTGCTGCTGCGCCGCATGCAGGATCAGGGCTGGCTCAGCTGGTCTGCCGAGGCGGGACGGGGGCGACGTTCCCGGCTCATACTGCTGGACAACCAGGAGAGCCTGACTCGCCGCCGCCTGCGGGATCTGCTGAGCCAGGGCCAGCTCGCCCAGGCGGTGCGGCTGGCGGAGGGGCGGCTGGACTTGCTCACCCCGCTGCTCATCGAGCAGCTTGGTCAGGCCACCCGGGAGGGGCGCCAGATCCTGCGGGTGCCCTACTACCGGCCGCTGCCCCGCCTGCTACCCACGGATCCCCTGCGCCGCTCCGAAATTCACCTGAGCCGCCAGATCTTCAACGGCCTCACCCGGCGAAATGAGGAAAATGGGGAAATCGAGGGGGACCTGGCCCACCACTGGGAGTGTCTGGGCCCCTGCCACTGGCGCTTCTATCTGCGCCCGGCGGTGCGCTTTCACCACGGCCGCGAGCTGACAGTGGAGGATGTGATGGAGAGCCTGCTGGCCTTGCGGGATCGTCCGCTGTTTGCCCACCTCGCCCGGCTGGAGAGCCATTGGCCGCGCACCCTGGATCTGCACCTCGACAGCCCGGATCCCCTGCTGCTGCACCTGCTGGCGGAGCCGGTGGCGGCCATCCTGCCGCGCGAGCTCAAGGGGGAGGCGGGCTTTGCCCTGCAACCGGTGGGCACAGGCCCCTACAGAGTCACCGCCAACGATCCCCTGCAGCTGTGCCTCGAGGCCTTCGACGACTACTTCGGCCTGCGGGCCCTGCTCGACGAGATCGACATCTGGATGCTGCCGGAGCTGGCGGAGCGGCTGGAGAGCCACCTGCAGCTGGGGCGCGACAGCCCCGAGCTCGGCACCATGCGCGGCGAGTCCGAGCTCGAATCCGGCTGCTACTTCCTGCTGCAGGACGACAGATCCCCCCTGCTGCAGGATCCCGCCTTGCGCCAATGGCTGACCCGGCTGCTCAACCCCATAGCCCTGATGGGGCGGGTCGCCCCCGAGCTGCAGCGGGGCTGGACCAGCGCCCTCGGCCTGCTGCCCCACTGGCGCGAGGCCCTGCCCGCCGAGGAGCCTAAACCGGCGCTGCTGCCGACCCGGCTGGTGCTGGCCTGTTTCAACCAGCACCTGGAGTTCAACGAGTGCGCCAATGCCATGGCCAGCCTGCTGGCAGAGCAGGGGATCCGGCTCGAGGTGCGCACCCTGGATTACGGCCGCTGGGTGAGCGGGGAGGATGAAGATGTGGATCTCTGGCTCGGCACCCTGAACCTGGAACATGAACACGCCTTCGCCCCCTACGCCTGGTTGCAGGGCACCCCCTTGCTGCGCCGGGTATGGGGGGGGCAGCAGGCCCTGTGGCAGGGATTGACGCAGTGGCGCGCCAGCGGCGCCGAGCCTGGCCCGCGCGCCTTGCTGGCCGAGGTGCAGCGCCAGGGCTGGTTCGTGCCCCTGTTTCACCACTGGCTGGAGCTGGAGAGCCGGGTCGGCGTGCATGGGGTGCGGATGACGGCCCTCGGCTGGTTCGATTTTCGCAGCGCCTGGCTCAAACCCGAACAGGGGATGGCGGCGCCGGAAACCGGAGGCGGCTCCCACCCGGATGCCGGGACGCTTGAGTCATAAAGGTTGGCGCGCTAGCCTGTGCGCGGTCCCACGACAAGGAGTCTAAACCTATGCTGGAAATGCAGATCCAACCCCGTTTTCAAGAGACGGACGCCCTCGGCCACATCAACAATACGGTGCCGGCGGTCTGGTTTGAATCGGCCCGTGATCCCCTGTTCCGCCTCTTCTCTCCCGAGCTGGATGTGCACAACTGGCATCTGATCATCGCGGGCTATGGGGTGCAGTTCAAACGGGAGCTGTTCTATGGCCAGCAGGTATTGATCAAGACGGGGGTGCGGCGCATCGGCACCAGCTCCTTCACCCTCTGGCAGGAGGCCTGGCAGGGGGGCGAGCTGGCGGTGACCGCCGAGACGACCCTGATCCATTTTGACTACCAGACCCGTCAGTCCATCCCCCTGAGTGACACGCACCGGGAGGGGCTGAGGGCCTGGCTGGTAGAGAGTTAACCTGGCCTTTTGGCCATCACAGGACACTTATGCGCAAGACAGCGATCGCCCTGAGCCTCGGCTTGGGACTGGGACTCTGCTCCCTGCCTTCTCTGGCCACCACCCTGGCCGAGCAGTTCACCCTGATGGAGAAGGGGGCCGACTATGGCCTCGACACCCGGCTGTTCAGCCATGACGGTGTGGACATCAAGGCCTGGATCGACGGGGTTCCCGTCATCATAGCCGTGCCCATACTGAACGAGCAGGGCAAGCAGGAGGGGGAGAGCCGCTACTACTTCAAGGGGGGCAAGCTGTTCGGGGTGAAGGAGCCCGCTGCCCAGTTCGCCTTTGACGACGGCGGCAAGCTAACCCAGTGGCTGGACGAGAAGGGCCAGCCGGCGGAGTTCGTCAGCAAGATGAGCATGCAGCAGCGGGAGGCCTGGCTCACCCGGCGGGCGGCCGAGCTGAGCGCGCTGTTCGTGCCGAGCCAGGCGGAGCAGCAGGCCGGTGAAGGCGACGTCAAGCTGAAGGGGGATGAGCTGACCCGGTGGCTCTGCAACGGCAAGCTGATGGCGCTCGCCAAGGGCGACAAGGTGACCTTTGAGCAGGCGAAGCTCAAGACCAGCCCAGAGGGCATGAAGGGGGAGGTCTCCCTTCGCCAGGAGAAGGGGTGGCAGGATCTCTGCCTCACCTGCGAGGTACAGGGCACCCAGGTGACCCGCCTCACCTGGCAGCCATTGCCAGGAGCCAACAAGCCGCAATAACGGCATTGAGGATCGACGAGGGGGCCAGCAGGGCCCCCTCGCTATTTATGGCCGCTCCACGAGTCTCAGCCGGGTCAGTGCCTCCACCCGCCGCCACTGCCCGGGCTCGAACCAGCGCGCCAGGATCGCCTGCTGCTGTTCGGCCCGCTCCAGGGGGAGCAGGGGCTCGAGTTCCGCCAGATAGCCCGCCAGCTGCTGCTCGAACCCTTGCTGGCTCTGCGCCAGCTGGCGCAGCCGATCCACCGCCTCAGGTCCCAGCTGCTCCAGCAGCACGGCGTCCCGCTCGGCGGGGGAGACCCGCTCCAGCCGCTGCAGATCGCCGAGCTGGCGGCCGTTGGCTTCCGCCTCCCTGAACCACTGGGGCTGCTCCGCCAGCCAGAGCGCCAGCTCCTCCCCCAGCACCTCACTGTCGGCGCCGTCGGCCTCTGCCAGCGCCTTACGGCGCAGGGTCCACTGCTCCATCAGCCTCTCTTCGGCAAAGAGCGACCCCTGTTCGGCGGGGCTGAAGTGTTGCCGGCGCAGCCGCTCACGCTCGTCAAACAGCAGTTGCAGGCTGGCGAGGCCGGGATCCGTCGGCACCGTCAGGCTCCCTTCCGCCCGCAGAAACTGGCGGTAGCGGGCCAGCATGGCGTTCTCTTCGTCCGTCTCGCCCTGCTCCAGCCGCTGGGCCAGCTGGTGGCGCAGGGCTCCCCGCTCCGGTGTTGCCGCCAGATCAGGGGCAGGCTCGGGCCAGAGCAGGAGTGCCCCCAGCAGGGCCGCGCCCAGGGAGAGGGCGACCAGCAGGATCCGTCTCATAGCCCCAGCCTCTGCAAGCGGTTGGCGTGCTGACGATAGAGGGTGACGGGATCCGTGTCGAACAGGTGGTGGATGCCGAACGACTGGTTCACCTCGTCCAGGTGGTTCATCCGGTAAGCCGTGCCTATCACCTTGCCGAGGTGGCTGCTGCAGACCCCGACCAGGCCGTCATTGGGCTCATGAAAGAAGCTGCCGGTCAGGGCCAGCGCCGGATCCACGGGATCCAGTATGTTGGTCATGTTGCCGCGTCCGCTCCAGGAGAAGTAGTAGACGCCGTTGTCGGCCAGCAGCGGCCCCTCGCCGCAGTGCTGGCTGGGCAGCCCTTCCGGATAGCGCTGGTTGAAGCGCTGTGCCCCGGCGCGGGTCAAGGCATCGAGGGAGGCGAGGGGATCCTGGGGCAGGTCACTGCCGCCGGAGAGCAGCGAGATGACCCCGGAGAGCGCCGAGGCGGCGGCCACCGCCAACTGCTCGGCCACCGAGCCCGGAGTCACCCTGGCGCGCACCAGATCGGCGATCTCTGAGCCCTGGTTGACGCCCCCCACGCTGGTGGCGGAGGCGATCAGCTCTGGGGCGACCGAGGCCACATAGCGAATGGTGGGGCCGCCGTGGGAGTGACCTATGAGGTTCACCTTGTCGGCCCCCGTGATGGCGAGTACCTGCTGCACCTGCCTGAGCAACTGCTCGCCGCGCAGCTCCGAACTCTGGGTGGCGGAGACCTGCGCCACATAGACGCGGGCGCCGTCCCGGGTCAGGGCCTGGGGAATGCCGTAGAAATAGTCGACTCCGAGCAGCTTGTCGAAACCGAACAGTCCGTGCACCAGCACTATGGGGTAGCGGGTCTGGGTATAGCCGGCCCCCTGACCCAGCATGGGCAGGGCGCATAAGAGCACCAATAGCCATCTTTTCATCATCACCATCCTTGTGAAAACCGGCTGCGCTCCGGCAGCCACCGACCTCATGCCGGTAGCAGCAGCATGGTAGTTGAACTCAAATGTATCTGTGGATGGGATCACTAAATCGGGGATTGCAGAAAAAACCTACCCATATGGGCAAAAAGTGGCCGCGCCAACTATTTCTTGTGTCCGCCCATCAAATAAGTTAAATAATAATTATTATCATTTGAGTGTCTGAGTCATGACGGTAACCTGGGTGAAGGGATGGGTCGGTGCCACCGACGGGGAGAGCAGCATGACGCACTGGAAGGCGCAGACCCTGAGTGGCAATCGCCACTTCGACGCGGGTGAGCACGCCAGGGCGCTCGACTATTACCAGCAAGCCCTGTGGCTGGCCCGTCAGCAGTTCGCCTGCTGGCGGGATGCGGACGAAGCCGTGGCAGCCCTGGTGGTGGCCCACCACAACCTGGCGGATCTGCTGGTGGCCATGACGCTGCCGGACAGGGCCGCCGACATGTTGTGCCATGTTCACGACTGCCTGCTCGCCACCAGCCAATCTCCCGCAAGCCCGGATCCCCTGCGGGCGGCGGCCCTGCGCCATAGCCGTGGCACCCGCACCGAGCTGCTCGCCTTCGTGCGCAAGCACGGTCATCACGACGGCATCTTGCGCTGCCTCGGTCAATGTCAGTGCCAGACCGAGCCCGCCCATCAATTGCATTGAGCCCAACAAGAGAGAGAACGAACATGAGCCATACCTTGCCTGCCCTCGCCTATGCCTATGACGCGCTGGAGCCCCACATAGACGCGCTGACCATGGAGATCCACCACAGCCGCCACCACCAGACCTACATCACCAACCTCAACGCCGCCCTGGCCGAGCTCCCCGAGTTGGCGGCCCTGCCGGTGGACGAGCTGCTCGCCCGTTTCGACAGCCTGCCGGCCAAGGTGCAGGGGGCGGTGCGCAACCATGGCGGCGGTCATGCCAACCACAGCCTGTTCTGGCAGGTGATGAGCCCGCAAGGGGGCGGTGAGCCGGGCGGTGAGCTGGCCGAGGCGATTGCCCGGGATCTGGGGGGCCTGGATGCCTTCAAGCAGGCCTTCACCCAGGCGGCCCTGAGCCGCTTCGGCAGCGGCTGGGCCTGGCTGGTGGTGGACAAGGCGGGCCGCCTGCAGGTGGTGAGCAGCGCCAACCAGGACAGTCCCCTGATGGAGGGGCTGGTGCCTGTCCTGGGGCTGGACGTGTGGGAGCACGCCTACTACCTCAAGTACCAGAACAAGCGTCCCGACTACATAGCCGCGTTTTACCAGGTGATCGACTGGGACGAGGTGGCGCGCCGCTACCGGCAGGCGCTGGCCTGAGCCCTCTCCTTTTCTTCCTTCATAAAAAGAGACCCGCCATCAGGCGGGTCTCTTTTTATGCTCTGCTCAGGGCGCGGCCGCGCTGGTCTATGCCGGTGTACTGGCGGCACCACTCGGTGCCTGTGCTGGCGTGGTCGAGACGGCCGCGCTGGTCGATGGCGATGTACTGGCGGCATCACTCGGTGCCTGTGCTGGGGCGGTCGAGACGGCGGCACTGGTCGCCTTGGTCGCACTGACGGCAGGGGCTGGTGTTGGCTTGGTGGCTGGTGCCATGGGCAGGCAGGGCTGGCTGGCCCCTATGGTGCTCAGGGCCTGGCAGGGGATGGGGCCGCCGATGACGATGGGCTCGCCGAGGAACTTGGGCCCCTTGTCCAGCACGTAGAGATCGAGCAGCCCCATCAGGCGGGCGAACACCTCACGTACCCGGGTCTTGATGCCCTGATAGGCGCTGGGATCCAGGGCGTTGAAGCCGACGGCCTCGATGCCGAAGTGGCGGGCGATGAAGATGGCGCGCTCGTTGTGGAAGGCCTGGGAGACCACGGTGAAGCGGGCCTGACCGAACACCTCCTTGGCCCGCACTATAGAGTCCAGGGTGCGAAAGCCCGCGTAGTCGCTGTAGATGGCGCTGGCGGGGATGCCCGCCTGGATCAGGGCCCGCCGCATCTGGCGCGGCTCGTTGTACTGGACGGTGGCGTTGTCGCCGGAGACCAGGATGTAGTCCACCTTGCCGTTGTTGTAGAGCTCGGCGGCGGCCTTGATCCTGTACTTGAAGTAGTGGTTCGGGCTGCCCCCGATCAGGTACTTGGAGGTGCCGAGCACCAGGGCGACCCTGTTGTAGGGCACCGCATCGACGTCGTCGTAGGTGTAGTGACGGGCGTCGGAGACGGTCCACTCGCTGTAGCCCAGCAGCGCGGCGACTGAGGCCAGCAACAGGCAGAGGCAGGCGAGCAGGATCTTGGCAAACTTCTTCATGCGCGGTGCGGTTCGGGTCTGAAGTAAGAGATGACAGGGGGCCATTCTATTACAAGTTGCCCTGGCGCGTCAGGTTTGATGCGCCGCCATGGCGTCACTCGGGCACAGGCTGTCGCAGAGCGCGGCGCGATCTTGAATCCATCAAGGGGCGCCATAAACAAGGGCGGCCATGGCCGCCCTGTCTCATTCACGCCTCACCCTCAGTGGGCTGAGTCGTTCGCCTTGCACTCGTCAGACTCCTTGTTGGCCTCCCACCAGGGCAGCAGATCCCGGCTCAGCCAGCTCTGGTAGGCTTCGCTGTCGCTCGCGATAAGCGCGTCCAGCTCTGCCTCGAAGTCGCTCATCGCCTGCTGTTGGTCCGGGTTGCGCAGGGCCCGGGCCATGGCCAGCCAGCTGGCGCCGCGGCCGGTCTCGCTGAGGAAGCGATGCACCGTATAGGACCAGGAGTAGACCATCTCGCCACCCTGGTCGTAATCCAGGTGCAGTATGTCGGCCAGGCTCGGTCGCTCGGCCGCCGGGCGACCCGCCACGTTGTCCAGGCCACGGGCGAAGCACTGACCGTGGGCGATGAACTCCGCCAGCCCTTCCGACCACCAGGTGGTGCGATTGAGGGGGTAGTGGCCGAAGCTGCCGTACTGGTTGAAGCGACCATCCAGGTAGTGAACGTACTCGTGGCGCAGGTTCCACACCTGGAAGGCGGGGCGCTTCCACTCTGCCTCATAGGCGAAGAAGCGGGCCTGGTTGCCGGGACGGGCCGGATCCCCCTCGATGTAGATGCCGCCGTTGTCGGTGGAGACACCGCCAAACAGGGCGCTGCCGTAGCGCTTCCAGTCGGCGGAGGAGTCGAAGATCACCAGCTCCAGCGCCTCGTTGTGGTCATCCGCCACCGGCTGCCAGCCTGTTTCCATCTGCTGATGGAACTGCTCTTCCTCGGCCCCCAGCTCGCGGCAGATGCCGTCGGCCTGATCCTGGCTCAGCTCCTGGGCCCGCAGGCGCAGGGTCGGCGAGCAGGTGTGCTCGAACGGCAGCACATCCTCCAGCCGTATCGGGGTGCAGAGTCCGGCAAAGTCACCGCTGATGCAGGCCTCGCTGGTGCGATCCGTGTAGGTCAGGTAGTAGGTGGAGAGGGTCAGTGACATGTCTTCCAGCAGATCCTGGCTCTGCTGGCCACCCGGGATCAGGCTGTGATGACGGATGAGGTCGATGACTGAACCATCCAGCAGCTTGCGATAGTTTTCGCTCTCGTCGGGACGGGTATAACGGGCGACCCGATAGAGGCGGGTGTAGGCATCCAGCACGTTGTTGAGCAGGAACAGATCCGCTCCGCCCCGTCCTTGCCAGAGCGACAGCTCGCTCATGCCGAGGGCGTGCAGCTGTTTGCGCAGCTCGCCATCCTGCTGGCGGAAATCGGCGGCGAAGGCATCGCTATGGTCGCTGGCGAAGTCGAGGAAGTTGAGCAGATCGAACAGGCCCGTTGCCCAGGCATGCTGACCATTGATCTCGCTGGCATGCCGGGTGCTGTAGGCCAGCATCTGGTTGAACTGGCCGAGCAGGGTGCCAAAACGGCTCTGCACCGCCGGGCTCTTGAACTGGCCGTGCAGGGCTATGCTCCAGGCACCCATGACGGCGCCCACCTCATCGCTGGCCTGCTCCGGATAGAGCAGCGGATGGGCGCCGAGCGCCGTCAATGCTTCGGCCAGCGCCTCGGCGGCGGCCGGGCCATCTTCCTTGTGCTTGCCATGGTTGTGATAGTTGTGGGCGCGCACGTATTCGAGCAGCAGCTTCATGGCCGGATGGGCGGGCTGATTGGCCGCCAGCAGACTCTGCATGCCTCGGGACACGGCCAGCAGCTTGCGGTCATCGTGGCCATAGGTTTCCTGCCAGACGGGAGCGGGTTGACCGCTGGCATCCTGCACTATCTGGCTGGCCTCGGCATCCAGCAGTTCCGCGCCCGGCTGCTCCGGCTCGGAGCAGGGGCGGCCATCGGCGCGGCGGCAGTCGAGCTGCTCCTCCTTGCTGGCCAGCACTATGGGGCGATTGAGCACCCGGCTCTCCTGCCACTCGGTTGTCTGTGGCAGGCTCTGCCATTCGCTGCCACCCACCGGGTATTGATAGCCGCTGTCTTTGAGCACCACCTGCACCTCGCTGCCGGCGGGCAGGGTCTGGCGGCAAACCCGGTAGCTGATGGTCTTGTCTCCCTCCTGGCGGGTCTGGGGCTCATCGCACTCCTGCTGTGCCCTGGTTTCGTCCAGCTGCCAGCTGTACTGGCGCCAGACGTGCAGCTCGCGGACCTGGCTGGCGGCCTGACTGCCCGCCACCGGTTGCAGGCGGAAGAAGATCTGCTCGAGGCGGCCATCCCGCTCGTTGGGGGTCTCTTCCAGCACGCTCAATTGCTGCCAGTCTCGGGGCTGATATTGCCAAAGCTGCTCGGCGCAGCGCCCCTGGGCGTTGAGCTCGCAGCGATCCAGCTCCTGCTCGCTGTGACCCAGGACGATGCGCTCGGGGAGCGGCAGACGATCCTGGCGTGGTGCGGTCGGGGTGCCCGTCAGCGGCTCCCAGCGGCCCTGTTTCAGGCCGTAGCCATAGTCATAACTGCTGGCCGGGATGGCCTTGCCAGCCGGCACCACCTCTTCGCAGCTGAGGTAGCGGATCTGCCAGCCCTGTTCGACCTTGAGCTGGGGCTCGCCGCACTGCTGCTCGGCAAGGGCCGCCGGATTGGCGTCGCGCCAGTCGAAACGGCGATAGACCCTCAGCTGCTGATAGGGTGCATCGCCATTGCGGGCGCTCAGCTCATAGGTCACTTCGGTGAGGTTGTCCCCCAGCTGACGGCTGGCTTCGCTTTTGAGTTGATACTCTTGCCAGTCGGGGGAGTAGCTGGCCAGCGCCGAGGTGGCGAGCAGGCCGGGGGCTGCCAGGAGCAGCCGCCGGGTAGAGAGGTGATTCATCATGATCCCTTTGGTGGATGGAGTGGGGACCAGGCAGGATATTGGGCTCCAAAGGAATATCAATGCGCCAGATGGCGCCGAGGAATCATGCATTCGGGAGGAAGCAACATAGAAACAGCCCCAAAAGGGGCTGTGTTGATAGCAAGGACTGCGCCTCATATGGGGGGCGCTCTCAGTCCCCGGCTTGCAGGCTCCGGGCGAGCAGGGTGCGGGAGGGTTTCAGGCTGCCGCCGAGATCCGGCCAGGGCAGCCAGCGGTCCGGCACCATGAAGCCAGGCAACGCCTGCCTGATCCAGGCGGCCAGCTCGGCGTGGGGCACGGGCTCTGCCAGCCAGTCGATGAAGGCGGCGGGGCGCTGACCCCACTGTGCGCTGGGGATGGGCACCACCAGGGCCTGGGCCACGGCGGGGTGATCTACCAGCCGCTGCTCTATGGTCTCGGGCTGGATGTTCTCCCCTCCCGAGATGAAGAGGTTGTCGAGCCGCCCCTCCACCACCAGCTCGCCGGCCGGGGTGAAATGACCCTTGTCCCGGGTGTGGAACCAGCCCTCCTCATCCAGCGGCAACACCAGCTCCCCGGCCTGGAAATAGCCGGCAAACAGGGTGTCGCCGCGCACGCAGATCTCCCCCTGGCGTATGCAGACCTCCCGCCCGGGCAGAGGCCTGCCCACCACCCCGGCACCGGCAGGCAGGCCGGTGCAGACCTGGCTGCCCATCTCGGAGAGGCCATAGCTCGACTTGGGGGTGAACCCCAGGGCCTTGAGGCGATTGACCAGGGGCTCAGGGATGGCGGCCCCCCCGAGCAGCAGCTCGCGCAAGCGGGTGCGACCGGGGTCGAAGCCTTGCGCCAGCAGGCGCCAGAGCTGAGTCGGCACCAGCGAGAGGTGGGTGATGGGCTGATCCTCCAGCCGCCCCTTGAGGGGCTGGGTGCGATCGTCCAGCACCAGGCTGGCCCCCGCCAGGAAGACCCGGAACAGGATGGCGTAGCCGCCCACGTGAAACAGCGGCAGTGAGAGCAGCCAGCCGCAGTCGGCATCGAGCGGGATCAGGCTGGCCGAGCCCCGGGCCGAGGCGAGGTGGTTGGCGAGGCGGTGCACCACCGCCTTGGGTGTGCCGCTGGAGCCCGAGGTGAGGATCATGTTGTTGAGCTGGGCCGGTTCAAGCGGCCAGGCTTCCTCGCTTGCCGGCAGTTCACCCCTGAAGTCGAGCCGCAGCGGCAACCCGCTCCCCACCGGAATCTCCCCCGCTGACCAGAAGGCGCAGGCATCTAGCTGTGCGGCCAGCTCGGCCTGCCTGGGGAGGGGGAAGGCGGGATTGAGCGGGCAGAAGATGAGGCCGCTGCGCACGCAGGCCCAGGCCAGCAGCACATCCTCCAGGGCGCCGCGCACCACGGCGACCAGCCGGTCGCCGGCCTTTAAACCCGCCTGCTCGAGCTGCTTGCACAGGCCGTTGAGCCGTGCATCCAGCTGCCGGTAGCTGAGGGAGCCGTTGCCGTGGATGGCGATGCGCTCGGGCGCCGTCTGTGCCCAGTGGCGCACCGGGCAGGTGTCAGCTGCACGGACGGGCGGCATGGGAGCCCCTTCAGTCACGGTGAAACAGGGGAGTCATCAGGCTTGGGTCGGGTTGACCCTGTTTGTCCAGCAGGTCCCTGGCCAGCCAGCGCCTGGTGTCGAGGCCAGGGGCCTGATCCGGTGCCCACTCCCCCGCGAGGCGGGCGAGCTGACCGAGACCGACACCGGACTCGAAACAGGAGGAGACGATGATCTTCAGCTTAAGCTCGCGGGCGCGGGCCACCAGGGCCTCGCTGTTTGCCAGGGAGCCGAGCAGGGTTGGCTTGAGCACCAGGGCCTTCAGCTGGGGTATGGGTTCCCATGGTTTGCCCTGGGCCAGCAACTCGTCGAGGGCCACCGGCATGCCGGTACGGTTGGCGACGAAGGCGATGTCGGCAAAGTCGGCACAGAGATCTTCCAGGTATTCGATCCGGTTCGGATCCAGGTGACCGCAGAAGGCCCAGGCCTCCTCGCGGGTCCAGCCCTGGTTGGCGTCCAGCACCAGCTTGAGATTGGGGCGCCGATCGAGCAGCAGCCGGATCAGCGCCAGCTCGTCCCGCATGGGGTAGCGGGCCACCTTCAGCTTGGCCTTGAGGGGGGTCTCGTGCAGCCACTGCTTCCAGTTCTTGAGCAGCTCCTGAGGGGAGCCCTGAATGAGGGGATAGGGTTCGGGCAGGCTGGTGCTCTGCTGTGGCCAGTGACGGCGGGCACAGTCGAGCCCGAACTGCACCGAGGGCAGCCGGGGGGCTATGGTCTGCCCCCGGGCGAGTTGCGCCAGGCAGGCCAGGCTCTCGGCTTGCGCCTCGGCCAGGCTCTCCCTAGAGAAACCGGGCAGGGGGGCTATCTCCCCCCAGCCGTCGTTGATGCGCACCAAGAGGCCCTCTCGCGCCACCTCCACCTTGCCGTGAAAGGTCAGGGGTTGGGTAAAGGGCAGTTGGTAGCGATAGAGGGCGAGTGTCATCAGGGGTTCCGCTTGTATTTGGAGAAGTCGGGGCGGCGCTTCTCGTTGAAGGCGTTACGCCCTTCCTGACCCTCTTCGGTCATGTAGAAGAGCATGGTGGCATTGCCCGCCAGCTCCTGCAAACCGGCCTGGCCGTCGCAGTCGGCGTTCAGTGCGGCCTTCAGGCAGCGCAGCGCCATGGGGCTGTTTTGCAGCATCTCCCGGCACCAGCGCACGGTTTCCCGCTCCAGCTCGGCCAGGGGCACCACAGTGTTGACCAGCCCCATGTCGAGGGCTTGGCTCGCATCGTACATGCGGCACAGGAACCAGATCTCGCGGGCCTTCTTCTGGCCGACGATGCGGGCCATGTAGGAGGCGCCCCAGCCGCCGTCGAAGGAGCCAACTTTCGGGCCTGTCTGGCCGAACTGGGCGTTGTCGGCGGCTATGGTGAGATCGCACATCATGTGCAGCACGTGGCCGCCACCGACCGCATAACCGGCCACCATGGCGACCACGGGTTTGGGGCAGGTGCGGATGTCGCGCTGGAAGTCGAGTACGTTGAGGTGATGAGTCCCCTCGTCGTCGCGGTATCCACCGTAGTCGCCACGGATCTTCTGGTCACCGCCGGCGCAGAAGGCCTTCTCGCCAAAGCCGGTCAGTATGATGGTGCCCACCTTGTCGTCGTAACGGGCATCGGCCAGGGCCTGCAGCATCTCTTTGACAGTGCGGGGGCGGAAGGCGTTGCGCACCTGGGGGCGGTTGATGGTGATCTTGGCAATGCCATCCTGGGACTTGTGATAGAGGATGTCCTCGTAACCGGCGGAGCAATCCTGCCACTCAATGGGAGCGTACAGTTCCGCTTCCGTCATTGCCTCAATCATGGTGTTTTCCTTCTGGTGTGGTAGAGGTCAGCCGGGCAACCCTGTCAGGAGCGACGGGGGCACAGGGTTGCGCTTCCGTCATTGCGTCAGTCATGACTCTTCTCTTCTGGTTGCTTGACCCAGTCCCGCAGGAGCCGGGCAAAGGTGTCGGGCTGGTTGGCGTGCAGGTTGTGCCCGCCATCCAGAGCCAAGTGATTGATATTGCAGCCTTGCTTGACCAGCTGGCAAGCCAGGCGATGGAATTTGTGATCTCGGCTGCCGGAGATCCAGCGCACCGGCAACCGGGTTTTGCCCAGCCAGGGGGCGAGATCCGGCTGCTTGCCGAGGGAGGTGGCGCGCAGCATGGTCGCCACGGCTCTGCCCTCGTTGCCAAGGCGTTTAGCCATTTGGCGGGCACGGGCCTCCTCGTCCAGATCGGCGAACACCCCCTGCCGGTACCAGTCTGCCAGCACTAAGGCCAGGGGTTCGCGCTCGAAGCGCCGGGCCCAGCCCTCGTCGTGTTCGAGGCGGGCGGCGCGCTCGGCTACCGGCAGGCCGGGGTGGCAGTTCTCCAGCAAGAGCGCCTGCAAGCCGGCGGGGGACTGGCTGGCGTGATAGAGGGCGAGCCGCCCCCCCAGGGAGTAGCCCGCCAGTTGGTAGCGCGTTATACCCCGCGCGGCCAGCTCGCCGCAGAGCCACTCGTGGGCCTCGTCAAAGCCGCTCACCCTCAGCCCCTTGTTGCTGCCGTGGCCCGGCAAGTCCAGCGCGTGGTTGGGGATGTCGGACAGCCTCTCCATCACGGGCTGCCAGTCGTCGGCGTTGCCGAGCAGACCGTGCAGCAGTACCAGGGTTGGCTGGGTTCTGTTAGTGGCCACGGATAAGGGTTCCCAGTGCTTTAAGATCCTCGGCTGCCTCGTTGTCACGCAGGACCTTGATTTCATATGCCACGGATAAGGGTTTCCAGTGCCTTGAGATCCTCGGCTGCCTCGTTGTCACTGAGCACCTTGATTTCATATGCCACGGATAAGGGACCCCAGTGCTTTAAGATCCTCGGCCACCTCGTTGCTCGGCACCTTGATTTCAATCAGGGTTACCCCTTTTTCCAGGGCGGTTGCGTAATCTTGCTCGAACTCGGCCAGGGTGGTCGGCGCTCTGTAGTGCAGGCCGAACATGGCTGCGGCGTGCTCGAAGTGCAGGCCGTGGGGCAGGCAGTAGTAGGTCTCCAGCAACGCATCTTTAGTCGGTACCGGCAGCATGCGGAAGATGCTGCCACCGTCGTTGTTGAGCAGGATCACCACCAGGGGGCGGCTCCCCTTGCCGAGCAGGGCCAGGCTGTTGAGATCGTGCAGGGCGCTGAGATCGCCGAGCAGCAGTGTGGTCGGCTCGTCGCTGGACAGGGAGAAACCGAAGGCAGTGGCGATCAGGCCGTCGATACCGGAGGCGCCGCGGTTGGTCATCAGCCGGCTGGGGCCCTTGCCGGTTTCGCCGAGCATGTCCATCAACCGGGCCGGCATGCTGTTGCCGACGAACAGCTGGCCCTGGATGAGCTGGGCCAGACGGTGGCAGACCCCGAGCTCTGAGAAGCGATCGCAGGCGCGGCGAATTTGGCCGCTGATGCCCTGCTGGCGCTCCGCCAGCCGGTGCCAGGGCAGATGGCGATGGTCCACCGGATGGGCCGCGGCGAAGGCGCCGGGCGTACACACCAGGCGGCGACGCAGCCGGTAGTCCGGATCCAGCCTGGCCGGTTGCGGGTCCACCAGCCAGTAATCCTGCCAGGGGTGCTGCTTGATGAACTGGCCGAGCCGCTTGGAGATGAGGCGGGCACCGAACTGCAGCAGCACCTCGGCCCGGGCCAGCTCGGTCACGAAGCAGCTGTTTTGCAGGGCGAGATCCATGTGGATGAGGTTGCGGCTGTCGAAGCGGATCTGGCTCTGCAAGTCCGCCAGCAGCGGCCAGCCGAGGCGCTCGGCCAGCTGGGCCACCCTCTGCGCCTCGGCTGGATCCTGAATGCGGCCCGCGACTATGACGCCGCGTTTGCCCTGCAAGGCGGCCCAGTCGGGCTGGCGGGGGCAGTGCTGCTCGCCCTGCTGCCAGGGGCTCCAGGGCTCCCTTGAATGGAGCCAGTCACCGAGCGGGGCCAGGTAGTCGGAAAAATCCAGGTACGCCTCGCCGGGATAGAGGGGCTCGGGATACATGCAGTTGAAGTGAACCGGCCCCGGGGTCAGTGCCTGTCTGGCCAGGGCCTGATCCACCGAACTCAGCACGAAGGCCGCCGGTATGGTCGGGGTGGGGCTCGGCAGGTTCTGCTGATGGACGGGGTAGCGACCGAAGATCCCCTGCTGATCGATGGCCTGGTTGGCGCCGTTGTCGATGAGCTCCGGGGGGCGGTCGGCGGAGAGGATGATGAGAGGCACCCCGGTGAGCTGGGCCTCGGCCACCGCGGGCCAGAGGTTGGCCACCGCAGTGCCCGAGGTCATGATCACCGCCACCGGTCGGCCGCTCCCCTTGGCCAGCCCCAGCGCCATGAAGCCCAGACCCCGCTCGTCGAAGTGGAGGTGACGGCGAAAACCGGCATGGGCGGCGGCGGCCATGGTGAGCGGCGCCGAGCGGGAGCCCGAGGCCAGCGCTATGTCCCGCACCCCGAGGCGATAGAGCTCTTCCAGCAAGAGGGAAGACCAGACGTGGTTGAAGGTGGCATGCTGGCTGGCAAACGCTCGGTGCTCAGGCAATTGGCTGGCGGGCATAAGGCTCTCGCAGTGGGTCGATGAAAAACGCTATCCCAGCAGGGAGAGCACGTTGGCGATCTTGTTGTCGAGTTCGGACCACTCGGCGGCAGGCTCGGACCCGGCCACTATGCCGGCACCGGCAAACAGACTGATGCCCCGGGCCGTGATGCGGGCGCTGCGGATGGCGACCGAGAACTCCGAGGTCTCCCGGCTCAGCATGCCGCAGGCACCGGCGTACCAGCCGCGCTCATGGGGCTCGAACTCGCGGATAAAGGCCAGCGCCGCCTCGCGGGGGGCACCGCCCACCGCCGGTGTCGGGTGCAGGGCAGCCAGCAGTTGCCAGTCGCACACACCGGGCTTGAGCTCGGCCTCGATGTCGCACTTGAGGTGTTGCAGCAGCCGCAGTTTCAGGATGCGCGGCTCGGTCAGGGTGGCGTCCGTGGTGAGGGGCGCCAGACGGCTCAGGATGTCGGCGTGCACCAGCCGGTTCTCCAGCCGGTTCTTGCTGTCGGCCAGCAGCTCGGCAGCCAGGGCTGCGTCGGCCGCCTCGTCACCGGAGCGGCGTATGGTGCCCGCCAGCGCCTCGGTGAAGAGGTGGCCGCTCTCCCGGCGATAGAGGCGCTCGGGGGAGCAGGAGATGAAGCTCTGCTCGGGGGAGAACTGGAAGCCGAAGTGGAAGCACTCCTGGGCGTGACTTGCCCACTGGGTGAGCAGGGACCAGGGGCAGAGGGGTGCATCCCCATGCTGGCCGGTCAGCACGCTCTCCCGGGAAAGTACCACCTTGGGGGTGTGGGCCTGAAAGGCGGGCGCCGTTACCCGCTCTACCAGGGTTTGCCACTGGGCCTGACCCGGGACATCCCGGCGCTGCCAGGGGCGTTTTTGCAGTGGGGGCAGGGGGGCTTCCGGTTGCAGGGCGTCGAGGGCTGCCTCGGCCGCCTGCAGCTCGGCATCCAGATTGCCGTCGGTCAGCCAGAGGTTGAGGCAGAGGCTGACACACTCTCCCCGGCGCACCAGCTCGATGCGCGGCAGCACGAAGCGGCAGGGGCCGAATCCCTGCCAGCCGGGCTGGGCGGGATCGAACGCCAGGCCGCCGTAGTAGCGGGGGCTGTCTTCACTGTTTGAGTTGGCGAGATCGCAGACCCGCTGGATATCCGCTGGCCGGGTCAGCTCGTGGATGGCGCCGAGGGCCACGTACTCGGGGCTCCTGGGGCCGCGGGCCTGCCAATAGATGCGGGGATACAGGGTCTGCGCCGCCAGCCATCCCGGGAAGAGGTCGACGTTGGCCGCCACGCGCAACCGCACGAAGCCGCTGACATTGCTGTGACGCAGGGCGTCCAGTTGTTGCTTGAGATGGGTCTGAGCCAACATGGATGTCTTGTCTGAGCCGGATAGTCGCAATCGCTCTGGGGGAGGATGGCGCAGGTTGATGCCAAAGGGCGATGATTTCCTATATATTATCTGCCCATTCTTCCATGTAAATTGCCCGAGGGAGCCCAGCCCCCACGGAGCCAAGTATACCTAAATCCGGTTCGATAACCCTTAACACGATCAATATCTGATTGTTTGGCCATCACAATATGACAAATACCTTCTCTGTTTGGTTGCTGGCGGCGCGTTTGCGAACACTGCCCCTGGCGTGCTCCTCCATTTTGCTGGGCTCGGGGCTCGCAGCCAGCCGGGGGGCCTTCGACGGCGCCATCATGGGTCTCTCCCTGCTGACCGCCATACTGCTGCAGATCCTCTCCAACCTGGCCAACGACTATGGTGATGCGGTCTCCGGGGCCGACAACGGCGAGCGGATCGGGCCCCAGCGTGCCGTGGTATCCGGCCTCATCACCCGCCACCAGATGTGCATTGCCATGGGGTTGACCGCGCTGGCGGCCGTGGTGAGCGGCCTCTCCCTGCTGGTCTGCGCCTTCGGGGAGCAGTGGCAGCAGATCCTGACTTTCATCCTGCTGGGGGGCGCCGCCATAGTCGCGGCCATCACCTACACGGTGGGCAAGACCCCTTACGGCTATCGCGGTTTCGGGGACATCTCGGTATTCCTGTTCTTCGGCCTGCTGGGGGTGCTCGGCTCCTACTACCTGTTCACCCATACCCTGGAATGGGATCTGCTGCTGCCCGCCACCGCCTGCGGCCTGCTGGCGACCGCCGTGCTCAACATCAACAATGTGCGGGACATAGAGAGCGATGCCGCCAGCGGCAAGATCACCCTGGCGGTGCGGCTCGGCCGCAACCGCGCCATCGCCTATCACTGGGGGCTGCTGGGGGGAGCGCTGCTGGCCACCATCGCCTTCCTGCTGACCCAGCCCGCGAGCGTCTGGCCCTGGATCTTCCTGCCCGCCATCAAGCCCCTCACCGATGCCGCCCGCACCCTGCGCGAGAGCTTCGATGGCGAGGTTTTGACCGGCGCCCTCAAGAAGACCGCCATCAGCGCCTTCCTGTTCAGCCTGCTGCTCTCGGTCGGGCTGGCGCTCTCCTGAGCGCTGTGCCGCCATGGAGTGGCGCTGTTTGTCGTGCGCCAGACCAAGAAGGGCCCCGTTGAAGGGGCCCTTACTGTTGGTGTGCCTTGCCGTTTTCTTCAAGCATTTCAGCGCTTTTCCCTCCTGCTCCAGGCCTGATGGCCGTGATCCGGCTGGCAATATTGAGAAATTCTCGGAACGGGTCGCCGACTTGTGACGGGCCTCGATTGTGGCACGGCGTCGATTGCTATAGAGATGTAAGCGTATGGGGCTTCATATGTAAAAAACCAATGGCAGGGACGGGCTTATGGACAGCTTAGGGAAACATCTTGGATGGGGGCTGCTGGCACTGCTGGGCGCCAGCTCCCTAGGTTACATCGCCCTCAACAGGGGCGAGCAGATCAACGCGCTCTGGATAGTGGTCGCGGCTGTGTGCGTTTATCTTATTGCCTACCGCTACTACGGGCTCTTCATCGCCAAGCGGGTGCTGGCGGTCGACAGCAGCCGCATGACGCCGGCGGTGCGGCACAACGATGGTCTGGACTATGTGCCGACCGACAAGAAGGTGCTGTTTGGCCACCACTTCGCCGCCATCGCCGGCGCCGGTCCCCTGGTCGGCCCAGTGCTGGCGGCCCAGATGGGCTATCTGCCCGGCATGCTCTGGCTGCTGGCCGGTGTGGTGCTGGCGGGGGCTGTGCAGGACTTCATGGTGCTGTTCGTCTCCACCCGTCGCGATGGTCGCTCCCTCGGCGAGCTGATCAAGTCGGAGATGGGCCCGGTCGCCGGGATCATCGCCCTGGTCGCCACCTTCATGATCATGGTGATCATACTGGCGGTGCTGGCGATGATAGTGGTCAAGGCGCTGACCCACAGCCCCTGGGGCACCTACACAGTGGCCTTCACCATACCGCTCGCCATCTTCATGGGGATCTACACCCGCTACCTGAGGCCGGGCCGCATCGGTGAGGTCTCCATCATAGGTCTGGTGTGCCTCATCTTCGCCATCGTCTCCGGTGGCTGGGTGGCCGAGAGCCAGACCTGGGCTCCCTACTTCGACTTCGACGGGGTGCAGCTGACCTGGATGCTGGTGGGCTATGGCTTCGTCGCCTCCGTGCTGCCGGTCTGGCTGCTGCTGGCGCCCCGTGACTATCTCTCCACCTTCCTCAAGATAGGCACCATCATAGGCCTGGCCATCGGCATACTGGTGACCCAGCCGACCCTGCAGATGCCGGCGCTGACCCAGTTCGTGGACGGGACAGGCCCGGTCTGGGCCGGGGATCTCTTCCCCTTCCTGTTCATCACCATCGCCTGCGGTGCCGTCTCCGGCTTCCATGCGCTCATCTCCTCCGGCACCACCCCCAAGATGCTGGCCAACGAGAACCAGGCCTGCTTCATCGGTTATGGCGGCATGTTGATGGAGTCTTTCGTCGCCATCATGGCGCTGGTCTCCGCCTGCGTCATCGATCCGGGCGTCTACTTCGCCATGAACAGCCCCCTGGCGGTGCTGGCACCGGCGGGCACCGCCGACGTGGTGGTCTCCGCCGCCGCCGTGGTGAGCAGCTGGGGCTTCCAGATCACCCCGGAGACCCTGACCCGCATCGCCAGCGAGGTGGGTGAGCAGAGCATCATCTCCCGTGCCGGTGGTGCCCCGACCCTGGCGGTCGGCATGGCCTACATACTGCACGGCGCCCTCGGCGGCCTGATGAACGTCGCCTTCTGGTACCACTTCGCCATCCTGTTCGAGGCGCTCTTCATCCTCACCGCCGTGGATGCCGGCACCCGGGCCGCACGCTTCATGCTGCAGGATCTGATGGGGGTCATCTCCCCGTCCCTGAAACGCACCGACTCCCTGCCGGCCAACCTGCTGGCGACCGCCTTGTGCGTGCTGGCCTGGGGTTACTTCCTGCATCAGGGGGTGGTGGACCCGCTCGGCGGCATCAACACCCTGTGGCCGCTGTTCGGTATCGCCAACCAGATGCTGGCGGGCATGGCGCTGATGCTGTGCGCCGTGGTGCTGTTCAAGATGAAGCGTCAGGCCTATGCCTGGGTGGCCCTGCTGCCCACCAGCTGGCTGCTCATCTGCACCCTGTCGGCGGGTTGGGAGAAGACCTTCAGCGACAATCCCAAGCTCGGCTTCCTGGCCATAGCCAACAAGTTCCAGGCGATGATCGACAGTGGAACAATCCCGGCCCAGTACACCGAATTCCAGCTGGCCCAGCTGGTGTTCAACAACCGGCTGGATGCGGGGTTGACGATGTTCTTCATGCTGGTGGTGGTGGTGCTCGCCGCCTTCTCCCTGAAGACGGCCCTCAAGGCGCTGCAAAACCCGCAGCCGACCGCCAACGAGACCCCTTATCAGCCGATGCCGGCGGGCAAGGGGGCGGCTCAGCCCGAGTCTGATGACGACGGCGATCTGGCCCCCAGTCTCAAGTAAGCGAGTCAGCAGGCCGGCACCCCTGGGTGCCGGCCCTCATCGATAGCCCCAAGGAGCAAGCATGTTTGATACCCTGGCCAAGGCGGGCAAGTATCTGGGGCAGACCGCCAGGCTGATGGTGGGCGTACCCGACTACGACAACTATGTGCAGCACATGCGGCTGACCCACCCGGAGCAGACTCCTATGAGCCACGACGAGTTCTTTCGCGAACGCCAGGATGCCCGCTACGGCGGCAAGAATGGCGGGCGCTGCTGCTAATTAGGCCACCACCAGCGCGCACGCCTTGGCCTCGGCGCCGGCTGGATATAATCCCTCTTTCCACAGGACCTCAACATGACACAGGCTGTAGCGGTCACCCTTGATTGAACGGTTTTCTCGGTTTCGGCTAGATATACGATCCCCACCTCACAGGATGTCCAACATGACACAAGCTGTAGCTGTCACTCTGCTGACCGGTTTTCTCGGCGCCGGCAAGACCACCTTGCTCAACCACTTCCTGCGCCACCATGGCGATGCCTCCGTGGCCATCCTCGAGAACGAGTTTGGCGCCGCCAATATCGACGGTGCCCTGCTGGAGGGAGGCTCGGGGGTCAGCGTGGTGGAGCTCAGCAACGGCTGCGTCTGTTGCAGCGTGCGGGGTGAATTTCGGGCCGCCCTGAGCGATCTGCTGGCCCGGCGGACGGCGGGGGAGTTGCAGTTCGAGCGGCTGATCGTCGAGACCACGGGGCTCGCCGATCCCGCCCCCATCATCCAAACCTTCTTCGTTGAAGAAGCATTGCGGGATGCCCTGCGCCTCGATGCCGTCATCACCCTGGCCGACTGTGAACACATAGGTCGTCAGCTGGATGAGCATCCGGTGGCGGCGGCCCAGCTCGGCTTTGCCGACCGCATCCTGCTCACCAAGACGGATAGGGTGGACGGAGTGACCCGGGAGGCGGCCATAGCGCGAGTCCAGGGCATCAACCCCAAGGCGCAGATCATCGACATAGTACGGGGGGAGTGTCCGGCCGGGCTCTGGCTCGATCTGGATGCCTTCGCCCTCAGCGACGAGCTGAGCCTGAGCCAAGGCATCAAGATAGTGCGTGAGGGCGGTCAGGGCGTCGAGGCGTTTGCGCCCCTCTCGGCCCGGCCCCGCTCCTGGCAGGATGTCATCTCGGCCCACCTGTTCGAGGGGGGCGAGCTGGACTTGAAGAAGATAGGGGCCTTCATGGAGCAGTGCATAGAGCAGCATGGCAACGACATGTTGCGCTACAAGGGAGTGCTGGCCATCGCCGGGGAGCCGCGCCGGCTGATAGTGCAGGGGGTGCACAAGGTGGCGGGGTTCGATTACGGCTCTCCCTGGGGTGACGAGGTGCCCTGCTCGCGGCTGGTGGTGATCGGTCGCTACCTGCCCCTGGAGGCGCTGGAAGAGGGGTTCGCCCTGGCCCGGGCCTGAGGAAACATGACAGATGCGTGAATCACTCAAACAGAAAATCATCCAGGTCTGCCACAAGAAAATCGCGCAGAAGGGGGAGGCGGTTGGTGTCTCCTTCTATGCCTTTTTTGCCAACCGCAATGACGACCCCGAGTTGTTGATGGAGGCGGCGACCTGGTGGATCCAGACCCAGAGGCTCGACCACTTCGAGAAGGCGCGCAAGATCATCGCGCTGGTCGAGGCCATGAAATAGGGTGGGATGAAACAAGAAGGGCTCCTGATGAGGAGCCCTTCTTGTTTGCAGTGTGCAGCCATCGCCGCCGAGTGGCCTCAGCTGGCGGGTGCCACTGCGGTCCGGCGGGAGAAGAAGAGGCAGTCCAGCAGCCAGATGACCAGCATGGAAGCGCCCACCAGGGGGAAGCAGATCCCGAGCAGCACCAGCACGGCGATGGCGCCGCCCATGGGGGGCAACTTGGCGGGCAGGGGCGGGGCGGCGAGCCGGCCCTTGGGACGGCGGCTCCACCAGATCCAGAGCCCGCTCACCGAGCTTGCCAGCACCATCAGGCAGATGATCAGCATGACCAGCTGGTGGGGCCAGCCATAGATCTTGCCCATGTGCAGCATGACGCCGGTTTCCACCGTCTTGGCGACCGGACCGTAATCCTGCCAGCGCACGTCGGCCAGCACCTTGCCGCTGTATTGATCGATGTGCAGGGTGGCGTCGTTGCGCGGGTCATCGGCGAACAGGGCTATGGTATAGACGCCTGTGTCACCGACCGGCGGCGTGATGCTGTAACCCGGGTGAACCCCGCGCTCGGTGGCGATCTCCACTACCCGTTGCAGGGGGATACGGTGGCTGGCCATGACCATGCCGTCGTGTTCCCCGCCATGGTTCATGGCGCTGTGATCATGACTTTCCGGCACCGGCTGCGAGCTCGGCATGGGAGTGTTCTCGACGGCCCAGGGCACAGTCTGTTGATGGGCATGGTTGAGGGTGCGGGCGAGAGGGGCGGATTTGGGTACCTCGTTCCACATGGCGGCCGGGAAACGGTTCCAGACGTTGGCGAACTGATCGCCCCAGAAGCCGGTCCAGGTCATGCCGCTCAAGAGCAGCAGCAGCAGGAAACCCGCCCCCCAGAAGCCGACCACGGCGTGCAGATCGCGCCACCAGAGGCGTCCGCGCTGGTTCATTCTGGGCCAGAGGATGCCCCCTACGCCGGGTCCCTTGCGCGGCCACCACAGGTAGAGCCCGCTGACGAGCAGCACTATGCCCCAGCCGGCGGCCAGTTCGATCAGCCGATCCCCTGTGGTGCCGAGCAGCAGCTCCGCATGCAGGGCACGGGCCACCGCCTGCAGGTTCCACTTGTTGTCCATGGTGCCGAGCAGAGCGCCGCTGGCGGGATCCATGAAGAGGGTCAGCTCGCGCTCACCCTGATTGACGATGAGCTGGGCGCTCGCGTCACTGGCCACGGGGGGCAGGTATTTGCGCAGGCTGGCATCTGGCATGGCGATCTTCGCCTTGGCCAGCAGTTGATCGGCGCTCAGGGCCTGGGTGGCGGGGGCCACCTTCATCAACTCGGGGTAGAGCAGGTTGTCGAGCTGGGGCTTGTACAGGTACAGAATGCCGGTGAGGGAGAGCAGGATCAGAAAGGGGGCGACGAAGAGACCGGCATAGAAGTGCCAGCGCCAGATCCTTTGGTAATAACTCGCGTCTTGATTCTTCATCTTTGATCCTTGCGCCCAGGCTAAAGGTTTCAGTTGGTGGAATGTTTGGTCGGCGCGGATGATAGCAGCAACGTTTTATTAACTGCAACAGAACATGCTGGCTCCTCCTTCACTTCGTTGCGCACAGAAACTGTGCCATTTGGCGTCGATGTCTGTCGGTGATGGCCTGGGCTCGATGGACTTTTTGCATATAAATCCTTACCTTGTTGCAACATCAGGCGGCGTCGGCGCGGCGAAGAATTCAGGGGAGGAGGGGGACGTGCACTTGCAACCACACGGCCATTTCGAGATGCAGCGACAGGGGCAGGTGCTGATTTGCCGCCCGAGCGGCCCCTTCAATCTGGCGGGCGCCATGGCCTATGAGGCTGCCTTCAGCCAGCAGATCGCAGGATTGCGCGATGCACCCTGGGGGATCGTCGAGGTGGCGACCGAGTTCGAGGCCGCCGGTCCCGAGGTGCTGGCGCGTTTTCGTCGGCAGTTTGGCTGGTGCGCCGCCAATGGCTGCGCCTTTCTCGCGGTCGTGGTGGTGGGCGGGTTCAAACGCTATCTGGCGGATCAGGTCTTCAGTGAGTTGCCGTTCAGTACGGTGCGCTACTTCGAGCAGGAGGCGGCGGCCATCCGCTGGTTGGGGGAGCAGCTCGGCAGCGACGTCACATCGGTGAGTTGACCCGGCAGCCCGGGGTCGTCTTGTCTGCCCGTCTCATTCCAGCTTGATAAACCACTTGTCCCGCTCGTCGACGCAGTCGGGCTCGCCCATCTCGAACTCGCGGCAGATCAGCGGCCGCACCTCATAGAAGTTGCACATCGCTGATAGGGCAGCCCAGCGCGGCTTGCTACCTCTTGGTCAACTCAGCTTGATAAACCACTTGTCCCGCTCGTCGACACAGTCGGGCTCGCCCATCTCGAATTCGCGACAGATGAGGGGGCGCACCTCATAGATGCGGCACATCATGGTGTTGCGGTCGAGGGCCGCACACCAGCCATCTTCCAGCCGGCGCATCACGGGGATCTCCCCTTCCCTGTCGAGCACATAGCGATCCGGCACGCCGGTATCGGTAAAGAGCATCACTTCGAGGCGGCAGCAGCAGGCTTCGCAGTTCTGGCAGCTCACATCGGTTTGGATTGCTTGGGTCATGGTGCCTGTCTTGCCGCATGGCGGCATCGAAATATATGAAACAGGCGCCTGTCAGGCGCCTGTGGTCTGGCTAAGGGCTTGTGAAGAACCTTAGCCCAGTTTGCGGGCGCGGTAGGTGCGCCCCTTGATCTTGCCTTCCTGCAGCCGCTTGAGGGCGGCGCTCGCCACCTGACGCTTGACAGCCACGTAGGAGTACTGCTCGGAGATCTGGATCTTGCCCACATCGGCGCCAGCAATGCCACCTTCGCCGGTCAGGGCGCCCAGGATGTCACCGGCCCGCACCTTGGTCTTGCGACCCGCATCTATGGAGAGGGTCACCATCTGCGGTGCTATCGGCTTGATGTCGCGGCCAATGGTGTCGAGATCCTCCAGCGGCATCGGCGCCTGCTGGTACTCCTCGATCAGGTTGACGCGCTGGGCTTCGTTCGGCTGATAGAGGCTCAGGGCCAGGCCCTGCTGGCCGGCACGACCGGTACGACCGATGCGGTGCACATGCACTTCAGGGTCATAGGTCAGCTCGTAGTTGATGACGGCGCCCAGCTCCTTGATGTCGAGGCCCCGGGCCGCTACGTCGGTCGCGACCAGTATGGTGGCACTGCCGTTGGCAAAGCGCACCAGCACCTGATCCCGCTCCCGCTGCTCCAGATCGCCGTTCAGCGCCAGGGCCGAGAAGCCCTTGGCGGCCAGGTGATCGGCCACGTCGTTGCAGGCGCGCTTGGTGTTGCAGAACACCACGCAGGAGCTTGGCTGGTAGTGGCTGAGCAGCCAGGTGAGGGCGTCGAGGCGCTGACCGGCGGGCACTTCATACAGCTTCTGTTCGATGGCGCTGCCCTCGTGCAGGGACTCCACGCTCACCTCGACCGGGTTGCGCTGCACACCGCGGCTCATCTGGGCTATCCCCTCCGGATAAGTGGCGGAGAACAGCAGGGTCTGGCGGCGCTCGGGGGCATAGCTGATGACGCGGTTGATGTCTTCGCCAAAGCCCATGTCCAGCATGCGATCTGCCTCGTCCAGCACCAGAGTCTCCAGGCTGGAGAGCTCCAGGGTACCCTGCTCCAGATGCTTGAGAATGCGACCCGGGGTGCCGACGGCGATGTGGGCGCCGAAGCTCAGGGTGGCGGACTGAGGTGCGGTCGGGGTACCGCCACACAGGGTCACCAGCTTGACGTTCGGCAGGGCGCGGGCCAGACGACGGATCTCCTGAGCCACCTGATCCGCCAGCTCGCGGGTCGGACAGAGCACCAGGGCCTGTACGTCGACACGGTTGACGTTGAGGCGGGAGAGCAGGCCCAAGGCGAAGGCGGCTGTCTTGCCGCTGCCGGTTTTTGCCTTGGCGATCAGGTCTTTGCCTTCGAGTACCAGGGGCAGGCTCTGGGCCTGGATCGGGGTCATCTGCAGGTAACCCAGGCTGGTGAGGTTCTCTTGCAGGGCGGGGGAGAGATTGAGGCTGCTAAATTCGCTGTTGTTCACAAAAGGACTCTATTTCGGAGAAAACGGGGATGCGCGAGCGCTAAGGCCGCGCATCATACCAGAATGTGGCACCGGATGTGGCGGATTTTTGAACGCTTAAGCCGGTGCAATCTCAGGGCGGGTTCATCTGTCCCCATGGCGACAGAGAGGTGTAACCGGGGTGGCACCTGGTGAATGTTTGCAGTGGTTCGCTAATTATTTATCAGGGGTAAACGTTTTCTATCTTGGTTGATTAAATTTCCTGGATGAAATAGGTGCCGTGCATGAGAAGGAGTGTTGCGAAAATGATACTGGAATATCCATTGGCGCTGTCAGCGCAATCAGAATATTCCTATCGACATGTTTTATAAGGTGTTTTTAACTTGATGTCGCGCGATTAATATACCGTTAATGGTTAATTAATTTAAAAACGTTTGTATTATCTCGCATACATATTATTGAGTCAGATTGTGATGGCTATCTGATTTTTAAATATACGATTCTTTATGATGGCGCCGGTCAAAAATAACAATTCATTCAGGTGCTACAGGTATGGAATACGTTCACTTTGTGCTTGGACTCGTGATGGTCCTCGCGTTGGCGTTGCTGGCAAACCGCCGCAACTGGAAACAGATCAAGCTGCGCTATATCGGGCAGCTGTTGGTGGTGGAACTGGCGCTGGCCTGGTTCATGCTGAACTCCGAAGTGGGCCTGGCAGTCGTGGGTGGCTTCGCCGCCGGCTTCACCAAGCTGATGGAGTTTGCCAAGCAGGGGACCGACTTCGTGTTCGGTGGCCTGGTCAACGAAGGAGCCTTCTCCTTCTTCCTGATGGTGCTGATGCCCATCGTCTTCATCTCTGTGCTGATCGGCATACTGCAGTACATCCGCCTGCTGCCCATCGTCATTCGTGGCATAGGCACAGTGCTGGCCAAGATCAACGGCATGGGCAAGCTGGAGTCCTTCAACGCCATCAGCTCCATGATCGTCGGCCAGTCCGAGAACTTCATCGCGCTCAAGAACACCTTGCCGCACCTGAACGAGAAGCAGATGTACACCCTGGCGGCGACGGCCATGTCCACCGTCTCCATGTCCATCGTCGGTGCCTACATGCAGCTGATCGAACCGCGTTACGTGGTGGCCGCGCTGGTGCTCAACATGTTCAGCACCTTCATAGTGCTGTCGCTCATCAACCCGTACGAGCCGGACAACTCTGTCACCGACCTGAAGGCCATCGCCGAGGGTGACGAGCACCACACCCCGAAGAAAGAGAACTTCTTCGAGATGCTGGGGGAGTACATCATGGCCGGTTTCTCCGTTGCCGTGATAGTGGCCGCCATGCTGGTGGGCTTCATCGCCCTGATCGCCCTGGTCAACTACCTGTTCGAGGCGGCGTTTGGCGTCAACTTCCAGTACGTCATGGGCTACATCTTCTACCCGATCGCCTGGATCCTGGGTATCCCCAGTGGTGAGGCGCTGCAAGCCGGCTCCATCATGGCAACCAAGCTGGTGACCAACGAGTTCGTGGCCATGATGGATCTGGGCAAGATCGCCGCCGAGCTCTCACCCCGCACCGTCGGCATTCTCTCCATCTTCATGGTGTCGTTCGCCAACTTCAGCTCCATCGGCATCATCGCCGGTGCGGTGAAGGCGCTGAACGAAGAGAAGGGCAACATGGTCTCCCGTTTCGGCCTGAAGCTGGTGTACGGCTCCACTCTGGTGAGCCTGCTCTCCGCCGTGATCGCCGGTGTGATGATCTAATCGCCCCTCGCCATCACAATGACAAACCCCTGCTTCGGCAGGGGTTTGTTTTTTTGGGGCCGGTAACCACAGCAGCCAGCAGGGAGGTGAATACAAACGCCAGTCCCGATGGCAGGGCATGGTGCCTATCGGGTGGAGTTAGCCGGCTGTGATTTAAAAAAAACATCAGTATGTTGCGGCGATAAAATGCCGACAATGGTCCCGTTAGCGTCGGCTTACAACTTGCCTTTGAGCAGCCATTTGTCGAGGGCATTGGCGAAGCGCTGCTTGTCGGCGGCGTTGAAGGGGGCCGGGCCGCCGGTCTGAACCCCGGCCGAGCGCAGCTCCTCCATGAAATTGCGCATGCCGAGCCGGGCCTGGATGGTCTCGCGGGTGTAGATCTCGCCACGGGGATTGAGCGCCTCGCCGCCAGCATCGATCACCCAGGAGGCGAGGGGGATGTCGCCGGTGATCACCAGATCGCCGGGCTGAACCTGCTGGGCAATGACATGATCCGCCACATCGAATCCCTTCTCCACCTGCTGGGTCTTGATGAAGGGGGAGGGGGGGACCCGCAGCCCCTGATTGGCCACTAGCGTGGTGACGACCTGGGCGCGGTGGGCGGCGCGGTAGAGGATCTCCTTGACCGGAATGGGGCAGGCATCGGCATCGACCCAGATGGGCATGGCATGGTTTCCTGTAGTTGAAACGGGCATAAAACGAGAGCGGGCATGGTAGCACAGGCGCACCCTTCCCGGTGCGGGGCTGAGTCGGCCCCCGCTTTCGTGTAAGCTGGGGCCTGAGCATGAACGAGAAGGAGACGAGATGGATCGGGTGCCCAGTGACGTAATTTATGGTCTGACTCTGGATGGCAAGGGGGGCATGACCCCGCTTGCCACAGGCAGCGAGATCCCGGCAGCCCAGCCCAGCTGGGTGCATCTGGATTACGGCAATCCGGAGGCGGCCCGCTGGCTGTTGCAGACCTCCTTGCTCAATGACGCAGCGCGCGAATCCCTGCTCGGCCAGAGCAACAGGCCCAAGCTGGTGCGGATGGGGGAGACTGTGTTGCTGATCCTGCGTGGCATCAATCACAACAAGGATCACAGGCCCGAGGAGATGGTGGCGCTGCGCATCTACATCACCCCGGATTTCATCCTCAGCAGTCGCCGTCGCTCCCTGCTGTCGGAAAAAGATGTCTTCCAGCAGTTGGCGCTGGGGGGCGGCGCCATCTCTACCGCCGACTGGCTGGTAGAGATCTGCGATGCCCTGACCGACAGGGCGGGGGAGTTTGTCGAGGAGCTGCACGATCAGATCCTGGAGCTGGAAGAGATAGTGCTGATGCGTGAACTGCCCGCCAACGGCAGACTGGCGCGGATCCGCAAGCAGCTCATCATGATCCGCCGTTACCTCTCTCCCCAGCGGGATCTGGTGGCGCGCCTCGCCAACGAGAAGCTCACCTGGCTGGATGAGGATGACCGTCGGCGCCTGCTCGATATCGCCGATCGACTGCGCCGCTGGCTGGACGATCTGGACGCCGGGGTGGCTCGCTCCGCCGTGCTGGCGGACGAGATCAACAACCTGACGGCGGAGGCCACCAACCGCCGTGCCTACCAGATGTCGGTGATGGCGCTGATGTTCCTGCCCGCCAGCTTCCTGACCGGCCTGTTTGGCATCAACCTGGGCGGCATCCCCGGGGCCGAGAGCCCGACCGCCTTCTGGATCTTCTGCGGATCTCTGGTGGGGCTGGCGACCGGGCTGGCGGTCTGGCTCAAATATCGACGCTGGTGGTAAGGAGCGCGCATGACGACATGGGAATCCTTTGGTGTGACCCTGCTGCTGTTGCTGGGACACACCCTGATCCGCGGCCTCATTCACAAGAGCCTGATGGCGCTAGGACAGAGCCGACAGGTGAGCGAAAACCGGGTGCTCTATGTGGAGCATGTGTTCCACTTCCTGCTCGGCTGCGCCACCCTGCTGATCCTGGCAGGGGTGTGGGGGCTCGACTTCTCCCGGCTGGTGGTGCTCGCCTCCTCCTTCTTTGCCGTGCTCGGCGTCGCCATGGTGGCGCAATGGTCGATCCTCTCCAACATCACCGCCAGCATCACCATCTTCTTCGCCTTCCCCTACAAGATCGGCGACCGGATCCGCATCCTCGACAAGGATGACTCAGTCACCGGCGTCATCACCGAGATAGGCCTGTTCTACCTGCGGGTACGGGATGACAACGGCGATCTGGTGACCTACCCGGCCAACCTGATCCTGCAAAAGCCGGTCAGGCGGCTGGAGGGCAAGGAAGCCGAGCCACTGCAGCCGGAATGAGAAAAGGCTCCTTGTGGAGCCTTTTTTGCTGGCATAGGTCTCAACGCTCGAAGAAGCGATAGAGGTGCTCGACCTGGATGGGGCAATCGGCTACCAGGTGGATATGGTCGCGAGCCTCTTCGGTCGAGGAGAAACTCATCGGGCAACCCAGGGTGTCCGTCATCATGTAGAGATGGCCGTCCTGACCCCGAAACTCCACTACCCAGCCGGGGGAGATGATGTCATGCATGATCTCCGCCTCCCTGAATCTGTGCTGCTGGTGAAGCGCACGCAATTCGCTGACTGTCATGACATCCTCCTGTGACTCATGGCGCCACCCTCAAGTTTAGTCGCCCGCGGCGGTCGCAGGCCCGGATCACCGGATGGCGGTGCATCAAGCCGCCTGGGGCTCCCGTGGTGGCTGCAGGGCGATCAGCAGCTCCCCGGCCACTGGCGCCACCGGGCCTGTGACGACCCGGGGTTTTCCCCTGGCATCGACGATGAACAGGGGAATGGCGCCGGGATTGGCGTCCTGATACTGGGTCCAGTCGAAGGCCTCGCTCAGGCGGGTCGCCTTGATCTGGCCGCCCCGGCTCAGCAGGCCGCTCAGGCGGGCGAAATTCATCTCGGGCCCGAACAGATCCTGGCGTGCGCGGAAGGTGGCGCTCTCCCGGTTCGCCTTGCCGTGCTGCTCGCTGGAGCGCAGGGAGTGGACCTTTTCCTCCCCGTACAGGTGGGCAAAGTGCAGCACCCCCAGGGCGTTGTTGTGACGGTTGGGGGAAAGCGCCAGCACCGTATGTATGCTGGTGAGGGGCAGGTGCAGCTCGGCGTGTTCCGACTGGGGATTGCCGAAGTAGCAGGGCAGGCCGCTCATGCGGGCCAGCTTGCAATGTTCCCAGGCCGGATCGGAGAGGTGGACGGGGATGCCCTGATCCGCCAGCGCCCGGCCTATGGCGCGGGCCACCGAGTTGGCGCCGATCAGCAGCCAGGTATCGGGTGCTGGTTGGCGCATGCCGAGCAGCCTGGCCAATGGGGTCGCCGTCAGGCTCTGCAACACCACTGTGAAGATGATGACGGCAAACACCAGGGGCACCAGCTTGTCGGCATCTTCAATGCCGGCTTCGTGCATGCTGATGGCGAAAGAGGCGCTGACCGCCGCCGCCACTATGCCGCGGGGGGCTATCCAGGCGAGCAGGGCCCGGGCGCGCCAGGGGAGATCCGATCCCAGGGTCGAGACCAGGATGCAGAGCGGACGGGCCACGAACTGCACCACGCACAGCAGCACCAGCACCATGGGACCGAGCTGCCAGAGCTGCGCCAGATCGAGTCGGGCCGCCAGCAGGATGAAGAGGGAAGAGATGAGGATGACCGCCAGATCCTCCTTGAATGCCAGCACCTCCTCCAGATCCAGTCCCTCCTGATTGGCGAGCCAGATGCCGAACACCGTCACCGCCAGCAGGCCGGACTCGTGGCTGAGCCAGTCCGACAGGGTGAAGGTGACCAGCACCAGGGCCAGCACCCCGAACTTGTGCAGGCTGACCGGCAACCAGTCCTTGCGCATGATCAGAGTGGTGATCCAGCCGGCAACCACCCCGATCAGCGAACCCACCCCCACCGTCTTTGCCAGGGCCAGCAGGGTGTGATCGATGAGATCCCCCTGGCTGCCGAGGCGCACCGCCTCGAACACCAGTACCGCAAACAGGGCGCCGATGGGGTCGATGACTATCCCCTCCCAGCGCAGGATCTTGTCCACCTCCCGCACCGGCCGAATCACGCTGAGCATGGGAGCGACCACGGTCGGCCCTGTCACCACCAGCACGGCGCCGAGCACCATGGCGACCCGCCAGTCCAGCCCCAGCAACCAGTAGCTGGCGGCGCCTATAACGGCGAAGCTGACCAGCATGCCGGTGGAGCAGAGGTTGCGCACCACCTTGCCTATCCCCTTGAGCTCGGTCAGGTGCAGGGTCAGCGCCCCTTCAAACAAGATGATGGCGACCGAGAGCGACACCAGCGGAAACAGCAGCTCCCCCAGCAGTTGATCCGGGTCCAGTACCCCTGTCACCGGGCCGAGCAAGAGGCCGCTCAGCAGCAGGAACAGGATGGCGGGGACCCGCAGTGACCAGGCGAGCCACTGGGCGAGCAGGGAGATCAGGGCGATCCCGGCGAGAGAGAGTGCAATCATGCCAACCTCGGGTGGGTAATGGGGTTGGGAGTAGTGTAGCGGGGAAGGAGGGCAAATTGACACCCGGTAGAGGCGGCCTCGGGGAGGCCGGTATCCCGTGAGTAGCCTCAGCGGGCAGGCCTGATCAGATGGGGCTCTCTTTGTGGAGTTCGGTGACGCAGTCGGTCACCGCCAGCACCAGTGCGGAGCGCACCATCTGATCGAGCCGGTTGAGCTGCATTTGATAGAGGGGCCAGTCCTCCTCGTTGGCCGGGGGATCCTGCGGCATCATGCTGGTCTGATGGATGGCATGAAGGCGGCTTAGCAGGTCGCGGATCGGCTTGTCGCTGAAGCGATAATCCTTGGGGTCGCGCACCAGAAAATCGCGGATCTTCAGGTAGGCCTCGAGATCCTGGTAGTGCTCGAGGGAGATGAGGCCGAGGGCGAAGATGAGCTTGAGGCGCACCTCCAGCTGGCCGAGGGGGCCGCTCTGGTTGAGCAGGGGTTCGATGGCGTATTTGACGGCATACTCCTCCTGGCGGAACGCGCGCCGCATCAGGGAGTCGACCGCCTCTTCCAGGATGGTCACGACCTCGAGAAAGAAGCCGCGAGGGCCATCCTGCTCGTTGAGTCGCTCCAGTACATCATCTTCCTGGTGTGTGGTCATAGGTGCTTAAGGTCCGGCTGACTGGGAGAGAGAGTGCCTCTCTCCCGGTTTTTATCATATGGGGCGGCGTCACTCGCCATGCGCTCGGGCTGCCGGCGAGTGCGCCCCATGGGGTCACTTCAAGGTGTCATAACGGGCGACGATGGCGCGCACTATGTCGCTGCCTTCATCCAGCCCGGTCACCCGGGCCAGGGTCCTGGCCGGGCCCAGCTCCGCCAGCAGGGCCTGCAGCTCCACCGCCTGGGGATCATCGTCGTTGTGATAGTGCAGCGCCGCCGCTATGCCCTCCTGCAGGTGGTCGCTCGGCAGGCCGTACTCCAGGGTACCGAGCAGCGGCTTCACCAGCCTGTCCCCCGCCGCCAGCTTGCGCAGCGGCTGACGGCCGACCCGGTCGATTTCATCCACCAGATAGGGGTTGGCGAAGCGGGACAGGATCTTCTCTATGTAGGCGGCATGCAGGCGGGGATCGAAGCCGTAGCGTTTCACCAGCACGGCCCCGCTCTCCTCCATGGCGCGGCGCACCTTGCTGCGGATCAGCGGATCCTCGATCGCCTCCCGCACAGTGCGATAGCCCCGCAGCTTGCCGAGGTAGGCGGTGACTATGTGCCCTGTGTTGAGGGTGAACAGCTTGCGCTCGACGAAGGCCATCAGGTTGTCGGTGGGCTCCATGCCCGCCACCTGGGGCAACGCCCCCTTGAACTGGGTCTGGTCGACTATCCACTCGCTGAAGCTCTCCACCGTCACCTCCAGCGGATCATCGTTGGCCGCGGCGGGCGGCACTATGCGATCCACCGCCGAGTCGACGAAGCCGACGCAGTTGTCGAGGGTGGCATGATACGCGACCGGCAGGTACTTGAGTACCTCCTGCTTGAGGTGGCTGGTGCCGCGCACCATGTTCTCGCAGGCGATGACGTTCAGCGGGGTCAGGTTGCCGGCATCGAAGCGGGCCTGCAGCCCCTTGGCCAGGGTGCTGGCTATCTTGTCCAGTATGTTGGGGCCCACCGCCGTGGTCACCAGATCGGCGGTGATGATACGGGCTATTACCTCGTGCCCGGCCGAGCTGACGGCGGCCACGTTGCGCACCACGTCCAGCTTCTGATCCGTGCCCACCACGTGGACCTTGTACTCCTGGCGGTGATTGAGCTGATCGATCAGGGTCTCGTTGACGTCGGCGAAGGTGACCTGATGGCTGGCGTCCGCCAGCAGTTTTCCGATGAAGCCACGGCCTATGTTGCCGGCACCAAAATGCAATGTTTTCATGATATTAACCTCTATAACCAAAGACGATGAAGGACGATTAGGCAGCCTGTTCGGCCCCCAGCAGATCCAGGAACTCCTGGGGATCCTGGGTGCTGGCCAGCCGGTCGATGAGACCGGGTTCATCCAGTGCATTGGTCAGGCGGGTTATGACCTGCATGTGTTCGTCATTGCGGGCGGCGATGCCGATCACCAGGCGCGCCACCTCGTCGGCGGCTTCGCCAAAGGCGACCCCGGCCGGGTACTGGCAGATGACGATGCCGGTACGCTTCACGTGCTCCTTGGCGGCTATGGTGCCGTGGGGGACGGCGATGGACTCGCCGAGGTAGGTAGAGACCAGCTGTTCACGCTCCAGCATGGCGTTGACGTAGTCGGGCGCCACATAGCCCCGCTCCGCCAGCAGCTTGCCGGCAGCCCGGATGGCGGCCTCCTTGTTGTCAGCCTTGAGGCCCAGGTGCACGTCCTGGAGGCTCAGGGTGAAGACCTCGGCGGCCTGCGGCTCGTAGCTGTCGTCGTTGGCCGCCACCAGCAGTTGCGGGTTGGCCACGTCGTCGTTGGCGGCCCTGGCCAGGCTGAGGTTCTGCACCAGCTCCTGATAGAGGGCGTTGTCGAGGAAGTTGGAGAGGGAGATATGGTGAGCGTGGGGCGCGTGGCGGCGGGCCCGCTCGGTCAGATCCTTGTGGGTGATGACCCAGTCCACCTGATCGTCGAGCTGATCGATGGCGCGGTTGGTCACGCTGATGTTGAGCCCGGCGGCCTGCACCCGCTTGCGCAGCAGGCCGGCGCCCATGGCGCTGGAGCCCATGCCAGCATCGCAGGCGACCACTATATTGCGCACCGCAGTCAGCTTGGCACCCGGCTTCTTGGCCGCAGTGGTCTCGGGTTTGGCACCCTTCATGCTCTTCATCTTGCGGGTGGCTTCACCCAGGGCATCGGCCTCGTCGGCTTCCGGCTGCTGGGCACGGACGAACACGGCGGCGACCAGGAAGGAGACGGTGGCGGAGGCGATGATGGAGAGCAGCACCCCGATGAGGGAGGCTTTCGGCGTCATCAAGAGCACGGCGAAGATGGAGCCCGGGGAGGCCGGGGAGACCAGACCGGCGTTGAACAGGGTCAGGGTGAAGACCCCTGTCATGCCACCGGCGATCACCGCCAGAATGAGGCGCGGGTTCATCAGCACGTAGGGGAAGTAGATCTCGTGGATGCCACCGAAGAAGTGAATGATGGAGGCACCGGCAGCGGACTGCTTGGCGGCGCCACGGCCGAACACCATGTATGCCAGCAGCACCCCCAGACCCGGACCCGGGTTCGCTTCGATCAGGAAGAAGATGGAGCGACCCTGCTCGGTGGCCTGCTGGATCCCCAGCGGCGAGAAGATGCCGTGGTTGATGGCGTTGTTGAGGAAGAGGATCTTGGCCGGTTCGACGAAGATGGAAGTCAGCGGCAGCAGACCGTGGGCGACCAGGAAGTCGACGCCACCGGCCAGGGCGCCGGAGAGCACCTTGACGAAGGGACCTATGACGAAGAAGGCGAGGATGGCGCACAACATGCCGATGATGCCGGCGGAGAAGTTGTTGACCAGCATCTCGAAGCCGCTCTTGACCCGACCTTCCATCGCCTTGTCGAAGCGCTTGATGGCCCAGCCACCCAGCGGGCCGACCATCATGGCGCCCATGAACATGGGAATGTCGGTCCCCACTATGACGCCCATGGTGGTGATGGCACCGACCACGGCACCCCGCTCACCCCCGATCAGCTTGCCGCCGGTATAGCCAATCAGCAAGGGCAGCAGGTAGGTGATCATGGGGCCGACCAGCTTGGCCAAGGTTTCGTTTGGCAGCCAGCCGGTGGGGATGAAGAGGGCGGTAATGAAGCCCCAGGCGATGAAGGCGCCTATGTTGGGCATGACCATATTGGACAGGAAGCGTCCAAAATTCTGTATCTTGACTTTGGTATCCGGTGATAACATGTCGGGACCCCGTTTTAAGCCTGTGTGATTGAAAGTGGTAGTCGGGATGACGGGTTTTGCCGAACCCCCATCCCTGTCGTCTAAGCAACTTCAATCTACCAGCTTGTGATCAAATTAGGCTGAAAACGGGGTGTCTTGTGATCCAGCTCTCAAATACCCCGACCTCCCCCCTCCCTTCATGGTGATACCGATCACATTCAGGCGCTGTAGTTTGGCTACATTTCGATCTTTCTCGTCATGAACGGCTTTTTAATGTGACTCGGATCACCCTTTGTCGTTTGCGCAAACCCCATGTCAATGTGATTTCTATCACAAATCTTTCATTTGTAGCCAATTGGAGCATGCCTGGTGACGGCAATTCAGAGGATGGCGACGATGGATCTCGCATCATCATCGACTACTAATCAATGAATCAGTGGTTTTGTAACCCACTTTCAGTTTTGCTCCCCGCGCTTTCGGCCACTTGAGCGCTGTCCCGCCTCCTTTGGCAGGCCCTGATTGGCCTCCCTGGCGACCCCTGCCAATACCCGCTGCGAAAAACGGGAGTGTCGGCACAGCCACAAGCACAGGCCGACCCGGCCCATCCACACCCTCTGAGGCTGCTGCCCAGGTTGCCGTGCCCATAAAAAAAGCCCGCAATATTGCGGGCTCTTGGCGTGCAGGGGAGCGGGGCTTATTCCGCCTTGGGGGCCGCGTCGGCCGCAGCCTCGCTGCTCTCGCTTGCTGTGCTCTCGGCTGCCGGTGCTTCCGGTGCCGGACCCGGCACCAGGGCCACCGCCGGTTTGGCGATGAGGGAGCGGGTCTCTTCCACCGCCTCGCTCAGCTTCACCTCGATGATCTGGCCAAGCTCATAGACCACTTCTGTCTTGTCCAGGTAGACGCGACCGTTGTCCCAATTGCACTCCAGCCTGTCCTTGTTGTCCAGGATATGGCGGGCGGGCATGAAGACCACGGCGCCGTTCTCCTGCAGACGCAGCTTGAGGCCGGCCCGCATCACATCGATGATCTCGGCGTTGAACACCTGATCGGTACCGGCGGCGGCCTGGAGGTAACGGACATAGAGCCAGTCGCCGATATCGCGCTCCACCCTGCGGTGCAGGCGGCGGCACTCGGTCAGGTGTTCGGTCAGTTCCTGGCTCGGGCGCTCACCCGGGGTCTTGCCGGCGATGACGGCCTTGAGCAGACGATGGTTGACCATATCGCCGTACTTGCGGATCGGGGAAGTCCAGGTGGCGTAAGCATCCAGCCCCAGGCCGTAGTGGGCACCCGGCTCGGCGGACATCAGGGCATAGCTCTGGAAGCGGCGGATCTTGCCGTCCAGCCAGCGGGTGTCCAGGCTGTCGATCCAGCGGCGCAGGGCGCAGAAGCCGGTCAGGCTGGCGATCTCTTCCTTCTCGAACGGGGCCTCGGCACTCTTGAGCAGATCGATGGCGCCGTCGAGGGACTCTTCATCGAACCCTGTGTGGACGTTGAAGATGCCGTAGCCGACGCTCTTGCCCAGCACGCGACCGGCGCAGATGTTGGCGGCTATCATCGACTCTTCGATCATCCGGTTGGCGATGCGGCGCGGCTCCACATGGATGGCCAGCACGGCGCCGTTCTCACCCAGCTCGAAGTCGTAGTCGGGACGGTCCGGGAACACCAGGGCGTGCTCGGTGCGCCACTTGATACGCGCCTCCGTCATGGCCTTCATCAGCGGCAGCTGGGCCAGGACGCCGGCGTCTATGTCCAGCGCCTTGCCGTGCTCGGCCCAGTCGGAGACGTCGTCATAGTTCAGACGAGCGTGGGAGACGATGCGGGCGGCGAAGAATTCGGTCTCTTCCAGCAGCAGGCCATCCTCGGCGATCAGCAGACGTGCGCACAGGGTGTTGCGCTCCTCGCCCTCTTTCAGGGAGCAGAGCTCGTCGGATAGGGTGCGCGGTATCATGGGCACATTGCGGCCCGGCATGTAGACGGTGAAGGCGCGCTTGGCGGCTTCCTGGTCCAGCTCGCTGCCTTCGGCCACATAGGCGGTCGGATCGGCGATGGCGACCAGCAGCTCCCAGCCGTTGTCCAGTTTGCGGATGGAGAGGGCGTCATCCATGTCCTTGGTCTTGGCGCCATCTATGGTGAAGAAGGGCACCTGGGTCAGATCGCGACGGGGCAGCTCTTCCTCTTCGATGACGTTCCACTCGGGCAGGTCCGCCGGCTCGATCTGGGCCAGGTTGTGGCGCGCCAGCACCACCCACCAGGGCACGTTGTGATCGTCCTTGTCTGCGATGAGCTGGGTTATCTCGGCGGAGAAGTTGCCATCCACCAGGGCGTGACGCTTGAGGGTCGCCACCACCCAGTCCCCTTCCTTGAAGGACTTCTCGTCCAGACCCTTCTTGGCGCGGGCCTTGATGGCGTCCTTGATGAGGGGGTGATCAGGCACCACGTTGAGGCGGTCGCGGAACATCTTGACGCGGCCGACGAAGCGAACCACGGCCTGCTCCAGCAGGGCATCCGGCTCGGCCACTTCCTTCTCTTTCTCGGTACGGATCAGGGCGCTCACCCGGTCACCGTGCATCACCTTCTTCATGTAGGGAGGCGGCACGAAATAGCTGGTCTTCTCATCGACCTCCAGGAAGCCGAAGCCCCGATCGGAGGCGCGAATAACACCCTCTTTCTTGGGGATGTTTTCGCGGATTTGTTGCTTGAGCTGGGCCAGCAGCGGATTGTCTTGGAACATAAGTGAGGAACCTGAAGTGGAAAACCTGGGTGGAGACCTGATGAAGGATCGCCCAGCACTATACGTTTTTACCCCTCCAAAGCCAAGGTGAATGGCCCGCTCAGCGGGGTTGCAGTGCCCGGCGACCCTGCTCGATCAGGCGCAATGAGATCTGCTTGTGCAGCCCCCGCTCCAGCACCCAGCGGTGCCAGTAGAGGCGCTCGACCAGGTGGAGATCCGGGCTGAGATCGAGCAGCAGCCCCTGTGCGAGCTGCTGGCGGATCTGCAACTCGGGGATGAGACAGCAGGCCAGCCCCTGCTCGGCCATGGCGACGAAGGCCTCCGACGAGCGCACCGTGTGGCAGGGGTAACCGCCGGGGGCCAGGGCGAAGTGGCGGGCCATGAAGCTGACGTGCATATCGTCGCGCTGATCGAAGGCGACCGCCGGTGCCTTGGCCAGCGCCGCCGGGGTGAGCCCGTGGGGGAAGTGGCGGGCGACGAAGGCGGGGCTGGCGGTCAGCAGGTAGCGCATCTCGCCGAGTTCGTCGACGCAGCAACCGGCCAGGGCCTGCGGCTGCAGGCTGACTGCGCCGAACGCCTGGCCCTCGCGCACCTTGTCGAGGGTGCGGCTCTCGTCATCCACCAGCAGGTTCAGCTCTATGGGGTGCTGTTCCAGCAGGGGGGCCAGGGCGGGCAGAAACCAGGTGGCCAGGCTGTCGGCGTTGACGGCTATGCTGACCCGGATCGGCGCCTGGGGCTCGCTGGGGGAGAGTTCGCCCGCCAGCTCCAACTCCAGCTGGCGTACCTGACGGTAGTGGGCCAGCAGCTTCTGCCCGAGGGCCGTGGCCTGCAGGGGCTGGCTGCGGATGATCAGCGGCTCGGCAAACTGCTGCTCCAGCTGCTTGATGCGCTGGGAGATGGCGGACTGGGTGATGTGCAGACGCTGGGCGGCGCGCTCGAAGTTCTGCTCCTGCATCACGGCATCCAGTGCCAGCAGCAGCTTGTAGTCCAGCGTCTTCATCAGCATTCCTTATCAGAGAAGGGGATTGAGCAAGGATGCTACTGGAGCGGGGGAGGGAGAACAACCAGGCCCGACGGCGGGCACTGCGTGGGGGCATCCCGGGCTGTCACTGTGAGATGTGACAGTAGCGACAAAGTGAGATTCATAAGATACTCATTCGGTCCGTTTTTGCATGGGGTGGAAACGGGCCATAGCGAGAGTTTTGGTCCCGGGTGTCAGCCCGGGACTTTTTTATGGGGTCAGCTCATGCCGAGCAGCTCTCCGGCCGGGACGTACTCCCCCCGCAGGGGACGGTTGACGGCGCGCTCGAAGCGCTCGTCCAGCTGGAAGCGGATCCCGACTCCGCGCACCGCCCCCAGATCCACCGCCTGACGGTGGCCGAGCCGCTCTATGGGCAGGCCGAGGCGGCGGAAGATGCGCTCCACCGGCAGGCTGACCACGGCGACCAGCTCCCGGATCCCCTGTTCCCTGGCGAAGGCATAAACCTCGCGGAAGATGACGCAGGTCAGCTCGCTGATGCCGTTGTCGAGCGCGGGAGCGCGGCCGGCATCGATGGCAAGCCGGGTCAGCTCCCAGACATCGGCGCCGCGCGGGGGACGCTCGCCGGCGAGGGCACCGGGAAATATGCTGGGCAGCATGTAGTCCTGGGCGCAACTGAGTAGCCTGATGCAGCCGCACAGACCCTCTTCATCTTCAATCAGCACCCAGTGGGTATCGGGCTTGTCGAAGCTGTCCCGCTCCAGACCCCGGTGGGATTCCACGTCCCAACCGAGCCGATCGGAGAAGACGCGCTTGCGAAAGCGATAAAGCTCGTTTTCGACCTCCCATCTGGGGTGTTCTTTCAATTTTCCTTTGAAAACAAGCATTCATGTCTCTCCATTTCATGGTTAGGCGCTATAATCCAAGGCCTTGGCCAGGGGAGGCTAGCCTATGACACGCGACCAACTGCTTGAGTATCTGGAACATTTCACGCTGGTAACGGATGGAAACCGGCTGGCCGAGCTGATCGGCCGCTTCACCCTGGGCATGGGCTACGACTACTATCGATTTGCGCTCATCCTGCCCATGTCGATGCAAAGGCCCAAGGTGGTGTTGTTCAACCAGTGCCCGGACTCCTGGGTGCAGGCCTACACGGTGAACAACATGCTGGCCTGTGATCCCATCATCCAGCTCGCCCGCACACAGACCCTGCCCATCTACTGGAACCGGCTGGACGAGAAGGCGCGCTTCCTGCAAGAGGGGAGCATGGACGTGATGGGGCTGGCGGCGGAGTTCGGCTTGCGCAACGGCATCTCGTTTCCGCTGCACGGGGCGACGGGGGAGAACGGCATACTGTCGTTCATCACCCGGGAGCGGGCATCCAGTGACCTGCTGCTGGAGTCCTCGCCCATCCTCTCCTGGATGTCCAACTACATCTTCGAGGCGGCGATCCGGATAGTGCGCCAAAGCATGAGGGAGGAGGATCCCCAGGAGGCCCTGACGGATAGGGAGACCGAGTGCCTGTTCTGGGCCAGCGAAGGGAAGACATCGGGGGAGATCGCCTGCATCCTCGGGATCACCGAGCGCACCGTGAACTACCACCTCAACCAGGTCACCCGCAAAACGGGGTCGATGAATCGCTACCAGGCCATCGCCAAAGGGGTCAGCAGCGGTATCTTGCTGCCGAATCTGGAGCAGGTGGTGGTCACCAACTTCCCCAGACTGTTGCAGTGAATGCCGGCCTGGCGACGCTGTCCTGTCGCTCGGCATCTCCTCTGTCGCCATCACCCAGTGTCCCAAGCCGATCCCGTCGCTTTGGCGATTCTCGGGGCGGGCCCCCGGGGCCACAATTGTCAGATCCTGCAATTGACAGCCTGCCAGATGTCGTTTTTCGCCCCGCCTTATCAGTTTTTTGAATGCATCAGAAAATGAATGAATTTCTCTGATTACACGCCTCCCCTTATAGTGCCCCCAGATCTCCCACACAAAGGTTTGTCCATGTTTGCGACCACACTGCAGGGCTTTACCCTCGGCCTTGCCATGATCATCCCCATAGGTGCCCAGAATGCCTTCGTGCTGAGCCGAGGCATTCACCGCAACCACCATCTGCTGACGGCGACCCTCTGCTGCCTGTGCGATCTCGTGCTGATCGGCATAGGGGTGTTTGGCGGTGCCAACCTGCTGGCGGCCAGCCCCATCGGACTGGCGCTGCTGACCTGGGGCGGCGTGCTGTTTCTCGGCTGGTTCGGGGTGCGTTCCCTGCGCAGTGCCTGGCGCGGGCAGGGGGCGGCCCTGGCGGACTCTCCCCAGCTGATGGGGGTCAAGAGCGTGCTGGCCATGACGCTAGGGGTGACCCTGCTCAACCCCCACGTCTATCTGGATACCCTGATGCTGCTCGGCTCCTTCGGCAGCCAGTTTGCCGAGGATCTGCGGCCCGCCTTCGCCGCAGGGGCCATGCTGGCCTCTCTGGTGTGGTTCTACGGGCTGGCCTTCGGGGCGGCGGCACTTTCTCCCTGGCTTGCCCGGAGCAGGGTGCAGCAAGTCATTGATATGGTTGTCGGTATCATAATGCTGGTGCTGGCGGTCAAGCTGGCAAGCGGGGCTCTGCTGGCCTCATAAGGCTATTTTTGTGCCGGGCTTCATAAAAATGAGTCCCGGTGTCATCTGCTGACATATTCGTCTGTTAAATTCCCGGCGCTGGTAAAGCGTTACTCATAATAAAAGGGAAAAGACAGTGAATAACTCCATGAAGCTGGGGGCAATCGCCGCCATCGTGCTGCTGACCGCCTGCAGCAATGAAAATGACAGCAAGGCGCAGCCGGGGACAGTCTCCCTGCGCCTGATCCAGACCTCCGACATCCACTCCAACGTGCTGGGGTATGACTACTACCAGAACAAGGAAGACCGCAAGTTCGGCCTCTCCCGCACCGCCCTGCTGATCCGAGCCGCCCGCGCCGAAAACCCCAACAACCTGTTGCTCGACAACGGTGACCTGATCCAGGGCACGCCGCTGGCGGACTACATCTTCGAGCAGTCCGGTGCCGGTTACCTCGAGAAGCAGGCCCACCCTGTGTTCAAGGCGATGAACGAGCTGGGGTATGACGCGGGCAACCTCGGCAACCACGAGTTCAACTACGGCCTGGATTACCTCGGCAAGGTGCTGGCGGGGGCCGAGTTCCCCTATGTGAACGCCAACGTGTTCGAGGCGGGCGCCTTCAAGCGCGACGCCAAGGGACAGATTGACTGGAGCGGCAACAAGTTCACCCCTTATCTGCTGCTGGAGCGCCAGGTGACGGATGACAAGGGCCAGTCACAGACAGTCAAGGTCGGCATCCTGGGTCTGACGCCGCCCCAGGTGCTGCAGTGGGACAAGCGCCATCTGGAAGGCAAGGTGGTGGTGGCCGACATGGTCGAGACCGCCAACCACTATGTGCCCGAGCTGCGCGCCAAGGGCGCCGATCTGGTGATGGTGGTGGCCCACACCGGCATCAATGCCAACAGCTACGAGGCCATGATGGAGAACTCCGCCTGGCACCTGGCCAAGGTGAAGGGGATAGATGCCCTGATGCTGGGTCACGCCCACAAGAACTTCCCCGGCGACTTCCCGGACCTGCCCGAGGTGGACAACAAGGCCGGCACCCTGAGCGGTATTCCGACCGTGATGCCCGGCTACTGGGGCAACCACCTCGGCATCATAGATCTCAAGCTGGAGCAGGTGGATGGCAAGTGGCAGGTGAAGCAGAGCCAGGCCAGCCTGCGCAAGATAGATTCAAGCGAAGGCAGCGCCGTGGATCAGCGGGTGGTGGATCTGGTGCAGGCGGATCACGACGCCACCAACCAGTGGCTGGACGAGCCGCTGGGCAAGATCACCTCTCCCATTCACAGCTTCTTCGCCCTGGTGCAGGACGACCCTTCGGTGCAGCTGGTAAGCGATGCCCAGCGTCAGCACGCCGAGCAGCTGCAACGAGACGGTCTGCTCAAGGAGTCCTACCCCATACTGTCGGTGGCAGCCCCCTTCCGCGGCGGGCGCAACGGCATCAATGACTTCACCTATGTGGCCCAGGGGAACATCTCCCTGCGCAACGTCTCCGATCTCTACATCTATCCGAACACCCTGCAGGTGGTCGAGGTGAACGGGGCCACCGTCAAGGAGTGGCTGGAGATGAGCGCCGGCCAGTTCAACCAGATAGACACCGGCAAGACAGAGGTGCAGTGGCTGGTGAACGAAAGCTTCCCGACCTACAACTTCGATGTGATCGACGGTGTGAGCTACGAGGTGGACATCACCCAGCCGGCCCGTTACAGCAAGGAGGGGCTCAAGGTGAGCGACGGTCAGCGCATCAGCGGCCTTACCTTCAACGGCCAGCCGGTGGATCCGACCCAGAAGTTCTACGTGGTGACCAACAACTACCGCGCCAGCGGCGGCGGTCACTTCCCGGGCATAGATGGCAGCAATATCGTCCACGAAGATCCCTTCGAGACGCGGGAGATCATCGCCCAGTACCTCAAGTCCCAGTCTGCTGCCAACCCGGCGGGCTTCAGCCCGGCGGCCAATAACAACTGGCACATGAAGGCGCTGCCAGTGGGGGTTGACGTGCGGCTCTACTCCTCGCCGAGCGATGAGGCCAAGGCCCTGGCGGGGGCGGATCTTGAGTACAAGTCCACCCTGGCGATGGACGACGCCAAACATCCCGGTTACGCCATCTACCGCCTGATCCGCCAGTAATGGTGGTGAACCTCAGATAGCAAAAGCCCTCGTCATGCGAGGGCTTTTTCATTGGGAAGGGGCCTTAGTAGAAACCCGCGTCGTCTGGGCTGGGACGGGTCTTGAAGCGGCGATGCAGCCACATGTACTGCTCCGGGGCCTTGCGCACGGCGGCCTCAATCTCGCGGTTGGCGCGGGCGGCATCGACCAGGTCGTCGCCGCTCGGGTAGCCTTCCAGCGGCGACCCTATGTGCAGGGTGTAGCCCTCCTGGGTACGGATGTTGTAGCAGGGCAGGGTGACTGTGTTCTTGACCCTGGCCAGGGTGGCGGTGCCGGTGATGGTGGCCGCCTGCTCCACCGCGAAGTAGGGCACGAAGACACTGGCGTGGCTGCCGTAGTCGTGATCAGGCGCATACCAGAGGGCGTCGCCGTTGCGCAGCGCCTTGATCATCCCCTTCACGTCCATGCGATCCACCAGGTACTTGTTGGAGGCGCAGCGACCGTGGTACTGGGCGTACTCCAGCACCGGATTGGTGTTGGGGCGATAGACGCCGACCCCGGGCCGCACCAGGCCGAAGCAGCGGGCATTGAGCTCCAGCGTCAGGAAGTGGCAGGAGAGCAGCAGCATGCCCTGACCCTTTTCGATGGCGTCGATGACATGCTCTTCCCCTTCCACCTTCATCAGGCGGCGCATCCGCCAATCTGGCCAGAACCAGGCCATGCCCACCTCGAAGATGGCGCAGCCCACGCTCTCGAAGTTCTGTTTGAGCAGGGTTTCCCGCTGATCCCGACTGAGCTCGGGCATTGCCAGCTCCAGGTTGCGACGGGCAATCTTGACGCGGGATTTCAACACCTTGCGGGCCAGGGTGCCGAGCTGGCGACCCAGCCACATCTGGCTGCGCCAGGGCAGCAGTACCAGCAACCAGAGCAGGCACAGACCGAACCAGCTGCCCCAGTAACGGGGATGGAACAGACGGGGTTCGAGGCGGGGAGCATGTTCTTGGGCCATGAAGAGTCTCTTGTTCACAAAGGCAAAGGAGGGAGCCCAGCCGACACGGGGGGATCGGTGCCCGTGGATAGGCTGTCACTCGCAATCTGGGGATTCTATCCGAAAAACGGGGGCGGGTGCGAATCGCCATCACCTGGTCAGAGGGGTCAGACGGGATGCGCCTTGGCGGGCATGGCTGTGCTTTTTTCACGTCCCGGAAAAGAGTGTGATAAAATCGGCCGCTGAAATTTTCAGGTTTTGAGAGCCGATACAGATGAAAATCACCCTGCCCGAGTTTGAGAAAGCCCGCGTTCTGGTCGTTGGCGATGTCATGTTGGATCGCTATTGGCATGGCCCCACCGGCCGCATCTCCCCCGAGGCGCCGGTGCCCGTGGTCAAGGTCGAGCACATCGAGGAGCGCCCGGGTGGCGCCGCCAACGTGGCCCTGAACTCTGCCGCCCTGGGTGCCCAGGCCGTGTTGCTCGGGCTGACCGGTCAGGATGAGGCCGCCGATGCCCTGGCCGGCCAGATGGCAGGGGTCAAGGTCGCCTGTGATTTCGTTCGTCTGACCGACTACCCGACCATCACCAAGCTGCGGGTGCTGTCCCGCAACCAGCAACTGCTGCGCCTCGATTTCGAAGAGGCCTTCCACGACGTGGACGCCAGCCTGCTGATGGGCAAGGTGGAGCAGGCGCTGCCGGGGGCCGATGTGATGATCCTCTCCGACTACGGCAAGGGCGCCTTGAACGACGTGCCTGGCATGATTGCCCGCGCCCGCGCCGCCGGCATCCCTGTGCTGGTGGATCCCAAGGGGACGGATTTCGAGAAGTATCGCGGCGCTACCCTGCTGACCCCCAACATGTCCGAGTTCGAGGCCGTGGTGGGCAAGGTGAAGAGCGAAGAGGAGCTGGTCGCCAAGGGGCTGGAGCTGGTCAAGCGCTTCGAGCTGGACGCCCTGCTGGTGACCCGTTCCGAGAACGGCATGACCCTGATCCGCGAAGGGCAGCCCGAGCTGCACCTGCCGGCTCAGGCTCACGAGGTCTATGACGTGACCGGTGCCGGCGATACCGTCATCTCCACCCTGGCGACGTCGCTTGCCGCCGGCATGAGCCTGGACGAGGCCTGTGCCCTGGCCAACACAGCAGCCGGCATAGTGGTGGGCAAGCTGGGTACCTCCACAGTGAGCCCGGTGGAACTGGCCAACGCCCTCTACACCGAGCAGGAGACCGGCTTTGGCGTCATGTCCGAGGCCCAGCTCAAGGTGGCCGTGCAGGCCGCCCGCCTGCGCGGCGAGAAGGTGGTGATGACCAACGGCTGCTTCGACATCCTGCATGCGGGCCACGTCTCCTACCTGGCCAATGCGGGCAAGCTGGGGGATCGCCTGATAGTCGCGGTCAACACCGATGAGTCCGTGCGCCGCCTCAAGGGGCCGGGCCGTCCGGTCAACCCCACCGAGCGCCGCATGACGGTGCTGGCGGCCCTGGGTGCCGTGGATTGGGTGGTGCCCTTCGGTGAGGACACGCCCCAGCGACTGATCGCCGAGATCCTGCCAGACCTCTTGGTCAAGGGGGGCGACTACAAGCCCGAAGAGATCGCCGGCTATGCCGAAGTGACCGCCAACGGTGGCGAGGTGCGGGTGCTGAACTTCGAGGACGGCTGCTCCACCAGCGAGATCATCAAGACCATACGCGAGCGCGGCTGAGCACATCCGGCCTCGGCCGGATGTGCCTGACCACTCGCTCCTGGCGAGCGGCAAGCAGGCAGCAAAAAGGCGACCCTAAGGTCGCCTTTTTTCATGCCGTGAATCCGGCTCAGGACTTCTTGGTGACCTGGGCGGCGGGCATCAGGCCCTGGTTCACGTCTTCCAGATCCTTCTGCTCCAGTATGCCGGCGGCCTGCTTGAGGGAGAGGATGCTGAGGATGTAGTTGTAACGGGCCTCGGAGAGTTTCTGCTTGGCCTGGTACAGCTTGCGGGTGGAGTCCAGCACGTCGACTATGGTCCGGGTACCCACTTCATAACCGGCCTCGGTCGCCTTCAGGGCGCTGTCGGCGGAGATGACGGACTGGCTGTAGGCGCGCACCGAGCCGATGCTGGCGTTCACGTTGTTATAGGAGGAACGCACTGTGCTCTGCACCGAGCGGAAGCTGCGCTCCAGCTGCTCGCTGGCGGCCACGTAGTTGAACTGGGCCTGCTTGACCTGGGAGGTGGTGGCGCCCCCGGTGTAGAGCGGCAGGTTGAAGTTCAGACCGATGTTGCCCTGATTGCTGTTGCTCTCGGGGTTGCGGATCTCGTCCTTGTAGTCGTTGTAACCGGCGGTGAGGCCGGCGCCCAGATCCAGGGTCGGCTCATGGCCCGTCTTGGCCAGATCGATCTGCTCCTTGGCGATGTCCTTGCCGATGCGGGCGCTGTGCAGCTCAAGGTTCTTGTCCAGGGCCAGCTCCAGCCACTTGTCGGAGTTGAACGGGGTCTTCTGCGGGGCGAAACGCTCGGTGTTGAGCACGTCCAGCTGGCGATGATCGATGCCGGTCAGCTCGCGCAGGCTCTCGTAGCTGTTGTCCAGGGTGTTCTCGGCATTGATCTCGTCTGCCAGCGCCTGATCGCGCTCGGCCTCGGCTTCATGCACGTCCGTGATGGCGGTCAGGCCCACTTCGAAGCGCTGCTGGGTCTGTTCCAGTTGACGCTCTACCGCGGTCTTGTTGGCACGGACGAACTCCAGGGTATCCATCGCTTTGAGCACGTCGAAATAGGCCTGAGCGGTACGCAGCATCAGGTTCTGGTACTCGAGGTTGTAGGCCACGTCGGACTGGGTGGCGCTCTTCTCGGTCAGGTCCAGGTTGACCCAGTTGCTGCGACGATAGACGGACTGATCCAGGGTGACGCTGCCGCTGGCACCGCTGTTGGTCTGGGTATCGTCCTTGTTCTGCAGGTAGTTCAGGCCGGCGCCCAGATTGATCTGTGGCAAGAGAGCGGCGCGGGATTCGTTGATCTTCTCGAAGGCTTGGTCCCGCTTGGCCTTGGATTCCAGCAGCTGGGTATCCTTGATCTGGGCTTGCTGGTAGATTTCGAGCAGGTTTTCGGCATGAGCGGCACTGCTCACACCCAGCATCACCATGACTGACAAGAGTGTTCTTTTCATATGATAGTTTTAACCTTATTTATCAACCCAAAACTGTCCGCTGGATGAAGGAGGGGATTGTCACCGACCAAGCTTGATTTCAGCTTAACCACTCTACTACAAGCAGATTTCATTGCGAACTGTCTCTTTTCCAGCGACAGAAACGTCAAGAGTCAGGGCGAGTTTTCTCGGCCACGCGCCTAGCCAAATGTCCTGTGGCTGCTAAAATCCATCCCTCATCGTCGGCGAGAGCGAGTGAATGAATGTTCATTCATGCCCCCGAATATTATGGTCAAACCAAGCCAAGTCAAGCTGGTAGGAGTCTCGTATGTCACAGCAAGCCTTGCCTCAAACCAGTCACTATTCCGGTGATGATGTGAAAATCATCGATAAATCATCTGGATACAACGGCTTTTTCAAAGTGAACGTCTATCGCCTGCAACACAGGTTATTTGCCGGTGGCTGGAATGAGCCCATAGTCCGCGAGCTGTTCGAGCGGGGCCATGCGGCCGCGCTGCTGCCTTATGATCCCGTGCGCGACCAGATAGTGCTGGTGGAGCAGTTCCGCATCGGAGCCATCGAGACCAGCCCCACTCCCTGGCTGCTGGAGCTGGTGGCCGGCATCATAGATGAAGGGGAGACAGCAGAAGCCGTGGTGCGCCGCGAGGCGGTGGAAGAGGCGGGCATCGAGGTGGGTCGCTGCGAGCATGCCATCAGCTACCTGGTGAGCCCGGGTGGCAGCACAGAGCGTATCGAGGTCTATGTGGGGGAGGTGGATGCCAGCCAGGCGGCGGGGATCCACGGTCTGGCGGAAGAGGGTGAAGACATCCGGGTGCACGTGGTGAGCCGCGAGCAGGCCTACGCCTGGCTCAAGGAGGGGCGCATCGACAATGCCGCCTCCGTCATCGCCCTGCAATGGTTGGCCCTCAATCATGGCGAGCTGCAGGCCCGCTGGCTGGCGGGGCGCTAAGGTGGTGCTTGTGCACGCCAGGTGCCATGTGCCTCCTGCCTGCGAGGTCAACTCGCCATGGACCCTGATTGATGGAGTTGCGATATGCCATTAGTCCAGAGCCCGATGAAGCGTTATGTGCCTGATCTGATGTCCTTGCAGCGCACCTGCGAGGTCAATTACATGGCCTTGATGAAGCTGCTGCCCCCCGGCGGCAGCGTGGGGGCCGAGCGCCGTTATCAGGTGGGCAACGGCCTGCAGTTCCAGCTCACCGTCAGCGAAGAGAGCCGCTTCACCAGTCAGGTGATCCTGGCCCAGCACAATCCCGAGTTGCCGAGCTACTTGCAGGCTCGTATAGAGATTCGTTTGTATCACGATGTGCGGATGGCGGAAGTGTGTGCGGCGCAACAGATTTCAATGTTGCAACCACGTTATGATTATCCCAATAAAAAAATGCACCACAGGGATGAAAAAGAGCAGGTAAATCTATTCTTGGCCGATTGGCTAAGATTTTGTCTCAAACATGGCACCAGCCTGATCAACATCCTCTAGTCGAACCCATAAAAAAGAAGCGTGATTTTGGAAACAGAGCTACCTCAGGCGCCGGACGGCAGTGTGCGCCTGTTACAGATTACCGATACCCATCTCTTCGCCAGTGCAGAGGGACGACTGCTGGCCGTGCGAACCGCAGAGAGCCTGGCCGCCGTGCTGGAGCAGGTGCAGGCCAACGCGCATCCGTTCGATCTGATCCTCGCCACCGGGGATCTGTCCCAGGATCACAGCCCGGAATCCTATCAGCGGTTCGCCTCCATGATGGCCCCGCTGGCGCGCCCCATCTACTGGTTGCCCGGCAACCACGATGACGGCCCCCTGATGACGGAGTACCTCCATGCCGCCGGGATCAGCGAAGCCAAGCAGCTGGTGGGAGACCACTGGCAGGTGATCCTGCTCGATACCCAGGTGCGCGGCAAACCCCATGGGGTGCTCGGCGATCACCAGCTGGCGGCGCTGGACAGCGCCCTGCGTCAGCATCCCGAGCGCCACGCCCTCATCGCCCTGCACCATCAGGCGGTGCCGGTGGGCTGCGCCTGGCTGGATCAGCACAATCTCAAGAATGCCGACGATCTCTTCGCCGTGCTGGCCCGCCATCCCCAGCAGAAGACCATCTTGTTCGGCCATGTGCATCAGGAGTTTGACGAGGTGCACCAGGGGGTGAGGCTGATCGCCAGCCCCTCCACCTGCATCCAGTTCAAGCCGCTCTCCGACGGTTTCGCCCTGGACGAGTCCGGCCCGGGCTGGCGTTATCTCACCCTGCATCCGGATGGCCGCATTGCCAGCCAGGTGTGGCGGTTGCCGGTGGGGCAGTTCGTGCCCGACCCCAACGCCACCGGGTATTGAGGAGTCCGCCATCATGACCCCGGTTCTGCTCTATCTGCACGGTTTCAACTCATCGCCCGGCTCGGCCAAGGCGCAGCAGATGGCTGCCTGGGTGGCCGAGCACAGGCCCGACATCGAAGTGCTTATCCCGGCCCAGCCCAATACCCCGGCGGCGGCCTGGGAGGCCATCGAAGCCGTCATTGCCGAGGCCAGGGCTCGCCATGATGGCCGCCTCAGGCTAGGTGCCGTGGGCAGCTCCCTCGGCGGCTTTATGGCGACCCGGGTGAGCGAGCTGCATGGCTGCCGCGCGGCGCTGATCAATCCGGCGGTGCGCCCCCATGAACTGCTCTGCGACTACCTGGGCCACCAGGTCAATCCCTATACCGACGAGCGCTACGAGCTGCTGCCGACCCACATGGACGAGCTGCGGGCGCTGGCGGTGCCGGTGAGCGCCCCCGAGCGGCTCTGGATCCTGCAACAGCAGGAGGATGAGGTGCTCGACTATCGCAAGGCCTTGAGGGAATACGAGTTTGCCCGCCTCTCCCTGGAGTGCGGCGGCAACCACGCCTTCGTCGGCTTCGAGCGCTATCCCGCCCAGATAGTGCGCTTCCTCGGGCTCTAGCCGTGCAACCGCCGTTGGCCGCCTTTCTGGAACAGGTGCTGGCCACGGCCCAGGCCGGGCTCACCTACTCCCAAGATCCCTTCGATATCGCCCGCTTCGAGGCGCTGCGAAACGCGGCTGCCACGCTTGTCGCCAGCCAGAGCGAGCTGGATCCCGAGGCCATCGCCCACTGGATTGCTCTGGACAGCGGTTATCCCACCCCCAAGCTGGATGTGCGGGCGCTGATCCTGGATGACGCGGGCCGGCTGCTGCTGGTGCAGGAGCGCAGCGACGGACTCTGGACCCTGCCCGGGGGCTGGTGCGACATAGGCGACTCGCCAGCGGGCGCAGTGGTGCGCGAGCTGGTTGAAGAGACGGGCCTTGAGTGCCGCGCTCTGCAACTGCTGGCCCTGTTCGACAAGCTCAAACACCCCCATCCCCCGCAACTGCCCCATGCCCACAAGGCCTTCTTCCTGTGCGAGGTGACGGGCGGAGCGCTGCTCACCGAGACTGACGAGACCCTAGGCGCGGCCTATTTCCCCATCGACGCCCTACCTCCGCTCTCCCGCCACCGGGTGGTGGAGTCCCAGTTGCGCAGCCTTCACGACCATGTGCGGCAGGGACGGCGTCATACCCTGTTTGACTGACAGAGGTGACGGCATGGTGTCATCTGCTTCTGTAGCCGCCGAAATGGCTGTGTTAACCTTGGTCAGCCTGCGCTCTGGCGGGCCATTCTCCTCCTCTTGCCAACCGGGAGCCTGCCCGTGACGACTGCTTCAGCGCTGCCGGATCTGATCCTGGGGGCCTCGCTCTACTTTCCCCCCCTGTTCAAGGCGGTGCTGCTCGGCCTGCTCGGCTGGTTGCCGGTGCACCACCTGCTGAGAGACTGGCTCTACGGCGGGGACGTCTGGCACCCTCTTCTGATGGATCTCTCCCTGTTTATCCTCGCCGTCAGTGGCGCACTCTGGATACTGCTACATGGCTAAATCTCCCCTGGCAACCCTCAAATACTTCTCCACCCTGCTGGTGTGCGCCCTGGCGCTGGTGTCGCTCTGGTGGTTGTGGAACTACTACATGCAGGGCCCCTGGACCCGGGATGGCAAAGTGCGGGCCGAGCTGGTCAGCATCACCCCCGAGGTGTCGGGCAAGATAGTCAGCATCTGGATCAAGGACAACCAGCTGGTGAAGAAGGGGGAGACCCTGTTCAGCCTGGATCCCGTGCCCTACCGGATTGCCCTGGACAACGCCAACGCGGCGCTGGCCAAGGCGAAATCGGATCTCGACAAGGCGGAGCACGAGGCCAGGCGTCGCCAGGGACTGTCCCGCACCGTCATCTCCGCCGAGGCGGTCGACGAGTCCAGGCTCAATGCCCAGGCGATGAAGGCGGCCTATCAGGTGGCCCAGGCCAATCTGGAGCAGGCCAGATGGTCGCTCGCGCGAACCGAGGTGCACGCCGCCAGCGACGGTTACATCACCAACCTGCAGGCCAGGGTCGGCAACTACGCCAGCGCCGGGGTGCCCCTGGTGGCCCTGGTAGACATCCACTCCTTCTACGTGCAGGGCTATTTCGAAGAGACCAAGCTCAGGCACATAGCGCCGGGCAAGCCGGCGCGCATGGTGCTCTACAGCGGTGAGCAGGCGCTCAAGGGGGAGGTGGAAAGCATAGGGCGCGCCATTCACGATCAGAGCCTGGAGGGGAGCCAGGGGCTGCTGCTCGACGTCAAGCCTAACGTGCCCTGGGTGCGGCTGGCCCAGCGGGTGCCGGTGCGGATCCGTCTGCTGGATGTGCCGCCCGAGCTTGCCCTGATCGCGGGCACCACCTGCACCATCACCATAGGGGAATAGGGTGGCAGGCCGGGAACGCTGGCGCCAGACACCCTGGGGCCAGGCCAATGAGGGCCAGTGGCGCTATGCCCTGCGCAACAGCCTGGCCATGTGCCTGTCGCTCTGGCTGGCGTTTGTGCTGCAACTGGATGCTCCCTACTGGGCCATGACCTCGGCCGCCGTGGTGAGCTTTCCCACCGTCGGCGGCGTCATCAGCAAGAGCCTGGGACGGGTGGTGGGCAGCCTCATCGGCGCCATGGCGGCCGTGATGATCACCGGCCTTGGCATCAGCGATCCCTGGCTGTTCAGCTTCCTTATCGCGCTCTGGCTGGGCCTTTGCACCTACATCTCCAACCACTATCAGAACAACGTCTCCTACGCCTTCGCCCTGGCGGGCTACACCGCGGCCATCATCGCCTTCTCCTGCGTCAACGTGACCGAGACGGAGCACATCTTCGACATCGCCCAGGCCAGGGTGAGCGAGGTGATAGTGGGCATCCTCTGCGGCGGTCTGATGATGATGATTCTGCCGAGCCTCTCGGATGGAGAGACACTGCTGGCGTCCCTTGGCAAGAGTCAGGCCCGGCTGCGGGAGCATGCCCAGCTGCTGTGGCTGGGGGAGGCGGGGGCCGATGTGCGCGGCGCCCACGAGGGGATCATCGGCCAGATCCTCACCATGAACGTGCTGCGCATTCAGGCGGTGTGGAGTCACCACCGGCTGCGCCGCCACAACCGGCTGCTCAACTTCCTGTTGCACCGCCAGCTGCGGATGGTCAGCCTGATCTCCGGGGTGCGCCGCATGCTGCAACACTGGCCGCAGCCGCCGGACGGGTTGACCCCCCTGCTAACCTCGGTGATCCGCGCGCTGGGCGAGCCCGATTGCGACAAATACCGCATCGCCCGCCTGCTGGCCCCCTTCGTGGCCGAGTCGGGCAGCGATTTTCGCCGCCGCACCTTCTGGCTGCGCCTGCGCCATTTTTGCTGGAGCTATCTGGAGTGCCAGCGCTGGCTCGGCCGGCTGGTGCCCTATGACGGCCAGGAGTGGCCCACGCCGCCGCACCACAGCTCGCTCACCCGTTACAACGACAGCGTCGAGGCGGCCTATAACGGCGGTCGCACCTTCCTCTGCGTGGTGCTGGGCTGCGCCTTCTGGATCAACACCCAGTGGGAGTCGGGCGCCTCGGCCCTGACCCTGCTGTCCATCTGTTGCGTGCTCTATTCGGCCACCCCGACGCCGACCAAGGGAACCCAGACCATGCTGCAGGCCATCCTGCTGCTGAGCCTGGTCTGCTTCGCGGTCAAGTTCGGCCTGATGATCCGCATCGACGACTTCTGGCTGTTCTGCGCCCTGCTGTTCCCCGCGCTCATCACCATGCAGCTGATCAAGTTGCAGCGCCCCTCGTCGGCGGCGCTCTGGGGCCAGCTCATAGTGCTGCTCGGCTCCTTCCTCGCCATCACCAACCCGCCGAGCTACGACTATCAAGCCTTCGTCAACGACAGCATCGGCAAGGTGCTGGGGGTCATGGTGGCGGGACTGGCGTTCCAGATCCTCAGGCCCAGCTCGGACAGGCGCAAGAGCCGCCGCCTCATCCGCTCCCTGCGCCGCCACTTCATCGATCAGCTGGCCGCCAGGCCCCGGCAGAGCGAGAGCCAGTTTGAATCCCTCATCTATCACTGCATCAGCCAGCTCGGTCAGGGGCAGGATCAGGGCGCCCGGCTCTGGGTGCTGCGCTGGGGCGTGGTGCTGCTCAACTGCAGCCACATCGTCTGGCAACTGCGCCAGTGGCGGGGCAGGGAGCCGGCACTCTATCTGGTGCGGGACGCCTGCGTGCGCTGTCTTGAGGGGATCCTCACCGAGCAGGGGGTGCAACATGGCTCCCTCCATCAGACCCTGGCCGAGCTGGATCGCATCAGCCTCGGCCTGGCCGATCACCCCGAGCCCTCGGCCCGGGAGCTGGCGGGCCTGGTGTGGCGACTCCATTGCTCCCTCTCCCCCCTGTTGCAGGCGCAGCCTTCGGCCCTGGCGCCCGCCTGATCCCTCTCGTCCTTGTTGCAGGCGCAGCCCATGGCCCTGGCGCCTGCCTGATCCCTCTCGTCCTTGTTGCAGGCGCAACCCATGGCCCTGGCGCCCGCCTGATCCCTCTCGTCCTTGTTGCAGGTGCAGCCCAAGGCACTGACACCCGCCTGATCCCGCGGGGCCATAGCCTCTCTGGATCACCCTTTGCCACCGCCCTATTTGTCCAAGACCCTCCCAGCGAGTAAGATTCCCTCCAAACGTCAATTCGCAAGGCCCTCCATGTCCACTCAATACAATGCGGATGCCATTGAGGTCCTCAATGGCCTCGAACCGGTGCGTCGCCGCCCCGGCATGTACACAGACACCACCAGGCCCAATCACCTCGGCCAGGAGGTCATCGACAACAGCGTCGATGAGGCGCTGGCGGGCCATGCCCGCACCCTGGAGGTGATCCTGCACGAGGACCAGTCTCTCGAGGTGATCGATGACGGCCGTGGCATGCCGGTCGACATTCACCCGGAGGAGGGGGTCTCGGGGGTGGAGCTGATCCTCTGCAAGCTGCACGCGGGGGGCAAGTTCTCCAACAAGAACTACCAGTTCTCCGGCGGTCTGCACGGGGTGGGTATTTCGGTGGTGAACGCCCTCTCCGATCGGGTCGAGGTGACGGTGCGCCGGGACGGTCAGGTCTATGACATCGCCTTCGAGCGTGGCGACAAGGTGCAGGAGCTCACCATCACAGGCACCTGCGGGCGCCGCAACACCGGCACCCGGGTGCGCTTCTGGCCAGAGGCGCGCTATTTCGACTCGCCCCGCTTCTCTGTCAGCAAGCTCGAGCATCTGCTTAAGGCCAAGGCCGTGCTCTGCCCCGGCCTCACCATCAAGTTCCTCGACAAGAACACCGGCATCAAGCTGGAGTGGTGCTACGAAGATGGCCTCAAGGATTACCTCGTTGATGCGGTCAAGCAGTTCACCTGCCTGCCGGAGCAGCCCTTCGTCGGCGCCTTCAGCACGGAGCAATCGGCGGTGGACTGGGCCCTGTGCTGGTTGCCGGAGGGGGGGGAATGCCTCGCCGAATCCTATGTGAACCTGATCCCCACTGCGCTCGGCGGCACCCATGTCAACGGCCTGCGTCAGGGCCTGCTGGACGCCATGCGGGAGTTCTGCGAGTTCCGCAACCTGTTGCCCCGCGGGGTCAAGCTCACCCCGGAAGACATCTGGGATCGCTGCGCCTACATCCTCTCGGTCAAGATGCAGGATCCCCAGTTTGCCGGTCAGACCAAGGAGCGGCTGTCGTCCCGCCAGAGCTCGGCCTTCGTGTCGGGTGTGGTGAAGGATGCCTTCAGCCTTTACTTAAACAGCAACACCGAGCTGGCGGAGCAGATCGCCGAGATCTGTATCAGCAGCGCCCAGCGCCGGATGCGCGCCGCCAAGACTGTGGTGCGCAAGAAGATAACGCAAGGCCCGGCCCTGCCCGGCAAGCTCACCGACTGCAACTGCGCCGACCCCATGCAGGGCGAATTGTTCCTGGTGGAGGGTGACTCCGCGGGCGGCAGCGCCAAGCAGGCGCGGGACCGTGAATTCCAGGCCATCATGCCCCTTCGCGGCAAGATCCTGAACACCTGGGAGGTGGAGGCCGGTCAGGTGCTCGCCTCCCAGGAAGTGCACGACATCTCTGTGGCCATAGGCCTGGATCCGGACTCGGAAGATCTCTCCGGCCTGCGCTACGGCAAGGTGTGCATACTGGCGGATGCGGACTCGGACGGTCTGCATATCGCCACCTTGCTCTGCGCCCTCTTTGTTAAACATTTCAGAACCCTGGTCAACAAGGGCCACGTCTATGTGGCCATGCCGCCGCTCTACCGGATCGACATCGGCAAGGAGGTCTTCTATGCCCTCGACGAGGACGAGAAGAACGGCGTGCTGCAACGGGTCGAGGCCGAGAAGAAGAAGGGCAAGGTGATGGTGACCCGATTCAAGGGGCTGGGTGAGATGAACCCGAAACAGCTGCGGGAAACCACCATGGATCCCAATACCCGCCGCCTGGTGCAGCTCACCATGGGCGAGCTGGAGGAGGGGGACGAGACCCTGCAGCTGATGGACATGCTGCTGGCCAAGAAGCGTGCCCCGGATCGCCGGGAGTGGCTGGAAGAGAAGGGCAACCTCGCCATCATCTAAGCCGTCGGCTGGCCCTGTGCGGGCCAGCAAGCATTTAGCCGGAGTCGCCCTGTGGCGGCTCCCGAACCGAAAGAGATAATCACATGAGTGATGCTATCGAGCTCAGTCTGTTGGATGAAGTAGAGCGCCAACCAGCTCCCGAACCGAAAGAGATAATCACATGAGTGATGCTATCGAGCTCAGTCTGGACGGGGTAGAGCGCCAGCCCATGCGCGCCTTTACCGAACAGGCTTACTTGAACTACTCCATGTACGTCATCATGGATCGGGCCCTGCCCCATATCGGCGATGGCCTCAAGCCCGTGCAGCGGCGCATCATCTACGCCATGAGCGAGCTGGGGCTGTCCGCGCTCTCCAAGCACAAGAAGTCCGCCCGTACCGTGGGTGACGTGCTGGGTAAGTACCATCCCCACGGCGACAGCGCCTGTTATGAAGCCATGGTGCTGATGGCCCAGCCCTTCTCCTACCGCTACCCGCTGGTGGACGGTCAGGGCAACTGGGGTGCGCCGGACGATCCCAAATCCTTCGCCGCCATGCGTTACACAGAGGCGCGGCTGTCGCGCTTCTCCGAGCTGCTGCTCTCCGAGCTCGGCCAAGGCACTGTGGAGTGGACGCCGAACTTCGACGGCACCATGAAGGAACCCGTGGTGCTGCCCGCCCGCCTGCCTCACATACTGCTCAACGGGGTGACCGGCATAGCGGTGGGCATGGCGACCGACATTCCGCCCCACAACGCGCGGGAAGTGGCCCTTGCCTGTGCCGAGCTGCTGGACAACCCCAATGCGGGGCTGGATGTGCTGATGACGCATATTCAGGGGCCGGACTACCCGACCAATGCCGAGATCATCACCCCGCGCGATGACATCCGCAAAATCTACGAGACCGGCAAGGGCTCCATCAAGCAGCGGGCGGTGTGGAGCGAGGAGGATGGCGACATCGTCATCACGGCGCTGCCCCATCAGGCCTCGGGCGCCAAGATCATGGAGCAGATCGCCGCCCAGATGGTGGCGAAGAAGCTGCCCATGGTCACCGATCTGCGGGACGAGTCGGATCACGAGAACCCGACCCGTCTGGTGATCATCCCCCGCTCCAACCGGGTGGATGTAGAGGGGCTGATGGCCCACCTGTTCGCCACCACGGATCTGGAGAAGAACTATCGCGTCAACCTCAATATCCTGGGGCTGGACAACAGACCCCAGGTGAAGACCCTCAAGATGATCCTCTCCGAGTGGATCGTCTTCCGTCGCGAGACGGTGCGTCGCCGTCTGCAATATCGTCTCGACAAGGTGCTGGCTCGCCTGCACATCCTCGAAGGCTTGCTGGTCGCCTACCTCAACATCGACGAGGTGATCGAGATCATCCGCACCGAGGATGAGCCGGGCAAGGTGATGGTGGAGCGCTTCAACATCAGCGAGACCCAGGCCGAGGCGATCCTGGAGCTGAAACTGCGCCATCTGGCCAAGCTCGAAGAGTTCAAGCTGCGCGCCGAGCAGGAAGAGCTGGCGCTGGAGCGCGACAAACTCGAACTGATCCTGGGCTCGGAGCGTCGCCTCAACACCCTGCTCAAGAAAGAGCTGCTGGCGGATGCCGAGAAGTACGGCGACGATCGCCGCACCCCGCTGGTGGAGCGTGCCACCGCCGTGGCCCTGACCGAGAAGGAATTGACCCCGAGCGAGCCGGTGACCGTCATCCTGTCCGACAAGGGCTGGGTGCGGGCCGCCAAGGGCCATGACGTAGACGTGGCCGGGCTCTCCTACAAGGCGGGGGATGGCTATCTGGCCCACGCCTGCGGGCGCAGCAACCAGCAGGCGGTCTTCCTCTCTAGCCTGGGCCGCACCTATTCGCTGGAGGCGCACACCCTGCCTTCCGCCCGCAGTCAGGGGGAGCCGCTCACCGGCCGCTTCGCCCTGGGGGCGGGGGAAGAGGTGCGCCATCTGGTGATGGGCAATGAGGGCGAACCCTACCTCATCGCCAGTGACGCCGGTTATGGCTTCGTCTGCAAATATGACGACCTGATTGGCAAGAACAAGAACGGCAAGGCGCTGCTGACGGTGCCGGAAGGGGGCCTGGTGATGGCGCCCCAGAAGATTGGCTCGCCAGAGACCGATCTCTGCATGGCCATCTCCAACGAGGGGCGCATGCTGCTGTTCCCGCTCAGCACACTGCCGGTGCTCGGAAAGGGCAAGGGCAACAAGCTCATCAGCATTCCGTCGGCGCGGGTCAAGGCGCGGGAAGAGTTTATGGTGATGGCCGCCATTATCCCGCAGGGGCAATATGTCACCCTGTTCGCCGGCAAGCGCAAGCTGACCCTCAAACCCTCGGATCTGGACTACTACCGCGGCGAGCGCGGCCGCCGTGGCGCCAAGCTGCCAAGAGGCTTGCAGCGAGTGGACAGGATAGAGATTGAACCCGTGGCCGGAGTCGAACCGGTCGCGGAGGAAAATCAGGAAGGGTAATTAATAAGAAAGGGCGCGAAAGCGCCCTTCTTTATACATTGTACATCTGTTCTATAAGCTCATTAGTGAATCTCTGATCTTTTTTAGACAATGTGTCGCCAAGCGATTTATATGTCATTTTAGTCAGGATAAATGCCTGTTCAATACTTAATATTTTCTGTGAGTCAGAGGCTAAATCAATAATTTTTCTGATCACATGGTCTAAATAGTTGTGTATGTTTTCAATCAGCATTTCAATGTAGCTAGGTGTTGTTCCACTATGAACAATCATATTTCTTGCGCGATAAATTCGGCGAATTTGCCAACCGATTCTTATTGTATGTGATTCCAATCCATTGAGCATATTTTTAGGGCTTGAGTAAACATGCTCTAGATATTCAAATCGGTCCTTTAACAGATGAAAGTCATTAAATGAATTTTTAAATTCATTTCTTAATTCTTGATATTCATCTATAGCAAGTAGCTTGGCTAACTTTACAACCTGATTTTCGCCAGAAACTTGCTTTAAAATTCTCTTTGTTTGCCCTCTATTCCAATTAAATAGATCGCTAGTTAATCTAGCCACAAGTGTTTGATAATAACTTAAGTTTAGGAATGGTATGGTGCTATTAACTATGTGCTCAATGCTGGATATTTTTTCATCATTGCATGCTGGGATTATCGATTCTAAAGAAATCCATAGATTTAGCATTTGGTTTTCATTGGAATCACTTTTAAGTGCTAGAGAGTGAAGTTCTGCAGAGCGAGCAAAAATATTGAATGAATTTTTCTCAAGCCCAAACTCTGACAGAAAGCGATTTGCTTGTTGTGCGGCTCTGGATTTTTTTTGGTCTATGCATTTATGCATAGCATTAATGCTTACCCTAGAGCGGTTAACTATTTTATCTGTATCATCAATGATCAAGCAGTCGCTAGCCCAATTAAGTTGTTCCTTATGATGGAATAATCCAAAAATGGTACTTAATGTATCTAAAATTTTTTCAGCTTTACTTTTTGCGGAGTGTATATCTCTTGCTTTTATATCATCAACACATATGAAAACTTCATCTGTACCTTTGGTGAAGGAGTGATTAGTTAGATCTATATCTAAATTATCTATGGTTTCAATTATCTTTACTTTAAAGGTAGATAATGAGTCGCTATATAACTCTATATCTGATTTTGCTCTATAGATTAGGCGATATGACTTAACTTTATGAGAGAACATTTCAATGAAGTCGTTTATCGCTTCATTACTAGATATTCTGTTTTTGTCGTAGTGGAAAAATTTCTTTGTTGTTTCTGCAATAAACTCTGAACTATAACCAATATTCAGTAAAGTTGTTGCATAGCTTCTGGCTAATGAGCGGATAAGAGAAAAGTTCTTTTGTTCCTTGATCGCTTGGATAAGAAGATCTTCATTTTTCTTCTTATACTTCTTAAGGTAAATCTGCCGAAGGATGAGCTCTATAACTATTTTCTTATCATCAGATTTTTGTTTTGGGTCTAACAAAACTGAATTTATTTGTTTCAATTCTAGTGATAATAAAGATTTTACGACGTGATCTTTTGATAAATTTTCACATAACTCATCAATTACATGCTGTAAATTTGGTTGTTTTATATTCCCTTTGTTTATCTCCTCAATTACTTCTAATGCCTCCTCGCATAATAGACTGGTATTCATTGCAGAGGGTTTATACGTATCTAGAGAAAAATCGAAAAAAAGCTCATCAAACATTTGAGCGAAAAATAATAAGTTTTCTGTGTTTTTAATATCATCCCACTTATCTGTCTTTCGATATTTCATATTATGCCTAACCCACTGTTTTCCGAGAGGTATTGTTATTGTAAAGGCCCGGTAGGTTGGGCAAAATTGTAGGTTGGTGCTGAGTGTACAAAGCCCAACATTTTCAATCCAATGCAATTACTGGTAGCCTACCAGAACCAAATGGTTTCTTGTTGTGATCAGTATCGACCTTTGTCCAAGCCAAGTAAGTAGGGGGCAATGAACAACGTGAATTGCACCGCAATTTATATCCCGCTTGCTGCCGGTGCAATGCGCTGCGCTTATTGCACCCTACGTTAATGGCTTACTTCCCCTCATCCCTGATCCTTCTCCCGCAAGGGGAGAAGGGGGCGTGTAGGATGGCGTCAGGGATATGGAGGGCCGTAGGTTTGATTAGCGAAGCGTAATCAGACGATCGCGTAAACCGGTTGCAGCTGTTTTGCAGGCAACCTCTCTTCTTGTCCCTTTTCCACTCACCACGGTGCCGATGGTGCGGACGATTACGCTGCGCTAATCGACCCTACTCCTCCCCACTCGCTAAGCTTAAAGAAGACAGCACAGTGCCAGGAGGCCAGACATGGAAACGGAGAAAGCCATAGGGCTTATCGAGGCCCACGGGGCCTTTCACGGGGATCACTACAGCTTCAACAGCGACGAGTTCGTGCAGTGGTGTCAGCAGGATGCCCACCAGACCCTCAGCCTGGAGCAGGCCAATCACGAGCTTGCCCCCTTCTGCATCCGGGTCGGCTATGCAGAGCCGAGCAGGTCGTGGCGTTACTATCTCACCTGATGCCCATCCGACGCAGGCAAAGGCGAGGCAAGGGCCTCGCCTTTTCTATGGGCAATGGAAAAAGGAGCCGGCAAGGCTCCTTTCCTGTGATCATGCCCCGGTCTGTTGCCGGTCTTATATGCCGGCCTGGCCACCACGCAGCAGCACCATGACGGTAAACAGCAGCCAGTCATTGATGATGTGTGCGCCGGTCGATACCCAGATATTTTTGGTGATGATGTAGCCACTGAGCAGCACTATGCGGGCCGTCCCAATCACCAGAAAGCATTGCAGAAAATTCCAGTCATAAGTGGGCAGGTGCATGGCCCCGAAGATAAGGGCTGTGCAGAGCCAGGCGGTGAGCATCGCTCGCTTGCGGCTCAGGCTGAGCTTAGTGTGACAAAACCAGAGGATGGCCAGAAAAGGCAGTATGGAGACCACCTCCTCGCCGAAGAGCTGGGGCGCCGTTTTTACATAAAAGAGGATGCGCGCCGTATTGGAGGCCTCTGCCAGCATGGCGTTGACCGGGTTTTCACTCATCTTGAACAGGTGCTGCAGTACCAGTGCAACGGCGACCGAGACCAGAATGTTGACGCCGGCAATCGCCAGCATCAAGAGGACATCCCGCCCCGTCGGTGTTCGAAACAGCGATCGCCATGCCTTCCCCGCCACCATGGCGAGCACGGCCAGGGGGATGAGAGGAAACAGGATGGCGGGGACAAAGCCGCCCGCCGTGGTTTTATAAAACCCTATGTGCGCCGTCAGCACGGCAAAACCCAGCACCACCCCCAGCAGGATCAGCACCCAGCTGCGGCCAGACAAGGTATTCGGGGGCTGGCGATAGAAGGGGAAGTCTCCGGCACTCTTGCGCTCGAAACCAAAGCTATCGCCGTCGTTCAATACCGGCCTTGCTGCAGATTGATGCTCACCCATGCTGACCCCCGATAGTTCATTCAGTTGGCATGGAGACAACCCTACACCAAGTGGGGCACCCGAGTAGTCACGCCAGCCTCTTTATTTAACGGCCGATCATCAAGCTGTTATTGCGGAGCACCTGCCTTCCTGGCAGCCACTATTCTGCGGACACCCAATCTTTTCCCCCTCTTTGCCTGTGGCGACGGGAGCTGCGCCATGGTCGATGAGGCTGAGTCGCTCAACCCTGCTCGCTAAACCCGCTGGGTGTAGTGATCAAAGGCGACAACCTTTTGATATCCCTCCGATTCGTAGAGGGCTTTTGCGGGCAGATTGGATACGGCTGTGGCCAGTTTGACCGTCAGTGCGTCCGTCTCCCTGGCAAAGGTCGCTACCTGTTTTAGCAAGGCTCTCGCGACTCCTTGCTGGCGGGCCGATGCTGCGACAAACAGATCGTTGAGATACCACATCCGCTTCATCGCAACGGATGAGAAGGCGGGATAAAGCTGGGCAAAGCCAATGGCTTCACCCGTCTCACCGCGAGCCAGAAAGATAACAGACTCACTTTTGGCAAGACGTTCGGCAATGAAGGCGGCTGCGGCCATGGGCGCCGGAGCCTGTCCATAGAATTGGCGATAGGCATCAAACAAGAGGGTGAGATCGTCGATATCAACGGAGGTTGCCTGGTGAATATGCATCTAATGTCCTTATCAGTGCTCAAGAGCCGGCAGGGCGCAATAAACAAGGTGAATCGCACCGCCGAACTATTAATTATTGAAATTCCAGGCGATGGGTAGCTCAAGGTCGAAGACAAGCTCATCCCCTTCCAGGCGAAAAGGCACGCTAGTCTGGTGCTGGTCATATTCGTTGATGATGAGGCAGCTCTCGGCGAAGTTGGACTCGTAGTTGAGGTGGGCCAGCCCCTTGCTGCCATCTTCATCGAGTTCGATGCTCAGCACCCGCAGCGGGTTCTGCTGGCTCAGGTTGACTCTGGTGTCCCCCACATCCACTAGCCGCTCCAGCAGGGGGAAGAAGTCCTGCTTGTGGTGCTCTATTGCCCCGGCTATGGCCTGCTCCAACTCGGCCTGAGTGGCAAAGGGGCCCGCCAGCTGATATCGGGTCTGGATCCGCTCCTGGGTCATCTTGGTCTCCTTCTCGCTTGTGCCCGATCCGGGCCTGTCGGTCACACCTTATCAGATATGGATGCAGAGCATCAGGCGGGGATGCGGCCGCTGCGCACCAGCGCCCGGCGGATGTTCTTGCACATCTTGCCGAAGCGGTTTAGCTCGTCGAAGCTGGGCGCAATGCCGCGCTGGATCTGATATTGCCAGTAGCAGAGATCCGTATCCACCAGCTCCATCAGCTTCTTGGGGCAGCCGATGCAGCTGTTGTCGGGCCCGCATTTGAAGGTATCTGGCTGATAGAGCGGGAATTCTTGCTTCACGGCGTCGATGATCTGCTGCATGGCGGTGATCCTGTCGGGTTTTCTGCTCACGGCGCTCCCCTGCGGTCGGTATGAGGGGGCCATTATATTCCTGACAAAATGTGGGCCAATGACGCTGAGGAGGTAGTTGGCGCCACCCGGCTGGCATTGGGGGTCATGAGTCCAGGCAGAACAGCGCCCGACGGATCGGGCGCTGGATGAGAAGGGAGGGGGAGACCTATTTCTTGATCTCGTGGCCGATGACGCCACCGACGACGGCACCACCTATGGTGCCGGCCGCGCTGCCTCCGGTCAGGACGGAGCCGCCGACGGCACCTATGCCGGCACCCACGGCGGTACTCTTGCCCTGTTGCGACATGCCGGAGCAGGCTGCCAGGCCAATCAGCAGGGCCATTGCCACCGCCCCTCGTGTCAAACCATGGAGCTTGTTCATGGGGTTACCTCTTGATGTTGTGCAATGCGCCTGGGGTATGCGGCAAACCATCCCGGTGGGGTTGCCGATCCCGACCCGGACCCCGACGCATCAGCCCGGATAGTGGTTGGTTCAGGGGGCGCCAGGGCGCAGGGGATGACGCGCCAGGGGGCCGTATATCGGTCGGCGCGACCTGCGCCTGTTCGTGATGGGGGCATCTTCCCTCACCCCGGCAGGGGCGTCTGTACGCTAGCACTTATAGGGGCACTTTTTATTGGCGGCGCCTGTTCGGGGGCGCAGAGATGACAACGCCCGGCGAGCCGGGCGTTGGGGGACAAGTTCTCAAGGCAGACAAGCGCCCTAGAAGTCGTGGTAGAGGGGCCAGCCGAGCAGGGGGTGCCTGAGGCCGGCGCGCATCTCGACGTTGTCGAGCTTCTCCGGCGAGGCGTTCTCCCTTTGCTGCTGCTGGTACTGGCGCACAAACCCCAGGGTGTGCAGCAGGTTGGGCACGAAGCCCGGGCTCAGCTCCTGGCGCAGGGCGGCGGCCATGTCGGCGGGCAGCTCGGTGAGCATGAGGGCAAGCTGGGTGGTCAGATGCGCGGTGTCGTACCAGGCCTCGTCGAGCTCAATCTCCCGCCCAAGTCGGCGCTTGAGATCCTGCTTCACCTTGAGGGGCGCGGCGCCGCTGCCCTTGCCGCAGAGGATGCGGTAGAGCAGGGCCTCGGCCAGCTTGTCTTCCATAGTGGGGTGATCGCTCTCGCAGGCGAAGAAGTGCTGATCGATGAGCCCCATCAGGCGGACCTTGTTGTGCTCGGTCAGTGCCTTCTCGTACTCCAGCCACCCTTGCCACTCCTCCACATCGGGAGGGCTCGAGATCTTGTCCAGCAGACGGGCATCCACGTCCCCGTAGAGGCTGTTGCCGGTCTGCCTGGGGCTGACGGAGATGAGCATGGACCAGCCCTTCTGGAACGGCTTGATGGGGCCTTCCGGTGCCTGCAGCAGGGCCAGCGCCCGGGCCGTGTCGCGCCCGGAGAGCTCCTGCAACCCTAAGCTCACCACGCCGATGACGTCGTGGGCGGCCTGCTCCAGCAGGTGCATCTTGTACTTGTTGTAGTACTTGTCGGCGAATTTCAGGCTCATCAGCACCGCCTTGCCCTTGATGGCGGCAAGTTGCTGGGCGCTCAGGAGTTCACGCTCGGCGCCAAAGCGCAGCACCTGGGTGAGGAAGGGGCCTTCGTTGGCCTCGCGGATGACTAGTTGCATAGGGCTCTCCTCAATCCAGGAAGCTGAACATGTCGTCCACTTCGTCGTACTCGTCGCTGACCTGGTTCTTCTCCTTGGCCTGCATCACCAGCTCGTTGGCGAACTTGTTGATGATCCCCTCCCAGGTGGCGTTCTCACTGCGCAGCAGCGACTTGATGGCTTTCTCCACCTCGGGAGCCTGCTCGCGGATCAGCATCAAGAGGCTTCTCGGATCATCCAGCGGGTAGTCGTGGGCATCCTCGCTCTGCTGGCGCTCGCTGTAGGCGAGGGACTCCTCGAGATCTTCCTCTTCGGCGTGCAGGCCATCGCTATAGCCCTCTTCATCCTCGTAGCGATCGCCACGGTAGAACTCGATGAAGGGGATGGCGAGATAGAAGAGCCCGGCGGGATCCTCGGCGATGCACTCCAGGATCTCGCGCTGCTTGGCCTCGCTGTCCTGGGTGCGGATCAGGTAGTTGAGGAAGTCGAAGGTGTGCTGTTGCAGCTCCTCGGCATTGTTCTTGATGGCCTCCTCCCAGTAGAGAGGCTGCTGGCAGACGATGTCGCGGATCCGCTCCGGGGTCATCAGCTCGGAGATGATGGACGGGAAGGAGATGTCGTGCTGGCCGTTGATCTGGGTCAGGGTGACGATATCAATGTTTTCAATGACTTCGGCCAGTTGCTCGTCGGACATCGTCTTGGCGATCAGCTCGAACTTTTCGCTGGCCTGCTTGGGCTCGACCACGGCCAGCTCTTTGATCTCGATGGCGGTAATTTCTATCAGACTGTTCATGCTTTGCCTCAAATTAGAAACGCACTTCGTCGTACATGTCCTGATCGTCTTCTTCGCCATCACCGCCATGATAGTCGGCGTCGGCATCTTCCCCGTCGTCATCTTCGTCGTCGCGTAGATCAAAGTCGTCATCGGCACGACGGCCACCGCGGGGCTGGGGGTTGTCCAGCAGGTAGAGAACGGCGCAGGCTTCGATCAGCTGATCTTCGCTCTGGGCCCGTACCGCCTTGACCAGCGGCAGATCGGCGTTGTTGAAGGCCACCGACACCTTGAACTCGTCCCATGAGGGTTGTACGTCGTCGGCGAGCCACCTGGCCCACTGCGGCTTCGCCTTGGGCGGGAACTGCACCCGGCCATAGAGGGCCAGCGGCAGGTATTCGGGCATGAACTCCAGCATGCTGATGTCGGCCAGCAGCAGGGCCTTCATCTTGCCGGTGAACTGCTCGAGTGCCTTGGGCTGATCCTGATCCCGGTAGGATTCGATGTTCTCGCTGGCATCACTTTGCAGAGCCTTGAGTCGAGCCTGGTCCCATTTTTTTTGCATAGCGCCCTCAGGGGTAGAATTGGTCCCACATCTCCTGCATGGCAGCAGCGGGATCGGTCACGATGACGTTGTTGAAATCCTTGATAAAAGCGGCTCTCGCCTTGGGATCGGAAAGCACCTCGTAGGCCTTCTTCACCTGATGCAGCTTGATGGCTGCCTGCTCTCGCTCTTCATCCGTCGCCCCGAGCAGCTTGTCGGGGTGGTACTGGTTAGACAGCCGTCGATAGGCTTTCTTGATGTCGTTTTCACTGGCGTTGGACTTGACGCCCAGCACCCGAAAGTAGTTGTTCATGGCAGATCCTGCATCACTGGCATCATCAGAGTCACAATGCTGGCGCCTGATGGGGCTTGGGGAACCAGGCACGGTAAAAACCCGTCATTTTAACGGAAACCACCGGCCACCGCCATGAATAGGACGCGATATGGCAGCGACCCGGGGCGAACGGGGAGCCCGGTCGTCATTAAGCGGCTTGCCAGCCCGTCTGGCGTGGGGCCCCTGCATGGGGACTACACTGACAGAGGGTATCCGTGACGGGCGACAGTGCGCCCATGCCGGTACCAAATCGCCGGACGTGCATGTGACAAGGGACCTGCCCTGGCGATCCTCATCAGGCCTCGACAAGATCGCGGCCACCAAAAGGAATTAACCGCCATGTTCAAACTTTATCTTCTGCCTCTGGTACTGCTGGGCGGCCTCGCCATCGCCGCCGATGAGAGCCTCGATGAGCCGCTGGTGCTGCTCAAGGGGGATGTCACCAAGGCCCAGTTTATGGAGAGAGCCGAGCAGCGCTTCGCCCGGCAAGACAGCAACGGCGATGGCACCCTGTCGGTCGCCGAGAAAGAGGCCGCCATGGCCAAGATGCAAGAGGCGATGAAGCAATCGGGCAAGGCCATGCCGGGCAAGATGGGCAACATGAGGCCGATGCAGGATACGACCAAGGCGCAGTTCATCCAGCGCCATGAGAGCCTCTTCACCCGCCTGGACAAGAACGCTGACGGCGTGATCGACGAAGCCGAGCGGGCCAGCGTCAAGGCCCGGATCGGGCAGGGGGCCATGTCACCGGCGCAATAGAGGGCGCATCAGCAAGCTCGGCCTTCAGATAAAAAAAGAGCCCGGTAGTCATACCGGGCTCTGCTCATTGTGATGGGGCTCAAGCCAGCCAGCTGGCCCACAGCAGCCGCAGCTGCAAGCCCCAGCGACTGCTCCAGCCGGTGGTGCTGCTCACCACCTTGCCCTCCTTGATGATGAGGAAGCTGGGGGTGACGCTCACCTGCCAGCGGGCGGCGAGCGCCCCCTGCTCATCGTTGTGGGTGGGGAAGGTCAGCCCCTTCCTGGCCATGCCCTGTTGCAACCTGGCGTCGTCGCCGGAGCGCAGCGCCACCGTCAGCAGGTTACCGCCGTCTTGCCAGAGCTGCTCCACCGTCGGGGTAGTGAAGCGGCAGACGGCGCACCAGCTGGCCCAGTAGTAGACCAGCAGCGGCCTGTCCCGGCTCATGGCCTGCAGGTCGGCCTGGGTGCCATCTTGCAGGGTCAGCACAGGCAGTGGGCTCCCCTCAGGCAGCGCCGGGCTGCGCCACAGATCCAGCAGGGTCGAGATGATCAGGGCAAACAGCAGCAGCCAGAGTGCCTCCTTGCCCCAGCGTCGCCAGCGGGGTCTGGGGGTGACTGTCTCGGTCATTGGTTACCCCAGTTTCGCCAGTTCAGTTTTCACAAGCTGCTCGAGCTGCTCATAGGGAAGCGCGCCCGGCACCAGCTGGTTGCCGATAAGCGTCGCCGGTGTGCCCTGCACGCCCAGCAAGGTGCCGATGCGCAGGCTATTGCGCAGCTCCTCGGTGGCCTTGCCCTCAGGCTTGAGCGCCACATTGCCGGTGGCCGCCAGCGCCTTGTTGATGTCCGCCTCGGTCAGCATGCCCTGCTTGCTCATCAGCTTGTCGTGCAGGGCGAGGAAGCGGGCCGGATCCTGCTGCCACAGGGTCAGGCTGTACTGGGCCGCCTTGGCGGAGGTCTGTCCCTTGAACGGCAGCAGCTTGATCACCAGCCCCAGATCGTTCGGATAGGCCTTGAGCAGCTTGGCCACCGCGGGGTCGAACTGCTTGCAGTAGGGGCAGTTGTAGTCGGTGAAGAGCACCAGGGTCAGCTTGGGGTTCTTGGCCCCCAGGCGCGGACTGGTGGCGCTGTTGAACAGCACGTCTTTGTTGCCCTTGATGAAGTCGCCGAGCTGGGCCGCCTGATCGGCGGCGTTCTGTTTCTCCCAGGATTCGGCCGCCTCATCCAGGATCTTCGGATTCTGGACCAGGGTCTCGCGGATGAGCTCCTTGATGCGGGCCTCCTGCTCCGGGGTGAAGGGGGCGGCGTGCAGGGCCGGGGTCAAGAGTGTGCCCAGCAGGGTCAGGGCGAGCAGGGTCGGTTTCATTTGGTTTCTCCTTGAGAGGGGGCAATACCGGCTTGCGCCAGGGTGGCAAGCAGGGTCGATCGGTCCAGCAGGGGGGAGAGGATCTCGCCATCCGTCAGGCCGGGCCCGTAGATCTGGTTGAAGGGAATGGCCACGCTGCCGCGCTGGCGCAGGAAGCTGGCGATGCTATCGGAGGGGCGGCTCCAGTCCCCGCGCAGGGCCACCACATCGGGGGCGCTCAGGGCCTGTTGCACGTCATCTCGCAGCAGTACGTTGAATTTGTTGGCTTTGCAGGTGATGCACCAGTCGGCGGTCACATCGATGAAGACTCGCTTGTTCTGGGCCAGTGCCAGCGTGATGGCCTGCTCGGAGAGCGGCTGCCAGTCGACCCTGTCCTGCTGGGGCTTGCCGTCCAGGGTGAAGGCGCCGCCGAGCAGCAGGGCCCCGCCCAGCAGGCAGCCCAGTGCCAGCCCCAGGGTCAGCGCCCGTATGCCGTGGCGCCACACCACGGCCAGCAGCAGGGCCGTCAGCATCAGCGCCATCAGGATCAGCATCCAGAAGGGGCCGACGTGGTTGCCGAGCAGGCTGAGCAGCCAGAGGCTGGAGCCCAGCATCATCAGGCCGAGCAGGGTGCGCAGGCGCCCCATCCAGCGGCCCGGCTTCGGCAGCCAGAGTGCGAGGCGGGGGACGGCAGCGATGAGCAGCCAGGGCAGGCTCATGCCCAGACCCAGCGCGGTAAAGATGAGCCAGAGCTGACCCAGCGGCGCCCCGAGGGCAAAGGCGACCGCAGTGCCGAGGAAGGGTGCGGAGCAGGGGGTTGCCAGCAGGGTGGCAAAGCAGCCCTGCAGGAAGTGACCCCCCAGGCCCTGGCCGCCGCTGGTGGCCAGGCGGGTATTGAGGTTGCTCGGCAGCCGCAGCTCGAACAGCCCCAGCAGATTGGCGCAGAACAGCGCCGTCACCACCACCATGAAGCCGATAAACCAGACGCTCTGGAACTGGATGCCCCAGCCGACCGCCCCCTGGGTGGCGCGCAGCAGTGTGCTCATCAGCGCCAGCGCCCAGAAGGAGACCAGGATGCCGGCACTGGCCGCCAGGAATTGCAGGCGCACCGGGCGGCGCTCCCGGCTCTCGAGTTGCAGCACGGATCCCAGCTTGAGGGCCAGCACCGGCAACACGCAGGGCATCAGGTTGAGGATGAGCCCCCCCAGCAGCGCGGCCCCCAGCAACCAGAGCAGCGAACGGCCGCCGCTCGGCAGGGTCAGGGGCTCACCTATGCGGACCTCGCTCTGCCAGGCCTGCTCGCCGCTCGCCAGTACCAACCCGAGTGGCTGATGACGGATATCGGGGGCATCCCCCTGCCAGCCATCGCTGACCGGAATGCGGGCGATCAGGGTGTTGCCCTGCACCTCCAGGCTGGGCTCGCCAAATTCGACCCCCTCCAGGCGCTGGAGGAATACTTGGGGATCCTGCCAGCCCTGGGGGTTGTCTGCGGTCAGTTGCAACTGGTTCTGCCGGTAGCCCGCCTTGAGGGTCACAGTGTCCGGCATGGCCTGCGGCTGGGTGCTCATCGCCTTCGCATAGGCAAGGTCGAACCCCTCAGGGGCAGCGCCGTCCAGCGCGAGGGTGAAGGGGTAGTCGGTCAGGATGCAGACGTTGCTGCAGGTCGAGAGGCGCAGGGTGCCCGTCAGTGCCTCGCCGCCGCTGCGGGTGAGGCTGATGGGCAGGCTGACGTCCCCCTGGTAGCCCTGGGTCGAGATGCCGCTGACGTCGAACCGTCTGGGCACTGGCCAGTGCCACTGCGCCGCCGGCTGGGGCTGATCCCAGAGGATCTCGGGGGCTATGCCGCCCTCACCCGGGTTCTGCCAATAGGTTTTCCAGCCGGATTCAAGCTGCAGGTTGAGTAGCACCCGGGGGGCTGCGGGATCCCGGGTATCAGCTTGCAGCCGCACCTTGGCGTGATCGTTCTGGGGGCTGGTGAGCCAGCCGGTGTCGCTGGCCAATCCCATGGATTGCCACAGCAGACCGCTCAGCAACAGGGCGGTCTTGATGATGTTTGACATGTGTTTGTCTCTTGAAAATGAAAGTCAGGGTGGAGAAAACCGCCGCAGACTCATTCCCGCCAGACGCAGAGGGTGAGGTGCAGTCGCCGTTCGGGAGGCGAGATGTTGATGGGAGGAGGAAGCGCAGGGGAGCGGCGCGACAGGGGCGCCAGCAGGGCAATCACGAAGGCGATGGCAAAGAAGATCTGCTCGGCGCAGAGCAGATTGGCGGCACTGAGCCACTTGCCGTTGAGCTGGCAACTGCTGGGCTGGGGCGTCGCGGCTTGCCCCTCGTTTGCATCGGCGCTGGACGAGGAGAGGGGGAGCATCTGGCAGCTCAGGGCCTGGTCGAGCTGTGCCAGCCTGGCCAGCGGCTGGGCCGCACAGTTGAGCACCAGGATGCAGACCAGCAGCAGGAGTCTTGTCGCCACGCGTTGTCGCAAAATCATGCTCGTCCTACCCTGTTGAATGGGGCATATCCTATCGATCAATGGTGGCGTGAGCAAGCCAGCGGGATTCGATGCGACCACATGCTCCATCTGGGGTGGTCGGTTCTGTCTGGCGAACGCTTGTTCGCTAAAAGGGGGACCAGTATACTGCGCCGAGTCAAATTCCGAGGTGTTCGATGCTCAAACTTGCCCGTGTGCTGCTGCTTACCCTGCTGCTCATCTTCTGGTTCGTGTTTGGTCTGTTGCTCTGTCTGGTGCGACCGCGCCACCCCAACAACGTCTATGTTTTCGCCCGCATGTACCATGCCGTCTGCCCGCTCATCGGGCTCAAGGTCCGGGTCACCATTCCGGACGAGGTCAAGTCGGCGGGGCCTGCCGTCTATGTCTGCAATCACCAGAGCAACTTCGACATCTTCACCGTGACCGGTGCCGTGCGCCCTGGCGTGGTGGCGGTGGGCAAGAAGAGCCTGCTGTGGCTGCCCTTCTTCGGCCTCATCTTCTGGCTTTCCGGCAACGTGCTGATCGACAGATCCAACCGCTCCCGCGCCATCGGCACCATAGGCCAGGTGGTGGATCGCATCAAGCACCACGGCACCTCCATCTGGATGTTCCCGGAAGGGACCCGCTCCCAGGGCCGCGGTCTGCTGCCGTTCAAGGCCGGCGCCTTCCACACCGCCGTCCAGGCCGAAGTGCCCGTGGTGCCTATCGTCTGCTCCAGCTACTTCGGTCAGGTTGACCTGAACCGCTGGGACAACGGCGAGGTGCTGCTGGAGATGCTGCCCCCCCTGTGCAGCAAGGAGCACGGCGCCGCCGGCATCCGCGATCTGTCGGATACCTGCCGGGCCAAGATGGAAGCCAAGCTGGCGGAGCTGGATGGCAAGCTGGGCCATCGCCCGGCCGCCTGAGGTTTGAGCCCAACTGAATGAAGGGAGCAGCCGGCTCCCTTTTTTATGGCGCTGTCCCAGTTATGTGTTGAAAGGCTAACCTTGAAGTAGGTCATCACCTTGAGGGCCTCCATCATGGATACCCAAGCCTTTCAACATCTACTCTCTCTCTTCCCACAGCTCACCTTGCGCCAGCGTCGCCTCGCGCAACATGAACTCACCGCTCCTCACCCCATCACCTCTTTAGCCACCCAACTCCCCCCTTGCCAATGTTGCCCTCACTGCCAGGCCGAGGCCGCGCAGTTGGCTCCTTGGGGCTGGAGTCGAGGGCTGCGTCGCTATCGCTGCAAGCAGTGTCTGCGTACCAGCTCCGTTCTCACCAAGACGCCACTGGCCCGGCTTCGCAAGGCACAGTGCTGGGAAGACTATGCCCAGGCCCTCATTGACGGGCTGACCGTGCGACAGGCTGCCGTCCGCTGCGGGGTCTGTAAAAACACCGCCTTCTTGTGGCGTCACCGCTTCCTGAAAGCCATGGCGAGTCACCAGGCGGCACGGGAAGGGGGTATCGTCGAGGTTGATGAGACTTTCTTCCTGGAGTCGTTTAAAGGACAACGTGGTTTGCCCCGCCCGGCCCGCCACCGCGGGGGCAAAGGCCGTACCCGAGGCACAGGGTCGGATTACATCCCGGTGATGGTGGTTCAGGACCGGGCTGGCCACCATGCGGATTTTCAGTTGGAGAAAATGAATGCCGAGACGGTGATAGCGGTTTTGACACCCCTTGTCTCGCCAGATGCGGTGTTGTGTAGCGACGGCGCCGGGGTGTATGCCAGTTTCAGCAAAGCGCAGGGAGTGACCCATCAGGTCGTGCACAATCGTCAAGGCGAGCGCGTGATTGGCGCGTACCACATTCAGCATGTAAACGGATATCACCGTCGGTTGAAAGAGTGGATGGAGCGGTTCCATGGGGTAGCTACCCACTATCTGAGGAATTATCTGGGTTGGCGAAGGATGTTGGAGCGCTACGGGCGAGAAGTGAATATCCCACGTTGCTTGCAGGAGGCGCTGGGGCGCCCCATGCAACACGTAATTGGGACATAGCCTTTTTTATTGGTTAAAATCACCACTATGTTGGCCATTTTTACCAACTCATGGCCTTGAGATGACAACGTCGAATCTCCATCTATCTGTAAAACAACAATAAATTATCTTGGCACGGCTCTTGTAATGCCATGGGAAGAGATAGCCATCCCCATGAACAAGGAGCCAGACCATGAGCGTATTCAGCCGCCTGACTGACGTGATCAATGCCAACCTGCACAGCCTGCTCGACAAGAGTGAAGAGCCGGAGAAGATGCTGCGTCTGATGATCGAAGAGATGGAGCAGGTGCAGATAGAGATGAGAACCCAGGCTGCCCGCGTCATCGCCGAACAGAAACAGCTGGAGCGCCATCAGCAGGCGCTGCGCCACCAGATCCAGGAGTGGTCTGCCAAGGCCGAGCTCGCCATCCAGAAGGGACGTGAGGATCTGGCCCGTGCCGCCCTCACGGAGAAGCTGGCCGAGGTCAAGAAGTGCGAGCAACTGGAGCAGGACAAGGCCCGGGTAGCCGAGGTGCTGGCCCAGCTCACCGCCGACAGCGAGCGGCTGGCGACCAAGCTGACCGAGGCCCGCGAGAAGCAGAAGATGCTGACCCTGCGCGAACAGACTGCCCACAGCCGGATCCGTGCCCGCGCCCAGGTGGACAACCAGCGCATGCATGAGCTGATGGCCCGCTTCGACGGCTTTCAGGGCCGGGTCGATCAGCTGGAAGCCCAGCTGGAGGCGGCTACTCTGGGGCAGAATCCCTCGCTGGAGGCCCAGTTCCGCGAGCTGGAGTTGAACGATGAGATTGAGCGCGAGCTGGCTCGCCTGAAAAGCCGGAAGGCGGAGGCATAACCATGAGTCCCTGGCCCAAAGATCTGGCCCATCGCAAGCTGACCGGGGTCTGTGCCGGTCTGGCCAACGGGCTTGGGATCTCGAGGGTGACGGTGCGGGTGCTGGCCTTGCTGGCGCTTATCCTGATGCCGCCCCTGGCCCTGGCCCTCTATCTGCTGGCGGTGCTGGTCATGCCGCCCCGTCGTGAATTGAAACGCTGGCTGGACTGATCCCCGCATCAGAGCCGCCGGCCACTGCAAGCCTGTGAGGAGCACAACATGCTGGAATTTATCGTCTTGATGCTGGTGCTGGTGACCATGGCGCTGACCGGTTTTACCGTGCTGGCCATGCTGCTGGTAAGCGGGGTCTTCGTGCTGTTTGGCGCCCTGGCCGGCATGTTTGCCCTCATCATCAAGCTGGCGCCCTGGTTGCTGCTGGTGCTGGCGGTGTGCTGGTTGCTCAGCCACAGGCGCAAGCAGTCGAACACCTACCGTTAAACCTCCCTGACCCTTTACGGCCACCCTTTTGGGTGGCCTTTTTTATGGCGGCTGGTTCAGGGGGCCGGATTGATGGGGGCCGCGGCGGTGCTCAGCCAGGGTAGGCTCCAGTCGTGCCAGAGTTCGGGGTCGAGTACCAGGCGCTCCTTGAATGCCTTGCTCTGCTGCTTGAGGCGATACTCGAGGCGCAGCGCCTCGCCCTTGTCTGCCACCCCCTGGCGCCACACCAGGGTCAGCGGCCCCTTGCCACGCAGGGCGCGGGCGCCCTTGCCGCTCTGGTGCTGGTGCAGGCGCCGCTCGGGATCCGTGCTGATCCCCGCATAGAGCGAGCCCGCGCCGGTGCGCACCAGATAGATAAACCAGCGGGGGGACGGTGTATCGGCCACTATGGTCATGCTCATGTCTTGCGCCATTCGACCCCGCCGCGCCTGAGCAGGTGCAGGGGCAACAGGCTCACCAGCAGGCCGGCCCAGACGAAGGCGAAGCCCACCGACTTCACCGGATCCGGGATCTCGCCAAACCAGAAGATGGCGAGCAGGAAGGCGAGGCTCGGCTCTATGTATTGCAGCAGCCCCACTGTGCTCATGCGGGTGCGTGCCACTGCGTAGCAGAACAGCCCCACCGGCAGCAGGGTCGCGGGGGCTGTGCCCATCAGCAGCAGCTTGTCGGCCCAGTCCCCGGCCATGAACTGGCTTATCCCGTGCAGCCCCAGCCAGGCGAGGATCAGCAGGGCGACCGGAAGCTGGGCCAGGGACTCGAGATAGAGGCTGACACCGGCATCGTGGCGCACCTTCTTCTTGATGAGGCCGTAGAAGGCGAAGTTGGCCCCCATGATCAGGGAGAACCAGGGCAGCTCGCCGTAGGAGAACAGCATGTAGGCCAGCCCCGCCAGGGCCAGGGCGACCGCCAGATGCTTCTGGGGGGTGAGCCGCTCCTTGAGGAAGATCACGGCGAAGGCGATGTTGAACAGCGGCGTCATGAAGAAGGCGAGGCTGGTGGCCAGCACCTGGCCCGTGGTCAGGCACCAGGTGAACATACACCAGCTGATGGACATGACGGGGCCCGCCAGCAGGATGAGGCCAAGCTGGCGGGGCTCGCTGCGCAGGCGTGCCCAGGGGACCCGCGCCCCGAGCAGCAGGAAGAGGCCGCCCAGCAGGATGACAGACCAGAGTACCCGGTGGGAGAGCAACTCCCACATGTTGATCTCGGGCATGAACTGGTAATAGAGGGGCAGCATGCCCCAGAGCACGAAGGAGAGGGCCGCACTGCCGGGGCCCAGCCAGTTCTTCATCGCTTTCCGTTTATTAAATTAAACAAATGTGGCCGCATGATAAGTATCTGCCGCCGGTTCCACAAGCGGGATCCTGCCGGAAACTCTGTTACCATCAGGCCATGAACCGACTCGACCTGCTGTTTGAACAGATCCGGGCCTGCCGCCTGTGCGAGGCCCACCTGCCGCTAGGGCCAAGGCCGGTGATCCGCGGCAGCGAGCGTGCTCGCCTGCTGATCATTGGTCAGGCGCCCGGTACCCGCGTCCATGCCAGCGGCATCCCCTGGGATGATCCCTCCGGCGATCGGCTGCGCCACTGGCTCGGGGTGGACAAGGCCACCTTCTACGACGAGTCCAGCATCGCCATCATGCCGATGGGGCTCTGTTACCCCGGCAAAGGCAAGTCGGGGGATCTGCCGCCCAGACCCGAGTGCGCGCCCACCTGGCACGACAAGGTGCTGATGCTGTTGCCCAACATAGAGCTGACCCTGCTGATCGGGCAGTATGCCCAGCGCCACTATCTGCGTGAGGCGGGCAAGGATTCGCTTACCGAGACGGTGCGCAACTGGGCTGACTATGGCCCGGCCTGGTTGCCGTTGCCGCACCCTTCCCCCCGCAACACCTTCTGGCTCAAGAAGAATCCCTGGTTCGAGCAGGCCGTGATCCCCCATCTGCAGCAGAGGGTTGCCCCCTTGCTGCTCTGATTCAGACCGCCGGCTCGGCCAGCGGTTTTGACTTGCCGCGCGCCATGGCGACCAGCGGCAGTATGATGCACAGGCACCCCAGCAGCAGCGGCAGACCCGGTTGCTCGTCAAACAACCAGACCCCGATGGCGACCGCCATCAGCAGGCCCGTGTATTCCGCCGAGGCGATCTTGCTCGCCTCCGCCTTGCGATAGGCCACCACGCACAAGCCCGCATAGACCATGATCAGCGCCGAGGAGCCGAAGGCGGGCCACCACATCTGCCACTGCCAGGCTCCCCCTTCCCACCAGGCCAGCGCCAGTATGATGGGCATGCTCAGCACGTTGGTGAAGAACAGGGTCTGGGCTATGGGCTGCTTGAGGGGGATCCGCTTGATCAGCAGGTTGTTGACCGCCATGGAGAGCGCCACCCCGAGCGCCGCCAGGGCCGCCCAGTTCACCTCGGTCGGGCGCAGCACTATCAGCACACCGATGAAACCCACCAGGGCCGTCAACACCTTCTGGCGCGACAGCGCTTCCCCTGCTAGCCAGACCGCGAGCGGCACCATCAGCAGCGGGGCCGCATAGAAGAGGGCGTTGGCGGTGGCCAGCGGCAAGCGGGTGAGGGCGACCACCATCAGGCAGACGCCGATCGCCCAGATGTGAGCCCGCAGCAGGTGCCACTTGATGGCTACCGGCGGGTTGCGCCGCCAGGACCAGAGCAGCCAGGGTGCCAGCAGGAGGGCGGCGGAGAGCTGGCGGAAGAAGACGAACTGGAACACAGGCTGGCTCGGCTCCAGCACCTTGACCAGCGCATCGGAGAAGACCGCCACCATGTTGCCCAGCACCAGATAGAGGATGCCGATCCCGACTGCGTTCATACCACCTCCCACGTTAGATGAGGGAAGGGTAGTCTGACGCCCGTTATCCAGTAAAATGATAAAAAATCACCATCCATGAGAATTTTGGATAATGAAGCTACCTCCCCTGCGCGCCGTTCAATACTTCGAGGCGGTTGCCCGCCTGCTCAGCTTCTCCCGTGCGGCCCTGGAGCTCAATGTCAGCCAGAGCGCGGTCAGCCACCAGATCCGCCTGCTGGAGGACTTTCTGGGGGAGCGTCTGCTGCTGCGCCAGGGGCGCCTGCTGTCACTGACCGCCCAGGGGGAGAGCTATTTCGAGGGGATCTCCGCCGGGCTCGGCCAGATAGCCCAGAGCAGCGAACAGCTGCGCGGTGGCGGCGAGATGCGGCTGCGGCTCGCAGTCTACAGCTCGTTCGCGGTGAAGTGGCTGATCCCCAGGCTGGCCGGGCTGCGCCAGCTCTACCCCGAGCTGGATCTCAGCCTCGAGATGGTGGCGGAAGATCCCGAACTCTCCGATCGGGTGGCGGACTGCTTCATTACCGTCTCTCCCCACGGGCGCGGCTATTGCCACGATCTCATCTATCGGGAGCGGCTCTTTCCGGTCTGCAGCCGTCGCCTGTTGCAGCAGGTGGAGGGGGAGTGGCCTGCCGCCATCTGGCAGTTGCCGTTGCTCTCGGTGCAGTCCATCTACAAGGCGCGGGGGGAGGATTGGCAGCGCTGGGCCAAGGCGGGGGGGCTGGTCATTCCGGACGAGGCGCGGATGCACCACTTCAGTCATGTGCTGCTGGCGATGGAGGCGGCGGCCTGGGATCAGGGGGTGGCGTTTGTGAACGATTACATGCTGCGACCGGACGACCCCCAGTTGGTGGCCTTGCCGGTACACCAGCTGGAGACGGGGGATGCCTTCTACTTCACCTGCAAGCGATCCCGGGCCCATGAGCCCGCCATCAGTAGGCTGCGCCAGTGGCTGATGATGGAGACGCGCCAGAGCATGCCGCTCTAGCCGGTGGGCTGCCGGCTCAGGATAAACAAAGGGCAGGGGATGAACGAGGGGCCGAGATTCGGAGTGGCCTGATAACTAGGATCAGGCCACTCCAGGCTCAGGCTTTCTTGAACTGACTCAGGATAAAGAGGCTGGTGGCGCAGACCACGACCGAGGGGCCTGCGGGGGTGTCCTGGTACCAGGAGAGGGTCAGGCCCCCCAGCACGGCGAGACAGCCGATCAGGGCCGCGAAGCCGGCCATCTGCTCCGGCGTCTGGCTGAAGCGGCGGGCGGTGGCGGCGGGAATGATCAGCAAGGATGTGATGATCAGCGCCCCGACAAACTTCATGGCCACGGCTATCACCAGGCCTATCAGCAGCATCAGCACGCAGCGCAGCACATCGACCCGCACCCCTTCCACTCGCGCCAGCTCCTCCGAGATGGTCATGGAGAGCAGGGGATCCCACAGCCGCCACAGGGTGAGCAGCACCAGGGCGCCGCCGCCGTAGATCCAGAGCAGATCCATGGGCTGTACCGAGAGCAGGTCGCCGAACAGGTAGGCCATCAGATCCACCCGCACGTTGTCCATGAAGCTCAAGGTGACCAGGCCAAGGGAGAGGGCGCTGTGGGCCAGGATGCCGAGCAGGGTATCGGTCGCCACCTGCTGGTTGCGGCTCATGATCACCAGCAGCATGGCCATGGCGAGGCAGCAGACCACCACCGCCAGGGTAAGATCCACCTGCAGCAGTATGCCGAGGGCGATGCCGAACAGGCAGGCGTGGGAGAGGGTGTCGCCGAAGTAGGCCATCTTGCGCCACACCACGAAGCTGCCGAGGGGCCCGGCCAGCAGGGCGATGCCGAGGCCGGCCGCGAGGGCATATAACAGAAAGCTGTCCACTTGAATGTCCTTAACTGCGCTTATGGATTGCGAGACGGCAGGCGGATGACGGGGACCTGCGGCTCATGATGATGGTGTTCGCCGTCGCAGTGATGATGGTGGGTATAGACCGCCAGCACCTCCCGCTCCGGGCGTCCGAACAGGCGGGCAAATTCGGGGTGGCGTGCCACGCTCTCCGGCTCGCCGTGGCAGCAGACGTGGCGATTGAGGCAGATCACCTCGTGGGTGCTGGCCATCACCAGGTGCAGATCGTGGGAGACCATCAATACGGCGCAGTTGAACTCGGCCGCGAGCTGGCTGATGAGGGCGTAAAGCTCGATCTGGCCCGTGATATCCACCCCCTGGACCGGTTCGTCCAGCACCAGCAGCTCGGGCTTGACCAGCAGGGCGCGGGCCAGCAGCACTCGCTGCATCTCGCCGCCGGAGAGTTTCTGCATCCGGTTGTCCAGCAGCTCCTGGGCGCCGACCCGCTCCAGCGCTTCCTCGATGGAGAGGCGGCTGTTCTTGCCGAGCTGGAGGAAGCGGCGCACCGTCAGTGGCAGGGTGGGATCCAGATAGAGGCGCTGGGGAACATAGCCGACCCGCAGATCACGACGACGAATGATCTTGCCGGAGTCCGGGTTGAGCAGGCCCAGCACCAGCTTGCTCAGAGTGCTCTTGCCCGCCCCGTTGGGGCCGACTAGTGTGGTGATTTTGCCTTTGTTCAGGGTAAAGGAGACCTTGTCGAGCACGGACCGTCCGTCAAACGACAGACAGACCTCTTTCAGCTCCACCAGTTGGGTCATGACAGCTCCGGGGTTTACAGCCTGTGAGAGTTATAATATAACAGCGACGTTGGTTTGTTATATTATCACACACTCACTCCATGACGAGACCTCTATGCGAATTCTTACTCTGATCACTGCGCTGCTGGCGGTGAGTCTGCCTGTCCGCGCCCTCGAGGTGCTGACCACCATCAAGCCCCTGGGTTTTATCGCGGCGGCCATCACGGATGGCGTGAGCGAGCCCAAAGTCTTGCTGCCAACCGGCGCCTCTCCCCACGACTTCTCCCTGCGTCCTTCCGATATTCGCAGCATCAATGACGCCGATCTGGTGGTGTGGGTCGGCCCCGAGCTGGAAGGTTTCATGGCCAAGCCGCTGGCCGATCATCCCCACAAGCTGACCCTGACCCAGGTTCCGGGGATGCCGCTGTTCAACTACGCGACTCAGGGCAGCCAGGATCCCGCTCATCATGACGACCACGACCATGATCACGCCGCCCATGGGCACGATGACCATGATGAAGGTCATGAGGGGCATCACCACGAGGGGGTGGATCCCCATATCTGGCTGGGGCCGACCCATGCCAAGGTGATTGCCAAGGCGATCGCGACCGAGCTTGCCAAGCAGGATCCGGCCAATCAGGCCCGTTATGCCGCCAACCTTGCCGCATTCGATGCCAAGGTGGACGCCAAGGACAAGGTGATCGCCGAACAGATGAAGGCGGTGAACCAGAAGGGCTATTTCGTGTTTCACGAGGCCTATGGTTACTGGGAGCGTCACTACGGCATGAGCTCCAAGGGTCACTTCACCGTGAGCCCGGAGCGTCGCCCCGGCGCCAAGACGTTGGTGGAGATCCGCAAGGCGCTTGAAGAGAAGCAGGCGAGCTGCATCTATGCCGAGCCGCAATTCTCGCCTGCGGTGATCGAATCGGTCGCCCGCAACACAGGCGCCAAGGTGTTGCTGCTGGATGAAGTGGGTGAGCAGGTGACGCTCGGTCCCGATGCTTATCCGCACTTCATGCAACAGCTGGCCGACGCCTTCGCCCAGTGCCGCTGAGTCATCCCAGACTCGCCCTATGGGGCGGCCGCGGCCAACTATACTGACCTCCAGCGTCTGATATGGAGCGTCAGTTATGAAATTATTGCTTGTCCCCACCTGCACCCTGGCACTGTTCTGTGCCAGCGTGCAGGCCTCCCGCCTGTCCGAGCACATTGCCAGCCCCGAGCTGAAGGCAAAAATGCAGGAAGTCTATGGCGCCAGGGCTATCCAGCGCGCCGAGGCCTTTTCACGCCTGCTCGCGCCCAGAGCGGGCACCACGGATCAGCAGAAGCTGGAACTGGTCAATAACTACTTCAACAATCTGACCTACAGCGAGGATCCCAGGCTTTGGGGGGACGAGGACTACTGGGCCAATCCACTGGAATTCATCGGTGCCAGAGGGGGTGACTGCGAGGATTACAGCATCTCCAAGTACTACACCCTGATGGAGCTCGGCGTCGACGAGAAGAAACTGCGGCTGGCCTATGTGAAGGCGATCCGCTACAACCAGTTTCACATGGTGACGCTCTATTTCCCGACGACCAAGTCCGACCCTCTGGTGCTGGACAACATCAATGGTCGCATCCTGCCCGGCAGCAAGCGCAATGACCTGCAACCCGTGTACAGCTTCGACGCCAAGAGCATCTGGGTCATGAAGTCACGTCGTGAGGGGACCCTGGCCGGGAGTGCCGATCGCCTGACCCAATGGAAGTCGATGCAGAGCCGCTTCTCCAGCGAACATCTACGTGCCCCCCGCCGCCAGCTATAGCTTGCCTGCGGCCTTCAACTCCTCGAAATACCTTGCCGCCCCCGGATGTTGCGGGGCGTTCAGCACAGGACCAATCTTGTTGCGCGCCTTGTGGAACAGGTTGGCATAGCCATAGGTCTGCTCGTTGAAACTGGTCTGCTGGCTCAGCATAGCCTTGGTCAGGCGATAGGCGTCTTCATCCGGCGTGGCGGCATTGGTCACCAGGGTGGCGGCGATGGCAAAGGTGGGGGTGGCTTTCAGGTTGCCGGGATAGATGCGGGCCGGTACCTGGCTACGCTGGTAGAATTTGACGCCTTGCAGCAGTTGATCCCGAGTCGCACCTTCGATGGCCATGAAACGGATGGCGCAGCGCTTGGATGTCTCCAGCACGATCCGGTTCGGGTGCCCCATCACCAACCCATAGGCATCGATCTGTTTGCTGCACAAGGCTTCGGACAGATTGGCCACGCTCTTCAGATCGAGATCCTGTTCCTTTGCCCCCAAGACGTTGAACAGTGCCAGCGCCGTCTGGCGAGTGCCCGAACTCTTGAGTCCCATGTCGATGGGGGCCAGTTTGAGTTGCTCCAGGGTGGTGATGTCGCCATCGGCCCGCACCACTATGGTGAAAGGCTCAGCATGGGTGGCAAAGAGGGTTCTCAATTCGGGCTGGGGTTGCTTGGCGAAGGGTCCCGTGCCCTGGCTGGCCTGATAGAGCCAGTCAGACTGGACGAGGGCGTAGGGGATCTCTTTGGCTTGCAACTGCCGCAGATTCTCGATGGAGCCCGAACTGGCCTGCGGTTTGCATTGCAGTGTGGGGTCGCTCTTGTAAGCCAGTCGGCAGAACTCCTTGATGACCTGGTAATAGATACCCTGTTCTCCCCCCGTGCCTATGGTCATGGACACCGCATGCGAGCCGGGCTGCCACAACAGGGCAAGCAATAGGATAGGGATTCTCATGATGCCTCCTGGCTGGCATAGCCATCGATGCCCCAACTGCGCAGGGTATCCGTGTCGTTGATGTCGCCAGCTTCCGCCAGCAGGGTATAGCCGGAGGCATGCAGACACTGGGAAAGCAGGTTCCAGTAGAGGGGGGCCTGGGTCAGCTGGCAGCTGATGAAGACCGGCTTGATGGGGTCTAGCTTCGTCAGGTTGTCGTTGTTCATGGGCACATTGCTGAATGCCATCTCGACCCCCTGAGCCTGAAGCGCCCCCAGGCGCTCCTCGGCCAGAGGAGGGAAGCTTGCCAGATCCCAGCGCCAGTCTAGGGTCTTGCCCCTGGCGCTGGCCAGGGAGGAGGCGAACTGTGCCCAGTCGGGATGATTGAGCAGGCTGAGGGGGAGCTGTAGCCCTTCCGTCTTCTGGGTCAGCCAGTCGTTGAGCAGCGCCCGGATCTCATCCGGCGAGCTGTCCGTGGTAGGTGGGGTCTGGGGCAGTAGGCGGCTATAGAGGCGGATGTTTCCCTGAGTGGAGAAAAAGTGTTGCAGATACATGCCGTTGGCGATGTCGGTCAGCCCCGCGAGTTTCTGATGGGCCAGCAGGCTGTCATGTTTGCCGAGCTGGGTGATCTTGAGTCTTTGCTGCAGCAGATCCCGCTTGCGCTCGGAGACCAGCTGGTTGATGGAGACCACGACCTCCTGCAACTCGCGAAGCCATGGGGTAGGCAGATTGCCGCTGAACTGGCGTTTGCGGATCTGCACCAGTTGCAGGCTGACTTGTTCGAGGGGGCGCAGCAGGCGGCCGCATACCCAGGTGATCACCAGAGTGAATACCAGCAGCCCCGCGAGCAGTGCCAGTCCGGTGCGGCTGATGGCGTTCCAGAGGTGTTGGTAGGCGTATCCCTCGTGGCCTTCGAGGATGAGGGTGCCTAGAATGCGCCAGCCATCGGTGAGCTCCTGCTCGATCTTGACAGGTGGCATGTGGACGACAGCGGGCAGCCAGCTGGGGATATTTTGCTGGGCCGTGTGGAAGACTTTCTGGAACAGCAACTGGCCATCGGGATCCAGCAGCGTGACCGAGCTGACGAAGCCGCCATCGAACATGGCGTTGACTATGGTTTCCGCCAGCACCTTGTCATCGTTGAGCAGGGTGCCTTGCAGTACCAGACCCAGGGCCGTGATGGCCGTCTCCAGGTTGGCCGACATCTGATCGAGGATGGACTGCCGTACCGTGGTGATCTCCAGCATGAGCAGCAGAATGGCACCAATGGTGAACAGGATCAGGATGATTACATTTAACAATCTTGCCAATGACATACCCACTCCCTGGAAATGTTTTTGCAACATCTGATGGTCCGGGGGTGAACGCAACCGGACTTGGTTCTTAAAAATAGAAAAAAATGGCTGAAAAAGGCGATCATTTCTGCCCATGCAGGAAGGTTATGCATAAAATGTGAGTTTCGTGCATATCGCGATGAACTTTTTGTAAGTATTTAGGTCTAAAACCCAGATATTCGGTTTTCATAATAAAAAATCATAAAAACAGACCCACAACTACCACCCTTAGATCTAATAACAGGATAGCGGATGAAACGTCTCCGTCCCTTGGTAGCACAGGCTGCCAATTGGGAACCCCCGGTTCCCCGCAAACATTTTTACGCCATGCTATTGCTCACGGCCATGACGCTGTCAGCGGTAGCCGTATTGCCAGCTCCAGGTGACATCCTTGAGCGGCCATTGCGTCTGGAGTTGCCCATTGCCACCACTGGCACGGCAACCAACGAAGACAATACGGATTTTAACGACATCCCGGATCACGAACTGGTGGAAGCCGCGGCGCCGGAAGATGACATTCCGGCCGATGCCACGCCCCAGTGGCAGGATTACCGGGTACGCAACGGCGAGAACCTGACCACCATCTTCAACAATCTCGGCCTCTCCACCACCACCCTCTACAAGGTGCTGGATGCGGATGCCAAGAACAATCTGGCCCGCCTCAAGCCTGGCCAGACCATAGAGTTGCTGATCGATCAGGACAACATACTGCAGCAGCTGAAGATCCGCCTGAACATCAAGCAGACTCTGGTGCTGGAGCGTACCGACGACACTTACAGCGCCAACATGCTCAATGAAGAGGTGCAGTGGCAGCAGAAGAGTTATGACGGCGTCATCAATGGCAGCTTCTACGTCAGCGCCCGCAACGCGGGGATCCCGGCCAACCACATCCAGAAGATTGCCAACCTGTTCCAGTGGCGCCTGAATTTCGCCAAGGATTTACAAAAAGGCGACAAGTTCAAGGTGTTGGTGAGACAGGAGACGGTGGAGGGCAAGAGCACGGGCAACACCCAGCTGCTGGGCGTCGAAGTGTTCAGCCAGGGCAAGGCGGTATCGGCCTGGCTGTCGGAAGATGGCAACTATTATGACGGTCAGGCGAACAGCCTGGAGCGCGGCTTCCGCCGGTATCCGACCCATAGTCGCTATCGGGTCAGCTCCAACTTCAACCCGGCCCGACGCCACCCCATTACCGGCCAGGTCCGCCCCCATGAGGGGACTGACTTCGCCCTGCCGGTGGGGACGCCCGTGATGGCGACCGGTGACGGTGTCGTGCTCAAGGCGACCCGCCACCCCCTCGCGGGCACCTATGTGGTGATAAAGCACGGCCGCACCCTGATGACTCGCTATCTGCACCTGAGCAAGTTGCTGGTCAAACCCGGTCAGAAGGTGAAGATGGGGGACAAGATAGCGCTCTCCGGCAACACGGGCCGCTCTACCGGTGCCCATCTGCACTACGAGGTGCGAGTCAACAACCGCCCGGTGGATCCCATGAAGGTCAAGCTGCCGATGGCGGAGCCGCTCTCCGGCAAGGACAAGCGCCAGTTCCTTGCCAAGGTGAAGAGCTATCGCAAGGAGATGGAGGCGGGTTGAGCCCCTCTCTGCGTATACAAAAAGGCCCCGCCAATCTGGCGGGGCCTTTTTGCTGGTGGTTGGGCTCAGTAACCCTTGTCGAAGTCGATGCGGCCATCGAGTTGCTGGCCGTCGATGAAGCGGATGTAGTTGCGGATAAAGATCTGGGCCACATCTTCCGGGAAGCTGTAGGCACTGTTGTGGGGGGTGATGATGAGATTGGGCTGATGCCAGAGCGGGCTGTCAGCGGGCAGGGGCTCCTGCTCGAACACATCCAGCACCGCAGTGCCCAGCTTGCCGCCGCGCAATGCCGCCAGCAGATCCCCTTCATGGACCGCATTGCCCCGGCCGACGTTGAAGAAGATGGCCCCCGGCTTGCATTGGTTGAAGCGATCGGCGGTGAACAGATGGCGGGTCTCGCGGGTCGCCGGCAGTACGCTGACGATGACGTCGGCCTGGGCCAGCATCTTGTTCAGCGTCGGCAGCTGATACACCTGATCGAAGCCGGCGCGCTCATTGCCACTGTGGCTGATGCCGAGCACCCGCATGCCGAAGTGCTTGGCGGTGTGGGCTATGTGCTGGCCTATGCTGCCGGTGCCCAGGATCAGCATGGTGCGCCCCTTGAGCCCCTGATAGGGATGGCTCTGCCACAGTCGCTGTTGCTGCTGTTCGCGGTAGAGCGGCAACTGGCGCGACAGGTTGAGCAGGTGGCCGAACACATACTCGCTCATCAGCGGCCCGAAGATGCCGCGCACATTGGTGAGCAGGTAGTCGCGGCGGCAGCTGGCATCCAGCAGCACGTCGACCCCGGCGTAGGTGGACTGGAGCCAGCTCAGCCTGTCGGCCTTGGCCAGCAGGGGTCTGGCCCGTGCCGGTTCTGCCATCAGGATATGGGCATCACCGATCATCTTCTCGGCATCGCTCTGGTTGTCGGCCCGCAGTATGTGCAGATGGGGAAGGCGGGCGGCCTTGAGCAGGCGCTCATAGTGGTTGTTGTCCTGGCTGAGCAGAAGCAGGGTACGTTGGCTCATACTCTTGTTCCTTATCATGTTTGCGGCACGGCGGAGGAGGGGTCTGTCCTCATCTTACCCCAGTTGATCGGGCAAGATAGTCGACCAGGGCGCTTTTTCGTTTTCGCCACGCCCCTCGTGGGCTACAATCTGCCCCACATTTTGCAAAGGATCCGACTCCAGTGTTTGGTGACAAGTTTTATAAGCGACTGGCCGAGCTGCAGCCTTGGCAGCAGACCGTCTACACCCTGGCGCTGGCAGAGCGCATGTACCCCAACTATGTGCTGTTTACCCAGGCAGCCGGTTTCGGGGATGCGAAGGCGTTTCGCCACGCGCTGGATCAGATGTGGAACTACCTCACCGTGAAGGGATCCCGCGTCAATCTTGGGGCCATCCTGGAGGCGTTCGAGGTCTATATTCCCGAGCCTGGCAAGTTTGAATCCTACGGGGCCTACCCGGCGCTGGATGCCTGCGTGGCGCTGGGCTGTGCCTACAACTCGGTGATCTGCCGGGTGGGGGAAGAAGCCATGGATGCCAGCCACGCTTCGGTCGGTACAGTGGCGGGTTTCATCGAGATGCTGGAAGAGCGGGATCTCAGTGACGAAGAGCTCTACGAGCACGAATACATCGAGGCAGAACTGGAGTTCCAGGTCGAGCTGCTCAAGCAGGTCGCCCATGAGCGCGACAGCGATCGCATCCTGGCCATCCGCACCTTTGCGGCCCAGGGTGGCGTCTCCAACATAGGCATCAGCCTGGAAGAGTGATCTCCCCGCACGCTTCCCATAAAAAAAGCTCCCATTCGGGAGCTTTTTTTATGGCCGTCGTTTGTTCAGGCGCGCTCTTCGGTGAGCGGTCTGACGCTTAGCACGGGAGCCGCGTCTATGCCGTCGGCATTCATCATGGCCGAGATCCGTTGCAGGGAGGAGAGCAGCAGTCCCTGCTCCCAGTTCTCCAGGGCCTGGAAGCGCTGGATGAAGCTCTCCTGCAGCGGGGTGGGGGCCTGGGCGAGCAGGGCGCGACCCGCGTCAGTCAGTGTCGCATGCACCTTGCGCTTGTCGGTTTCGCTGCGGATGCGCTGCACCAGCTGGCGGCTCTCTAGCCTGTCCATGATGGTGGTCGCGGTGGCCTGGCTCATGTTGGTGTGATCGGCGAGCTGGCGCATGGAGATCTGGCCAAGCTCGTTGATCCCCTTGAGCAGCAGGAGCTGCGGCGACGTCAGCCCGGCCTCCTTGATCAGGCGCTTGGAGTGCATGTCGATGGCACGGATGATCTGGCGCAGAGCAATCAGCACTTCATCATGTTTTTCCATGGAGTCGGGGTCATCGCAGGGCAGTGGAGAGGCGCAAAATTCTCCGCCTAATCCCCAACAAGGTCAATATGGCTTTTGGTGTAATCATTTCTGCTCTAATGAATTTTATGTTAGGTTATTGGACAATTGCCGCATTTAAACCCGATATTTGAGGAGTGACATCATGAATGACGACCTGGATATCAAGTCCCTGGTTGCCGACCTTCGCGTGGTCAGGGTCCGCTATGAACTGCCAGATACCTCGGCTTTCGTGCGTTATCAGCCCGCCTATGACGAGGATCCCAACAACCTGCAAGTGCATCACTACGATGGTGAGCTGCCGCTCTCCTGCAGCGACACAGGTTCTTTCAGTCTAAAGGAGTTGGTGAACGAATTGCGCTACGCCTATGTGCTGGTGCACCTCTTCCCCGACGAGAGTGCCATGAACTTCTACCTGGCCGGTCTGGACAATGGCCTGGCCCAGCTCGAGTTCATCGGCGGCTCCTATGACTTCAACCGGCTCTGGATCACCAGCGGGGTCTCCAGTCTGGGGGTGCCCATGGCCATCTTCCTCGGCAAGCGTCACGCCGTGAACGGCCAGCCTTCGGTCACCCTGGTGGATCACCGCGAGCGGGTGGCGGGTCGACTGGTCTATCGCGCCATCGGTGGTGCGGGGGATCACGTGGGTGAAGATTTTTTCAACAATGACTAAGGAGGCCCGATGAGAGCAACCAAAGGGCTATTGAAAGGCCTCAATCCCACCATGGCCATGACGGCCCTCACCGTCGTGACCCTGTTCCTGTTGTTTGGCGTGTTTGACCCGGATACCGCGGGAACCTGGTTCACCGGCGCCAAGGACACCATCATTGCCGGCTTCAAGTGGTACTACATTCTGGTGGTTGCCCTGTTCCTGTTCTTCGCCGTCTACCTGATGTTCAGCCGTTTTGGCAGCATTCGACTGGGCGACGACGACCAGGTACCGGAGTTCGGCTACTTCGCCTGGTTCTCCATGTTGTTCAGCGCCGGCATGGGCATAGGCCTAGTGTTCTGGAGCATAGCCGAGCCCATGTATCACCTGCAGGGCAACCCCTTCGTCACCGAAGGGATGACGCCGGAAGCAGCCCAGATCGCCATGCGCCTCACCTTCTTCCACTGGGGTCTGCACCCCTGGGCCATCTATGTGATCGTCGGCCTGTCGCTGGCCTTCTTCAGCTACCGTCGCAAGTTGCCGCTGGCCATTCGCTCCGTGCTCTACCCTATTCTCGGCGAGCGGATCTACGGCTTCTGGGGCCACGCCGCCGACGTGCTGGCGGTGTTCGGCACAGTGTTCGGGGTGGCCACCTCCCTGGGGCTTGGTGTCTCCCAGATGAACACCGGCCTCAACCAGATGTTCGGCATGGAAGTCTCCCAGCACAGCCAGCTCTGGCTCATCGGTGGCATCAGTCTGATCGCCACCCTGTCGGCCATCTCAGGCGTGGGGCGCGGGGTGAAGATCCTCTCCGAACTCAACATCTGGCTCAGCGCCTTCATCCTCGCCCTCTTCCTGGTGCTGGGGCCGACCACCTATATCCTCAACGCCTATGTGCAGAACATCGGCGATTACCTGCAAAACATCGTCAAACTGAGCTTCTGGACCAACACCGAAGCCAACGGCACCTCGGCCTGGCAATCGAGCTGGACCGCCTTCTACTGGGGCTGGTGGATAGCCTGGGCCCCCTTCGTCGGCATGTTCATCGCCCGCATCTCCAAGGGGCGCACCATTCGTGAGTTCGTGCTCGGCGTGCTGCTGGTGCCCTCCCTGCTCGGCATGTTCTGGCTCACTGTGTTCGGCGGTACCGCCATGCATCTGGAGCTGTTCGGCGGCGGTGGCGTGGTGGCGGCGGTCAACCAGGACGTGACCCTGGCGCTCTACAAGACAGTGGAGCTGCTGCACTGGGAGACCTTCGGCTGGATTGCGAAAGGGGTGCTGACCCTGCTGATCTGCACCTACTTCATCACCTCCAGCGACTCGGGCACGCTGGTCATCACCACCCTGCTCTCCATCGGCGATCAGGATCCCCCCGTGCTGCACCGCGCCATCTGGGGGCTGGGTCAGGGGCTGGTGGCGGCCATTCTGCTGGTATCTGGCGGCCTGGCGGCCTTGCAGGCGGCCAGCATCATAGCCGCGCTGCCGTTCTCGCTGATCATGCTGGCCATGTGCTATTCGCTGATGCAGGGGCTCAAGCAGGAGAGTCAGCACCAGTTCGAATACCGGCAGAAGCTCAAGCGCCATCCCGGCTCGGTCAATCTGAGCCTGCTGGATCGCATAGGTCCGGGCTGATGGCCCAGTACCATTGAGGCAAAACGAAGGGGAACCGCGAGGCTCCCCTTTTTCATTGCCTGTGTCCCGGTGTTGCCGTCAGAGCATCTGCTTGAGGCGATAGAGTAGGTCCAGCGCCTGACGGGGGCTCAGCTCGTCCGGGCGCACCGCTGCCAGCTCTTCCACCACAGGATGGGGTTGTGGGGCCAGGGTCACCGGGGCCGGGCGGCTTTCACCGGCTGCGACCGGAGTGGCGCTTTCCAGCTCGTGCAGTTTGTGACGGGCCTGATGGATCACCGATTTTGGCACCCCCGCCAGCGCAGCCACTTGCAGACCGTAGGAGCGGCTGGCCGCCCCTTCCTGCACCGCATGCATAAAGGCGATGGTGTCACCGTGCTCGACTGCGTCCAGATGGACGTTGGCCAGCCCCGCCATCAGCTCCGGCAGCCGGGTCAGCTCGAAGTAGTGGGTGGCGAACAGGGTGTAGGCGCCGATCTTGCTCGCCAGCTGTTCGGCGCAGGCCCAGGCGAGCGAGAGGCCGTCGTAGGTGCTGGTGCCGCGGCCAATCTCGTCCATCAACACCAGACTGCGGGCGGTGGCGTTGTTGAGGATATTGGCGGTTTCGGTCATCTCCACCATAAAGGTGGAGCGGCCGGAGGCCAGATCATCTGACGCCCCGATCCGGGTGAAGATACGATCTATGGGGCCGATGCGGGCGCTGTCGGCAGGCACGAAGGCACCGATATGAGCCAGCAGCACGATCAGCGCGGTCTGACGCATGTAGGTAGATTTACCCCCCATGTTGGGGCCCGTGATGATCAGCATCCGGCGATCCCGCTCCAGCCGGATGGGGTTGGCGATAAAGGGATCGCTCATCACCTGTTCAACGACCGGATGGCGGCCCGCCTCGATCAGGATCTGATCCTCATCGATCAAGGTGGGGCAGCGGTAGTCGAGGGTCTCGGCCCGCTCCGCCAGATTGGCCAGCACGTCCAGCTCCGCCAGCGCGGCAGCGGACTCCTGCAGATCGCCGAGGTGGGGCAGCAGGGCGTCGAGCAGCTCTTCGTAGAGCCGCTTCTCCAGCGCCAGCGCCTGAGCCTGGGCGGTGAGCACCTTGTCCTCGTATTTCTTCAGCTCATCGATGATGTAACGTTCATTGTTCTTGAGCGTCTGACGGCGGATGTAGTGAGCCGGCACCAGATGGCTGTTGGCGCGGCTCACCTCGATATAGAAGCCGTGCACCTTGTTGTAACCCACCTTGAGGGTGTTGATGCCGGTCAGCAGCTTCTCCCGCTCCTCGATGCGGGCGAGGCTGGCGGTGGCGCCGTTGGCCAGATCCCGCAGCTCGTCCAGCTCCTGGTTAAAGCCGTCACGGATGACGCCACCATCGCGGATCAGCACAGGTGGTACTTCCATCACGGCGCGCTCCAGCAGGTCGAGCAGCTCGGGGAAGGTGCTGGCGCGCTCGGCCAGCTGCTGCACCGCTTCGTGCTCGTTATCCGCCAGCAGGCGCTGCAACTCGGGCTGCTGGGCGAATGCCTGACGCAGGCGGGTGAGGTCGCGCGGGCGGGCCGAGCGCAGGGCGAGACGGGCCAGCACCCGCTCCACATCCCCCACCTGACGCAGCAGGTTGCCCAGCTCGTCGTAGAGGTTCTGCTCGATGAGCTCCTTGATGGTGCTCTGGCGGCCTTTGAGGATCACCCGATCGCGGATCGGCTGGTGGATCCAGCGCTTGAGCAACCGGCTGCCCATGGGGGTGGCGGTGCGATCCAGCACATCGCTCAGGGTATTCTCATAGCCCCCCGCCAGGTTCTGGGTCAGCTCCAGATTGCGGCGGGTGGCGGCATCCATGATGACCGCATGATCGGGCTGCTCGAGGCGCACGCTGCGGATATGGGGCAGGGCGGTGCGCTGGGTGTCCTTGACGTACTGCATCAGGCAGCCAGCGGCGCACAGGGCGGTCTCGCTCTGCTCGACCCCAAAGCCCACCAGATCCTGGGTGCCGAACTGCTGGCAGAGCAGCTTGCGGGCTGTGCCCAGCTCAAACTCCCACTCCGGGCGACGGCGCAGGCCGCGGCGACCCTCGACGTGGCGCAGGAACTCGAAGGACTCCGGGTAGAGCAGCTCCGCCGGGTTGGTGCGTTGCAGCTCCGCTAGTAAAGTCTCTTCCTTGTCGAACTGGTTGATGAAGAAGCGGCCTGAGCCTATGTCCATGGTGCCGTAGCCGAAGCGGCGGCCATCGTGGTAGACGGCGGCGATCAGGTTGTCCTGTCGCTCCGAGAGCAGCGCCTCGTCGGATACTGTGCCCGGGGTGATGATGCGAATGACCTTGCGCTCCACCGGCCCCTTGCTGGTGGCGGGATCCCCCACCTGCTCGCAGATGGCGGCGGATTCACCGAGCTGCACCAGCTTGGCCAGATAGCCCTCGATGGCGTGATAGGGGACGCCCGCCATGGGAATGGGGCTGCCCGCGGACTGGCCGCGCTTGGTCAGGGAGATGTCGAGCAGTTGGGACGCCTTGCGGGCATCGTCATAGAACAGCTCGTAGAAGTCGCCCATCCGGTAGAACAGCAGGATCTCCGGGTTCTCGGCCTTGAGGCCAAGATACTGCTGCATCATGGGGGTGTGGGCGCTCAGGTTGGCGCTGGTGGCTTGGTGCTGTGCTGTCATGTTCTATTCCAGAAGGTGCTCTTGCGGGCAAGCGTCTGCCGTAATGGGTCTGAATCTGGTGGCCATTCTACATGCTCGGGCCGAGATGGTGAGGGGTTATCTCGCTTTGGGGAAGGCAGTCCTGAGGTTTCAGGGGCCGGGTGGCGTTGGCAGGCCGTCACCGGGATCAGAAGCGAAGAGGGGCGGGGGTGCGAGGCGTGGAGGGGGGGGAGGGGCAAGATCCCCGCCATCAGCGCGGGGATTTGGCGTCACAGAAACGGGAGCCGTCTCTCAATACATGGCTTCGTTGCCACTGAGCATCTCGTGCAGCTTGGTTTTCTGCTCCGGGGTCAGCACCTTGCTGACTTCGAACAGGTAATGGGCACGGTAGTAGCGGGCCTCGGCCTGCACGCTGCTGATGGTCTGCAGCTGCTTCTTGGCGGCCGCCTCGTCCCACTTGCCGGTCTTGATCATGTTGATGATGACGTCCTGACCGATGGCGTCGAGCTTGACCGAACCGAGTTCCTTGGCCGCCTTCTCACGCAGGCTCTTGATCTGCTCAACCTGTGCGTTGGAGAGGTTCAGCTCTTGCGCCAGGGTGGTTTCGCTCTGCAGCTCGGGGGCGCTCTCGGCAGCGAAGGTGTTGGTGGCAAAACAGATCGCCAGGGCAGTCATGGCGACTTTAAATTGATGCTTCATCTGCTTTCTCCAGTATCCAAAAAGATAGAAACCGCATAGATGGCGGTGCCTGCTGATTATAGGAAGCCCCCATGTACTGGAGCTTAAGCGTTGGCGACTTGCCGCTGTGGCGCATTTGCGTCTAATGTCCGGCAGGGCCATGCCGGTCGGTCGCTGACGCAGCCGGCCCCGGGTCGGTTGCTCGCGATTCGGGGCGACTGCATAATGACCCCCATGTTTCCCCCGCAAGGGGCCAGAGAGGGCATGATGATGGGGCTTGAGGCAGAGATCGACCGTTTATCCCGGGAGCTCGGCGAGGCATTGCAGGCTCGAGGCTGGTTCGCCGCCACGGCGGAGTCCTGTACCGGGGGCGGCGTTGCCACGGCCATCACGGATATTGCGGGCAGCTCAGGCTGGTTCGATCGCGGCTTTGTCACCTACACCAACGAGGCCAAGCAGCAGATGCTGGGGGTGAGCATCGACAGCCTGCTGCGCCATGGCGCCGTCAGCGAGGCCGTGGTGCTGGAGATGGCCAGAGGGGGCCTGGCCCGTTCCGATGCAGGGATCTGCGTTGCCATCAGCGGCATCGCCGGACCCGGTGGCGGCAGTGACGACAAGCCGGTCGGCACCGTCTGGTTCGCCTGGGCGGATCGCACGGGTCGCCATCAATCCCTGCTCGCCCGCTTCGATGGCGACCGCCATCAGGTGCGCCAGCAGGCGGTCAGACAGGCCTTGTCCGGACTGCTGGCCCTGCTCAGATAAATTGGGCTTGATACTGTATGCATAAACAGTATACTTAGCCCAACTTCACTTCTACATCACGATTCCCAGCGGAGATTGGCATGGATCAGAACAAACAGAAGGCACTGGCGGCTGCGCTGGGCCAGATCGAAAAGCAGTTTGGCAAAGGCTCCATCATGCGTCTGGGCGACAGCAAGACCATGGACATCGAAGCCATCTCCACCGGCTCCCTCTCCCTGGACGTGGCGCTGGGCATCGGCGGTCTGCCGTGCGGTCGTATCGTCGAGATCTACGGCCCGGAATCGTCAGGTAAAACCACCCTCACCCTGCAGGTGATCGCGGAAGCCCAGAAGAAAGGCAAGACCTGTGCCTTCGTCGATGCGGAACACGCACTCGATCCTATTTATGCTGCCAAGCTGGGAGTCAACGTCGACGACCTGCTGATCTCCCAGCCGGATACAGGTGAGCAGGCGCTGGAAATCTGCGACATGCTGGTGCGCTCCAACGCCGTTGACGTCATCATCGTCGACTCGGTGGCAGCCCTGACGCCGAAAGCGGAAATCGAAGGCGAGATGGGTGACTCCCACGTCGGCCTGCAGGCCCGCCTGATGTCCCAGGCCCTGCGCAAGCTGACCGCTAACATCAAGAACGCCAACTGCCTGTGCATCTTCATCAACCAGATCCGGATGAAGATCGGCGTCATGTTCGGTAGCCCCGAGACCACCACAGGTGGTAACGCGCTCAAGTTCTACGCCTCCGTCCGTCTGGATATCCGTCGCATCGGCGCCATCAAGGACGGCGACGAAGTGGTCGGTAACGAGACCCGTGTCAAGGTGGTCAAGAACAAGGTGGCCCCGCCCTTCAAGCAGGCCGAGTTCCAGATCTTCTACGGTGCCGGTATCTCCAAAGAGGGCGAGCTGGTTGATCTGGGCGTCAAGCACAAGCTGATCGACAAGGCCGGTGCCTGGTACAGCTACAACGGCGAGAAGATCGGTCAGGGCAAGGCCAACGTGATGAAGTTGTTCGCCGAGAACAAGGTGATGGCTGCCGAGGTGGAAGCCCGCCTGCGTGAGCTGCTGCTCTCCGGTGCCGTGCCGGTCGAGAAGCCGGTGGCCGCGGTCGCCGAAGAGTTTGAAGACGAAAGCGAACAAGAGTTCGAATAAGGAATAAGGAAGGCCGGGTTAATACCCGGCCTTGTCATTTATGGTCGATGAATCCTCCCCCGAACCCGTTGAACTCTCCTTTGAAGAACTGTTTGCCGCCGCCCGCGCCTTTGCCATGCGCAGTCTGGCTCGCCGTGAGAGCGCCGAGTCCGAGCTGGCCAAGCGGCTACGGCTGCAGGGCTTCAATGAAGAGGTGATCGAGGCGGTTGTCGAGTATTGCCGCGGCTACAACTGGGTCAATGACGATCGTTACGGCGCCATGGCGGTGCGGGCCGGTGCGACCAAGGGGCATGGTCCCATCAAGATCCGCTTCGATCTGCGCCGCAAGGGGCTGGACGATATGCAGATAGACGCCGCATTCGATCAGCCGGAGCTGGATTGGTTCGAGCTGGCGTTCGCCCTGCTGGAGCGGCGTGCCAGAGTCGCCGATCTGGGGGATTTCAAGCTGCGGATGAAATGGCTCAAGTACCTGCTTGGGCGGGGCTTTACCCAGGATCAGGCGCGTTACGCCATCTCGGCATTGCAGCAGGGGGAGGAATAAAAGGCCGGTGCTGGGCATGGGCCGTGGCGTGTTCCTGAGATGCGTGCAGATAAGAGAGGGCCTTTTCCCTGTTTTATCCTGTTTCAAATGGCCGCGGCGCCATGATCCGCCACTCAGCCGACTCCCCTTTCGGCCTGCTCCTGTACGGCGTCCTGCCGCTGCCCCGTCCATTGGGGGCTTTTTCACCCGTGACGGGCCCGCGCGTTTTACTTTACCCCGCAGAAAACTTACATTATTGCGATTAAAAGTCCGTATCCGAATCAAGCAGGATTTTCCATGTATATGTCCACGTCAGAGTTACGCGCAGCGTTTCTCGAGTATTTCCGCTCCCAGGGGCACCAGGTTGTCTCCTCCAGCTCGCTGGTGCCGCACAACGATCCGACCTTGCTGTTCACCAACGCAGGGATGAACCAGTTCAAGGACGTGTTCCTTGGCGCAGAGAAGCGTGCCTACAACCGCGCGACCACGGCCCAGCGCTGTGTACGGGCCGGCGGCAAGCACAATGACCTGGAAAACGTCGGCTATACCGCTCGTCACCACACCTTCTTCGAGATGCTGGGCAACTTCAGCTTCGGTGACTACTTCAAGCAGGACGCCATCCGTTTTGCCTGGGAATTCCTGACCGGTACCCTCAAGCTGCCCAAAGAGCGCCTGCTGGTGACCGTCTATGAAACGGACGACGAAGCTTTCAACATCTGGGCAAACGAGATCGGCGTGCCGGTCGAGCGCATAGTGCGCATCGGCGACAACAAGGGTGCCGCCTTTGCCTCAGATAACTTCTGGCAGATGGGTGATACCGGTCCCTGCGGCCCCTGCACCGAGATCTTCTACGACCACGGCGATCACCTCTGGGGTGGCCCTCCCGGCTCACCGGAGGAAGACGGCGACCGTTTCATCGAGATCTGGAACGTGGTCTTCATGCAGTTCAACCGTCAGGCTGACGGCACCATGGAGCCGCTGCCCCGTCCGTCCGTGGACACCGGCATGGGCCTGGAGCGTATCTCCGCCATCATGCAGGGGGTGCACTCCAACTACGAGATCGACATCTTCCAGGCGCTGATCAAGAAGGCCGCCGAGATCGTCGGCACCGAGGATCTGAGCAACCAGTCCCTGCGCGTCATCGCCGACCATATCCGCTCCTGCGCCTTCCTGGTGGCTGACGGCGTCATGCCCTCCAACGAAGGCCGTGGCTATGTGCTGCGTCGCATCATCCGCCGCGCCGTGCGCCACGGTCGCAAGCTGGGTGCCACCGAGATCTTCTTCTACAAGCTGGCCGCCGAGCTGGCGGTGCAGATGAAGGACGTGGCTGCCGAACTCATCGCCCAGTTGCCGCTGGTCGAGCGCGTGCTGCGCATCGAGGAAGAGCAGTTCGTCCGTACCCTGGACAGGGGCCTGCTGCTGCTCGAAGAGGTGCTGGCAAACCTGGGCGATGCCAAGGTCATCCCGGGCGAGGTGGTGTTCAAGCTGTATGACACCTACGGCTTCCCGGCGGACTTGACCGCCGACGTGGTCCGCGAGCGCGAGATCGGTATCGACGAGGAAGGCTTCAAGGCCGAGATGGAGAAGCAGCGCGCCCGTGCGAAGGAGGCCTCCAGCTTCGGCGTGAACTACAACGAGGTGTTGAAACTCGATTTCGAGACCCCATTTACCGGTTACAAGCAGCTGAGCCAAACGACTCAGGTGGTCGGCATCTACAAGGATGCTGTCGAAGTGAGTGGGCTGATCGCCGGTGAAGAAGCGGTGATCGTGCTGGCCGAGACCCCCTTCTACGCCGAATCCGGTGGCCAGGTGGGCGACAGCGGCATTCTGAAAGTGGATGACGGCATCTTCGCCGTGACCGACACCCAGTATGCGGGCAATGCCATCATTCACAAGGGCTATATGGAGCTGGGTACCCTGGAGAAGGGCGCCGAGGTGGAAGCCGTGGTCGACGGGGAGCGCCGTCAGGCCGTGGCCCTCAACCACTCTGTCACTCACCTGCTGCACGCGGCCCTGCGCCAGGCGCTGGGTGATCACGTGACCCAGAAGGGCTCCCTGGTCGGGGCGGAGCGCATGCGCTTCGACTTCTCCCACTTCGAAGGCCTGACCATGGCGACCATTCGCCGAGTCGAGGAGCTGGTCAACGCCCAGATCCGTGCCAACCACGATGTCGTCACCCAGGTGATGGATCTGGAAGCGGCCAAATCCGCTGGCGCCATGGCGCTGTTTGGCGAGAAGTACGAAGACGACGTGCGTGTCGTGCGCATGGGTGATTACTCCACCGAGCTGTGTGGCGGTACTCACGCCAAGCGTACCGGTGACATCGGCTTCTTCAAGATCATCGCCGAGAGCGGTGTTGCCGCCGGGGTGCGCCGCATCGAAGCGGTGACCGGCAAGGGCGCCATTGATTTCATGCACCAGCTGGCAGAGCAGTTTGAAGAAGCTGCGGCCCTGGTGAAAGGGGACCAGTTCTCCATCGGCAGCAAGGTGCGCCAGCTGTTGGACAAGTCCCGGATGATGGAGCGCGAGCTGGAGCAGCTCAAGGCCAAGCTGGCCGCTCAGGCTGGCAGCGACCTGCTGAGCCAGGTCATCGAGATCAAGGGCCAGAAGGTGCTGATCGCGGCGCTGGACGGGGCCGATCCCAAGTCCCTTCGCGGCATGCTGGACGAGCTGAAGAACCGGATGAAGTCCGGTGTCGTACTGCTGGCAACCAGCAGCGAGGACAAGGTCAACCTGATCGCCGGCGTGACCAGCGATCTGACCGCCAAGGTGAAGGCCGGCGAGCTGGTCAACCTGGTGGCCCAGCAGGTGGGTGGCAAGGGCGGTGGTCGTCCTGACATGGCCCAGGCGGGTGGTACCCAGCCTGATGCGGTGCCGGCGGCCCTGCAATCCGTTCACTCCTGGCTGGAAGAGCGCCTGTAAACGGGCGAGGTGATCTGTGGCACTCTATGTACAGAAGTACGGCGGCACCTCGGTCGGCACGCTGGAGCGGATCGAGGCGGTAGCTGATCGTGTTCAGCTGAGCCGCGCCCAGGGGCATGATGTGGTGGTGGTCGTGTCCGCCATGTCGGGCGAAACAAACCGGTTGCTGGGCATGGCCCAGCAGCTGGATCCGGATGCCAACCGGCGCGAGATGGATGTGCTGGTCTCGACCGGTGAACAGGTCACCATAGCGCTGCTGGCCATCGCGTTGAACAAACGGGGTTGTCCTGCGGTCTCAATGACCGGTGATCAGGTTCGTATCCACACCGATTCCGCCCATGGCAAGGCGCGTATCACCCAGATCGACACCGGGCAGGTTCAGGCCGAGCTGGGTGCGGGCAAGGTGGTGGTGATCGCCGGCTTCCAGGGCCGTGATGAACACAACGCCATCACCACCCTGGGGCGAGGTGGTTCGGACACCACGGCGGTTGCCGTGGCGGCGGCCATCAAGGCCGATGAATGCCAGATCTTTACCGATGTGGATGGGGTCTATACCACGGATCCGCGCATCGAGCCCAAGGCACGCCGCCTCTCCACCATCACCTTCGAGGAGATGCTGGAAATGGCGAGTCTGGGGGCCAAGGTGCTGCAGATCCGTTCGGTGGAATTCGCGGGCAAGTACCGCGTACCGCTGCGGGTGCTGTCGAGTTTTGTCGACGGAGAGGGAACCTTAATCACATATGGAGGTGAGAGAATGGAAGCACCCCTGGTATCCGGCATTGCGTTCAATCGCAACGAGGCCAGCCTGACCATTCTGGGTGTGCCGGACAGGCCGACGGTGGCCGCGCAGATCCTGAATCCGATCAGCGACGCCAACATAGATGTCGACATGATAGTGCAGAACACCATGGGGGATGGCACCGCCGACTTCACCTTCACGGTGAATCGCGATGACTATCGCCGGGCTCGCGCCTTGCTGGAGGAGACCGCCACCCTGTTGGGGGCAGCCTGCGTGCAGGGCAACGGGGAGATCGCCAAGGTCTCCATCGTCGGGGTCGGCATGTGGAATCATCCCGGGGTCGCGCGCACCATGTTCAAGGTATTGGGCGAGGAGGGGATCAACATGCAGTTGATCTCCACTTCTGAAATCAAGATATCCGTGGTGATTGACGAGAAGTACCTGGAGCTGGCCGTGCGTTCGTTGCACTCAGCGTTCGGGCTGGATAATGAGCCTCATGAGCAGCCCTTGGGGAACAATCCCTGATTGATTTAGTTTCAACCATTTACCATATCGGTATCTTTGTAAGATAATGGCGCATATCGATATAAATACAAAACAGGATACAGGAGCAAGCGAATGCTTATTTTGACTCGTCGTGTAGGGGAAACCCTGATGATCGGTGACGAAGTGACTGTCACCGTGCTGGGCGTTAAGGGTAACCAGGTTCGTATCGGTGTGAACGCACCCAAAGAGGTCTCCGTACACCGCGAAGAGATCTACATGCGGATACAGGCCGAGAAAGTACCGGGCCAACCGAATTTCTAAGCCATCCCATTGGCAGCTTCAAGGCGACATCTCAGGTGTCGCCTTTTGTTTTTCCGGGCCCTGCAAATCGTCTTGCAGGGCCCGAAAGCAGGGGGTAAGTGTCGATATTGCTTGAATATTCCACGCTTTGACCAAATGCTGAGCGAACACGCTGTTTTCTCCAAAAAAGTGTTTGACTAAAAATCCCTGTGAAGTATTATCAGCCCCGCAAACGGAGAGGTGGCCGAGAGGCTGAAGGCGCTCCCCTGCTAAGGGAGTATGCGGCTTATACCCGCATCGGGGGTTCGAATCCCCCCTTCTCCGCCATTTGCGCCCGTAGCTCAGCTGGATAGAGTACCTGGCTACGAACCAGGTGGTCAGAGGTTCGAATCCTCTCGGGCGCACCATATTCGACTCATGATGAGTCATGTATCGACCGTCAGCAGGTTGGTACGCTAGAAAAGGCTTACTGTTGAGTAAGCTTTTTTTATCGCTTTAAATCAGGGCGCCCGTAGCTCAGCTGGATAGAGTACCTGGCTACGAACCAGGTGGTCAGAGGTTCGAATCCTCTCGGGCGCACCATTTAAAGTGAAATCAACGATTTATGAGCGCCCGTAGCTCAGCTGGATAGAGTACCTGGCTACGAACCAGGTGGTCAGAGGTTCGAATCCTCTCGGGCGCACCATTTTAGGCAGTACCAAACGTTTGTGAGCGCCCGTAGCTCAGCTGGATAGAGTACCTGGCTACGAACCAGGTGGTCAGAGGTTCGAATCCTCTCGGGCGCACCATTTTAGCAGTACCAAAAGTTGATGAGCGCCCGTAGCTCAGCTGGATAGAGTACCTGGCTACGAACCAGGTGGTCAGAGGTTCGAATCCTCTCGGGCGCACCATACAGATAGCCTCGACGTCAGTCGGGGCTGTTTTTTTATGGGCGCTATTCCCCCGGCCGTGGGGCTCTGCTGCCCTGATGGCGGTTGATGTGCCGCCGCATTGAACGACGCTTGCCGTTCCCGCCACATCACTCTCCGTCGTCGTCCTATCTTCTCCCCGATCCCTATCAGGCTCTGCTACTCGGCGTCTTGTCATCCCCGCCCAATGTCACCTCCAGCCACACACAGGCGCTGCTGCAGGCACGCTCTGTGCCCGCGGGCATCACGAGGGCGGCATGGACCCAGGTTCTGGACGTTGAACGCCTTGGCGGCCGGCAGGGGCCTTTGGCGGTGTCTAGTCCTGAAATAGGTTTACACATTTTCGTCTAGCTTCACGTGACTCAGAACCCCCGATGCACCGCATCGGGGGTTCTGTATTTCAAGGCATGATGCGGTCGCTCCAGGTTGTAAATATCCACTGCCTCACGCACCATCTCCCGCGCTTGCGCCAGGTCCTGCGGGCTTTGCAACAACAACTCCCCTTTCAATATCCCGTTCACCCGCTCCGCCAACGCATTCTGGTAACAGTCATAGCCATCCGTCATCGAGCATTTCACCCCGTACCGTTCATGTAATGACTGATACAGCCCAGAGCAATACTGCACGCCGCGGTCCGAGTGATGGATAAGCTCCCCGCCGCCACGCCGTTGCTTCAGTGCTTTCTTGAATGCCATCGCCACCGCCTCGGCGTGCATCCCTTCGTGCACGTGATGACCCACTATCTTGCGTGAGTACGCATCCGTCACCAGGCTCAGGTACAGCGGCCCGCTCCTGGCTGGCAGATAGGTGATGTCGGCGACCCAGACCTGCTCCGGAGCCACCGGCGTGACCTGCTCTGGCCCCGCCTTGAGCAAGTTGGGATGACGGTAGAAACGGTGAAAACTGTGGGTGGTCTTGTGATACGCCCGCCTGGGCTGCACCAGCAGGCGGTGCTCGGCCAATATCTGAAACAGCCTGTCCCGCCCGACCTTGAGCCCGCCATCATCCTGACCTTGAAGCAGATAATGCAGCTTGCGGGTGCCGACCCGTGGCTGGCGTAACCGTACCTGACGCACGAAGCGCACCACCTGCAACCCCTGTGCATGGCGCACGTCTGCAACCCGATTGCGCTTGTAGTAAGCCTGACGGCTTATCCCCAGAAACAGGCAAGCCCTGACGATGGTCAGCCTCTCGACTTGCCGCTGCGAGAGGACTTGCCGGGTCGCTTTTTTACGATGGAGACGCCGTAGTCGTTCTTCAGGACATCGACGACGGCCTCAAAGAACTGGGCCTTCTGGCTCATCAGCGCCAGCTGCTGTTCGAGCTCCTTGATGCGCTGTTCGGGTGTCTGGTTGTCGGGGTCAGGCATGGTGATGCTCCTGCCGGCGCGCACAGAAGCCCCCTGGCTCCAATCTTGCCGACCATGTTTACGCAACCATACCAGAACGGTGGAGCGGCCCTGAATGCCGTATCGGGCTTGTGCCTGCTGGCAGGTGAGCTCGCCTTTTTCAATCTGCTCGACCAGTGCCAGTTTAAAAGTCAGCGAGTAATCGCGCTGTGTCCGTTTCACACCTTGTCCCATCGGGCTCTCCATTTATGTGGGGGAAAGGTGTAAACCATATTCAGGACGGGACACAGGCAACAAAAAAGGATGCCGAGGCATCCTTTTTTGTTTGAATCGTTCACTCAGCTCTTCAGCCATTTGCGAATGCGGTTGGCATCGCCGATCGGGGTGCGTTTGCCCACAGAGTTGAGCAGCACTATGGCGAGCTCCTGACGGTCAGGCTTGGCGCGCATCAGCAGGCAGCGACCCGCCTCGTCGGTGTAGCCGGTCTTGGAGAGGCGCACGTCCCAGTCCGGGTTCTTCACCAGGGGATTGGTGTTGTTGAACATCAGGCTGTAGGCCGGCGTGCTGAAGCGCATCTCCTTGTTGGTGTCCTGGGTGAACTGGCGGATCAGCGGCTGGCGATAGGCGGCTGTGATGAGCTTGGCGAGATCCCGGGCGGTGGAGACGTTGCGAGTCGACAGACCGGTGGAGTCGTAGAATCGGCTGTTGCGCATACCGAGTTGCCTGGCCTTGTTGTTCATGGCGCGAATGAAGGCCGAGCGGCCACCCGGGTAGTGGCGGGCGAGGGCAGAGGCCATGCGATTCTCGGAGGACATCAGCGCCAGGTGTAGGGCATCGCGACGGCTCACCTTGGTACCGAAACGGACCCGGGAGTAGGTGTGCTTGATGTTGTCCCTGTCGTTCTGATCTATGGTCAGGGTCTGATTGAGGTTCTGGCGGGCATCCAGCACCACCAGTGCCGTCATCAGCTTGGTGAGGGAGGCGATGGGGCGCACCTGGGCAGGGTTCTTCTGATAGAGGGTCTTGCCCGTGTTGATGTCCATGACCAGGGCACTGCCCGACTTGATTTGCAGTTTGGCCGGGTTGGGCGCCGCCAGGGCTGCCTGCGATCCGAGCAGTCCTATCAATCCACATACCAGCGCGATTGCGCGAATCCGACACCCCATACAACCGACTCCATCCACAGCGAAAAAAGGCGCTAGATTCACTCATTTTTGCCCTCTCTTTACAAGAGCGGGAGGGCGGAATTCGTCACTATTTTCCATAAAAAAGGGCCGCCTGCCGGCGACCCCTGTGATTTCTCTCAATCCCTAGAGATGTGGACCTTGCGTCTGCTCAGCCAGCGCCAGACCAGCGCTATCAAGCCGCCCACCAGCAGCACCAGCGGCAGGCAGAGGATGATGCTGAGGAACTGAGACTCATACTGCGCGGCCAGCTTGGTGTGGCTCAGGTAGTAACCCAGACCCACCAGGGGGCAGATCCACATGATGGAGCTGATGAGGTTCACCACCAGGAAGCGACCCTGGGGTATCTCGTTGGCGCCGACGATGTAGGGATAGGCGGTGCGCACGAAGGCGATGTAGCGGGCGGTGATCAGGGTGATGATGCCGTACTTGTTGAGCAGGTAGTGCACCTTCTCCTTGTGCTTCTCATCCAGGTGGGACATCAGCCTGTGGTACATCTGGGTGTGGCCGAGGAAGCGCCCCTGCATGTAGCCGAGCCAGGTGCCGACGAAGGTGGCCAGGATCAGCAGTGGGACGACAGCGAGCGGCAGTACCCCCTGATAGATGAGCACGCCGGTCAGGATCAGCAGGGTGTCACCGGGCAGGAAGGCGGTCGGGATGAAGCCATTTTCCAGCACCAGGAAGGTCAGCAGGACTATGTAGACCATGAAGACCATGTTGGGGTCGGACAGGGTCGCCAGATCCTGATTAATGAAGGCGTGAGCCAGGTGGTAAAACTGCTCCATACATGCAAACTCCGCAGGTTAGCTGGGTTGGTCGGTCAAAGGCATGGCAAGCACCTTGTCGATGCGCAGGCCGTCCATATCCACGATTTCCAGTTGCCACTGTTCCAGGGTGACCAGGTCTCCGGTCTGGGGAAGGCGGCCAAGGAGCAGCATGATAAGCCCTCCGAGGGTGTGATAGTGATGTTTTTCTTCTTCCGGCAGGCGAACCAGTTCCAGACAGTCCTTCAATTCCGGCAGCGGGATCAGGCCGTCGAGCAGCCAGCTGCCATCGGCACGCTGGAAGGCCCAGTTGTCCTCCCCGTCTTCCTGCTGGAAGTCGCCCGCCAGCGTCTCCAGCAGATCCTGCTGGGTGACCAGCCCCTGCAGCTCGCCGTATTCATCCACCACCAGCACCATGTGCTCGGCGTGGGCGCGGAAGTGGTTGAGCAGCTCCAGGCCGTTGAGGGTCTCCGGCAGCAGGCTGCCGTCCTGGGTGAGGGCCGCCAGATCGATGGGCTCCCCCTTGATGTAGGCGTGCAGCACCTTGCTGACGTTGAGTATGCCCACCAGATCAGAGAGGCTGCCGTCGCAGACCGGGAAGAAGCTGTGGCGATACTCCACCAGGCGCTGCAGGTTGGTCTCCAGCGGCAGGGAGAGATCCAGGTAGCGGATGTCGCTGCGGGGCACCATCAGGGAGGAGAGGCTGCGTTCGTCGAGGCGGAACACATTGCGCAGCATGGTGTGTTCGTGGTCTTCGATCACGCCGGCTTCGGAGCCCTCTACCAGCATGGCGTGGATCTCCTCCTGGGTGACGTTGTTGCTGTTGTTCTGATCGACCCGCAGCAGGCGCAGGCTGGCGTGGGTGGAGGCGGACAGCAGCCAGACGAAGGGACGGGTCAGGGTCGCCAGCCAGAGCATGGGGCGGGCCACCAGACAGGCGATGCGCTCGGCACTGAGCTGACCGAGGCGCTTGGGCACCAGTTCCCCCACGACGATGGAGAGGTAGGTCACCAGCACCACGACAATCACGGTGGCGAGCAGGCTGCTGCTCTTGGGAGACAGCCCCCACTCCTGCAACCACTGCGCGAAGGGCTGGGCCAGCAGGGACTCACCGTAGATGCCGTTGAGCAGGCCTATGCTGGTGATGCCGATCTGGACGGCGGAGAGGAAATGGGTCGGATTCTCCCCCAGCTTGAGGGCTATGGCGGCAGAGCGGCTCCCCTCGCTGGCCATCTTGCTGAGACGGGCCTTGCGTGCGGTGACGATGGCGATTTCCGACATGGCGAAGACGCCATTGAGCAAAATCAATCCAAGCAGGATCAATATTTCCATACTGCAGCAGCACTCCCGGTAGAAAAGATCGCTGGCAGTGTAATGAATTTGCGGGCGATGCGCTTGTGAAAGGAAGTGATTTGGCCCGTGAATTTTTCAATTTGATGGGGAGAAAAGCGCAGAAAAATGGCATCGGCCGCTGGCGGGTCCCGCTCCCGGTAACTGGTGCCAGGTCCCCTGATGCCGATCCTCCGGGGGCGGAAAATGAAAAGCCCCCGATAGACGGGGGCTTTTTGGACTGGCGATGGGCACTTAGAGCGCCGCGATCTCGGCCTGCTGGGCTTCCAGCTTGGTCAGCTGGAGACGGTAATCTTCCAGCTTCTCGCGCTCCTTGGCGATGACGGCGTCCGGCGCCTTGGCCACGAAGGCCTCGTTGCCGAGCTTGCCTTCGATACGGCCGCACTCACCGACCAGACGGGCAACCTCTTTGGCCAGACGGGCCAGTTCGGCCTCCTTGTCGATGAGACCCGCCATGGGGATCATCAGCTCGGTGGCACCGATCAGCTTCTTCACCGACAGGGGGGCCACTTCGCCGTCCGCCAGCACGCGGATGGACTCCAGACGGGCCAGGGACTTGAGGAAGGCCTCGTTGTCACCGGCGCGCTGGCTATCCTTGCCATCGCACTTGAGCAGCACGTTGAGGGCGACGCTCGGCGCCACGTTCATCTCGGCGCGGATGTTGCGGATGCCGACGATGAACTCCTTCACCCACTCCTGATCCGCCATGGCGGCATCGTCTACCTTGGCGGCATCGAATTGGGGGAAGGCCTGCAGCATTATGGTGTCGGCGTTGACACCGGCCAGCGGGGCCACCGACTTCCAGATGGTTTCGGTGATGAAGGGGATGATGGGGTGCGCCAGACGCAGCAGGGTCTCCAGCACGGTCACCAGGGTGTGACGGGTGGCACGCTGCTCGGCCTCTGAGCCCTTGCCCAGCACCGGCTTGGTCAGCTCCAGATACCAGTCGCAGAACTGGTTCCAGATAAATTCGTACAGCACACCGGCCGCGATATCGAAGCGGTAGGTATCGAGCGCGGTACGGAAGTCACGTATGGCCACCTGCAGCTGGGACTGGATCCAGCGATCCGCCAGGCTGAACTGCATCTCGCCGCCGTGCAGACCACAATCCTGATCTTCGGTGTTCATCAGCACGTAGCGGGAGGCGTTCCACAGCTTGTTGCAGAAGTTGTTGTAGCCGTCCAGGCGCTTCATGTCCCAGTTGATGTCACGACCTGTGCTGGCCAGCGCCGCCAGGGTGAAGCGCAGGGCGTCGGTGCCGTGGGCCTCTATCCCTTCCGGGAACTGCTTGGCGGTGCGCTTGCCGATCTTCTCGGCCATCTGCGGTTGCATCATGTTGCCGGTGCGCTTCTCCAGCAGATCTTCCAGCGAGATGCCGTCGATCATGTCGAGGGGATCCAGCACGTTGCCCTTGGACTTGGACATCTTCTGGCCTTCTTCGTCACGGATCAGGCCGGTGATGTAGACGGTCTTGAACGGGACCTGCGGCTGGCCGTTTTCGTCCTTGATGAAGTGCATGGTCATCATGATCATCCGGGCAATCCAGAAGAAGATGATGTCGAAGCCGCTCATCAGCACGTCGGTCGGGTGGAAGGTCTTGAGCGCCTCTGTGTTGTTCGGCCAGCCCAGGGTGGAGAAGGTCCACAGGGCGGAGCTGAACCAGGTGTCGAGCACGTCTTCGTCCTGACGCAGGGTGGTCACGGACGGGATGCTGTGCTTGGCACGCACTTCCGCCTCGTCACGGCCCACGTAGACGTTGCCGGCGTCGTCATACCAGGCCGGGATGCGGTGACCCCACCACAGCTGACGGGAGACGCACCAGTCCTGAATGTCGCGCATCCAGGAGAAGTACATGTTCTCGTACTGCTTGGGCACGAACTGGATGCGGCCATCTTCCACCGCCTCAATGGCGGTCTTGGCCATGGGTGCCACGCGCACGTACCACTGGTCGGTCAGCATGGGCTCGATGGGCACGCCGCCGCGATCGCCGTAGGGCTGCTGCAGCACGTGATCCTTGATTTCGGCCAGGAGGCCCAGCTCGTCCAGCTTGGCGACTATGGCCTTGCGGGCGGCGAAGCGCTCCATGCCGGCGAACTCGCTCGGCAGGGCGGCGTCGTAGGCGGTGCTGGGGTTGCCGTTGGTGTCGACCACTTCTGCCTCGGCGCGCACGTGGGCGTCCAGGGTGAAGATGTTGATCATCGGCAGGTTGTGGCGCTTGCCCACTTCGTTGTCGTTGAAGTCGTGGGCCGGGGTGATCTTCACGCAGCCGGTGCCCTTCTCCATGTCGGCGTGTTCGTCGGCGACTATGGGGATCAGACGGTTCACCAGCGGCAGCAGTATGTGCTGGCCGATCAGCGCCTTGTAGCGCGGGTCTTCCGGGTTCACTGCGACCGCGGTGTCACCCAGCATTGTCTCCGGACGGGTGGTGGCGACGATCAGGTGATCCTGGCCTTCGGCGGTCTTGGCGCCGTTGGCCAGGGGGTAGCGCAGGTGCCACATGTGGCCCTTGATCTCGCGGTTTTCCACTTCCAGATCGGAGATGGCGGTGTTGAGCTTGGGATCCCAGTTCACCAGACGCTTGCCACGGTACATCAGGCCATCTTCATAGAGACGCACGAAGACTTCCTGCACGGCCGCCGAGAGACCCTCATCCATGGTGAAACGCTCGCGCTCCCAGTCCACGGAGTCGCCGAGGCGGCGCATCTGGCGGGTGATGGTGCCGCCGGACTCTTCCTTCCACTGCCAGATCTTGTCGATGAAGGCATCACGGCCGTAGTCGTGACGGGTCTTGCCCTCTTCGGCGGCGATCTTGCGCTCAACCACCATCTGGGTGGCGATACCGGCGTGGTCTGTGCCCGCCTGCCACAGGGTGTTCTTGCCCTGCATGCGGTTGTAGCGGATCAGGGTGTCCATCAGGGTCTGCTGGAAGGCGTGACCCATGTGCAGGCTGCCGGTGACGTTCGGCGGCGGGATCATGATGCAGAAGGAGTCTTTGCTGGTGTCGCCGTGGGGCTTGAAGTAACCCTGGGCTTCCCAGTGCTGATAGAGCGCCTGTTCGATGGCGTTGTGATTAAAAGTCTTTTCCATGGTCTCGCCGTATTCTGGATGGATGGAGTCTGGTGTTGATTCGTCGTGGATCGAGGGTGGCGCAGTCAGGGCTGCGCCGGATCCGGTGCGGCAAGGACGGGCTGATCCCTCATTTCGAGGGTATGGCCCGCCTGGCGATAGTGCTTGTAGCGCTCGCGGGCTTGCTGCTTTTGCGTTTCGTCAGTGGGGACAAAATCTACCACTTGAGCGAAGTGTCCTGCAAACAAAGGTGTCTGCTCGGCCAGGTTGATGAGGCGGGCATAGCGCCGTTTCGGCGGCTGATGGCCTATCTCCACCGGGGCCTGGCCGCTCTCCCCCTGCAACTGGTGCGGCACGAAACGATCCGGTGGCAGTTGCCACAACAGCTCGTCCAGGCGCAGGGCCTGGGCCTCGTCGTTGCAAAACAGATAGAGGTGGCCGGCACTCCAGCTATCGGCCGCAAGCTGGCAGGCGAGCCGTTCGACCGCAGACGCCTGCGCGTCGTCCGGCTCACTCATCAGGTAAAAGGTCACTTGGCTCATCAGGTTGGTCCCGTTTGGCTGTGACGGACAGCGATTGGCCGTCTGCGGGGAGCCGTGCCAGGCACGCTCTTCCCGGATTCTCTCAATGAAACAAGGAAGAGGCAGGCCTCTTCCTTGTGGTACCACTCCCCTGATGCGGGCATCCGAAGAGAGGGGTTACTCCTTGTCTTCGACATCCGCCACGCCGGCTCGATTGAGCAGGAAAATGCTGGCTCGGCAGGGGCAACGGACTGTCGGGCAAGGATGGTTTTACTCTTTATCCTCAACGTCTGCCACGCCAGCTCGATTGAGCAGGAACTGGGTCAGCAGGGGCACGGGGCGACCGGTGGAGCCTTTATCCTTGCCGCTCTTCCAGGCGGTCCCTGCGATGTCGAGGTGAGCCCAGTTGTACTTCTTGGTGAAGCGCGACAGGAAGGCGGCGGCCGTGATGGTGCCGGCCGGACGGCCGCCGATGTTGGCCATGTCGGCGAACGGGCTCTCCAGCTGCTCCTGATACTCGTCGAACAGCGGCAGGCGCCAGGCGCGATCGCCGGCCTGCTCGGAGGCGTTGAGCAGCTCGTGGGCCAGGGGGTTGTGGTTGGCCAGCAGGCCCGAGGTGTGGTGACCCAGGGCTATGATGCAGGCGCCAGTCAGGGTCGCTACGTCGATCACGGTTTCGGGATCGTAGCGATCCACATAGGTGAGGGCATCACACAGCACCAGGCGGCCCTCGGCGTCGGTGTTGAGCACCTCGACGGTCTGGCCGGACATGGTGGTGAGGATGTCACCCGGGCGATAGGCGTTGCCGCCCGGCATGTTCTCGCAGCCCGCCAGCACGCCGATGACGTTGATGGGCAACTGCAACTGGGCCAGGGCGTGCATGGTGCCGAGCACGGAGGCGGCGCCGCCCATGTCGTACTTCATCTCGTCCATGCCGTCTGCCGGCTTGATGGAGATGCCGCCCGAATCGAAGGTCAGCCCCTTGCCCACCAGCACTATGGGCTTGGCATCGGCGTTGCCCTTGTACTCTATGATGGCCATCATGGCTTCGTTCTCGGAGCCGCGGGCCACCGCCAGGTAGGAGTTCATGCCGAGTTCGGCCATCTCCTGCTCGCCTATCACCTTGGTGGTGATGTTGTCATAGGCATCCGCCAGACGGCGGGCCTGGGAGGCGAGGTAGGCCGGATTGCAGACGTTGGGCGGCATGTTCGCCACGTCGCGGCAGATGCGCACCCCTTTGGCCACGGCCAGGCCGTGGGTGATGGCGCGCTCGCCTATGGTCAGTTCCCGACGCGTCGGCACGTTGAAGACCAGCTTGCGCAACGGGCGGCGCGGCTCGGCCTTGTTGGTCTTGAACTGATCGAAGCTGTAGAGGCCCGCCTTGGTGGTTTCCACCGCCTGACGCACCTTCCAGTAGGTATCCCGGCCCTTGACGTGCAGCTCGGTCAGGAAGCAGACGGCTTCCATGGACCCGGTCTCGTTGAGGGTGGTGATGGTCTTGTTGATGATCTGCTTGTACTGGCGTTCGTCGAGTTCCCGCTCCTTGCCGCAACCGACCAGCAGTACGCGCTCGCTGAGCACGCCCGGTACTTGATGCAGCAACAGCATCTGGCCTGGTTTGCCTTCCAGATCGCCGCGGCGCAGCAGCGAGCTGAGGTAGCCGTCGCTGATCTTGTCCAGCTGTTCGGCAACCGGAGAGAGGCGGCGAGGCTCAAAAACGCCGACCACGACGCAGGCGCTGCGTTGCTTCTCAGGACTGCCACTCTTTACACTGAACTCCATGGAATCTCCTACATCCTAAAGACAAAAGGCACCATTTATTGAATAATGCGGTGCTTGTTGGGGTATCAGAGGCGGAGCGAACAGCCACAGGCTCCGCAGTTCAAACTGGTAAAAATCCAATATAGGGCCCTATTTTTCAGGCATTCGACTAAAAACACAAGTTTACTTGGGAATGACTGTGATCGTTTTCCGATATTTGTTCAGGGAGACCCTGAAAACCCAGCTGGCGGTGCTGTTCGTACTGCTGCTTATCTTCGTCAGCCAGCAATTTATCCAGATCATTGGCGACGCCGCCGATGGCGAGGTGCCGACGCGCCTGGTTTCCACCCTGCTGCTGCTCAACCTGCCGAATATGGCCCTGTTGATGCTGCCTATCAGTCTGTTTTTAGCCATTCTGTTTGCTCACGGTCGTCTGTACGCGGAAAGCGAGATGACGGTGATGCATGCGGTGGGCTTCAGCCACCGCTTCGTGATGGGCAGCGCCCTGCTGCTGGCCTTGCTGACGGCCGCCGTGGCGGCCTTCAACACCGGCTGGATAGCCCCTCAGGCCAAGGAGCGCGAGTATCAGGTGATCGACGAGTTCAAGGCCGATCCGGGCATCTCCTTCCTGCAGGCCGGTCGTTTCATGGAGCTCGACAAGGGGCGCCTGGTGGCCTACATCCAGGATCTGAACGACAAGGGTTCCGAGCTGCAGAAGATCTTCGTGCTGCAGCGGGCCGAAGGGGGCTCGCCCCCTTCAGTGGTGGTGGCCAACGAGGGACAGGTGACGGCCGACAGCAACGGCTTGCAGTGGCTGACCCTGAAGGATGGCTCCCGCTACGAGGGCCAGTTCACCGGCAAGCAGTTCCAGGTCTCCGAGTTCAGCGAATACAGCCTGGTGATCCGTCAGCAGGAGATGGAGCGATCCAACCGCAAGGCGGCGGCCAAGCCGACCCTGGAGTTGCTCGGCACCCAGGACAACCAGCTGATGGCCGAGCTGCAGTGGCGCCTGTCGCTGCCCTTCTCCATCCTGGTGCTCACCTTCCTGGTGGTGCCATTGGCCCGGGTCAACCCCCGCCAGGGGCGTTATGCCAAGCTGCTGCCGGCCATACTGCTCTATCTCTCCTATTTCCTGCTGCTCAGTGCCGCTCGTTCGGCCATCGACAGCGGGCGTCTGCCCCACTGGCCCGGCATGTTCCTGGTGCCGCTGATTTATCTGCTGCTGATCGGGGTGCCGCTCAACCTGCAGGGCACCAGCTGGTGGAACGGGGTCAAGGGCCACTTTTTCAAAGGCAAGTCAGCATGATGCTGCAACCTGGGAGTTTCTGCTGATGTTCGGCATTCTCGATAGTTATGACAGTCGGGTCATTTTTGATGCCGATCTGGTGCACCGCATTGCAGGAGAAATCAGCATGAAGCTACAAGATAGGGGTCTCGGCTGATGTTCGGCATTCTCGATAGATACATCGGTCGGGTCATCTTCATGTCGATCCTGCTGTGCGAACTGACCCTGGTCGGGCTGGCGGCGCTCATCAAATATGTGGAGCAGCTCAGGGCCGTGGGGGAGGGCAACTACGACATGCTCAACGCCCTCTACTTCGTGCTGCTCTCCATGCCCAAGGAGGCGGTGCTCTTCTTCCCCCTGGCGGCCTTGCTGGGGGGCCTCATTGGCCTCGGCCAGCTGGCGACCAGCTCCGAGCTGGTGGTGATGCAGGCATCGGGCCGCTCCAAGATCAGCATCGTCATGGCGGCGCTCAAGACGGCCATCCCCCTGATGCTGCTGGTCGGCCTGATGGGCGAATACGTGGCCCCGGCCGCCAAGCGGATGGCGGATGACATCAAGGCGGGCGCCATGTCGGAAGGGCGGCTGACCGTCTCGGCCTACGGTGTCTGGGCGCGGGATGGCAACAACTTCGTCAACATCAACGGGGTGCGCAACGACGGCGCCCTGACCGGCATCACCCTGTATCGTTTCACCCCGTCTCGCAACCTGATCGACGTGGTCCAGGCGCAGGAGGGGGTGTTCGAGCAGCATCACTGGCTGCTCAAGCAGGTGCACATCACCCGTTTCGACGATCCCAAGCAGATCCTGGACGAGAAACATGCCGAGATGGCGTGGCAGTCCGAGCTGACCCCCAAACAGCTGGGGGTGGTGAGCATAGACCCCGAGAACTTGCCTATCTCGGGACTGCGGGACTACATCGGCTATCTGGATGCCAACAAGCAGGATGCCGGGCGCTACAAGCTGGAGATGTGGCGCAAGCTGCTGTCGCCGCTCTCCGTGGTGGCCATGATTTTGCTCGCCTCCTCCTTCATCTTCGGCCCGCTGCGCTCGGTGAGCATGGGGGCCCGGATGCTGATGGGGATCATGACTGGCTTCGCCGTCTATGTGAGCGATCGGGTATTCGGCCCCGTCAGCCTGGTGTATGCGGTGCCACCCATCCTTGCGGCCATAGCCCCCAGTCTGCTGTTTGGCGGCATCTCCTTCTACATCCTGAGCCGCAAGCAGTAGTGAGAGAAGGAGAAGTGCGGCGGTGCCAGCCCTATGCTGGCGGCCATAGCCCCCAGTCTGCTGTTTGGCGGCATCTCTTTCTATATCCTGAGCCGCAAGCAGTAGCGAGAGAAGGAGAAGTGCGGCGGTGCCAACCCTATGCTGGCGGCCATAGCCCCCAGTCTGCTGTTTGGCGGCATCTCCTTCTATATCCTGAGCCGCAAGCAGTAGCGGCCTGTATTGGCCAACAAGAAGGGCACCCAGTGGGTGCCCTTCTTGTTTCTCATCTCGTACTCACTGGGTCACTTGTTCAGCTGCTCCAGGTTCTCCTGCTTGCTCAGCACCACCACTTCACACTCGGCCCAGATGTCCTGGAAGGCGCGGGGCCGCTCGCGATTGAACACGCACATCAGGTTGCCGAGGCCGAAGGCCGAGGTCGCGAGCCGGATCAGGGCCTGGGTGATGCGAATGTTGCTGCCGTCCAGATTCTGGATGCGCAGGCGCCAGGCACGCATGCCTATGGTCTGGCCGGCACGGGTCCAGAACCAGGTGTAGAAGCCGCAGATCACCAGGGCGAGCCAGGCGCTGTAGAGGGGGCTGGTCAGCAGCCAGGCCGCATCCTTGCCCTCGGGGACTGTCGCCATCCCGGTGGCCAGCAGCAGGTAGGCTACCCCCATGCCGATGAAGCCGGCGATGATCAGCAAGGCGATGACCACCAGGTAGTCATAGAGCAGGGCACCCAGGCGCCGCAGCAGGCCGGCCGAAGGGTGCTGGTGCTGGGGGGGAGGCTGGAGAGAGGAGGGGGTCTTGCGCTTGGCCATGATGATTATTCCATTAATATGATGCGGGCATTCTATGTAACTGGCCGAACATCGGCAAGGCGTTGAATAATTGAGCAAACGGTGGCCGCGCAAGAAAAACACCTTGCATGCCAAAACGCCATTCGTATAATCCCTCGCAGTTGCCCGGGTGGCGAAATCGGTAGACGCAGCGGATTCAAAATCCGCCGTTGCAAGACGTGTCGGTTCGAGTCCGACCCCGGGCACCATCAGATTCCATGACAAAAGGCCATCCTCGCGGATGGCCTTTTGTTTTTCTGCGCTCGCGGCCCTTCAGTCGATATTTTGTGCGATGCGCCACAGCACGCCTGAGGGGTCGTACAGGCAGAACTCCTTCATGCGCCAGGGCTGGGTGGCGATCTCGGTCACCCTGACGCCGTAGTGAGAGGCGACCTGGCTCGCCTCCACCTGGGCCCGCCAGGCGGTCAGGTCCTCCACCAGGATATGCATCATGAAGTGCTCGGCCAGCGCCTCGTGGTAATAGTCCTGCAGCAGGAAGCTCACCTCCCCGAAATGGAAGTAGGCCACCCCGTCGCCGTCGGAGGCCAGGGTGAACCCGAGATTCTGATAGAACTGCCTGGAGAGGCTGAAGTCGCGGGCAGGCACGAATGCCTTTATTTCGGTCACGGTGAGATTGGGCATGGGTTCCTCGTTCGGGTGACAGGGCAAACCTGGTTGCGCCAGTATGGCCCGGAAGATCGGGCGCAGGCCAGATCAGGCGCTGCATCCCCCTCTGTGATCCCCTCCTTCCTCTCGGATGGGTGAGCTCCCCCCTCTGTTATCATTTGATTATTTAATGCAAACGCATCTTTCATTTGTTCAATAAATGATCTCGAGGGCAAAACGGGTCAGCCGGGCCCCTATTGTCCCGGGATCCTCCCCGTTTGGCATGCCCAGGTGCCATCTTGGTGCAGTTGCCCGGCGCTGCACAGCCGAAGTGCGCCCCCCTTACTGATAGTGGGCAGGATGCGCCAATATGGTGCATTAAATCGCGCAATCAAAGTCAACCAATTGAAAGTAAAGGATTATATTTTTTGGCCTGCTTTATGCTTTAGATAAGCCAGGTCGCCATGAAGAGCCCGCCGAGTCATGCCCGAGGGGGTGGGCAAGCTGGATGTGACGATGCGTGCAAGTGGCCAAGTTTGACATTCATATCAGGAAATGGACCCGGCCTGGCGCCGGGACGACAAGGAGAGGGCTGTATGTTCAAGAGACTCGTAATGACTGGCCTGCTGGCGCTGAGCGCCACCATGGCTGCCCCAGGTTGGGCTGAAGAAGTGGCCGCGCAGGCCGAGGTGGTGCAGGCTGCCGCGACCGTGACCATCAACAAGGGGGACAACACCTGGCTGATGCTGGCGTCCGCCCTGGTGATCCTGATGTCCATCCCGGGGCTGGCCCTGTTCTACGGTGGCCTGGTGCGTGCCAAGAACATGCTGAGCGTGCTGATGCAGGTGTTCACCCTGTTCTGCCTTATCACTGTGCTCTGGGTCATCTACGGCTATTCGCTGACCTTCACCGAGGGCGGGGCCTTCTACGGCTCCTTCGACAAGCTGCTGCTGGTCGGGGTGACACCTGAGTCGATCGCCGCCACCTTCAGCAAGGGGGTGGGGATCAGCGAGTTCATCTATGTGGTGTTCCAGGGGGCCTTTGCCGCCATCACCTGCGGGCTCATCGTCGGTGCCTTCGCCGAGCGGATGAAGTTCTCGGCCGTGCTGCTGTTCGCCGTGATCTGGTTCACCTTCGCCTACATTCCGATGGCGCACATGGTGTGGTACTGGGCCGGTCCGGATGCCTACACGGATGCCGCGGCCGCCGAGGCGGCCGGTGCCACCGCAGGCTATCTGTTCCAGCACGGCGCCCTCGATTTCGCCGGCGGCACTGTGGTGCACATCAACGCGGCGGTCGCCGGTCTGGTCGGTGCCTTCATGGTCGGCAAGCGGGTTGGCTACGGTCGTGATCCCATGGCCCCCCACAGCCTGACCATGACCATGATAGGGGCCGCCCTGCTCTGGTTCGGCTGGTTCGGCTTCAACGCCGGCTCCGCGCTGGAAGCCAACGGTACGGCCGCCCTGGCCTTCGTCAACACCTGGCTGGCGCCGGCGGGTGCCGCGCTCTCCTGGACCTTGGCCGAATGGGTGATGAAGGGTCGTCCTTCCCTGCTGGGCGCCGTGTCCGGTGCGGTAGCGGGCCTGGTGGCCATCACTCCCGCCGCCGGTTTCGTCGGTGTCGGTGGTGCCCTCATCATAGGTCTGCTGAGCGGCGTGGCCGGTCTGTGGGGCGTGCATGGTCTCAAGCGCCTGCTGGGGGCCGATGACAGCCTGGACGTGTTCGGCCTGCACGGAGTGTGCGGCATCCTGGGGGCCGTGCTGACCGGGGTGTTCGCCAGCCCGGATCTGGGTGGCACCGGGGTGTGGGACTATGTGACCAATCAGGTGGCCGAGGGCTACTCCATCCTGACCCAGGTGAAGATCCAGGTCATAGGTGTGCTGGTGACGGTGGCATGGACTGCCCTGGTCTCCGCCGTGGCCTACAAGCTGGTGGATCTGCTGATTGGCCTGCGGGTCAAGGAAGATGCCGAACGGGAAGGGCTGGACGTCACCAGTCATGGGGAGAAAGCCTACAGCCTGTGATCCCCTCAGGCTACCGTTGACCACCTGCCGCCGGCCTTGTCCGGCGGTTTTTTTATGGCGACCCATGAGGCGCCCCCCATCCAGAGTTCCCAGATTCCACCCGTTGTTATTTCCTTCAAGGGGTGTTTTATGCCTGCAATTTGGCCGGATCTCCGCTAAACTCTGCCACCCTTTATTTGGGGTAGCCGGGTTAGCCCTGCTTCCACCCTTTCTTCTATGCCTTCGGAGCCGCTCATGCCGTTAGTGGGACACCAACATCAGATCGATATTCAGGAACTGACCGACAAGGGGGATGGCAAGGGTCGCCTGTTCGATCGCCCCCTGTTTGTCGAGGGTCTGCTGCCCGGTGAGCAGGCGCTGGTCGAGTTGACCGAGGTCAAGCCGAACTACCTGCACGGCAAGCTGGTCGAGCTGACCCAGCCATCCGCCGACAGGGTTCCCGACTTCTGCCCCAACACAGAATGCGGCGGCTGTCAGGTGCGCCCGCTGGCCTATCCGGCCCAGCTCAAGCTGAAACAATCCCTGGTGCAGAGCGCGCTGGAGCAGGTCGGGCTGGGTGAGACCCAGGTCAACACCATCCTCGGCATGGACAGCCCGTTCGCCTACCGCAACAAGGCGCAGTACGCCGTGCGTGGCAGCGAGGCGGGGGCCGAAATAGGCTTCTACCGCAAGCACTCTCATGATCTCATCACCGCCGACGACTGCGCGGTGCAGGACTCCCTGCATGTGGAGCTCAATGCCCGGGTGCGTGGCTGGATGCGCGCGCACGACATCGCCGCCTATGACGAGGTGGCCCACACCGGCTGCGTGCGCAACCTGATGACCCGCAAGGGCTTCAAGAGCGGCGAGCTGATGGTGGTGCTGGTGACCCTGGGTGAGCTGCCCTTCGAGGCCGAACTGCTGGCTATCTTAAGCGATCTGCCCATTACCACCTTGGTGCAGAACATCAATGACGAGCGCACCAACCGCATCCTGGGAACGAGCAACCGCGTGCTGCTGGGGGAAGGGGTGATCCGCGACAAGATCCACGAGCTCGCGTTCGAGATCTCGCCCCTCTCCTTCTTCCAGAACAACCCGAGCCAGACCGATGTGCTCTACTCCAAGGCGCTGGAATACAGCGAGCTGACCGGCAACGAGACTGTGTTCGACATCTATTGCGGCATAGGCACCATCTCCCTGTTCCTGGCTGGCAAGGCCGCCAAGGTGGTGGGCATCGAGTCGGTGGAGAGTGCCATCAGCGATGCCCGCCGCAACGCCGCCCTGAACGGCATAGAGCACACCGAATTCCACGTGGGCAAGGCCGAGCAACTGATGCCCGAGCTGCACGCCCAGGGCGTGACCGCCGATGTGGTGGTGCTGGATCCGCCCCGCAAGGGTTGTGACAAGGCGGTGCTGCAGACCCTGGTCGCCATGGCGCCGCGCCGCCTGGTCTATGTCTCCTGCAACCCCCAGACCCTGGCCCGGGATCTCGCCTGGCTGGTCAAGCAGGGCTTCGTGCTGGACGAGGTGCAGCCGGTGGACATGTTCCCGCACTCCATGCACGTGGAAGCAGTCGCCCGCCTGAGCTTGCCAGCGAAAGACTGAGCGGGCTGCTGCGCCATGAGGGCATGACATTAGCCAGATGGCTCTGATAAAACGACTCCCGTTGGAGTCGTTTTTTTATGGCCGTGTACCGGCATGACAACCAGGCAGGGAGAGCAGGGTGATGATTCGTTTGGCGGATGTGGAGGATGCAGCGGCGCTGGATCACTTCTTTGGGCGGCTGGATCGGGAGACCCGCTTCATGCTCCATGAGGCGGGGGAGCGCGCCTCAAATATCGAGGGGCAGCGCCAGCGGCTCGAGGCCATGGCGGCGACCCCCAATCAGGCCATGTGGCTGCTGGTGCTGGCCGGGGAGGTGCAAGGGTTTGCCGTGCTCATCGGAGGCGGCCTGGCGCGCAACCGCCACTGCGCCTTGGTGGTGATGGGATTGCGGTCGAGTGCGCGCGGCCAGGGCTGGGGCGAGCGGCTGCTGCGTACCCTGATCGCGAGCGCGCCGGATTGCGGCATCAGCAGACTGGAGCTGGGGGTGATGGCCCATAACGAGGTGGCTCATTCACTTTATCGCAAGTGCGGTTTCCGGGATGAGGGGCTGCGGCGGCAGGCGTATCGGATGGACGAGGGCTATGTCGACGAGATCAGCATGGGGCTGCTATTGCCGTTCATGGCCCCATGACGCCGCTGGGCCCGTGAGGCTGGTCCGGCGCGCGCGATTGGGGCAGGCTGTATCGGGAGAATAATAGAGACGAGGAGGGCCCATGAAGGGGATGTTGCTGCGTTGGCTGGCTCGCTACGATGCCTGGTGTCAGGAGTGGGGCCTGGTGCCCGAGAACCGGCGCTGCTGCGCGCCGGTGCGTTATGACGAAGACGAGCAGGAGGAGCCGACGTCGGAGGGCGATGCCTCGCCACTCAATCAAAATTGCGCGTCACGGCCCCGGTAACGCTGTTGTACTCAAATCCCAACCCGTCCGGATAAGCGGGGAAGCGGCCGATGGAGTCGCGCAGGGTATAGCGGCAGTTGCTGTGTTCTAGGCCTCCAGCCTCTGTTTGATCGTATGCAGGGATGAGTTGCGAAATATAATCTGGTTCGGCACCTATTTTATCTTCATCCGCCACTGTTTGTTCTGTATCGAGTAGTCCGGTGAAGAGAAGCTCGCAGTCTGCTCTGCTGTTGACAGATATTTCATTGCTTTTTCCGCCAGGGAAAATGGTGTCAATCCCCATACCAGGTCGATTTTCATCGGTCCCTACTGGCCAGCCATAGTGGTTGATGTCGAGATCCTGCTTGCCCATGCCGCTAAAGTTATAGAGTGCCAGCGGCTCCCCCTTCACCTTGACCGCCCAGCCCGCATGGGCGAGTTGCACGGCGCTGGCAAAACTGCCCGCGGTCGCCGAGACGCTGCTCTTGAGCGCATCGTCCTGAATGTTGATGAAGCGGGGCAGGGCGGTGACAGCCAGTATGGCCAGCACCACGATGACCAGCACCAGTTCTAGCAGGGTAAAGCCGTGGGAAAGGTGTTTTGGCATGGAATCAACCCATTGAGTACGACGAACAGGTAAGCGCGACATGGAACTGATAGACACCCACTGCCACCTCGATTTTCCGGTCTTCGATACCGATCGGGAGGCATTGCTGGCCCAGTGGCGCCAGCTGGGGGTGGGGGAGTATATCATCCCCGCCGTGGGAGAGGAAAACTGGGGGCGTGTGATGGCGCTGGCCGAGCGTCATCATGACATTCGTTATGGTCTGGGGGTACATCCCTGGTATGTGGGGGCCCAGACGGAGGGGGTGCTGACAAGGCTGGAGGCCCTGCTGGCGGGCAAGCCCCGGGGGCTGGTGGCTATCGGCGAATGCGGGCTGGACTTGCGCACCCAGGTGCCCCAGGAGGGGCAGCTTGAGCTGTTCGAGGCGCAAGTGAGGTTGGCCATGGCCCATGATCTGCCTCTCATAGTCCACTCGGTGCGGGCCAACGACACTGTTGCCAAGATCCTGCGGCGCTTCAAACCGGCGAGGGGGGGCGTGATCCACGCCTTCAGCGGCTCCCTGCATCAGGCCGAGGCGTTCTGGCAGCTGGGTTTCAGGCTGGGAATAGGAGGGGTCATCAGCTATGAGCGGGCCAACAAGACCCGGGAGGCGATCCGCGTCATGCCGCTGGAGGCCCTGCTGCTGGAAACCGACGCCCCCGACATGCCGCTACAGGGGCGCCAGGGGGAGATCAACACCCCGGCCAGCCTGCCGACCATAGCCCGGCTGTTGGCGCAATTACGGCAGCAACCGCTGGCGGATGTTATTTCGGTGTTACATGAATCCACTCTACGGCTTTTCCCGCGGCCGACCACGAATTTAACAGATGATTAACGCCCGATGCCGGTGTGATAAAAAACAGGACCCATAAAAATCGTTTGCGGTCTAATTAAACGACGTTCAGCCCATTTCAGGCTTATAAAATGTGACCAGTATTCTATTTTGTCGCACCGTAATTAGTATAATGCGCACCCTTGATTAGCGGCTTTAATACACAAAACGTTAACAAGCTGGCAGGTGCTACTAAAGAGGAAGTGTTAATAATGAATCTGATAATGGGTCTGGTAGGGATGGCGACGCTCATCCTTATCGCGGTGCTGTTCTCCAGCAATCGCAAGGCAATCAAAATTCGTACCGTGGGCGGTGCCTTCGCCATTCAGGCAGGTCTGGGTGCCTTCGTGCTGTATGTCCCGGTTGGTCGGGATATTCTGGTGAGCGTGTCCGATGCCGTCTCCAGCGTCATCGGTTATGGTCAGAACGGTATCGAATTCCTGTTCGGTGGTCTGGTCAGCAACAAGATGTTCGAAGTGTTCGGTGGCGGTGGTTTCATCTTCGCCTTCCGTGTACTGCCCGTCATCATCTTCTTCTCTTCCCTGATCGCGGTTCTTTATTACCTCGGCATCATGCAGTGGGTCATCAAGCTGCTGGGTGGTGGTCTGCAGAAGGTGCTGGGTACCTCCCGTACCGAATCCCTGTCTGCCACTGCCAACATCTTCGTCGGCCAGACTGAAGCCCCGCTGGTGGTGCGTCCCTTCATCTCCAAGATGACCGACTCCGAGCTGTTCGCCGTCATGTGTGGTGGCCTGGCCTCCGTTGCCGGCTCCGTGCTGGCCGGTTACGCCTCCATGGGCGTCAAGATGGAATACCTGATCGCCGCCTCCTTCATGGCTGCCCCGGGTGGTCTGCTGTTCGCCAAGCTGCTGGTACCGGAAACCGAGACCCCGAGCTACGACGAGAACTCCGCCGATGGCGAGCTGGACGACAAGCCGGCCAACGTGATCGACGCCGCCGCTGCCGGTGCCTCCGCCGGTCTGCAACTGGCCCTGAACGTGGGTGCCATGCTGCTGGCCTTCATCGGCCTCATCGCCATGATCAACGGCATCTTCTCCGGCGTGGGTGGCTGGTTCGGCATGCCTGAGCTCTCCCTGGAGCTGCTGCTGGGCTGGCTGTTCTCCCCGCTGGCCTTCCTGATCGGTGTGCCCTGGAGCGAAGCCGTGGTGGCCGGTTCCTTCATCGGTCAGAAGCTGGTGGTGAACGAGTTCGTGGCTTACCTGAACTTCGCCCCCTACCTGAAGGATGAAGTGCTGATCAACGGCGTGGCCATGTCCGACCACACCAAGGCCATCATCTCCTTTGCCCTGTGTGGCTTCGCCAACCTGTCCTCCGTTGCCATCCTGCTGGGTGGTCTGGGTTCCATGGCACCGAACCGTCGCGGCACCATAGCGCGCTTCGGCCTGAAGGCCGTGCTGGCCGGCTCTCTGTCCAACCTGATGTCTGCCACCATCGCAGGCTTCTTCCTGGCACTGACAGCCATGTAATGCTTGTCTGACAGACAAGTTGAAACGAGCGCCACAGCGAAAAGCTGTGGCGTTCTCGTTTGGGGCGGTGACAACCGTTTTCCTTTCTAGACTAATAATAAAATGAGTCAAATCGGAGGTTTTATGAATGAAGTGCTACTGGCGATTGCTGCCGGCTTTATCGTTGGCGTGTTGTTTTCTTTCCTCAAGTTGCCGATCCCGGCACCTCCCGTACTGTCCGGGGTAATGGGGATTGTGGGGGTCTATCTGGGGGGGATTGCCTACTCCTGGATCCTGACCCGCTTCTTCTCTTAAGCACCTTCCAGTGCTGGATTTGCCGGGTGTGAGGTACCTCTGAAATTGGCAAATCCGGCTTGCAAACACGGGGTATCTCGGCTGAAATAGGCGATGCCAGCAGGGTGCTGGCATTGACTAATGCCCACATGAGGTGGGTGTTGGCGGTCAAATGGAATTGATTGGGAAGTCGGGTCTGCGGTTGTCGGCCTTTCTCAAGTCTTCATGGAACCAAGTCCGCACTTTTGTAAGAAAGTGACAGGGCTCTTGCCTTATTTGCAGCCGTATTGCCTGTGCATTTGCGCTGTAATTCCATATCCCTTTCGCCTGGGATCTTCGTTTGCCGATCCTCTGTGTTCGGTGGCGGCGGATCGCGGCTGAGGGGACTTATCGAGACTTTGGAGACATAGCATGACTGATCTGAAACTGGCCGCCCAACGCGCCCTGAACCTGATGGACCTGACCACCCTGAACGATGACGACACCGATCAGAAGGTCATCGACCTGTGCCGCAAGGCCAAGTCTCCGGCCGGCCTCACCGCCGCCGTCTGCATCTATCCCCGTTTCATCCCTATTGCTCGCAAGACCCTGCGTGAGATCGGCGCCGCCGACGTGCGCATCGCCACCGTGACCAACTTCCCTCACGGCAACGACGACATCGAGATCGCCGTGGCCGAGACCCGCGCCGCCGTCGCCTACGGTGCCGATGAAGTGGACGTGGTGTTCCCCTACCGCGCCTTCATGGCCGGCAATGAACAGGTCGGCTTCAGCCTGGTCAAAGCTTGTAAGGAAGCCTGTGGTGACAAGGCGCTGCTGAAAGTGATCATCGAGACCGGTGAGCTGAAAGAAGAAGCGCTGATCCGTCGTGCCTCCGAGATCTCCATCGATGCCGGTGCCGACTTCATCAAGACCTCCACCGGCAAGGTGCCGGTCAATGCGACCCCGGAAGCGGCCCGCATCATGATGGAAGTGATCAAGGCCAAGAACCCGAAGGTGGGCTTCAAGCCTGCTGGTGGCGTGAAAGACGCAGCCGTTGCCGGTCAGTACCTGGCCATGGCCGAAGAGATACTGGGCAAGGACTGGGTCTCCCCGCGCACCTTCCGCTTCGGCGCCTCCAGCCTGCTGGCCAGCCTGCTGGCGACCCTGGGCCACGGCGACAAGCCGGCCAATACCAGCGGTTACTAAGCGGTGACAGGGGGCGGCCTGCCGCCCCCTCTTCGGATCCTGTTCGGTCTGTGTTCGTGCAAGGCGCACGGAGGGAATGAAAGATGTTTTTGCCTCAAGAAATTATTCGCAAGAAGCGCAACGGTGAAGCGCTCAGTACCCAAGAGATTCAATTCTTCGTCCAGGGCATTACCAACAACAGCATAGGCGAAGGGCAGATCGCGGCCCTGGCCATGGCGGTCTACTTCAAGGACATGACCATGGATGAGCGGGTCGCCCTGACCTGCGCCATGCGCGACTCCGGCATGGTGCTGACCTGGGATCACCTGAACCTGGGTGGCCCCATAGTCGACAAGCACTCCACCGGTGGCGTGGGTGATGTGGTCTCCCTGATGCTGGGCCCCATGGTCGCCGCCTGCGGCGGCTTCGTGCCCATGATCTCCGGCCGTGGCCTGGGCCACACCGGCGGCACCCTGGACAAGCTGGACGCCATTCCCGGCTACCAGACCTCGGTCGACAACGATCGCTTCCTGAAGGTGGTGAAAGAGGCGGGCGTGGCCATCATAGGCCAGACCGGCGATCTGGCCCCGGCCGACAAGCGTATCTATGCGGTACGGGACATCACCGCTACCGTCGAATCCATCGCCATGATCACCGGCTCCATCCTCTCCAAGAAGCTCGCCTCCGGGCTCGAAGCCCTGGTGATGGATGTGAAAGTGGGCTCCGGCGCCTTCATGCCGACCTTCGAAGCGTCCGAAGAGCTGGCCAAGAGCATAGTGGCCGTGGCCAACGGTGCCGGTTGCCGTACCTCTGCGCTGCTGACCGACATGAACCAGGTGCTGGCCTCCAGCGCCGGCAACGCCGTGGAAGTGCGCGAGGCGGTACGCTACCTGACCGGAGAGTATCGCAACCCGCGCATCCACGAAGTGACCATGGCGCTCTGTGCCGAGATGCTGATCTCCGCCAAGCTTGCGAGCGACGAGCAGGACGCCCGTGCCAAGCTGCAGGCAGTGCTGGACAACGGCAAGGCCGCCGAGATCTTCGGTCGCATGGTGACCGGCCTCGGTGGTCCGGCGGACTTCATGGAGCGTTACGACGCTTATCTGCCCAAGGCCGGCATAGTGCGCCCCGTGTATGCGGCGCAGAGCGGTTTCGTGACCGCCATGGATACCCGTGAACTGGGTCTGGCCGTGGTCGCCATGGGCGGTGGTCGCCGCGCCGCCGGGGACAAACTCGATTATGCGGTCGGTCTGACCGACTTTATCCGCCTGGGGCAGAGCGTCGAGGCTGACAAGCCGCTCGCGCTGATCCACGCTCAGACAGAAGCTCAATTTGCCGAGGCCGCCCGCATGGTGCAGGCAGCCGTCAAGATCGGTGACACCCGACCAGAGGCACTGCCCGAGGTTTACCGTCGCATCGGTCTGGCCGATTTGTAACAAGGGGAAGACCCATGAAACGTACCTTTATTCTGATGATGGACTCCTTCGGTATTGGCGCTGCCGCCGATGCCGAGAAGTTCGGAGATGTGGGCGCCAACACCCTTGGCCATATCGCCAAGGCCTGCGCCGCCGGTGAGATTGAAGGCCGTGGCGCCCTCAACCTGCCCAACCTCAACAAGCTGGGCCTGGGCCACGCAGGGGAGCAGGCTTCCGGCTACTTCCCGGCAGGCTTGCAGAAAGATATCGAGGTGGTCGGTGCCTATGGCTTCGCCCAGGAGCTCTCCTCCGGCAAGGACACCCCGTCCGGTCACTGGGAGATCGCCGGTGTGCCCGTCCTGTTCGAGTGGGGCTACTTCCACGATCACCACAACAGCTTCCCCCAGGAGCTGCTGGACGCCATCGTCGAGAAGGCGGGTCTGCCGGGTTACCTCGGCAACTGCCACGCCTCCGGCACCCAGGTGCTTGACGATCTGGGCGAAGAGCATATGCGGACCGGCAAGCCTATTCTCTACACCTCTGCCGACTCCGTGTTCCAGATCGCCTGCCACGAAGAGACCTACGGCCTCGAGAAGCTCTACGAGCTGTGCCACATAGTGCGCGAGCTGCTGGAGCCCTACAACATAGGCCGCGTCATCGCGCGTCCGTTCGTGGGCAGCGGCAAGGGCAACTTCAAGCGCACCGGCAACCGTCACGACTACTCGGTGCTGCCGCCGGCGCCGACCGTGCTGGACTACATGAAGGATGCGGGTGGCCAGGTGGTCTCCATCGGCAAGATCGCCGACATCTATGCCCAGCAGGGCATCACCAAGCAGGTGAAGGGCACAGGCCTGACCGAGCTGTGGGACAGAACCCTGGAAGAGGTGAAAGCGGCCGGTGACAACACCATAGTCTTCACCAACTTCGTGGACTTCGACTCCTCCTACGGCCACCGCCGTGACGTCAAAGGCTACGCCGATGCGCTGGAGTATTTCGACTCCCGCCTGCCGGAGCTGTTCGAGATACTGCAAGATGGCGATGTGGTGGTGCTGACCGCCGACCACGGCTGCGATCCGACTTGGAGCGGCACCGACCACACCCGTGAATACATTCCTGTGCTGTTCTACGGCAAACCGGTCAAGGCCGGTTCCGTCGGTCGTCGCGAGACCTTCGCCGACATCGGCCAGAGCATTGCGGCCTACCACGGTCTGCCCAAGCTGCAATACGGTACCAGTTTCCTGTAACTGACCCGCCCGCCACTTCGGCGGCGGGCAATTTTAAAAACAATAAAACTCAACCTAGTGTGAAGGAATCAAGAGAATGGCAACTCCTCATATCAATGCAAAAGATGGCGCCTTTGCTGACACAGTGCTGATGCCGGGCGACCCCCTGCGTGCCAAGTACATCGCCGAGACCTTCCTGGAGAACGTCGAGCAGGTGTGTGACGTGCGTAGCATGCTCGGCTTCACCGGTACCTACAAGGGCCGTCGCATCTCCGTCATGGGCCACGGCATGGGCATCCCGTCCTGCTCCATCTATGCCAAGGAGCTGATCACCGACTACGGCGTGAAGACCCTGATCCGCGTGGGCTCCTGTGGTGCCGTGCGTGAAGACGTCAAACTGCGTGACGTGGTGATCGGCATGGGTGCCTGCACCGACTCCAAGGTCAACCGTCTGCGCTTCAAGGATCACGACTTCGCCGCCATCGCCGACTTCGACCTGGTTGCCAATGCCGTGCAAGCCGCCAAGAACAAGGGCACTCCGGTGCGCGTGGGCAACATCTTCTCCGCCGACCTGTTCTACACCCCGGACCCCTCCATGTTCGACGTTATGGAAAAATACGGCATCCTGGGTGTCGAGATGGAAGCCGCCGGTATCTACGGCGTGGCCGCAGAGTACGGTGCCAAGGCACTGACCATCTGCACCGTCTCCGACCATATCCGTACCGGCGAGCAGACCACCTCCGAAGAGCGTCAGCTGACCTTCAACGACATGATCGAAATCGCGCTGGACTCCGTCCTGCTGGGTGACAAGTAATCCCCATTCACATCATGCAAAACGGCGACCTCGGGTCGCCGTTTTTTTATGCTTCATTTGGGGAGTCAGCCCGGAGGGCCGGGTGTGCCGTCTATCCTTTCTGGTTGCGCACCGCGAGATCAGTACCATGAAACCAATGCATATCCTGACTCAGCTGATCTTCATTCTGATGCCGAACATAGCGTGGGCCAGCGAGGGGCGGCTGGCCCCGCATCACCTCCTCTGATCTCAATCACGCCGCTCTGGGCCCATGCTATTCGCCAAGATTCGATGGTAGATAAAGAGCCCTAATCACCCTCTTCGCTAACCACCAGCGACCAGCTCTCATCGGGATCGAACAGCTGGATCGCCTCAACGGCAGTTGCTGTGTCTGCCCCCAGATCCTTTTGATAAACCCGCCCCTCATGATTCACCATGAAGGTCATCACCCCACTGTTGGCATAATCGGCCGGCCAGGCGATCAGGGCGACACCGTCTCTTAACAGCCCGTCGACAAAGTACTCTTTACTCCCCCCATTGGCCGCAGCTCCTTGGGCATACAGGATACGGTAGTAGTAGCCATGATAGGGTGTGCGTTGACCGACCACGGCCTTGTAGCCCTCTGCGGCTGCACTGACGACCTCCTCTCCGGCCGGGCTTGCTGGATCACCCTCGCCCACAGGCCAATAGAGTCCATTTTGTTGTCCTGCATCACTGCGTAGTTTGGCCGCAAAGAGTCCCGCGGTTTGACCATCATGCCCCATGGCGGCGTACTCTATCTGCGCGTCGATAAAGCCGCGGCACACCGCAATCGCCCCCAACTCATTCCGACCGATGCGGCGATAGGCGATCTCTTTGGCACCTGCGGCGCCATCGAGATACCACTTGCCATCTGCGGCCACGAGGGGGATGGGCAGTGGCCAATCCGACTCCCCCACGACCAGGATCATTTTATCCTTACCTTCGGCCACCAGTTGGTGCTTGTTCTTGAAGCTCGCGACGAAGGCGGTGCGATCATTGGCATCGGCCACCTCATCCCCCGAGGTGATGGCCTCCTCACTATTTTCGCCGAGCAACAGCGTCAGTGCGGTGACATCGTTCCGCTCCAGGGCCGTGATCAGGGCCTGCACCGCCTCATCCGGAGTGGCGAAGGTGCGTTGCGCCATGGCGCTTGCGTCGCAGGCAACGGTCAGGGCCAGCAGGGCCAACCCCCATGAGGGGGCCCAACTCCATTTCAACAAACGCTTCATTATCGCGTACTCCGTCTGGGTTGAGTGTTGCGCCCGGCATGCGCGCTACTAGCCACACTTTCACGCCCACGATGGCTGGCGGCGCGCTCGGTTCTGCCCGAATTCTGCACCCCTTGGAAGGCACTCTTTGAGGCAGCAGGCGCTCTGCGTGTCGCCGTCTGTGTTGCGCTCTTGCTGTGGGTAGCGCGTGGCTGGACATAGCCGCGATCACGCGCCCCTGCGGTCTGCGGAGTGATTTGCTGCCGCTTGACCTTGTCTCCTGCGTAGTTGCCCTGGCGCGGCGTGCGTTGGGCCACATTCGCCTCCCTGCTCACCTGTCTAGCATCGCGTGTTGCCTTGGCAGTTTCGCTTTTGGGCTGGCGGTTGGCTCCCGCATAGCTCCCCTTCGGCGCTGTTGCGCGAGCCTCCCTGTTCACCTCATTGACTGCGCGTGGTGCGCCGGCGTATTCGTTTTTAGGTTGGCGATTGGCCCCCGCATAAGTCCCCTTAGGTGTGGCATCTCGTCGGCCCCCTGCCTCGTTATTCAGCGAGCGTGGCTCCAGGGTAGCCAGCTCAGCACGCTGGGGGCGCGCCGCCGTGATGGGACTGTCGGCTTGGCGCAGGTAGTTATTGGGGCCGCGCTCAAACTTGTTGAAGTAATCGTTCCCCTTGGCATTGATATAAATATTGTTGTTGGATCCCCGCTGATAGTTGGCCGGACGGTTGTAGCCATTGGCGGGACGAAAACCATTGCCATAGTTGGGGTTATAACGATAGGGAGCGTAACCACCGGGATAATCGGATCCCCACCGCGGGTAATAATAATCTCCCTCATCATCATCGTCGTTGAAGACCTCGTTGACCAACATGCCCGCACCAAAGGCGAGCAAGCCCGTCACGACCATATCACCGCGGTCGTACTCATCCTCGTCATCATCATTTTCTACCACTGTCGTGGTCGTTGCCGCAGGCACGGTCGTTGTCGTGGTTGCTGTGGTCACTGGTGCTGAGGTCGGCCCGGCAGCTGGCGCGCTATAGACGGCGGTTGGGTCGTATTGCGGGACGTAAACGACGTCAGGGTTGGCAGGCGCAATGGTGACGATCTGCTGATTGTTCTGCTCATCCTTGGCCACTTTCATTTGTTCCGAGTCTTTCAGGTTGCCCACCTCCAGCGCCTGTTGACGCAGGCGCTGAACGGCTGCCAGCACGCCCGGTTCATCGGCCAGGAAGGCGCTGCCCAGCTCAGTCGTCCACTCCATCTTCAGGCACATCATGTCCATGACGGTCGGGAAGTGCATCAGCGACATGGTGGGCGGCGTAAAGCCCAGCGGCGCAATGGCGGCGGTCAGCTCTTTCCCTTTGAGATTGGGGTGGGCGACCAGCCAGTTGCCGGCATCGAGCACCTCTTGCGGATTGGTGGCGCTGGCCAGCACCTGAGCCAATACCGCATCAGGGTAAAGGGCTACGGGCGCAAGCAGGGTCTCGAGCGCCTCTGGGGTATATTTCGATGCTTGTGTGTTAATCGGCTGAGGCTGCGCTTGCGGTGCGACCGCAGCGCTGGCTGTGCTGGCGGCCGCGCTGGGCTGGACGCTTTGCGCGACGGGGGGGGGCTCCTCTTTGCATGCCGCCAATACCGTGCTGAGGGCGATCACGGCCGCCAACGCGCTACGGCGAAATAGGGGTTGCTTCATGATCTTGCTTCCTTCTGCTGGAGTGGCTGATGCGCCTCTTGCCTGATGATTTCCACACATGTTGTATCTCAATGCATTCAATGCGGGCGTTTCATACCGAAAACATAAACCACTAATCGAGATCACACCCAAAACCGGCTGGAAAGGCGTGAAAAATTCGTTTGCTCCTGTCCCAAGCTACCCCTGAACACCTTAACGTGACCAAAATCAGATGGACAAACCTGAGAAGTGAAGGACTATGGGATACCGCCTTCGGTGGCGCTAGAGATTCAATCAATGCACTTGGGGATGGAGAGGATCTAGGCGCAGCACAATGGGACTGCGGATGCAGCGCAAATGGCTGGACAGGCTGGTCAAGGAACTGCGGCATGAAGTGATCGTGGATCGCCACTTGGTCAACGAGCGCTTCAGCGACGACGGCGGAACCAAGCGACTCGAAACTCTGCTCGATCAGCTACTCGAACCGCTGGGGGTAATAACAAGAGCAAGGCGTTTCGCGAACGGCGCCTTATTCGATGCCGGGCGGCGGGGCGTTGTCGGCGGAGGCCTGGCTCTGCACAGCTCTCTTCTTGTGCTTGCGGACCCGCATGTAGTTGCGGCGCACCCCGTAGGAGATGAGCAGGCCAGCCAGCAGCATCACCAGCAGCATCAGTCGCTGTTTCTCCTGACTCACCTTGAGATGGGTATCCTGCGCGGCGAGCAGCCGTTGCTCCTCCAGGGTGATCCTCAGGTAGCCCAGGGTCAGGTTTCCCTCCTGGATCTCCTGCACGAACTGGGTGCGCCCCTTGCCCTGCTCCGGCAGTGACTTGTTGTCGGTGCCGATGGGCAACAGGTTCTCGAGGGGAACGGCCTGATCCGACTGGGCGAGGGGGATGCCGCGGGCGTCGTAGAGGGTGACGTCGAGGATGTCGGGCTCGGCGGCCAGATCCTGTGCCAGGCGCTCCAGCTCGCTCTCCTTGTCCTCCTTGATCCAGCGTCGCATGTCCCGTGCGGCGTAGGCGACCAGCGCCTGGGCCCTATCCCGCACCGCGCTGTGCAATGCGGCCTGGCTTGCTCCCTGCATGTGGATCATCAGCACCAGCACCCAGAGACCGAGCAGGATCCCCGCTGCCAGGCTGATAACACGTTTGATGGGGAGATGACGCACAGCGCTGAGCCTCTTGGGGGGAATGGACAATGATGGCGGGATCTTGGCGCTTGCCTGTACAAAAAGCAATACGCTACTCTGGGCCCGCATGATGAACCCCATGATCTCCAAGGAAGGCGTCTCTCTTATGTTGTTGTCCCAACTCCCCCGCTCCCCGCACGACTGGTCCCAGGCTCTGTGCGGTGCTCCCTGCTGGCAGCTCTCCCCCGAAGCCCTGTTGCCCGCGGCCAGTGCCCATGACAGCGCCTGGCTGGTGTTGTTTGGCAAGGCGCTAGGTGCCTGCCACCTGACACAGGTGGCGACGCTGCTGGCAGACCATAGGGTCGAGGCCAGCCTCTATCCCGTGGGGGAGCAGGCCGGAGTGCCCCTGCTGCTGCTCGGCGCTAGCCGTTTCTCCCCCGAGCTGGTGCTGGCCCTCAAGGGGCAGGAGTGGGATATAGATGCCTGCCATCTCGCCACCTTGCCCACCCTGGGGGCACCCGGGCTGCTGGTGATGGACATGGATTCCACCGCGATCCAGATCGAGTGCATCGACGAGATCGCCCGCCTGGCGGGTGTGGGTGAGCAGGTGGCGGCCGTGACGGCGGCGGCCATGCAGGGCAAGCTGGAGTTTGCCGACAGCCTGCGCAGCCGGGTCGCCCTGCTGAAGGGCGCCCCTGTCGCCATTCTCGATGAGGTGGCGGCCGCCATGCCCTGGATGCCCGGCTTGCAGCTGATGGTCGACACCCTCAAGCAGGCGGGCTGGACAGTGGCGATCGCCTCCGGCGGCTTTACCCGTTTCGCAGGCGAACTGCAGCAGGCGCTGGGGCTGGACGCCATCTTTGCCAACGAGCTGGCGGTGGAGGGGGGCGTGCTGACCGGCCAGGTGAGCAGTCCCATAGTGGATGCCGCCGCCAAGGCCGAGGCGCTGCTGCAACTGGCGCGGGATCATGGGATCCCCGCTGCCCAGACGGTGGCGGTCGGCGATGGCGCCAACGATCTCAAGATGATGGGGGTGGCAGGGCTCGGCATCGCCATTCACGCCAAACCATTGGTGCGGGCCCAGGCGGCGGCCACCCTCAATCATCATGATCTGGAAGGGGTGCTCTGCCTGCTCGGCGCGCTCGCCTGCCGCGACAGGCGCTGGAGTTGAAACCCGCTCAAGGAGGAGCAGAGAACAAGATGGAACTGTTGCAACAATCCCTGTTTGTCCCCTGTGGCGAACATAGGCTCCATGTGCGCCATATCCAGCCCGGTGTCGCCGTCCATGCCGATCCCATCCTGATGGTGCACGGCGCCATCGAGAACGGGCGTATCTTCTACACCGAATCCGGCAAGGGGCTGGCCTGTTTTCTGGCCAGACACGGCTATCAGGTGTACGTGGCCGATCTGCGTGGCCGAGGCCAGAGCACCCCGGCCATCGCCGAGCGTGCCGGCCACGGCCAGCATGAGTTGATCACCGAGGATCTGCCCGCACTGCAGCACTGGGTGGCGGCGCGCCATCCCGCGGCCAGGGTGCATTGGATGGCCCACTCCTGGGGCGGGGTCATCATGGCCTCGACCCTGGTGCGCTTCCCCGAGCTGGCGGATCAGATAGCGAGCCTGGTGTTCTTCGGCACCAAGCGGGGGGTCTCGGTGCAGAGCCCCGAGCGCTGGCTGAAGGTGGACCTGATCTGGAACCGGCTGGCGCCCTGGCTGGCGCGCCGCCAGGGTTTTCTGGCTGCCCGCAAGTTGAAGATAGGGGCCGATGATGAGCCCTTGCGTTACCTGCAGGAGACCATTCCCTGGGTGAAATGCGGGCCCTGGCAGGATCCCCACGACGGCTTTGCCTATGACGAGGCCGCCGCCAGGGTGAGCTGGCCACCGCTCTGGATGATCTCGGCCAAGGCGGACAAGGTGCTGGGTCACCCCACAGACGTGCGCCGCTTCAGTGCCGAGATGGGGTCGGCGACCCGCCACACCCGCCTCGGCCGGGATAACGGCAACCGGCTCGATTATGATCACATCAACATGCTGACGGCGCCCCAGGCCCAGGAGGATCACTTCCCCGAGATCCTCGCCTGGCTGCTCAACCCCCAGGCGGCCTGAGCGCTCGCTGAAACGGGCAGCCATCTGCCCGCCACCGGCCCCTGATGCCGACACCTGACGGGTGAGGGCACCAGGGGCTGGCCTCTCTGGGCTACTTCGCCGGGGACTTGATGCCGAGCCGGAACAGGGTGGCCTCTGTGGTATCGGTCAGCTCACCGACCCCCACCACGCTCCACAGCTCCTCTTCCAGCTGCTTGGCCTTGTGAATGGCGAACTTGGCGATGTAGTCCAGCTCGCCCGCGATGAAGCTGGTGTCGGGGCGACCGGTGCGGGAGATGCCGACCAGCACCGAATAGAACTCGCCCTGCTGCAGGGCCAGCTCGATGAAGCGGCGCTTCGCCTCCGGCGAGGAAAAGCTGCTGGCCAGGTGGCTGCGAAACAGGGGAGCCCCGCCCTGGGAGTGCAGGCTGGCGATGTAGACCTCTTCCTCCTCAGGCTTGTCTTCCCGCGCCATGGTGCGCAAGGGGTTGAGCAGCACCGTCTTGAGCAGGGCCCCCTGGAACAGGGGGTAGAGGTTCAGCTGCTTCTCCTGCCCGGCGCAGGCCTGCAACAGGCGGGAGAGGCTGCGCGGTCGGGGAGCCATGCCCACGGCGGCAGGTCTTGCGGCTGCCTTGAGCTTGTTGACATAGACCGGCGAGTTGAACAGGTGGTGGGTATAGAGGTTGCGCAGCGCCCGTGCCATGCCGCGGTAGCGCTTGTGCTCCCGGGTGGTCTTGAGCTTGTTCTGGTTGCTCTCGATCAGCAGGCTGAAGAACTGATGGCCTATGTGGCGCTCCGCCGTGCCTTCGATGCACAGATGCAGCACGGTACGGCTCAAATTGAGGCTGACCAGCCGGTAGGGCAGGCGCTGCAAGTCCATGGTCTTGGCGAGCTCCTGCAATCTGGGCAGGGCGACAGTGACTGTTTCCCCCTTCTCCCCCTCGAATGCCTCCTCCAGCTCGATCTGCATGCCATGGGCCGAGATGTCACGGGTCCAGCCGATCCAGGCGCGGTCCTTGTGCCTGAGCACTATCGCCGTCTTGTGAACGTAGCGGGCCTCCTTGCGCAGTTGCACATAGTGCAGCGTCTCTATCTCGAAGGGGGCCGCCTGGGTGTCGTGGCCGAAGCGTTGCAAGGCGTTGGCATTGGGCTGCTGGCTGTCGTAGTGGAATTCGCTGCGCTGGTGGTCCAGCCCTATCTCCTGCAGCAGGCCGACATAGCCTATCTGGCCGAGGCGCTCGCGCAGCAGCATGTCTTGCAACTGGTGCGACTCCCCCTGCTGACTGTCGAGGTCGGCTTCGCTCAGGGTGCAGGCCTCCAGGCTGAACTTGTAGACGCGCCAGCTGGGACGACGGGCCCCGACCTGGAAGAAGAGGGCGGCCAGGCCGCTCTGCTGCAACTCTTCGCGGGTGGCGGAGAAGAAGTAGAGGTGACTGCGCACCGAGTGGGTGAAGCTGTAGATCAGGGTCTCGCGCAGTCCCCCTTTGGCGGGCAACAGGGAGGGCATGCGCGCCGCCGTGAAGAGGCTGGCGAGCATGTCGCGGTTCTTGGCGTCGCGCCAGTACTCGAGGATGTGCTGGTTGTTCTCGGTGCGCAGGGCGATCTCGAGGCCCGGGGTGTCGCCCTTGCCGAAGTAGAGCGGCATGCCGGTCATGCGCGGCAGGTAGAACTGCTCGTATCCCTTGATGATGGCGGCCGACAGCAGGTAGTCGACGCTGACCCGATAGCGACTGCGGTTGCGCTCGATGAAGTCGCGCAGGAACTCGTCGAAGGCGGGATGCTCGCCGCTCTTCACCAGCCGTAGCCAGAATTTCCCCTCTTTTTGCTCCTGCCCCAGGATCTGGTAGCTGATCGGCTGGTGCAGTATGGGGAGGGGGTTCTCGCGCTCCAGTCCGGTGAAGAAGACCTCGATGTGGTCGCCGGTCTGGTAGTCGGGCAGATAGGGAACCGAGACCCGGATCCCGCCGAGGGAGAGATCCGAGCTCTTGGCCAGCAGCTTCTCTCCGTTCGCCAGCCTGAGCACCATGGGGGAGCTGAAGTGCATCCGCTCCTCCTGCCGACCGTAGTGGCTGGCGAAGGGGATGGCGTTGACATCGAAGGGGCTGAACGGGCTGACGGGCAGGGAGAGGCTCTCGCTGCGCCCCTGATTGAGCTTGTACCAGGCTTGCAGCGCCTCGTAGACCCCGAGTGTGTAGCTGTCCCGGTAGAGATAGCACTGGGACTGGAACTGCTCGACGGCCTCGGCGGGCATGAAGTGGGTCACCCCTTCAAACTCGTGCACCTGGCAGAGGGCTCCCAGTTCGTTGCGCATGTCGATCACGCGCCGACAGGGGGTGCACTTGCGCTTGAGCTCCATCTTCAGCAGGAAGCGGCCGTTGGTATTCTCGTTCTGGGTCAGGCGGTTGAAGATCTCGTCGAAGTCCTTTTCCCGGAGCAGGGGGACAAGTTGTTCTATCAGGTGTAGTGGTTGTTCTGAATCCATGTATTCCTGCCGCGGAAAGTCACTTTTCCGATTCTGGGTTTGATCTGCCGGTCGCAAACCAGTATATCAAGCAGGAATTCATCCTGTCCCCGAGTTATCCATGGCCAAAAACAAAACCGCCTATGTTTGTTCCGAATGTGGCGCCGACTTCACCCGCTGGCAAGGTCAGTGCAGCGAGTGCAAGGAGTGGAACACCATCACCGAGGTCCGGCTGGGTGTCACCACCCCCGGCAAGAGTGCCCGCTACACAGGTTATGCCGGCGCCGTCGGCAGCCAGGTGCAGACCCTGGCCGAAGTTGCGACCACAGAGATCCCCCGCTTCAGCTCGGGCTTCAAGGAGCTGGATCGGGTGCTCGGCGGCGGTGTGGTGCCGGGCTCGGCCATCCTCATCGGCGGCAACCCGGGGGCGGGCAAATCGACCCTGCTGCTGCAGACCATGTGCGGTCTGGCGCAGCGGATGAAGACCCTGTATGTGACCGGGGAGGAGTCCCTGCAACAGGTGGCGATGCGAGCCAGCCGGCTGGGCTTGCCCACCGACAAGCTGCGCATGCTGTCGGAAACCAGCGTGGAGCAGATCTGCATCATTGCCCAGCAGGAGCAGCCGCAGATCATGGTCATCGACTCCATCCAGGTGATGCATGTGGCGGATGTGCAGTCATCCCCCGGCTCCGTCTCCCAGGTGCGCGAATCTGCGGCCCTGCTCACCCGCTACGCCAAGCAGAATCATGTCGCCATCTTCATGGTGGGCCATGTCACCAAGGACGGCACCCTGGCCGGACCCAAGGTGCTGGAGCACTGTGTCGACTGCTCCGTGCTGCTGGATGGCGCCCACGACTCGCGCTTTCGGACCCTGCGCTCCCACAAGAACCGCTTCGGCGCGGTCAACGAGCTTGGCGTTTTCGCCATGACGGGGCAGGGGATGAAGGAGGTGAGCAACCCCTCCGCCATCTTCCTGAGCCGTGGTGACGAGCAGGCCCCCGGCTCCATCGTCATGGTGATCTGGGAGGGGACGCGCCCGCTGCTGGTGGAGTTGCAGGCGCTGGTGGACTACTCCCAGGTTTCCAACCCGCGCCGGGTGGCGGTGGGGATGGATCACAACCGTCTCGCCATGCTGCTGGCGGTGCTGCATCGTCACGGTGGCTTGCAGATGGCGGATCAGGATGTTTTCATCAACGTGGTCGGCGGGGTCAAGGTCGAGGAGACCAGTGCGGATCTGGCGCTGCTGCTGGCCATGGTCTCCAGCTTCCGGGATCAGCCCTTGCCCAAGGATCTGGTGGTGTTCGGCGAGGTGGGGCTGTCTGGGGAGATCCGGCCCGTGCCCTCCGGCCAGGAGCGGTTGCAGGAGGCGGCCAAGCACGGTTTCCGCCGCGCCATAGTGCCTCACGCCAACGCGCCCAAGCACCCCATCGAGGGGATGGAAGTGGTGCCGGTGAAGAAGCTGTCCGATGCCCTCGAGGCCTTGTAACAGCGTAAAGGAGCACAAAAAAGGAGCCTGTGAGGCTCCTTTTTCATTGATGACGGCGGATCAGGAGGGGGGATTGTGCTCCCTGTGCTCTTGCAGCAACTGCTCCAGCTCGCGATACAGCAGCTGCTCCTCACCTATGTTCAGTTCTATCATCCGCTTGAGGTGAGTGGCGCTGTCGATGTCGATGTGGTGGCAGTAGAAGCCCAGCTTCTTGCTGGCCTCGTGGGTCAGTTCGACCTGCATCTTGATCTCGATGTCACTGCCGCCCAGCATGAAACAGATCTCGTACTCCTTGTCGTCGCTGCCGACCCAATCCTCGGGCCTGATGAGCAGGGCGCCCTGCAGGGAGACATCCACCAGCTGGGTACGCCACTGGTGCACCCCCTGCGTCAGCTTGGCGGCGGTCAAATAGAAGATTCGGGTAAAGTGGCGGCGCTCGGCCATGTTCATCTCCGGTCTGCGTGCGAGCACAGTGCTAACCATCCATGCCCAGAGTGTAATCTAGCCGGCGCATCAGGATGTTGAACTGGCTCCGATATTGAGCATCAGACTCGCTAGCGGCTGAGGGATTCGACCACCTGAAGCGCCTTGACCAGCCTGTCCTCCTGCTTGAATCTGTCCTCCAGCACCGGACCCAGCTGATTCAGATCTTCATCGAGCTGCAACAGCTGAGCCTCGTCGGCATTGCTGTATTTGTCGTTGAACTCCAGGGCAAACTCGGTGCAGGCGCGGATATGGGGATAGATGCGTTTGGCCAGTTCCAGCTTGTCACCGCTGGCTTGCTCGAAGGCGGTGACCACGTGGTTGTAGATCTCGAAATGACCGGCGCTGACGTAGTCGACCAGCTGCTCGCAGAAGCGTTGCAGTTCGACATGACCGGGAAGGGAGCGTTGCTTGGACTTGGTGGGCATGAGCCCGGCCAGCCGCATGTACTCGACCAGCAATGCCTGCCTGGCATCCAGCCAGTCATCGATTGCCCTGTGCTTGCCTGCCAACGCGCGCTTGGTTTGTTCCAGTTCAGTTAACATAGTCCCTCCATGGGCATGGCATGAAGCGCGATGGCTGCAGGCCTTCGGTCATTCTCAGCGACTGACGACACTCCTATAACTAGGGAAAATCCTGTTGACCGTCAATAGGAGTGTGGGGATATTGTTACATCAGGCGGGGGTTTGCATACAAGTCTCCGTCGGTTTCTGGTCCCGTGTCGCTTGTCAGGATGACGCAGGGGCGAGATATGTGACTATTTCCGCAGATCTTGATGAAAACCCCAGCATTCAAGCCAATCCGGCTGATAAAGCCTTTGCCTGAGTGTTTTTTTTTGAATAGAGTGGCCCGGTGCTAAATGCCCGATCATAAAGGAAATGTTATGAACAAAGCTCAACTTGTCGATGCAATTGCCGCCAAAGCAGACCTGAGCAAAGCTCAGGCCAAAGTTGCTCTGGAAGAGATCATCAATGGTATTACCCAGAGCCTGAAAGAGGGCGATGCCGTTCAGTTGGTGGGTTTTGGTACCTTCAAGGTCAACCATCGCGCGGGCCGCACCGGTCGCAACCCGCAAACTGGTAAAGAGATCCAGATTGCAGCCGCCAATGTGCCGTCCTTTGTGGCAGGCAAGGCGCTGAAAGACGCCGTCAAGTAATCGCGTAAAGTAATCAAATGAAACCCGGCACCTGCCGGGTTTTTTCTTGCCATCTTCGTTAAAATTTGTTTCAGATACACTCAGGATATGGCATGCGCTGTAGTGAGGTGGATATGGAACAGAAGAATGCCATCCGGCAGGTGGCCGTGCCCTGGGCACCCTCCCGCCAACTTCCCCCCGGCCTGGTTGTGGCCGAACTGCATCAGGATATCTGGAGTGACAATCTGACGGTTGTGTTGGGGCGTGCCCGCAGCATAGATCTGCCGCCGCAGCCGCTGTGCCGGGTCAGTTTCCGCCATATCTTCGCCGTAAGGGTGATGGAGGATTGCGATCTGGCGGAAGGGCGGGACAGCCACGTCATCGAGGAGCAGATCCAGCTGATCACGCCGTCCCGCTTCGCCAGCTGGTTCCATCAGGAGTCCGATGGTCTGCACCTGGACGAGGACTTGCAGCACTATCGCATCTCGACCTGGGATTACTGCGCCGACGTGCTGACCTCCTCCCCTCCGGAATTGCAGTTTGTGGCGCTGGAGGAGTGAGCGGGCGCCACCATCCCGATAAAAAAGCCGGAACATCGCTGTTCCGGCTTTTTCTTGCCTGAGGGCCGACGGGGTCAGCCGAGCAACTGCTCCCTGTGCAGACCGAGCACTATCAGGAGCCCGAGCAGGTAGAAGGCGCTGAGCTTGATGCCGAGGATGGCCAGCATGCCGGCACAGAGGCGAACCAGCGCCTTGTGCAGCCAGGAACCGGTGAAGCGATACATGTTTACTCCACCGACTCGGTCGGGGCGAATTCGGGCACCTTGGCCATGGCATCCAGCACCACCTGGATGCCGGCCCCGGGTTTGCAGGCGTTCTCGCTCAGGTGGCGGCGCCAGGCGCGGGCCCCCTGCATGTTCTGGAACAGGCCCAGCATATGACGGGTCATGTGGGAGAGGTAGTTGCCCTTGGCCAGCTCCTGCTCCATGTAGGGCAGCATCATGCGCACCACTTCGTGGCGGCTCGGCACCTCGCCCCCCAGACCGAATACCCGACTGTCGACCTCGGTCAGGATATAGGGGTTCTGGTACGCCTCGCGCCCCATCATGACCCCGTCCACCTGCTGCAGGTGCTCCAGGGTCTGCTCGAGGGAGTTGACCCCGCCGTTGAGGGCTATGGTCAGCTCGGGATAGTCCTGCTTGACCTGATAGACGCGCGGGTAGTCCAGCGGCGGGATCTCGCGGTTCTCTTTCGGGCTCAGACCGCTCAGCCAGGCCTTGCGGGCGTGGACGATGAAGGTTTCGCAGCCGGCATCGCGCACCTGCTCGATGAAGGCCTGCAAGAATTCGTAGGAGTCCTGATCATCGATGCCGATGCGGGTCTTCACTGTCACCGGAATGCCCACCACATCGCGCATCGCCTTGACGCAGTCGGCCACCAGGGTGGGCTCCCCCATCAGACAGGCGCCGAAACGGCCGTTCTGGACGCGATCGGAGGGGCAACCCACGTTGAGGTTGATCTCGTCATAGCCGCGCTCCTCGGCCAGCTTGGCACAACGGGCCAGGTCCGCCGGATTGCTGCCACCCAGCTGCAGGGCGAGGGGATGTTCCTGCTCGCTGTAACCCAGATAGTCCCCTTTGCCATGGATGATGGCGCCCGTGGTCACCATCTCGGTATAGAGCAGTGTCTGGCGGGTCATCAGACGGTGGAAATAACGGCAATGCCGATCGGTCCAGTCCAGCATGGGGGCGATGGAGAAGCGCTGCGCCTGCATAAAAATCATCCGGGTTGGCAAAATAAGGGGCCGGATTCTACCACAAGGTGAGACAGCCTCAGAAAATGAATTTTGTCGCCGCGCACAGGGGGCCCTGTGATAGTATCCGGCTAATTGACAGGGTATCTGCGTGATCATGAATCAAGACCTACTTCTACAACGAGCGGAACGTCTCTGCGACCAGCGGGGGATCCGTTTCACCCCGACCCGGCGCCAGGTGTTCCGGCTGCTTGCCGCCCATGGCAATGCCATCAGCGCCTACGATCTGCTGGCCCAGTTGCAGCAGACCGAGGCACATGCCAAACCCCCCACCGTCTACCGGGCGCTCGACTTTCTGCTCGAGCAGGGGTTCGCCCACAAGGTGGAGTCGCTCAACGCCTTCATCTTCTGCTGCCACTTTGACCATGCCCACCCCATGCAGCTGCTGATCTGCGATCGCTGCAAGGAGGTGGTGGAGCTGCACGATCCGGCCATCGACAGCGCCTTTTCCGAGCAGGCTCACCAGCATGGTTTTACTATTACCAACAAGACCATAGAGGCCCATGGTCAATGTGCTCGTTGCTCTGACACCCTAGGAAGTGAAGATGAAGGCTGATTTTGTAAACCCGTTCCTGCTCTCCCTGCTCAATGTGCTCTCCACCATGGCACAGCTGGAGCTCAAACCCGGCGCGCCCAAGCGCAAGACGGACGAGCTGGCGCGGGGGGATGTCTCCGGCCTCATCGGCATGGTGGGTCCGCAGACCCGGGGATCGCTCTCCATCAGCTTCGAGAAGGGGCTGGCGCTGGAGATCATGCGCCGCATGCTGGGGGAGGCACCGGCCACCATCAACGAAGAGGTGACCGACATGGTGGGCGAGATCACCAACATGGTGACCGGCGGCGCCAAGCGCATGCTGGGGGAGAAGGGCTATGAGTTCGACATGGCGACCCCCATCATAGTCTCCGGCCCCAATCACACCATCACCCACAGGGCTGACGGTGCCAAGATCATGATGCCGTTCGATTCCGAATACGGCCGTGCCACCATAGAGATCTGCTTCGAGTAACCGCCATGTGGACGATGCTGAAATGGACTGTCATCTGTGGGGTGCTGCTGCTTATCCTGTCGGATATCCAGATCAGCACCTCCCTCTACAAGTACGAAGACAACAGCGTGCAGATCAACTTCCCGCGCTGGCAGAGTGAGCAGCCCTGGGGCAGCCTGCGCTGGCATGCCGGCCAGGTCGAGAGCCACTGGTACGGCCTGGCCGGCAAACCCAAGCCGGCATCCGTGCTCTGAGCACAAACCCGATTTGCCATGCACAGTTGCAAAAATGAAAGAGGCCAGCGAAAGCTGGCCTCTTTTTTATGTCGTTGGGGATTAGGATCAGGCGGCTTCGGCGGCCAGCTTGTCACCACCGCGCACCAGGGTGCCCAGGCCGCAGGCCAGCAGGGTAGGCAGCAACCAGGCCAGGCCCTTGTCGAACAGCGGCAGGAAGGCGAACGCATCCATCTTCATGCCGGCGGCTCCCAGACCGTCCAGGCAGCCGAACAGGAAGGCAACCAGCAGCACGGAGCGGAACACCAGGCGGGGACGCCCGAAGTAACCCTTCAGGAAGGTGACCAGCACCAGGGCCACGGCCACCGGATAGATGGCGACCAGCACAGGGATGGAGAGGCTGATGAGCTGGCTCAGACCGACGTTGGCCACCACGGCACAGACGACACCCAGCAGTACCACCAGCTTCTGGTAGCTCACGCCGGTGAGATTGTGGAAGAAGTCGGAGCAGGCGGAGATAAGGCCCACGGCCGTGGTGAAGCAGGCCAGGGTGATGATGGCTGCCAGGATGAACTGACCCGGCTGGCCGAACAGGCTCAGCACGTAGGCGTTGACGATGGCGCCGCCATTGCTGACGTCGGTGGCGACACCGGCCGCGGTGTTACCCAGCTGGAACAGGGAGACATAGACCACGGACAGGCCGATGGCGGAGATGATGCCGGCGATGGCCAGGTACTTGAACTGGCTCTGATAGTCGTGAATGCCTTTCTTGCGCAGCAGATCGACGATCAGGGCGCCAAACATCAGGGACGCCAGGGTATCCATGGTGTTGTAGCCTTCCAGGATCCCTTTCACCAGGGGGCTGTGCTGATAGTCGCCGGACGCGGCGGGCATGGTGCCCTGCGGCGCGACGAAGACGCCGACGGCCAGGGTCAGCAGCAGCAGCATCAGCACCGGGGTCAGGTATTTGCCGATGGCATCCATCAGCTTGCCCTGATTGAGGGAGACCAGGATGGCGATCCCGAAGAAGACCACGGTGTAGGCGGCCAGACCGGATTGACCCATGTCGCCGAGGAAGGGCTTGAGACCCATCTCGTAGGCCACCAGGCCGGTACGGGGAGCGGCAAAGGCCGGGCCTATGATGATGTAGATGGCGACGGCCAGCGCGGTGGCGACGCCTGTGGGCAGCAACTTGGTCATGCCGGCCCAGCCGTTACCGGCCTTGGCGACGGCGAGAATGGTGATGAGGGGCAGGCCCACGGCGGTCACCAGGAAGCCCAGCATGGCCAGGGAGAGGTGCTCACCCGCCATGTAACCGGCCAGGGGCGGGAAGATGATGTTGCCTGCGCCCAGATAGAAGGCGAAGGTCATGAAGCCCAATCCGAGTACATCGGACAATGTGAGTGATTTCGTCAAGTTCAACCTCGTCTGTCTTGTAAACTATTGCTTGTTATAGTTTTTTATTGGTCAGTGACCGGCGTTGTTCAGGGGTAAAAAAAAGGAGCCCCGCTGCTTTTTTCATCGCCACCAGTGGTTTGAGCTGGTCTTGAGCGGGCGCTCGTTTGCTAGTCAGCATAATGATGTGAAAAAATAGTTCAAGGCGAAATTTACATCTTCAAATAGAAGGGGTGGGTTAGTTGGATGTATCTGTCGGAATAGCCTCCAGCAGTAGAATGGATCACAATTTCACCCTGCTCACACCTGCTTAATCCTCTGCCAAGTAGCAATAAAACGCGATTTGCCTCTTTCCCCTCCCTGGTGATAACAGCTGTATAACAAAGGCTGTACAGATCATAATCTGCCGAGATGCATAAAATTTCATCTGCCATGGCGGTGGGAAACACCAGTGCCAGTCGTCCATTCTGACTCAGCAGACGACGGCTTGCCGCCAGCAGCGCATGGGGATCGAGCGCGCCAGTGTGACGGGCTAGCGCCCTGGCCGGATCGCTAAATACCTGGCCTGCCACGAAATAGGGAGGGTTGGAGACGATGAGATCGTAAGGAGCCGCCTGATAATCCTGAATGGCGCTCTCTATGATGCTGACCCGGGTGGCCCAGGGGGAGGCCGCCACGTTATCCCTGGCCTGGTCCGCTGCATCCTTATCCAGCTCCACCCCGTCGATCCGGCAGTCGTTCGTGCTGCGCTGTGCCAGCATCAGGGCGATCAGGCCGCTGCCGGTGCCGATATCGAGTACCCGGTGCGCCTGTTCGACTGGCGCCCAGGCCCCCAGCAGGATGCCGTCGGTGCCCACCTTCATGGCACAGCGGTCATGGTCGATGTGAAATTGTTTGAAGGTAAAACCGCTGCTACGTCCCATCTGACCCTCGTTGCTCGTCTGCCATGGCGAAAATGGTCGGCGATTATAGCGGCTAAGCCACAGTCGCCATAGGAGCCGGCGGCATAATCGCCTATAATCTGCCGCTTCCTTAATGACCGAGTATTGCCATGAGCCAGTCCTTTGATGATTTCGACCTGAATCCAGCCCTCAACCGGGCCTTGGCCGAGATGGGTTTCACCCGCCCCACCACCATTCAGCAGATGGTGCTGGAGCCAGCCCTGGACGGCCGCGATATTCTGGCATCAGCTCCGACCGGTACCGGCAAGACAGCCGCCTTCCTGCTGCCCGCCATGCAGCACCTGCTGGACTTCCCGCGTCGCAAGCCGGGCCCGTGCCGCATGCTGATCCTGACCCCGACCCGCGAGCTGGCGCTGCAGGTCAGTGCCCATGCCAGGGCGCTGGCGGTGCACACCCACCTCAGCATCGAGACCATCATCGGCGGCGTCAGCCATGAAGAGCAGCTGCCAGCCCTGACCAAGACCACCGACATAGTCGTGGCAACCCCGGGTCGCCTGCTGGAGTACATAGAAAAGGAAGAGTTCGAGAGCCACGACATCGAGGTGCTGGTGCTGGATGAAGCGGACCGCATGCTGGACATGGGCTTCATCAAGGATGTGAACCGGATCGTGGCCGAGGCGCGTTACCGCAAGCACACGATGCTCTTCTCCGCCACCCTGGAAGGGGCCGGTCTCGAGAAGTTCGCGAGCGAGATCCTCAAAGATCCGGTGGAGCTGCATGCAGAGCCGCCCCGCAGCGAGCGCCGCCCCATCACCCAGTGGGTGCACCTGGCCGATGACGCCGCCCACAAGCTGGCGCTGCTGATCCACATTCTGAAGGATCCCCAGACCCAGAAGGCCATCGTCTTCGTCAAGACCCGCGAGCGGCTGGCGGAGCTCTCCGGCCAGTTGCAGGCTGCCGGTGTCTCCTGTGCCTGGATCCGTGGCGAGATGGAGCAGAGCAAGCGCGTCGAGTCGATCCGCAAGTTCCATGAAGGGGAGGTGCCCTTCCTCATCGCCACCGATGTAGCCGCCCGGGGCATCGACCTGCCCAACGTCAGCCACGTCATCAACTACGACATGCCCTACGGCACCGACGTCTACGTCCACCGTATCGGCCGTACCGGTCGTGCCGGCAACCGTGGCTGCGCCATCAGCCTGGTAGAAGCCCACGACATGGCCATGGTGGCCAAGATAGAGCGCTACACCGAGGAGCGCCTCAAGCGCCGGGTGATCGATGAGCTGCGCCCGAGACACAAGGAGGCGCGGGTGCCGGTGAAGAAGAAAAAGCCGAAGGATGGCAAGAAAAAGAGCGCCAAGAAGAAAAAGAAGTAATGCCCAATTGACGCTGCAACGGCCATCCTCGGATGGCCGTTTTGCTGCCTGTCACCCGGGCCTGTGGAGATCAGCGCGCAGAAAAAAGCCGACGCATGAACGTCGGCCAACAAAAAGTGCTTACAACAGAGGATTCATAGGTTCAGACCCGGGGATCCCGAACTTGGTTCCCTCCATTTGTAATTAATTTTCAGCGCGCTTGAACATCAGGGTGCGATCGTCTGATTCTTCTGGCACGAAATAGTAGCCAGCCTCATTGAACCCGGTCAGCTGGGTCACCTCGGTCAGCCTGTGCTTGATGATGTGGCGGGCCATCATGCCGCGGGCCTTCTTGGCGTAGAAGCTGATGATCTTGAACTGGCCATTCTTCTCGTCCTTGAACACCGGAGTCACTATGCGGCCCTTCAGGGCGCCCGGGCGAACCGACTTGAAGTATTCGTCAGACGCCAGATTGATCAGCACCTCGCTGCCCTGTGCGGCCAGCACCTTGTTCAGGTGCTCTGTGATGATGTCACCCCAGAACTGATAGAGATCCTTGCCGCGCTCGTTGTCGAGGCGGATCCCCATCTCCAGCCGGTAGGGCATCATCAGATCCAGCGGTCGCAACACCCCGTAGAGGCCGGACAGCATGCGCAGGTGTGCCTGGGCAAAGTCGAGGTCGGCCTCGCTGAAATCCTCAACGGCCAGTCCGGTGTAGACGTCACCCTTGAAGGCCAGCAGCGCCTGGCGGGCATTGCTCGGGGTGAAATTCGGCTGCCACTGGGCAAAACGGGCGGCGTTGAGTCCCGCCAGCTTGTCGCTGATCTTCATCAGGCTGGCGATCTGATCCGGGGCCAGCTGCCTGGCCCTGTGGATCAGCCGGGCGGAGTGATCCAGCAGCTCGGGCAGGGTGAAACGGGAGGTCACCAGCGGCGACTCGTAATCCAGCGTCTTGGCCGGGGAAACCACAATCAGCATAACTGTCCTTTACTAGCGGTGACGCACGCCCCTCATTCATCCAGGGTCACGTTGTCGAGTGTGCCTGCACCCAGCTGCTCGCGACCCGACAGCTTGATCAGCAGTCGCAGGTCGTTGGCGGAGTCGGCATGGGCAAGGGCCTCACTGTAGCCAATTTGGCCGGCGCAGAACAGGGCGAACAGCGCCTGATCGAAGGTCTGCATGCCGAGTTCGCCGGATTTGGTCATCACCTCCTTGAGCCTGTGCACCTCTCCCTTGCGGACTATGTCGGTGATGAGCGGGGTGTTGAGCAGTATCTCGAAGGCGGCGACACGGCGCTGCCCGTGAAGGGAGGGCAGCAGTTGCTGTGCGACTATGGCGCGCAGGTTGAAGGAGAGATCGAACAGGAACTGGCGATGCTTCTCCTGCGGCACCAGATGGAGGATGCGATCCAGCGCCTGGTTGGCATTGTTGGCGTGCAGGGTGGCGAGACAGAGGTGGCCCGTCTCGGCAAACTGGATGGCCAGCTCCATGGTCTCCTGGGTGCGGATCTCGCCTATGAGGATGACGTCCGGCGCCTGGCGCATGGAATTCTTGAGGGCCACGTTGAATGATTCGGTGTCTATCCCCACCTCCCGCTGGGTCACCAGGCAGCGCCCATGCTGGTGGACGAACTCCACCGGATCCTCCACCGTCAGTATGTGGCCGTCGCCGTGCTGGTTGCGGTAGCCTATCATGGCCGCCTGGGTGGTGGACTTGCCGGCCCCTGTGGCGCCGACGAACAGCACCAGGCCGCGCTTGGCCATGGCGACCTCCTGGAGTATGAGGGGCAGCGTCAGTTCCTCGAAGGTGGGAATGCGGGTCTCGATGCGGCGCAGCACCATGCCCGGCAGATCCTGCTGCCAGAAGGCGCTGACCCGAAATCGCCCCAGCCCCTCGCGGTGAATGGCGTAGTTGGCCTCCCGGGTGTGCAGGTAGCGCTCGAAGTGCGCCTCGTCCAGGCTCTCCCTGACCAGCGCCAGTGCCCCCTGCTTGTCCAGCGGGCTCCCCCCGAGTGGCGCCAGACGCCCGTTGACCTTGAGGGTGGGAGGGGCATCGACAGTGATGAAGAGATCCGAGCCCTTTTGTTCAACCAGTGCAGCGAGCAGAACATCCATGTTCATAGCGACTCCTTGGGTGTGAAAGCGTCTTAAATGCTGTTGGGATCGGCCGCCTTGGCCTTGGCGTCCAGGGCGGCAACCACGCCCCGGTTGACCAGCTGCTTGAGGCTCTGATCCATGGTCTGCATGCCGTGGGTCATCCCGGTCTGGATGATGGAGTAGAGCTGGGCGACCTTGTCTTCCCGGATCAGGTTTCGCACCGCCGGGATTCCCAGCATGATCTCGTGGGCCGCCACCCGGCCGCCGCCGATACGCTTGAGCAGGGTCTGGGAGATGACAGCCCGCAGGGACTCGGAGAGCATGGATCTCACCATGTCCTTCTCCGAGCCGGGGAAGACGTCGATGATCCTGTCTATGGTCTTGGCTGCCGACGAGGTGTGCAGGGTGCCGAACACCAGATGGCCCGTCTCCGCCGCCGTCATGGCCAGGCGTATGGTCTCCAGATCGCGCATTTCCCCCACCAGTATGATGTCCGGATCTTCACGCAGGGCCGAGCGCAGGGCGTTGGCGAAACTCTTGGTGTCGCGATGCACCTCGCGCTGGTTGACCAGGCAGCGCTTGTTCTCGTGCACGAACTCGATGGGATCCTCGATGGTGAGGATGTGGTGGTGGAAGTTGTCGTTGATGTAATCGACCATGGCCGCCAGGGTGGTGGACTTGCCCGAACCGGTCGGGCCCGTGACCAGCACCAGGCCGCGGGGAAACTCCGCTATCTTGCGAAACATCTCCGGCGCCCCCAGATCTTCCAGGGTCAGGACTGTGCTCGGTATGGTACGAAACACGGCGCCAGAGCCCCGGGACTGCTGGAAGGCGTTGACCCGGAAGCGCGCCATGCCGGGCACCTCGAAGGAGAAGTCCACCTCGAAATTCTCCTCCAGCTCCTTGCGCTGGTGGTCGTTCATGATGTCGTAGATGAGGGCGTGCACTTCACGGTGATCCAGGGCGGGCAAATTGATCTTGCGAACCTCCCCATCAACCCTGATCATCGGGGGAACCCCGGCCGAGAGGTGTAGATCCGAGGCCTTATGCTTTACACTGAAAGCCAATAACTCTGTGATATCCATAGATTTATTATTCTCCCATCACAAGATCACGAACGAAATATGAGCCAGATTGCCCAGCACCTGCTTCAGGTAAAGGAACGTATTGTACAGGCCGCCAGGCGAGTTGGCCGTGGCGCCGATCATATCCAGCTGCTTGCGGTCAGCAAGACAAAACCGCTTGAAGACATCCAGGCCGCCTATACCGCCGGTCAGCGCCGCTTTGGCGAATCCTATGCCCAGGAGGCCGCGCTCAAGATAGATACCCTGCGTGAGCAGGCGGCCTGCCAAGACATAGAGTGGCACTTTATCGGCCCGCTGCAATCGAACAAATCCAGGCTGGTGGCGGAGCGATTCGATTGGGTGCAAAGTGTCGATCGTGACAAACTCATCGAGCGCCTCAACAACCAGCGTCCAGCCGGGTTGGCACCGCTAAATGTCTGTCTGCAAATCAATATTAGCGGAGAGAGCAGCAAATCCGGTACGTCGGAGCAAGAGATTTTCCGGCTGGCCGCCCTGGTTGACCAGAGCGAGCGACTGGTGCTGCGTGGCCTGATGGCCATCCCGGAGCACACCAGCGACGAGGCGGTTCTGGCCGCGCAGATGCGGCGCATGCAGGCTCTGTTCACCGAGCTTGCGCAACAATACCCGAGCGTCGACACCCTTTCGATGGGCATGACCGAGGATCTCGAGGCCGCCGTCGCCCATGGCAGCACCATGGTCCGGGTCGGCACCGCCATCTTCGGTGCCCGCGATTATTCATAAACAGAAGCACGGGGTGCAGCCTGCCCTCGCCTTCGTCGGCGCAGGCGAACCGCCGTGTTGGCAGCCAATAACAGGAGTGTTTGATGCAACATAGAACCCTCGCCTTCATCGGGGCGGGAAACATGAGCCGCAGCATCATTGCCGGTCTGATCCAGGCCGGTTATCCGGCCGAACGGATCACCGCCGCCAATCCCAGCCGGCCCAAGCTGGACCAGCTGGCTGACCAGTTCGGCATCCGCATCACCCAGAACAACGCCGAGGCGGCCCGTGAGGCCGAGGTCATAGTGCTGGCGGTCAAACCCCAGCTGATGGCGGCCATGCTGGAGGCGCTGGTGGCCGAGCTGGGCTCCCTTGAAGGCAAGCTGCTCGTCTCCATCGCCGCCGGCATCAAGGTCGAGCGGTTGCAGGAGATGGTGGGGGGACATGCCCGCATCATCCGCACCATGCCCAATACTCCTTCCCTGCTGGGATTGGGGATGACGGGCCTCTATGCCCCGACCGGCATAGCGCAGGTGGATCGCGACTTCGCCGAGCAGATGATGCAGGCCGTCGGCAAGACCCTCTGGGTCGCGCAGGAGAGCGGCATCAACGGCGTCATCGCCGCGGCGGGCAGTGCCCCGGCCTACTTCTTCCTGTTCATGCAGGGGATTGCCGAGGAGGCAGAAGCCATGGGCTTCACTCCCGAGCAGGCCCGTCTGCTGGTGCAGCAGACCGCCCTGGGCGCCGCCGCCATGGTGGAGCAGAACCCCGAGCTCTCCCTGCAGGTCCTGCGCGAGCAGGTCACCAGCAAGGGCGGCACCACGGCCGAGGCCGTCAAGACATTCCAGGAGCAGGGGCTGAAGCCGCTGACCGCTCGTGCCATGCAGGCGGCCGTCACCCGGGCCGCCGAGATGGAAACCCTTTTCTGAACCTTTTGTAGCAAGGAGCCCGGATGAACACGGCTTACTTTTTGATTAACACGATTTTTGATCTCTACCTCATGGTGGTGCTGCTGCGAGTCTGGTTGCAGTGGGCCCGCGCCGATTTCTACAACCCCATGAGCCAGATGGTGGTCAAGGTGACCAACCCCCTGGTGATCCCGCTGCGCCGCATCATCCCCGGCTTCGGCGGGCTGGATATGGCCTCGGTGTTGCTGGCGCTCATCATCGCCTTCGCCAAGCTGGCGCTGCTCAAGAGCATGAACGTGCTGCTGACCGACTGGCTGACCCTCAGCCTGTTTGCCGTGCTTACCATTCTGAAGAAGACAGGCTCGATGATCTTCTGGGTGCTGCTGATCCGCGCCATCCTGAGCTGGGTCAGCCAGGGTCGCAACCCCATCGAGTACGTGATGCATCAGCTGACCGAACCCTTCCTGGCTCCTATCCGCCGCATACTGCCGGCGCTGGGTGGCCTGGATCTCTCCGTGCTGGTCGCCTTCATCGCGCTGCAGGCCATAAACTATCTGTTGGGGGATCTGTTCGGTCAGCTGTGGTGGATGATCTGATGCCAGCCGTCCTGCTGGAAGGGGACGCGCTGATACTGCACCTGATGATCCAGCCCAAGGCGAGCCGGGATCAGATCGTCGGCTTGCACGGGGACGAGCTGAAAGTGGCCATCACGGCGCCGCCGGTGGATGGTCAGGCGAACAGCCATCTGATCAAGTATCTAGCCAAGCAGTGCAAGGTGGCCAAGGGGCAGGTCCGCATAGTGCGGGGGGAGCTGGGACGGCACAAGACGGTCGCCATAGAGGCACCGAGGCAGATCCCCGCCGAGATCGCCGCCCTGCTGGAGAGTGGAACAGGAGAAGGATGACATCATGAAAACAGTCTGGATGAGCTGCCTGCTGGCGCTCTTGATGACGCTGCCGGTGCGGGCCGAGCAGATGAAGGAGCTGGGCCCCTGGCAGGTTCACTACAGCGCCTTCAACTCCAGCTTCCTCACCCCTGAGGTGGCCAAGGCCTATGGCCTGGAGCGCAGCCGCTACAACGGCATCGTCAACATTGCGGTGCAGAACAAGCAAGGGGTGGCTCAGGCGGTGGGCATCAGCGGCGAGGCCAAGAACCTCACCGGCACCATACGTACCCTGAGCTTCCAGGAGGTGAAGGAGGGTGACTCCATTTACTACCTGGCGGTGCTGCCCTACCGGAACGAGGACACCTACCAGTTTACCCTGAAGATCATGGGGGAGGGGCAGCAGCAGACGCTGACCTTCCAGCAGACCTTCTACGTCGACTAGCTGTCCGGATGCGATGAAAATGCCCCGAACCCTCAGGTTCGGGGCATTTTTTTATCCGGCGAGAGCCTGCCTCCGCATTTAGCGGCTGGCCAGCGGGTAGGTGAACAGGGCCAAGTGGGCGAAGTTGAACAGGAAGTGCAGCAGTATGGCGACGCTCAGGCGGCCGCTGAGCTGGAATGCCAGGCCGTAGCATGCTCCCGCCAGGGCGGCAAACAGCACCAGCAGCGGACCACCGGCCAGGTGCGCGGATCCGAACAGCAGGCTGGCGACCAGGAGACCGAGCCAGGGCTTGCTGCGACTCGCCACCCCTTGCTGGATCAGGCCGCGAAACAGCGCCTCTTCCGCCACGCAGGTGAACAGCAGGTTGTTGAAGGCGAACAGCCACCACCAGTGGGGCAGCCCCACTTCGGGCTTGAGGGCCCCCAGCAGCCAGGCGGTGATCAGCAGGGCCGCCAGCGGCAGTATGAGCAGGGTCAGCGGTCGCCAGCGCATCGCGCCGCCCGGGCCGAGCAGGGCGGGCCAGGCTAGCAGCAGGCCGAAGAAGATGAGCGGCTTGTCCAGATTCAGGTAGAGGGTGAAAGGGACGCTGGCGGGGCCGGCCTGTACCCGATCCAGCACCTTGAGGTTGTCAAAGCCAGGCACCAGGTGCAGCGTCAGGGCCATGGCCCACAGCAGCACCAGCGTCAGTGCGACGCCACGCCAGGGTTGGGGCAGGCGGGGCCTGCGCCAGGCCAGCAAGAGACCGGCCAGGCTGACCAGTGCGGCGACGGGGCTGAGTCGTTCCAGCCAGAGGGCGGTCAGCAGGGCGACCCCCAGCAGGATCAGACCGCTCCTCTGCTTGCGGGCCAGGCAGAGCAGCACGGCCAGTCCCAGAGCGAGCCAGATGAGGGTGTCAGGGAGTGGTAACATTGAGTCTCCTTGTGGGTTCCAAGGGGCGCACCTTAACCAGCCTCTGTCTCTCGCACAAGGCGCAATGGACTGGTCGGAGCCCTGGCGTGCTCCTTCTTGCCGATGGTTCTGGCCGGTCTGGACAATAAAAAAGCCGGAGCAAAGGCTCCGGCTTTGGGGTAGATGGTGGCCCGGATGAAGGGGCCCAAGCCAGATTAACGGCCGGATTCGGCGATGACGCGGGCTATGATGTCGGCGCGCTTGGTCGCTTCCAGCTCGCCCAGGGCGATGAGGCCGGCCTTGAAGATGACGTTCTTCGGCAGGCTGACGTCGTCCAGGGTGGTGATGGCTTCGACGTGCAGACCGTTCAGGCGGCTGGCATCGCGCGGGCTCAGGTTGACCTGGGTATTCATCACCTGCTTGCCTTTCTTCTTGGCAGGCACGGCGGCTTTCTGGCTGGATTCCTGTTCTTCGTCTTCCGGCAGTTCGTCATCAAAATCGTAAATGGACATAGTAAATCCTGTTGGGTTGCAAGGGGCATGCTCGCCCGAAATGTGGGTATTCAGCCCATATCCTCGTTGCGGATAAAGGCGCGCCAGGAGCCGAGCACCTGGGCAAAGTCTTCCAGTCCGCACATGGCCAGCTGCTCATCATCGTAGTAGGCGAGATCGTCGAGATCCTCATCCAGCTCGATATTGAGGACGTTGGCTTTCACCTCGGCCTCCTCAGGGGTGAGCAGCAGCGAATAGTCACCGCCGTGACGCCTGTACTCCGTGCGGGTTCGATTGGAGAGCTGGTCGATGATGGAGAAGAGCTCGTCGAGGGTCTCCTCATCCTTGCCAACTTCATCGATCAGCCACTGACCTATGGCCTCATGGCCCATGGAGAACCGGGCGCGATAGCCACCGAACGGGTCGCGGCGAAATTCATAGTCCATAGCGGAGTCCCTATCGGAAGGGTGGAGCCACCACAACACGGAGCGGCGTGACGCCGGATCCATGATCCAGGGTGGGGCACAGATAGCGTAAAGTGGCCTATTCTAGCGATCCCCCCCGCGCTTGTCTTGATGATGTGGGATCTTTAACGGGTCTATCCCCCAGATCCAGGCCACCCGGGGACCCTGTCAACGAATGGTATGGAGAGGCAATGCAGCTCAATGACACCCTTGCCCGTCAGATAGTGAGCCGGGCGAAGAAGATATTGTCGTTCTCGGTCAAGGTGATGGACGAAAGGGGCCTTATCATCGCCTCCGGCAACCCTCTGCTATCTATCCGGAGATGTTATGCAGCTCAATGACACCCTTGCTCGTCAGATAGTGAGCCGGGCGATGAAGATACTGTCGTTCTCGGTCAACGTGATGGACGAGCGCGGCCTTATCATCGCCTCCGGCAACCCGGAGCGGCTCCATCAACGTCACGAGGGGGCCGTGCTGGCGCTGACCGAGAATCGGGTGGTGGAGATAAGCGAAGCGACCGCCCAGCAGCTCAAGGGGGTGAGGCCCGGCATCAACCTGCCCATCGCCTATCAGGGGGAGTTGCTCGGGGTCATCGGCATCTCGGGGGATCCGGAGGAAGTGCGTGCTTACGCCGAGCTGGTGCGGATGACGGCCGAGCTCATTCTGGAGCAGGCGGCGCTCACCGAGCAGTTGCAGTGGGACAAGCGCCACAAGGAGGAGCTGGTGCTGCAGCTCATCCGCGGCGAGGGGCGGGCCGATCAGTTGCAGCAGGCGGCCCACTTCCTCGATCTCGATCTGGCCCAGCCTCGCGTCGTCGCCGTGCTGGCGCTGGAGGAGGCGGATCCCGCCCGGCTGCGGGAGCTGGTGCACTTGCTGGAGAATCCGGAGCGGGACAACCTGGTGGCCATCAACGGCCTGGACGAGATAGTGGTGCTCAAGCCGGCCCAGCTCAGCGACGGCATCTGGCAATCGGCGCAGGAGCGCAGTCGCATCAAGCAGCTGCTGGCCCGCATACCCCATTTCAAGGTGCGCATCGGGGTGGGTGATTACTTCGCCGGTACGGGCGGATTGGCGCGCTCCTACCAGACCGCCCGCGACACCCTGCGCCGAGGCATGAGCCAGGCGCCGCGCAAGCAGGCCTACTTCTTCGAGGATTACCGCCTGCCGGTGTTGCTCGGGAGCCTGGCGGACTCCTGGCAGGCGGATCAGCTGCGGGCCCCCCTGCTCAGGCTGGCAAAGGAGGATGCAAAGGGAACGCTGCAAAAGACACTGCGCCAATATTTCTTGCAGGATTGTGATCTGCATCCCTGTGCCGAAACGCTCTTCATCCACCCCAATACCCTGCGCTATCGCCTGACCCGGATAGAGCAGATAACGGGTTTAAGTTTCAACAAGTTAGATGACAAGTTCCTGCTCTATCTCGGGCTCAATCTCGACGGCTGATTTGTTCATGTGAACAAAAATAAAGGCTCCTGAAGCACAAGCTTTGGCTTTTCAACCAAAGCATTCCGGACGGGGATCACCATAATGGCCACCACTTACTTCCACTCAAGGTGCCCGTCATGATCCCTGTATCCGCGCTCGGTGCTCTCGCTGCGCTCTCCATCGCCATCTTCCTCATTCTGAAGAAGGTGCCGCCCGCCTACGGCATGATAGTCGGTGCCCTGGCCGGTGGCCTGATCGGCGGCGCCGACCTGACCCAGACCGTCGCCCTGATGATCGGCGGCGCCCAGGGGATCACCACGGCCGTGATGCGGATCCTGGCGGCCGGTGTGCTGGCAGGCGTCTTGATCGAATCGGGGGCCGCCACCACAATCGCCGAGACCATAGTCCGCAAGCTCGGCGAGACCCGTGCCCTGCTGGCGCTGGCGCTGGCCACCCTGATCCTGACCGCGGTCGGCGTCTTCGTGGACGTGGCCGTCATCACTGTCGCCCCCATAGCGCTTGCCATCGCCCGTCGCGCCGATCTCTCCAAGGCCGCCATACTGCTGGCCATGATAGGGGGCGGCAAGGCGGGCAACGTCATGTCCCCCAACCCGAATGCCATAGCCGCGTCCGACGCCTTCCATCTGCCCCTCACCTCAGTGATGGCGGCTGGCATCATCCCGGGCCTGTTCGGTCTGGTGATGGCCTACTGGCTCGCCAAGCGCCTCAACAAACGGGGCAGCAAGGTCGCGGCCGACGAGGTGGTGAACTTTGACGGTGGCAAGCTGCCCGGCTTCTTCGCCGCCATCAGCGCCCCCCTGGTCGCCATACTGCTGCTGGCCCTGCGCCCTGTGGCCGGCATAGTCGTGGATCCCCTCATCGCCCTGCCCCTCGGCGGCCTGGTCGGCGCCCTGATGATGGGCAAGTTCAGCAAGGTGAACCAGTTTGCCGTCTCCGGCCTCGCTCGTATGGCGCCGGTCGCCATCATGCTGCTGGGGACGGGTACCCTGGCGGGCATCATAGCCAACTCGGGTCTGAAGGATGTGCTGATCAGCGGCCTGACCGCCTCCGGCTTGCCCTCCTACCTGCTGGCCCCCATCTCAGGTGCCCTGATGTCGCTGGCGACCGCCTCGACCACGGCCGGTACAGTGGTGGCCTCCAACGTGTTCAGCTCCACCCTGATCGAGCTGGGTATCAGCAGTCTGGCGGGGGCCGCCATGATCCATGCCGGAGCCACCGTATTTGACCACATGCCCCACGGCTCCTTCTTCCATGCCACCGGTGGCAGCGTCCACATGGGGGTGGGTGAGCGCCTCAAGCTCATCCCGTACGAAACCGCGGTCGGTCTGACCATTGCAACTGTCTCCACCCTGATGTTTGGCGTGTTTGGCCTCGCCTAAGGAATTGATATGAAAATTGTTATTGCCCCCGATTCATTCAAGGAGAGTCTGAGCGCCATGGCGGTGGCCGATGCCATCGAGGCCGGTTTCAAGCTGGTGCTGCCGGATGCCACCTATGTCAAATTGCCCATGGCTGATGGCGGCGAGGGCACAGTGCAGTCCCTGGTGGATGCCACAGGTGGTCACATACTGCCGGTCGAGGTGACCGCGCCCCTTGGCAACAAGGTGCAGGGTTTCGTCGGTCTACTGGGTGATGGCAAGCGTGCCGTCATCGAGATGGCGGCGGCCTCCGGTATCCATCTGGTGGCACCGGAGCAGCGCAATCCGCTGCTCACCTCCAGCTTCGGCACTGGCGAGCTGATCCTGGCCGCGCTGGAGATGGGGGTCACTCACCTCATCCTCGGCATCGGTGGCAGTGCCACCAACGACGGCGGTGCCGGCATGATCCAGGCGCTCGGCGGCAAACTCTTGAAAGAAGATGGCACCCCCATAGCCCTGGGTGGTGCAGGTCTCGCCGAGCTTGCCACCATAGATCTGAGCGGGCTGGATCCTCGCCTGACCGGCCTCACCATCGAGGTGGCCTGCGATGTGAACAACCCGCTGTGCGGCCCGAAAGGCGCCTCCGCCGTGTTCGGCCCGCAGAAGGGGGCGACCCCCGAGATGGTGGCCCAGCTGGACGCCAATCTGGCCCACTACGCCGACTGCATCGAGCAGGCCCTCGGCAAGCAGGTGAAGGAACTGCCGGGGGCGGGCGCCGCCGGTGGCATGGGCGCCGCCCTGGTCGGCCTGCTCGGGGCCGAGCTCAAGCCCGGCATCCAGATAGTGATCGAAGCCTTGAAGCTGGCCGATGAAGTAGCCGACGCGGATCTCGTCATCACAGGGGAAGGGCGCATCGACAGCCAGACTATCCACGGCAAGACGCCAATCGGTGTCGCACGCTGCGCCAAGCAGTTTGGCAAGCCGGTGATCGGCATCGCCGGCTGCCTCACCGACGATTGCGGCGTTGTCCATGACCATGGCATCGACGCCGTGTTCGCCGTGGTCAACCGGGCCATGTCCCTGCCGGAGGCGATCGCAACCGCCACCACCAACCTGCAGCTCACGGCTCGCAACGTCGCCGCCCTCTATCTGCTGCGTCGTTAACCCTCTTCTGGCCGGTGCCCGTCACCGGCCACACCCAGCCCCGTGTAGCGGATGTGGTTGCTCGCCTGAGGGCGGACCCTCTGACGCACCTTGCCGATCCCAGGATCGGCTTTTTTATTATCCTGCTGTCTTTTATATGGTTTTTGTATTCTGCCAGGGGCCTTTGCGGCATAGTGATCCCCCATAGTACAAGGAGCAACCCATGATCTTGCTGACCCTGGGGGTACTGCTATTTACCCTGATCCATCTCTATCCCTGCTTCGCCGCAGCGCACCGTGCCCGAATGCGCGATCGGCTGGGGGAGAACCGCTACAAGGGACTCTTCTCGCTGCTGGTGTTCGTCGCCATCGGCTGCATCCTCGCCGGCTGGCGCAGCGCCAGCCCTATGCCGCTCTACTTCCCGCCCGCCTGGGGGCCCATGCTGGTGATGGCGTTTATGCCGGTTGCGCTGATCCTGCTGTGCGCAGGGCAGGGGGCCAACCACCTGAGGCGGTGGCTGGTACACCCCCAACTGCTCGGCACCCTGCTCTGGGCCTGCGCCCATATGGCGGTCAACAGCGAGGCACGCTCCCTGGTGCTGTTCGGGGGGCTAGGCGCCTGGGCGCTGGTCAGCATCGTCTGGATTTCGGTGCGGGACTGGCGCACCAAGCCGAGACCGGCGGCCACCTGGCAGGGGACGGGGATCAGCGTGGGCGCCGGTCTGGCGCTCACGGCCCTGCTCATCTTCTGGGGCCACGGCTGGTTGACCGGGATCCCGCTGCACTGATCTCTGAACCTTGTTCGGGGTTCTCGCGTATGATGGAGAAAACCCGAGGAGTCACGTCAATGAAATGGTTCACCCTGCTGCTGTTGCTCGGATCTGGCGCGGCATCTGCTGCCTGTCCCGACTACTTCAATGTGGAGATGCGGGAGCTCAACAACACCCAGCGTCACAACCTCTGCCAGCTGACCGAGGGCAAGGTGGTGCTGGTGGTCAATACAGCTTCTTATTGTGGTTACAGCGGCCAGTTCCGGGATCTGGAGGCGCTCTATCAGAGCTACAAGGACAAGGGGCTGATGGTGCTGGGGTTCCCCTCCAACGACTTCTGGCAGGAGGCGGGCAATGAGAACAAGACCGCCGAGGTGTGTCGCCGGGATTACGGTGTGACCTTCCCCATGTTCAACCGGGTCTCGGTGCGTGGCGCCGATGCGGTGCCCCTGTTCAAGGGGCTGGCGGCCGCCGCCGATGGGGATGCGCCCAACTGGAACTTCCACAAATACCTGGTGGGCCGCGATGGCAAGTTGATTGCCAGCTATGGCGCCAATCAGAATCCGGCCGATGATCCCCTCAAGGAGCAGCTGATCCAGGCGCTGGGACGCTGACCCTACCCCCTGGCGGGCGGCTCTGGAATAATGGGGGCCCGCCACTCACTCTGGTTATTCCGTGCTGCAACGTCTTCCCCAAATGGTGATCTTCGATGCCCTGGTCCGCGAGCAGGGCATCTCTGCCGCCGCGCGGCGGCTCGGGGTATCCAAGTCCCACATCAGCAAGCAGCTGGCCCAGCTTGAGACCGAGCTCGGGGCCCAACTGGTGCAACGCACCACCCGCCGCTTCTCCCTGACCGAACTCGGTCAGGAGTATGCCCGTCACTGCCGCGCCCTGGTGGCGGTGGCCCTGGAGGCGGACTCCATGGTGGCGGAGCGACGCGGCAAGGTGAGCGGCGTGCTGCACCTGGGGGTGGGCCAGTCTTTCGGCCGCTTGCACGTGATCCCGCGGCTCAAGGCATTCCAGGCGCGCTACCCCGATCTGGAGCTGGAAGTCTCCCTGTTCGATCACAGAACCAACCTGGTGGATGAGGGGCTGGATCTCTGGATAACTACCTACGAGGACAAGCCCGAGGGGCTGGTGGGGCAGCGGCTGGCGGACATCGGCTTCGTGCTGGTGGCCTCGCCGGACTATCTGCTGAGCCACGGCACCCCGCTGCACCCCAGGGATCTGGCCAGGCACAACTGCATCACCTACCAGAGCCGGGAGCGGCGCTACCACGAGTGGTCGTTTCGCCAGGGCAAGGAGCGCCAGACGGTGCAGGTGGCCGGCAACTACAGGGTGGATCTGGCGGAGGCGGTGCGGGATGCCGCCCTGGCCGGGCTCGGCATTGCCTATGTTGCCAACTACCTGCTGGACAAGGAGCTGCAATCCGGTCAGCTCATTCCCCTGCTGCCCCAGTGGCGCCCGAATCAGAAGATGGCGGTGCACGCCGTCTATGCCAGGCGCGAGCACCTGGATCCCAAGATCCGCCTCTTCATCGACTTCCTCAAGGAGAGCTTCGGCCCCGAACCCTATTGGGCGCAGCGGCTGGCCCCCTGGCTTGGGGGCAGATTGTCCGGTGTGGAGGAATAATCGTTTCCATACAAGAACACTGACTTTCGCCTGATACCAAACACGAGCCAAATCAGCCAGTTGGCGCAACCGATATCGTGCAAACGTTTTTGCTAACAGGGCTGTAACCAGGTGGGCTTGCAGTGATGGGGGGAGGGGAGCAGAATCCGCGCCCATCTTTAATCCCACTAGATGGAATCCCTATGATCGCCCTGCTCGGCATCTTGAGTATCCTGGCGCTAGCCGCACTCTGCTCTGATAATCGTCGTCGTATCCCGTTGAGAACAGTGGGTCTCGCCCTCTGCCTGCAAGTCCTCTTCGCCGCCCTGGTGCTCTGGCTGCCCGCCGGTCAGAGCGTGCTCAACGGCGTCAGTGAGAGCGTCAGCAGCGTGATCGGCTACGGTCAGGAGGGGATTGCCTTCCTGTTCGGCGACCTGGCCAAGTTCAAGCTGGGCTTCATCTTCGCGTTCAACGTGCTGCCGGTCATCATCTTCTTCTCCGCAGTGATCGCCATCCTCTACCACATAGGCCTGATGCCGCGGGTCATCGCCCTGCTGGGAGGTGGCCTGCAGAAGCTGCTGGGCACCGGCCGTGCCGAGAGTCTCTCCGCCACCGCCAACATCTTCGTCGGCATGGTGGAGGCGCCTCTGGTGGTCAAGCCTTACCTCTCCAAGATGTCTGACTCCCAGTTCTTCGCGGTGATGAGCTGCGGTCTCGCCTCAGTGGCCGGTGGCACCCTGGTGGGCTATGCCAGCATAGGGGTCGAGCTGAAATACCTGATCGCCGCCGCCTTCATGTCGGCGCCTGCCGGTCTGGCCATGGCCAAGATCCTGGTGCCGCCCGGTGCCGATGAGGTGGATCACCATCAGGACGTGGAGATCCCCCGCGCCACCAACGTGATCGAAGCGGCGGCCGATGGCGCCATGTCCGGCCTCAATATCGCTGTGGCGGTGGGTGCGACCCTGCTGGCCTTCGTCGGCGTGATCGCCATGCTCAACGGCCTGCTGGGCTGGGCCGGTGATCTGGTGGGGCTGGATCTGAGCTTCCAGATCATCCTGGGCTGGCTGTTCGCCCCCGTCTCCTGGCTGATCGGCGTGCCCTGGGATCAGGCCCAGGCGGCCGGGGCGCTTATCGGCACCAAGATTGTCATCAACGAGTTCGTCGCCTTCATCGCCCTGGTGCAGGATCAGACGCTGAACGAGTCGAGCAAGGCCATAGTCACCTTCGCCCTGTGCGGTTTCGCCAACATCTCCTCCATGGCGATCCTCATCGGCGGCCTGGGGGCCATGGTGCCGGAGCGCAAGTCCTTCATCGCCCGTTACGGCATGCGCGCCATCCTGGCGGGGGTGCTGGCAAACCTGATGAGCGCTTCGCTCGCGGGTCTGTTCCTCGCCCTCTGAGTGGCCTCGAGGTTAGCACCTTCAGATCAAAGCCCGCTTCGGCGGGCTTTCTTGTGGCCGTTGTCGGGCAAAAAAAAAAGCGCCTCAGAGGAGGCGCGGGGAAAAAGACAGATTGGAAGCGTCACATGGGTGCCACTTGAATGAGGGATGAGCCGTGCCATCCAAGTGTGGGTACATCATGCCTTTCCCAGTCTGAAGCCCTTCTGAGGCGATTCTTCATACTATGTTCATTTTGCTAAACGCCCGGCGGCGTCAGCTCGAAGCCTCTGTTCTCCAGATCCAGCGCCAGCAACCAGTGTTGTGAACGGATGCCGCTGGTTAACCAGGGGTCAGGGAGTCAGCGCGAAGTTGTCGACAGTCTGTTGTTCCAGCGCCAGCAACCAGCGTTGTGAACGGGATGTCGCTGGCTAACCAGGGGTCAGGGAGTCAGCGTGAAGTTGTCGACAGTCCGTTGTTCCAGCGCCAGCAACCAGTGTTGTGAACGGGATGCCACCGGCTAACCAGGGGTCAGGGAGTCAGCGTGAAGTGGCCGACAGTCTGTTGCTCCAGCGCCAGCAACCAGTGTTGTGAACGGGATGCCGCCGGCTAACCAAGGGTCAGGGAGTCAGCGTGAAGTGGTCGACAGTCTGTTGTTCCAGCGCCAGCAACCAGCGTTTGATGGGAATGCCGCCGGCGTACCCCGTCAGCGCGCCGCTGCTGCCTATCACTCGGTGGCAGGGCACTATGATGCTGAGCGGGTTGCGGCCGTTGGCCGCCCCGACGGCCCGCACCGCCTTGGGGTTGCCGATGGCCTGGGCTATCTCGAGGTAGCTGACGGTCTCGCCGTAGGGGATGTCGCACAGGGCGCGCCACACCGACTGCTGGAAGGGGGTGCCTCTGGCGGCGAGCGGCAGCGTGAAGCGCCGCAGCCGGCCGGCAAAATAGGTCTCGAACTGTTCGAGGTAGGGGGCCAGGGCCACATCGTCCCGCTGCCACTGCGCTCTGGGCGTCACCGGCTGTTCCCCTCGCACGAACTCCACGAAGCGCAGGCCATCCTGGTCGATGGCGACCAGCAGGGGGCCTTGGGCGCTGTCACAAAAACTGTATCTCATGAGTCTCTTTTCCTCGGCCTGAACGGCTCACTCCATCCCGGGCTTGCCACGGGCCGACTTGATCTCGCCCTTGCGCTTCTTGGCGTCGACCCGCTTGCGCTGGGAGCTGCGGGTCGGCTTGGTGGCATGGCGGGCCTTGGGGCGCCAGGCGGCCTTTTTCAGCAGCTCGGTCAGGCGGCTCATGGCCTCCTTGCGGTTCATGTCCTGGCTGCGGTGGGTCTCGACCCTGATCTGGATGAAGCCATCGTGGACCCGGCTGTCGCTCAGCTTCTCCAGCCCCTCCTTGTAGAGATCCGGCAGGCTGGGGGAGCCGCGATAATCGAAGCGTAGCCAGACGGCGGAGTCCGTCTTGTTGACGTGCTGGCCCCCGGCACCCTGGGCGCGCATGGTCTGAAACTGCAGCTCATGCCAGGGAATGATCACGCTGTTGGAGATGACTAACATGGGGTGATGCTCTCATTTGGTGCATCAAGGGAGTCTGGTGCAGCTTGGTGCCTCATTATGGGGCGAGATGCGCTTCCTTGGTGATCCTGGGCCGAAACGGCTCAAGGGTTAATGGCTATCTTTATGAAAATAAACAATAAAAATACTTGGCACAAGAATTGATGACCCATTCGTGACATACCATGGATTGGGAGCAACCAGATGAAGCTGATTACTGCGATTATCAAACCTTTCAAGTTGGACGACGTGCGCGAGGCCATCGCCAACTTGGGGGTCGAGGGTCTGACCGTGTCCGAGGTCAAGGGCTTCGGTCGCCAGAAGGGGCACACCGAATTATACCGGGGTGCCGAGTACCAGGTCGACTTCCTGCCGAAGGTAAAGCTGGAGATCGCCACCGCCGACGAGAACGTGGAAGGGGTGATCGAGGCTATCTGCAAGGCGGCTTATACCGGCAAGATAGGGGACGGCAAGATTTTCGTCTATGACCTGCTGCAGGCAGTGCGCATCCGTACCGGCGAGAGCGACGACGAGGCGCTGTGATGCCGCGCCAGGGCCCCGGCCACTGAGCCGACCGGGTTGATCGCTCAGGCCCTGCCGGACCGATAGCAAAAGAGAATGCGTGATCATGGAGAGACTGGGTGGGATTCCATCCGGTCTTTTTGTTTTGGCGACGATTAAATATGTGGCCTTACCTCTGCAAACCGCCTTGATCCTCTCATCCCGATTCATGCAGAATGCAAACGAAAATAGTTATCACTATATGCACAGACAAGGAATGGATGATGAAAATGAAGATGTTGGCGCTGCTGTTCTCCTCGCTGATCGCCCAGTCGGCCTTTGCCGCCGCTGAAGTGAATGTCTACTCCAATCGGCAGGATGAGCTGATCAAGCCCATCATCCAGCAGTTCGAGAAAGAGACCGGGATCAAGGTCAACGTGGTGTTTGCCAAAGAGGGGCTGAACGAGCGCCTGGAGCGCGAAGGCAAGCTCTCCCCGGCGGATCTGATGCTGACCGTCGACATCAGTCGTCTGACCGATCTGGTGGACAAGGATCTGGTGCAGCCGGTGGACAGCAAGACGCTGCAGGAGAACATCCCCTCCATCTACCGCGATCCGGACAACAAGTGGTTCGCCCTGACCACCCGGGTGCGCGCCATCTACTCCAGCAAGGATCGTCTCGGCAAGCTCGACACCATCCGCTACGAAGACCTGGTCAAGCCTGAATTCAAAGGAAAAATTTGTACCCGCAGCGGCAAGCACGAGTACAATGTGGCGCTGGTTTCGTCCATGATTGCCCATCACGGCATGGCGGACACCAAGACCTGGCTGGAAGGGGTCAAGGCCAACCTGGCGCGCAAGCCGCAAGGCAACGACCGGGATCAGGTCAAGGCGATCAAGGACGGTATCTGTAATGTCTCCCTCGGCAACAGCTACTACCTGGGCGCCATGCTGAAAGATCCGGCGCAGAAATCCTGGGCCGAGGCGGTTTACATCAACTTCCCGAACCAGACTGATCGCGGTGCCCACGTCAACGTGAGCGGCGTGGCCATGACCAAGTACGCCAAGAACAAGGAAGCCGCCCAGAAGCTGATGGAGTTCCTCTCTGGCGATACCGCCCAGCACATGTATGCGGACGTGAATGCCGAGTATCCGGTCAAGGCCGGGGTCGAGCCTTCCGCCATGGTCAAGTCCTGGGGCAGTTTCAAGTCTGACCCCATGCCGGTCAGCGACTATGCCAAGCACCGCAAGGACGCCTTGCAGCTGCTGGATGAAGTGAAATTCGACTTGTAATCAGATGGGGCCTAAGGCCCCATCAATCGCTGTGGTCTCATGAAAAATTTTGGATGGATTGCCGGCAGCTGGGCCACCGCCCTGCTGCTGGGTTTACCGGTGCTTGCCCTCATCTTCTCTGCCTTCTCGGCAGACGGAGACCTGTTTCGCCACCTCGCCGATACAGTGCTGCTCGATTACCTTGGCAACACCTCAGGGCTGGTGCTGGGGGTAGTGCTGCTCAGCCTGCTGTTCGGGGTGCCCACCGCCTGGCTGGTCGCCATGTGCCAGGTGCCGGGGCGCCGCGCCCTGCAGTGGGCGCTGATGCTGCCCATGGCCATGCCCTCCTACATAGTGGCTTACGTCTATACCGACCTGCTCGACTACTCAGGCCCGCTGCAGGCGGGCCTGAGATCCCTGTTTGACTGGCAGAGCCCGGCCGATTACTGGTTCCCGGCCATCCGCTCCCTCGGCGGTGCCGCCTGGGTGCTGGCGCTGGTGCTCTTCCCCTATGTCTATCTGCTGGCGCGCGCCTCCTTCCTGGAGCAGTCGGTCAGCCTGATCCACTCCAGCCGATTGCTCGGTTGCACCCCCTGGCAGAGCTTTCGTCGCCTCAGCCTGCCCCTGGCTCGTCCCGCCATCATGGTGGGGGCGTCGCTGGTGGCAATGGAGACACTGGCGGACTTCGCCACCGTCCACTTCTTTGCCATCAACACCCTGACGACGGCCATTTACGACACCTGGCTCGGCTATGGCAGCCTGGCCACAGCCGCCCGGCTCTCCTGCCTGATGCTGCTGGCTGTGGTGCTGCTCATCGCCCTGGAGCGCCGCTCCCGCCAGCGTCAGCAGGTGTTCCAGAAGTCGATGGGCCATGAGCAGCCCCTGCGCTACCCCCTCAAGGGGGCCAGCCGTCTGCTGGCCGGGCTCTGGTGCTGGGGGCTGGTGCTGGCCGGTTTCGGCCTGCCGTTCGTCATACTGCTGGACTACGGGGTGCGCTACTTCGAGTTGTCGTGGACGCCGGAGTTTGTGCGCTTCGCCGGCAACAGCTTGGCTATCTCGGCACTGACAGCCCTGCTCGCCATGGCCATAGCCCTGCTGCTCGGCTTCTTCCGCCGCCTCGATGGCGGCACCCGCAGCCTGCTGCCCCTGCGCATCGCCGCCACCGGCTATGCCATGCCGGGCACAGTGCTGGCCATCGGGGTGCTGGTGCCGCTGACGGCGCTGGATTTTGGTCTCAACGATCTGGCCGAGTGGCTCGGGATGCAGGGGCCAGGCCTGCTGCTGACCGGCACCCTCACCGCCATCGTATTCGGCTACCTGGTGCGCTTCGTGGCCATCGCCATCGGCTCGGTGGAGAGCAGCATGGGCAAGGTCTCCCCCAGCCTCGACATGGCGGCCCGCTCCCTGGGGCAGGGGACGGGGGGCATGCTGCGCCGGGTGCATCTGCCCCTGGTGAGACGCGGCCTCTTTGCCGGTGCCATGCTGGTGTTCATCGAATCCATGAAGGAGCTGCCCGCGGCTTTGCTGCTGCGGCCGTTCAACTTCGAGACCCTGGCCACCCACGTCTACCAGTTCGTCTCGGACGAGATGCTGGAGCGGGGAGCGCTCGGCGCCATCGTCATAGTGCTGGTGGGGCTGGTGCCGCTTATCTGGGTCAACCGCAGCCTGGACAGCCCGGGGCATTGAGTCGCCACATCGGCCAATGAAATTGCATGCGGTGTGCTTGACCGAAAGGCAGCGCACCGCCAGAAACGAGAGGAAGTCTGTCTTGTCTTGCTTGCAAGTAGAGAAGGTAAGCTGCCGTTATAACGGCCAGAACGTGCTGGAACAGCTCTCCCTGACGGTGGCCGACAACGGGATCGTCTGCCTGAGCTTGGTAGCGAGTGGCTGCGCTGAATTTAACACGAGAGGAACCGAGTCGTGTCTTGCTTGCAAGTAGAGAAGGTAAGCTGCCGTTATAACGGCCAGAACGTGCTGGAACAGCTCTCCCTGACGGTGGCCGACAACGAGATCGTCTGCCTGCTTGGAGCGAGTGGCTGTGGCAAGACCACGCTGCTCAAGGCGGTCGCCGGCCTGCTGCCGCTGGCGGAAGGCAGCATTCGTCTGGGGGATACCCTGCTGGATGGGCCCGGCGTGACGGTGTCGCCTGAGCGTCGCCACATCGGCATGATCTTTCAGGATTACGCCCTCTTCCCCCATCTGACGGTGGCCGAGAACATCGGCTTCGGGCTGACTCGGGTGCCTCGCGACAGCCGCCAGCAGCAGATCGAGGAGGCGCTGACCCTGGTCAATCTGCAGGGGCTGGGGGATCGCTATCCCCATCAGCTCTCCGGTGGCCAGCAGCAGCGGGTCGCCATCGCCCGCGCTTTGGTCTGCAAGCCGCGGCTGATGCTGCTGGACGAGCCCTTCTCCAACATCGACACCCAGGTGAGGATGAAGCTGATCCTGGAGATCCGCGCCCTGCTCAAGCGTCAGGGAATCGGCGCCATCTTCGTCAGCCACAGCAAGGAGGAGGCGTTCGCCTTCGCCGATCGGCTGGCGCTGTTCCGGGCCGGTCATATCGAGCAGGTGGGCCAGCCGGAGCAGCTCTATCGCCGCCCCGAGAACCGCTTCGTGGCGGAGTTTCTCGGCGGGGTCAACTATCTGGCGGTCGAGGTGGTGGACAGCCACTGCGTGCAGACAGCGCTCGGGGTCATCTGTGGCCATGAACCACACGGTCGCTCCCCGGGAGAGCGGCTGCAGCTGATGCTCAGGCCCCAGCAGCTGGTGTTGACGGCCGCCGCTGATGGCGACTTGCTGGTGCGGGAGCAGCAGTTCCTCGGCCATCACTGCCGGGTGCTGGTGGAGTGCGCCGGTCAGGTGCTGGAGGCCAGCATAGGGGAGCCTCTCGAAGGGGAGAGGGCGCGGGTGACCGTGGCCCCCCATGCCCTGGTGCTGTTCGAACAGATGCCCTGATAGTGATGTGAAATCAAGGAATTGACCCGGTTCCGGTTTATAATCGCGCCACGCCCATAGCCAATGTCTTTGGAGAGAGAAATGAAAGCCCAAGCCGGGATCTGCGCAGAGCCGAATCTGCATGCCCTCTATCTGATGTTCAATCGCACCGGTGACGGTGCCGAGCTGGCGGCCCGTCTGGCCAAGCTGCCGGTTCTGTGGGATGCGGTGAGTGCCGATTTCCCCGACGCCGGTTTCAGCGGTCTGGTCGCCGTCGGTGCCGAGGGCTGGGATGCCATCTACCCTGCCGCCCGTCCGCCCCAGTTCCGTGGCTTCATGGCGCAGTCTGCCAACGGCCAGGAGGCCCCGAATACCCCGTTCGATCTCTTCGTGCAGTTGCGTGCCGATCGGGTCGACGTGCTCCATCACGCCGGGCAGCGGGTGATGGCGCTGCTGGCCGGACTGGTGGAGCTGGCCGAAGAGGTGCGTGGTTTCCGCAATCTGGATTGCCGCGACCTGACCGGTTTCGTCGACGGCACCGAGAACCCCCAGGATGAGCACAGGGCCGAGGTGGCACTGCTGGAGGGGGGCGAGTTTGCCGGCGGATCCTATGTTCATGTCCAGCGCTGGGTGCATGCCATGAGCGACTGGGAGAAGCTGGCCCTGAAGGAGCAGGAAGACATCATTGGCCGTACCAAGGCAGACAACATCGAGTACGAGTCGGCCGACAAGCCGCTGACCTCCCACATCAAGCGGGTCAACCTCAAGACCCCGAAGGGGGAGTCCATGGAGATACTGCGCCAGAGCATGCCCTGGGGCACCATGACCGAGCAGGGGCTCTACTTCATCTCCTGCTGCCGCACCCCGCAGCACTTCAACGCCATGCTGGCCAGCATGTACAAGGGGGAGGGCAGCCACTTCGATCACCTGCTGCGCTTCACCAGGGCGGTGACAGGGGCCGCCTTCTTTGCCCCCTCCATCGATTTTCTGGTCGCCCAGGGTAAGTAACGACTTGCCGATCGTGCAGAAACAAAAATCCCGGCCTTGGCCGGGATTTTTCGTTCGGGTGGCGCGAGCGCGCCCCGATCAGGGGGTCTGTTCGAACAGCTCGAGGGCGGAGAGGTAGAGCTCTTCGATGTCGGTGTCGCTGGTCGGGGTGATGAAGATGGTGTCATCACCGGCTATGGTGCCGAGGATACCTTCGGCCTTGCCGAGGGAGTCGAGCAGGCGGGCGATCAGCTGGGCCGCACCCGGGCTGGTGTGGATCACCACCAGGGCGCCGTTGTGGTCGACATCCAGTACCAGATTCTTGAGCGGGCTGGAGGTGGTGGGCACACCCAGCTCCACCGGCAGGCAGTAGACCATCTCCATCTTGGCGTTGCGGGTGCGAACGGCGCCGAAGCGGCTCAGCATGCGCGAGACCTTGGACTGGTTGATGTTCTCAAAGCCCATCTCTTGCAGGGCAGTGACTATCTCTGCCTGGGAGCCAAAGCGCTCCTCTTTCAGCAAGGCTTTAAAGGCCTTGGCCAGTTTTTCTTGCTTGTCGTTATGTTTCATCTTGGACTCACGAATGAGGGAGGTGACCGCCTGTCACGCTCAGGCGGCAGATACGAACAGCGCTGCTATTTTGCATTCATATGCCTGTTTTGGCAAGGAAGCGGCGCTTGTTCTGCATATTGATTCAAATATAGCTTGCATCAACTTATGCTGGCGCTAGAATCAGGACGAAATTTTGAAAACTTATTCAATTGGGCTGTATGGGTATCGAATTAATCGGCATCGAAAAATCCTGGCACAAGGTGCCGGTACTGCAACAGGTCAGCTTCCGGACTGCACCCGGCGAGACCTTGGTATTGCTGGGCCCGAGCGGTGCGGGCAAGAGTTCGCTGCTGCGGATGATGAACCTGCTGGACACCCCGGATGCGGGTGTGCTGCGCATTGCTGACAGTGAATTTTCTTTCCCGTCCAGCCTCTCTGCCGCGGAATTCAACCGTCAGGCCCAGGCCTTGCGCCGCAAGGTGGGTATGGTGTTCCAGCAGTACAATCTGTGGCCCCATCTCACAGTGATGGAGAACCTGATTGAAGCCCCCATCAAGGTGCTTGGCATGAGCCGCGAGGCCGCCATCGAGAAGGGCGCCTACCTGTTGGCCCAGTTGCAGCTGGCCGACAAGCGGGATGCCTGGCCTGCGCGCCTCTCCGGCGGTCAGCAGCAGCGGGTGGCCATAGCCCGTACCCTGATGATGGATCCCCAGGTGCTGCTGTTCGATGAACCGACCGCGGCGCTCGATCCTGAAATAACCAAAGAGGTGGCGGAGATCATCCGCACCCTGAGCCAGACCGGCATCACCCAGGTAGTGGTGACCCACGAGGTGGAGTTCGCCCGCAAGGTGGCCAGTCAGGTGATTTATCTGGAGAAGGGGCGGATCATCGAATCCGGCACCGCCGCCATCTTCCAATCTCCGCAAACCAGCCGGTTTGCCGAATTCTTGATGCATTGATACTGAATCGATAAGGAAGCTGTCATGAAAAAGAGTCTGTTGCTGGTTGCTGCCATGGGTCTGCTGAGCACCTCGGTGCTGGCCAAGGAGATCAAGTTCGCCACCGAGGCCACCTATGCGCCGTTCGAATACCTGGATGACAAGAACGAATTCCAGGGCTTTGACATCGATCTGGCTCGCGCCGTCTGCGAGCAGGCCAAGCTGGAGTGCAGCTTCCACAACCAGGCCTTCGACAGCCTGATCCCCAGCCTCAAGTTCCGTCGCTATGACGCCGTCATCGCCGCCATGGACGTGACCCCGGAGCGGGCCGCCCAGGTCGACTTCTCCGACATCTATTACGAGAACTCGGCGGTATTCGTGGCCAAGAAGGGTGCCTTCAAGGGGCCTGAAGAGCTGGTGGACAAGACGGTCGGCGTGCAGAACGGCACCTCCCACCAGTCCTACCTGGTGGACAACTGGGTGAGCAAGGGTCTGCTGACCGTGCCCTACGCCAGCTACCAGAGCGCCTTCCTCGACATGATGAACGGCCGTACCGACGGCGTCTTCGCCGACACCGCCGTCGCCGCCGACTGGCTCAAGCAGCACAAGGAGTACGCTGTCATCGGCACGCCTGTGACCGACGCCAAGTACTTTGGTACCGGCTTTGGCATCGCTGTGGCCAAGGGCAACCAGGAGCTGCTGACTCAGCTGAACAAGGGGCTGGCCGAGATCAAGGCCAACGGCACCTATCAGAAGATCTATGACAAGTACTTCGCGCAGTAAGCCATGCTGAGCCTGTTGTTGGATGCAGCCTGGATGACCCTGGGGCTGGCCTTGGCATCACTGGTCGGAGGCATGGTGCTTGCGCTGGCGTTCAGCGCCGCCGAGCTCAGCAAGCGCAGTTGGCTGGTGTGGCCTGTGGCCACGCTGACCACGCTCATTCGTGGTTTGCCCGAGCTGCTGGTGGTGCTGTTCATCTACTTTGGCTCGACCCAGGTGCTCTTCCTCATCACCGGCGAGTATGTGGAGTTCAGCCCCTTCGCCTGCGGCGTGCTGGCGCTCTCCCTGCTGTTTGCGAGCTACGCCACCCAGACCCTGCGGGCGGCGCTCAATGCGGTGCCCGCCGGGCAACGGCTGGCGGCGCTGGCGCTGGGCCTTGGCAAGAGCCACATCTTCTTTCGCATCGTGCTGCCCCAGGCCTGGCGCCATGCCTTGCCGGGCCTCGGTAACCAGTGGCTGGTGTTGCTGAAAGACACCGCGCTGGTGTCGCTTATCGGGGTGAACGAGATGATGCGTCAGGCCCAGATGGCCTCGGCCAGCACCTATGAACCCTTCACCTGGTATGCCGCTGCGGCCCTCATCTACCTGGCCATCAGCCTGGTGAGTGAATTTGGCTTGAAGCAGGCGTCCCGCTATACCCGCCGTTACGGAGGCTGATCATGCAGGATTACCTGATGACCCTGCTGGGGGGGCTGGCCATCACCCTGCAGCTCACCGCGCTCAGCCTGCTGCTCGGCGTGCTGATGGCGGCTGGCATGACCTGGGTGCTGGAGCGCCGCATTCCGGTGGCGACCCAGCTGGTGCAACTGTGGGTGCTGATCTTTACCGGCACGCCGCTGCTCATCCAGATCTTCCTCATCTATTACGGGCCGGGTCAGTTTGAATGGCTCAAGGCCGGGCCGCTCTGGCCGCTGCTCAAGCAACCCTGGTTCTGCGCCGTGCTGGCGCTTGGCTTCAACACCGCTGCCTACTCCACCCGGCTGTTCAAGGGGGCGCTCGATGCCATCCCCGCCGGTGAGGTGGAAGCCTGCCGGGCGCTCGGTTTCTCGGCCGGCCAGACCCTGTGGATGAAGGCGCGTCACGCCGCCCGTCGGCTGGTGCCCGCCTACTCCAACGAGGTGATCCTGGTGCTCAAGGGCAGTTCCCTCGCCAGCACCATCACCATCATGGACATCATGGGGCTGGCCCAGCGTCTCAACGCCCAGACCTATGACACCCTGGCGGTGTTCACCGTGGCCGGGGGCCTCTACCTGACCATGAATGGTTTGTTAACAATTGGTTTCCGCTGGTGCGAGAAGCGAGCACTGGCATTCCAGTCCTGAAGCAGTCGTATTTACCTCTTAATGGTGAGGGAGGCACAGGAAATCTGTGTCTTTCCTCCCATTTATCGCATATTCCTCTCCGCTTTCGTCGCCGCTTGTTCCCTGGCTCACAGAACCCGTGATTACAACTGTTATCAGATTGTTTTTTAGCAGGGGATCCTTTAAGGTGAGGCGCACAATAAGAAACAGCGTTAACCCAACTAGAAACAACCTTAAACCTACGCTTAGACATGGAGTTGATCATGAAAGTTGCCGTTCTGGGTGCCGCCGGTGGCATCGGCCAAGCCCTTGCTCTGCTGTTGAAAAATCGCCTGCCTGCCGGTTCCGAGTTGAGCCTGTATGACATTGCCCCGGTCACTCCGGGCGTGGCGGCGGACCTGAGCCATATCCCGACTGACGTGAAAGTAAAAGGTTTCTGCGGTGAAGATCCGAGCCCTGCTCTGGTCGGCGCCGATGTCGTGCTGATCTCTGCCGGCGTGGCGCGCAAGCCCGGCATGGATCGTTCCGATCTGTTCAACATCAACGCCGGTATCGTCAAGAACCTGGTGGAGAAGTGTGCCGTTACCTGCCCCAAGGCACTGATCGGCATCATCACCAACCCGGTCAACACCACGGTCGCCATCGCCGCCGAAGTGTTGAAGAAGGCCGGTGTCTATGACAAGCGTCGCCTGTTCGGCGTGACCACCCTGGACGTCATCCGTGGCGAGACCTTCGTGGCCGAGGCCAAGGGCCTGAACATCGACAAGATCCGCGTCAACGTGATCGGTGGCCACAGTGGCGTGACCATTCTGCCGCTGCTGTCCCAGATCGAAGGGGCCAGCTTCACCGCAGAAGAAGCGGCTGCCATGACCAAGCGCATCCAGAATGCCGGTACCGAAGTGGTGGAAGCCAAGGCCGGTGGCGGTTCTGCCACTCTCTCCATGGGTCAGGCAGCCTGCCGTTTCGGCCTGTCGCTCATCAAGGGTCTGCAGGGTGAAGCCAACGTCATCGAGTGCGCCTATGTGGAAGGCAATGGCGAGCACGCCACCTTCTTCGCGCAGCCGGTCCTGCTGGGCAAGAACGGTGTCGAGAGCGTGCTGGACTACGGCAAGCTGAGCGCCTTCGAGCAAGAGTCCATGGACAGCATGCTGGCTACCCTGAAGGCAGATATCCAGCTGGGTGTCGACTTCGTCAAATAAGCCGCAGCGTCGATCATGAGGGGAGCCCAGGCTCCCCTTTGTCATTTCCGGGGTTTGCCATGGCGGACTAAGGAGATGGACCCGGCTGCCGATAAAGAGGGCAGCAGGAGATCCCTATGATGAAACCCAGTACCCTCATCGGCCTCGTCGGTCTGTGCAGCCTCCCCTTGCAGGGAGCCGAGCCGGTATCCGCGGCCGCGCCAACCCAGTCGGTGGCGGCCACCTCCTTCCCGGTGCCCTCGGCGGCCTTGCCATCGAGCGCACCAGCGCCGGTTGCGCCAGCGACCCCGGCCACTGCAGCTGTACCGGCAGCCGCGGTGCCTGCTGGTGATCCGGCCCCTGTGCTGTCGACCGTTGCAGCACCTGCCCCCGTGGTATCAGCCCCGGCGGCAGCGCCGCTACCCAAGGCGGTGAATCCTGGCTCCCTGGTCACCGCAGATCTGCAGGCGGTGCCGCTCTATCGCCAGGACGAACTGCTCAACTGGATAGAGCAGGGACGTCATCTGACCCGGGTGAAGCAGGACAGGTGCCAGCTGACCCAGGACATAGAGGCGCGCGCCTCTGTGATGAAGATCCCGGCCTATCAGTTCCTGTGGGGGGACATGCTGGCCTGGGGCGTCTGCATCAAGCCGGACGCCCAGGTCGGGGTGCAATACATGTGGGAGGCGGCCAATCAGGGCCTGGCCCCGGCACTGGAGCAGCTGGGGCGCTATTACTGGAAAGGCATCCTGGTCCAGAAGGATCTGGTGCGGGCCGAGACCCTGATGCGGGAGGCCGCCAGCCTGGGTTTCCAGCGGGCCCAGATAGAGTGGGTCGAGATGCTGCTGCAGGGCATGGGCAGTCCGCTGGATTACGAAGAGGCCTACCACTGGCTGCACGGCGCCGTCATCGGCGACAAGGCGACCCACCAGAAGGCGGCGAGCCTGCTGAGCCGGCTTGGCAATCGCATGCCCGCCAATGCCATCGCCCGCGCCAAGGCGATGCACTAAGCCCGGCAAACCAGGTCACTGGATACAACAAGGCCCACGAACCTGCGTTCGTGGGCCTTGTGCATTTCTCCGGGCAGGCGGCGGGATCAGAGATCCTGATGGGGGCCGAATACCTCGTAGTGCATTCTGTCTGCGGGGACGCCCAGGGCCAGCAACTGGGTCTTGATCGCTTTCATGAAGCCCAGAGGACCGCAGAAGTAGTAGTGGGCCTTGGCCGGGATGAGGTCCGTGACCTGTTCCAGCGCCATGGTGCCGCTGAAGTCGTAGTCCTTCCCCTGCACGTCCTGCTCGGCAGGCACCCTGTACCAGACCCGGCTCTGCAAGCTGGCGTGCTGGCGGCTCTTGGCCTGGATCTCTTCCTTGAAGGCGTGCTGGGTGCCATGCTCGCAGGCATGGAGCCAGCGGATTTCAGTTCCCGCTTGTTCGGCCAGCAACTGGTTGAGCATGCTCAGCATGGGGGTCAGGCCCACACCGGCGGAGAGCAGCACCACTGGGGTGGCCGTCTCGGTCTGCAGGAAGAAGTCCCCCGCCGGCGGCATCAGCGCCACCTCGTCACCGACATGAAGCTTGTCATGCAGCAGGTTGGAGGCCTGGCCCTGGGGCTCGCGTTTGACGCTGATGCGGTAGTCGCGGCCATTGGGGGCATCGGAGAGGGAGTATTGACGGATCTCCTGATGCTCCAGCGACGGGTGATTGAGCCTGATGCTGATATATTGCCCCGGCTTGAAGCGCAGCACGGGCTTGCCGTCGACGGGCGCCAGCACGAAGGAGGTGACAAGCTCGCTCTCCTGGCGCTTCTCCTTGATGAGGAAGGGGCGGGCCCCTTGCCAACCACCGAGCTCGCTCGCCTTCTCCCGGTAGAGCTCCCCCTCCCGACCTATGAAGATGTCGGCCAGCACGCCATAGGCCTTGCCCCAGGCCTCCAGCACCTCGTCCGTCACCGCACTGCCACCCATTTCTTTGAGCGTGGCCAAGAGATGACTACCCACAATGTGATATTGTTCCGGCTGGATCAGGAAACCCGTGTGCTTGTGGGCGATGCGTTCCACGGCTCCGGTCAGGGCCCCCAGGTTGTCGATATTCCTGGCGTAGGCCGCCACGGCACTGAACAGAGCCAGGGGCTGACCGCCACTGCGCTGATGGGCCAGGTTGAACACATCCTTCAATTCGGGGTTGTGGTTGAACATGCGCTGGTAGAAGTGCTGGGTGAGGGCAGGCCCCGCCGATTCGAGCAAAGGAATGGTGCTCTTGATGACGGCGATGGTGGCTTGGTCTAACATAGGAGGTCCTTTCTAATTGAACATCTGGAATGTCACTTAATAAGTTGCATCCTAAATGTTTAATTGATCTGGATCAATCATCAATTCTTTGCGCTATGCGCCACAGGCACTATGAGACTAACAAGCTATACCGATTTTGGATTGAGAGCCCTGCTCTATCTGGCCACCTTGCCGGAGGGGGAATTGTCGAGCGTGGCCAAGGTGTCTGCCTTGTATGACGTCTCTCGCAATCACATGGTGAAGGTGGTGAACCAGCTGGTGAAGCTGGGTTATCTGCAGTCCCAGCGTGGCAAGAATGGCGGGATCCGCATGGCCTGTTCCCCTGAGAGCGTGAACATAGGCCAGGTGATCCGGGCGCTGGAAGGCAACCTGGACGGCATCGACTGCAACTCGCCGGTGTGCCACATCGTCTCTGTCTGTCTGCTCAAGAGTGCCTTGAAGGAGGCGATGAACGCCTTCCTCGCGGTGATGGACGGCTATACGCTGCAAGACCTGCTGGCCAACCGCGACGAGCTGCAGCAGGTGTTCGGCGAGTTGATCCCGACTCTGGTGCTGGAGCCGGATGACGAGAACGAGTGAGACGAAAAGGCTGCCATCGGCAGCCTTTTTTCAATCCTCGTAACCTGACTCGTTCCGATAGAGATGTGGCATGATCCTCGCCATCTTCACCATGTTGTTCTCGACTTCGATGATCTCGATGGGATAGCCCGCCAGCCTGACGCTGATGTTGGGCTGGGGGATCTCCTCCAGGTACTCCAGGATCACCCCGTTGAGGGTGCGCGGGCCGTCGATGGGCAGGTGCCAGTGCATCTCCTTGTTCAGCTCGCGGATGCTGGCGGAGCCTTCCACCAGGAAGGAGCCGTCCGGCTGGGGGTGGATCTCGTCGCTTGGCGCCGGGGCCATGGAGGTGGTGAAGTCGCCCACTATCTCTTCCAGGATGTCATCCAGGGTGATCAGCCCCTGAATATCGCCATACTCGTCGACAATCAGCCCGATCCTCTCCTTGTTGCGCTGGAACTTGGCCAACTGCACGTTGAGCGGCGTGCCCTGTGGAATGAAGTAGATGGGATCGACTTCCCGCAGCAGGCTGGACTTGCTGAACTGGTCTCTGGCGACCAGCCTGAGGGCGTCACGAGAGTGTAAAAATCCGACGACGTCGTCGATATTGTCGCGATAGAGCAGGATCTTGGTATGGGCGCAGTGAGCCAGCTGGCGCAATATGCTCTTCCAGTCGTCATTGATGTCGATGGCAGAGATCTCGCTGCGCGGCACCATGATGTTTTCCACCGTCATCTTGTCCAGATCCAGAATGCTGATCAGCATCTCCTGATGGCGCTGGGGGATGAGGCTGCCCGCCTCGTTGACTATGGTGCGCAGCTCTTCGGTGTTGAGGGAGTCATCCTTGCGATGTTCCAGTCGCAGCAACTTGAGCAAGAGGTTGGTGATGCTGTTGATGAGCCAGACCAGGGGGGCGAAAGGCACCATCAGCCCCTTGAGGACCCAGGAGGCGGGATAGGCGATGCGTTCGGGAAACATGGCCGCCAGTGTCTTGGGAGTGACTTCCCCGAATACCAGCACCACCAGGGTGAGGCCGAAGGTAGCAACGGCGACGCCGATGTCCCCGAACAGCCGGATGCAGACTATGGTGGCGATGGCGGAGGCCAGGATGTTGACCAGGTTGTTGCCGATGAGGATGAGGCCAAGCAGGCGGTCCGGTCGGGCCAGCAGCTTTTCGACCCGACGGGCCGCCTTGTGCTTGGTTTGGGCCAGATGCCGCAACTTGTAGCGGTTGAGGGACATCAGACCGGTTTCAGAACTGGAGAAGAAGGCTGACAAAACAATCAAGATAACGAGAACAATCAGTAATGTGCTCGTTGAGATACTGTCCAAGAAGGGCTCCTGTTGGGATGGTTTTGGGGTGGCTGAACCGTCAGCTCAGCAAGACTTCCTTGACGAAGCGGCTGCCAAAGTAGGCCAGGGTCAGGATGACGCTGCCGATGAGGCTCAGCATGATGACCTTGCGACCACGCCAGCCACGGGTGTGGTGACCCCACAGCAGCAAGGCATAGACGCACCAGGCCAGGATCGAGAGGATGGCCTTGTGGGATTTGCCCTGGGCGAACATGTCTTCCAGGAAGAACAGGCCCGAGGCGATGGAGAGCGTCAGCAGCAAGAGGCCCGCGGAGATGAGCTGGAACAGCCGCTTCTCCACCGTCATCAGGGGCGGCATGGCGGGCAGATGGCTGATCTTTCTGGACTTTAGCTGCCGATCCAGACAGGCAAGCTGGAGCGCAAACAGGCAGGCGATCATCAGCACCGAATAGGCCATCAAGGCGAGCCCTATGTGCAGCAGCAGTTGGGGGTGAGCTTCCAGATGGGTGATGTAGCGACCCGGTATGAGGGCGCTGGCGGCGAGCAGCAAGGCCGAGAAGCTGTAGACCACGGGCAGCAGGATCCAGCCGTTGAAGCGGCGGGTGACGCAGGTCATGAAGCAGCTGATGATGAGGCTGACCAAGGACGCGACGTTCAACATGCTGAGATTCTGGCCGGAATGGGTGGCCAGCACCTCGCTTCCCACCGCCACGCCATGGGCGGTCAGGGCCAGGCCGACACAGGCAAACAGCGACACCTGCCCGACGGGCTTGGCGCTGAGCAGCAGGTGCAGAGAGGCGATGATGGCCAGCAGGTAAAACGCCAGGGCCAGAACAGAGATCACGATCATAACCAGGTCGTTGTCGAACAAGCTTTTATGGATAAGAGGGGCAGTATACCTTGCACAAGATATGCTCGCCAGTTGTGCCAGGGGCTAACTGCCCATATATAAGTAGCAGCTGACGGCCCCGTGCGGCGAATAATCGTCCTCCGGCGTTGACTGGGGTATAATGCCCTCCATTTATTACACCCGCTCATTCGATGGCGGGTCACCGCCGCAAGCGGTGAGTAATCGTCCTCACAGTGCTGACTGGGGTATAATGCCCCCATTGTTACGCCAAGAATCGGAATGCGTCATGTTTGAGAATTTGACTGAACGACTCTCGCGCACCCTGCGCAATGTCAGTGGCCGTGGCCGGCTGACCGAAGAGAACATCAAGGATACCTTGCGTGAAGTGCGCATGGCGCTGCTCGAGGCGGACGTGGCTCTGCCGGTGGTGCGTGACTTCGTTGCCCGCGTGAAAGAGCGTGCCGTCGGCCAGGAAGTGGCCAAGTCCCTGAGCCCGGGCCAAGCCTTCATCAAGATAGTGCATGGCGAGCTGGTCTCCGTCATGGGGGAGGCGAACGAGCAGCTCAATCTGGCCGCTCAGCCGCCGGCCATCATACTGATGGCGGGCCTGCAGGGGGCCGGTAAGACCACGACTGTGGGCAAACTCGCCAAGCTGCTCAAAGAGCGCCACAAGAAGAAGGTGCTGGTCGTCAGTGCCGACGTCTATCGCCCCGCGGCGATCAAGCAGCTCGAGACCCTGGCCAACGACATCAGCGTCGACTTCTTCCCGAGCGATGTGACCCAGAAGCCGGTGGCGATCGCCACCGCTGCCATCGATCAGGCGCGCAAGAAATTCTATGACGTGGTGATCGTCGATACCGCCGGTCGTCTGCACGTGGACACCGAGATGATGGCGGAGATCCAGGATCTTCACGCCACCATCAAGCCGGTCGAGACCCTGTTCGTGGTGGATGCCATGACTGGTCAGGATGCCGCCAATACCGCCAAGGCGTTCAACGAAGCGCTGCCGCTCACCGGCGTCATCCTCACCAAGGCGGACGGCGACGCCCGCGGGGGTGCCGCCCTGTCGGTGCGCCACATCACCGGCAAGCCGGTCAAGTTCATCGGTATGGGCGAGAAGACCGACGCCCTTGAGCCCTTCCACCCGGACCGACTCGCGTCCCGTATCCTCGGCATGGGCGATGTGCTGTCGCTTATCGAGGAAGTTGAGCGCACCGTCGACAAGGAGAAAGCCGCCAAGCTGGCCAGCAAGGTCAAGAGCGGCAAGGGTTTCGATCTGGAAGATTTCCGCGAGCAGCTGGCCCAGATGCGCAACATGGGCGGCATGATGGGCATGCTCGACAAGCTGCCCGGCATGTCCGGCCTACCGGATAACGTGAAAGATCAGATGGATGACAAGATCACAGTGCGGATGGAGGCCATCATCAGCTCCATGACGCCCAAGGAGCGTGCCCATCCCGATCTCATCAAGGGCTCCCGCAAGCGTCGCATCGCCGCGGGTTCCGGCATGCAGGTGCAGGACGTGAACAAGCTGCTCAAGCAGTTCACCGAGATGCAGCGCATGATGAAGAAGATGTCCGGCAAGGGCGGCATGCGCAAGATGATGGGCCAGATGAAGAACATGCTGCCGCCCGGATTCGGTGGTGGCGGACGCGGTCCGTTCTGATTTTCCTGCTTGTCAGGCAAAAAGGCTCACTGCGGTGAGCCTTTTTCATGCCAACTCCTGCGCAAAAAATAGCAGGCTTGGTTGCAATTATTACGAATCCAAGTAGAATTACGCGGCTTATTTTAAGCTAGGGTCTGCGTATTTGCAGGCCTTGTTCATTAGATGTTCATGAGGACGATATGGTAACCATTCGTTTACAACGTGGTGGCGCGAAAAAGCGTCCGTTCTACCAGGTAGTAGTTTCTGACAGCCGTTGCGCCCGTGACGGCCGCTTCATCGAGCGCGTTGGTTTCTTCAACCCGGTTGCTGCTGGTAACGCTGAAAAGCTGAACCTGGACCTGGCTCGTATCGAGCATTGGGTTGCTACTGGTGCCGCTGTTTCTGACCGCGTTGCCAAGCTGATCAAAGACGCTAAAAAAGCTGCTTAATCAGCCAAACGGTAAGGAGTTAAGGTGGAAAAACCTATAGTTCTGGGCACCCTGGGTACCGTCTACGGCATCAAGGGCTGGCTTAAAGTGAACTCCTTCACCGATGTTGCCGAAGCGATTTTCGATTACAACCCCTGGCTGATCAATCAGAACGGGGTGTGGCGTGAGATTCAGGTTTCGGCCTGGAAGCGTCACAACAAGGGTCTGATCTGCAAACTCGATGGTATCGATGTGCGCGAGGATGCCCTGGCATTGACCAATGTCGAGATTGGCGTAGCCGCCGATCTGTTGCCTGCGTTGCCTGAAGGTGAGTTCTACTGGCGTGACCTGATTGGTTGCTCCGTGATGACCACCAAGGGATACGACCTGGGCAAGGTGACCGAATTGATGGAAACCGGCTCCAACGATGTGTTGGTGGTTGAGGCCAATGTAAAAGATGCCTTTGGTGCAAAGGAGCGGCTGATCCCGTTCCTGGAAGAGCAGGTGATCAAGAACATTGATCTGACTGCTCGAACAATCGAAGTTGATTGGGATCCTGGTTTCTAGTTTCCCGCGCTAACACGGGTGCCGGAGGTTTCTTATGTGGATTGGGGTGATTAGCCTCTTCCCGGAAATGTTCCGAGCCATTACCGAGCACGGGGTAACGGGTCGGGCCGTCAAGAGTGGCCTGCTGCAGATTGAGTGCTGGAACCCTCGGGATTTCACCCACGACAAGCACCGTACGGTCGATGATCGTCCTTATGGTGGTGGGCCTGGGATGCTGATGATGGTTCAGCCGCTGCGTGATGCGATTCATGCAGCCAAGCAAGCGGCGGGAGACGGGGCGAAAGTCATCTATCTCTCTCCTCAGGGGCGCAAGCTGACTCAAGCGGGCGTAACCGAGTTGGCGACGAATCAGAAACTGATTCTGGTCGCCGGTCGATACGAAGGTATCGATGAACGCGTGATACAAACCGAAGTCGACGAAGAGTGGTCTATCGGGGATTACGTGTTAAGTGGTGGCGAGTTGCCTGCCATGACTCTGATCGATGCGGTTTCGCGTCTGGTCCCCGGGGTCTTGGGCGATCAGGCCAGTGCCGAGCAGGACTCCTTCACGGATGGCCTGCTGGATCATCCCCACTACACTCGGCCGGAGTTGTTGGATGGATTGGCGGTGCCCGAGGCGCTGACAAGCGGCAATCACGAAGTGATTCGGCGCTGGCGTCTCAAGCAGTCGCTCGGACGAACCTGGCAGAGAAGGCCGGAACTTATTAACAACCTAGCTCTGACTGACGAGCAAGAATCACTTCTTGCCGAGTATGTCCGCGAAGTGCGTGACAGCGTTAAGTAGAGTTTTCAGTTTATCCTAGGTAAGGAAAGACAATGAGCAAGATTATTCAGCAGCTTGAACAAGAGCAACTGCGTACCGACATCCCGGCATTTGCCCAGGGCGATACCGTACGTGTTCAAGTTCGTGTTAAAGAAGGTGGTAAAGAGCGTCTGCAGGCTTTCGAAGGCATCGTCATTGCCAAGCGTAACCGCGGTCTGCACTCTGCTTTCACCGTTCGCAAGATCTCCAACGGCGAAGGTGTTGAGCGTGTATTCCAGACTCACTCTCCGCTGATCCACAGTGTAGAACTGAAGCGTCGTGGTGATGTTCGCCGCGCCAAGCTGTACTACCTGCGCAACCTGTCCGGCAAAGCTGCTCGTATCAAAGAGAAGCTCAACTAATTCGATTCGAATTGGTGTCGGTATGTCGGCGAAAAGCTCGACAGGTAGTGAAAAGGCTCGCCAATGGCGAGCCTTTTTTGTGTCTGTAATTCGGGTATCGGTCAGAGGTGTTAGTGTTCTGGTCGTCGTCTACTGACTGACCCGCACCACAGAGTTGTCGCGCCCGAAGGGGCCGGGCACGTAGTCGTCCGCTTCCCAGTCGTTGTCATAACGGGTCTCCCCGTCCGGCTGCACCAGCTGGTAGCAATACTCGAAATGGCTGGGGCCATCGGTGGGAAGGTTGAGGGTCGCCTTGAACTCCCCGCTCTTCATTCTTTTCAATTCAATGGGTTGCCACTGGCTGAACTCCCCCAGCAGCAAGACCTGTTCGGCCTCGCCTGCGGCCTCCTTTTCCACTGCGAAGGTCACCTTGACCTCGGGGCGGGACTTGAGAAATTGCTTGTTGATCGGCATATCGACTCCTTGTCACTGACTGCGAAGAAAGTAGTGCTGGTTATTTTTATATCACTTTATGACAAGGATGTTGATAGCAATCGTCAGGCAGGCAGGGCGAAATGACGCCGAAGCAACTGGTGAGTGAAGTCAATCTTGAGGTAGAAGCCCCGTGGCAGTGTCTGGATCGGCTGGCCATTGCGGCCGATGGCGCGGGTCAGTGCCTTGCTGTTGGCCGCCTTGGGGCGGAGTTGCATGACCTGGCCGTGGCGTGCGCTGATCTGCTCCACCTCCCCCAGCACTATCATGTCCATCAGCTCCTCCCAATCCTGACGCAGCAACCTGTCTTCTTCTTCGTTCGGGCTCCACAGCAACGGCATGCCGACCCGGCGCTCACCGACGGGGATGGTGCGGCTGCCCTCCACCGGGATCCAGAGTACCCGCGACAGCTTGTTGCGCACATTGGACTCCTCCCAGCGCTGGCCACTGATCCCGATGAGGGGAGCGACGCAGACGAAGGTGGTTTCCAGCGGTTTGCCCTGAGGATCGATCGGGATCGTCTTGAGCTCTATGCCGAGATCGGGGAAGTCCTGCTCCGGTCGGCTACCCGCGCTGGCGCCCAGCTGCCACTCGATCAACTGGCCGATCCAGCCCTTGTCCCGCCGGAGATCCCGTGGCACCGGGATGCCGGCCGTCGCGGCGAGCTGAGCCAGGGTGAAGCCCGCCATGGCGTAGGCGCGCGCCAGCAATTCCTGCTCTGACTGTGGGTTGTCGGGCATGAGGGGCTCCTGTTGGCGAGAAGGGGTGGACAAGTGTGATCCTGACAGAGGATCGCTGTTTTTGTAACCGATCCTTGCCCGGCTATACACAGGGGGGGCAGGATTGTGAATTTTAATCTATGGCAATGATTTTAAAGGAATTTGACTTTTTTCTCCAGCCTGGATAACGGGAGGATCCCGGTTGCTGCGAGTTGTCCAAGGGTTTGGCCTGGCTGTTGCACATAGTTATCCACAGAAATCTTGGATAACTGACATAAAGTGGTGATACAGGGCCCGGCATCAGAAATAAATGTGAGAGCACGCCGATTTTTCTCGCCATATCGGTGCAGATAATGCGCCATCCTTGTGGATAAACTAGCCTTGATGGATCTTTGAACAGTCGAACTTGTTCACAATTGACAGCCAGGATCCTCGGGCGCAAAAGACATGGATCTTGATCCAGTCTTTAAATATTAACTGTATGTATTTAAATGAATATTTTGTTTTTATATGAATCGGGTATGATACGGCATGATTTGAAGTCGTAGTATAAAACTACTGTATATACCCGCTTGATCACAGGCTTATGCACAGTCTGGGTGGGCAACTTGCGGAGCTTGTCCTTCCGGTTTGTTTATAACTTTGCTTGAAATGCCAAGTTATTCATGAGTGGAAGATGACAGTCCCTGTTTGCCGCCACGGGGTGAATGTGGAACAATCTCTTTATAGATTCAGCCTTTATAAGGTGATCACGTGATAGATGGCGACGGATTTCGTCCCAATGTCGGCATCGTGATCTGTAACCGTGACGGGCAAGTATTGTGGGCTAAGCGCTATGGGCAGCACTCCTGGCAGTTTCCGCAGGGGGGAGTTGATGATGGTGAATCGCCGGAACAGGCCATGTATCGTGAGCTGTATGAGGAGATAGGCCTCAAGCCCGAGGATGTGACCATACTGGCGACCAGTCGCAACTGGCTGAAGTATCGCTTACCCAAACGACTCGTTCGCTGGGACAGTTCACCGGTCTGTATTGGCCAGAAGCAGAAATGGTTTTTGTTGCAGCTCGATCCTGGCAGAGAGTCCAGGATCCAGTTCGGCTGTCATGGTCACCCGGAATTTGATGATTGGCGTTGGGTCAGCTTCTGGTACCCGGTTCGTCAGGTCGTCTCCTTCAAGCGGGAAGTTTACCGCCGGGTGATGAAGGAGTTTGCCCCGCTGGCCATGCCGGTGCCGGTGGTGCAGGTTAATCGAAAGGATGGGCGGCGCAACCGCTCGCGCTAAGGAGCACAATTAGTTGCTGACGGAACTCAGACGCATCGTCGAGAGCATGGCCGAGGCCAACACCCTCGAACAGGCCTTGCAAGCATTGGTGAGCCAGACCCGGCTCGCCATGACGGTGGACTGCTGCTCCGTTTATGTCGCCGAGCCCGACATGCGCCGCTATCGACTGGCGGCCACCGATGGCCTGGCCGAGTCGGCGGTGGGCAAGGCCACCTTGCCGTTCGAGCAGGGCATAGTCGGCCTGGTGGGTCAGCGGGAAGAGCTGATCAACCTGGCCGATGCGCCTTCTCACCCCAGTTTCAAGTTCCTGCCCGATGTCGCGGAAGAGGCGTTTCGCTCCTTCCTCGGCGCCCCCATCATGCACCAGCGCCAGGTGGTGGGCATTCTGGTGGTGCAGCAGAAAGAGAGCCGGCTGTTCGATGAAGGGGAAGAGTCCTTCATGGTCACGCTGGCGGCGCAGCTGGCGGCCCGCATCGCCCAGGCCCAGGCCAAGGGCTGGTTGCAGAAGACCGACTGGAGCAAGCCGCTGCGCGGTATCGCCGGCGCCAGTGGCATCGCCATCGCCAAGGCCTGGGTGTGGCGCCCGCGCAAGGCGCTCAACAGCATCACCCCGCGCAAGGACGAGGACCACGGCAAGCAGCTGGCCCGACTGGAGCTTGCGGTGGAAGAGGTGCGCCACGATCTGGAGAGCCTGGCGCTGCGCTTTCGCGAGAGCTACAGCCAGGATTCTGTCGCCATCTTCGACATCTATCTGCACCTGCTGAACGATCCCGGCTACATCAAGCCCATCCGCAACAAGGTCGGCAAGGAGCACTGGACCGCCATCTCCGCGGTCAAGATCATCAGCGATCGGCTGATCGAGCAGTTCAAGGGGATGAAGGATCCCTACCTGCGGGAGCGCTCCACCGATGTGAAAGACATAGCCCAGCGGCTCATCAGCCGGCTGGTGCAGGACGAACCCGAGCAGCTCACCATAGGGGAGCCGGTGGTGCTGGTCGCCGACGAGGTGACCGCCACCATACTCGCCGAGATCCCGCGGGAGTTCCTGAGCGGCGTGGTCTCGCTCAAGGGGGGGACCAACTCCCATGCCGCCATCCTGGCCCGCGCCATGGGAGTGGCGGCCATCATGGGGGTGGATCTGCCCCTGGGTGACATAGGTGGTCGCACCCTGGTTGTCGACGGTTACAGCGGCGATCTCTTCATCGAGCCCAATCAGGTGATCCTGACCGAGTACCGGCAACTGCTGAGCGAGGAGCGGGCGCTCGATACCCTGGTGCGCAGTGTCGACAATCAACCCTCGGAGACGGCTGACGGCACTCCTGTCTCCTTGCTGCTCAACGCCGGCCTCAGTGCCGACACCGAGATCTCCCTCAACCATCTGGCGGACGGGGTCGGGCTCTATCGCACCGAGATCCCCTTCATGCTGCAGGACAGCTTCCCCTCCGAATGGGAGCAGACGGCGCGCTATCGCGGGATCCTGGAGACTTATCGGGATCGCCCGGTCTGCATGCGCACCCTAGACGTGGGGGGGGACAAGCAATTGCCCTATTTCCCCATAGTGGAGGAAAATCCCTTCCTTGGCTGGCGGGGGATCCGGCTCACCCTGGATCACCCCGAGTTGTTCCTGGTGCAGCTCAAGGCCATGCTGCGCGCCAGCGAAGGGCTGGACAATCTGGCCATCATGCTGCCGATGATCAGCAGCGTCAGTGAAATCAAGGCTTCCCGCCGGCTGCTGGATCAGGCCTGGCGTGAAGTGTCGGAAGAGGCGGCGAGCCGCGATGCGGTGATCCGCTACCCCAGCCTGGGGGTGATGATAGAGGTGCCCTCCGCCCTCTACATCCTGCCGGAGATGGCCCCCCTCATCGACTTCTGGTCGGTGGGCAGCAATGACCTGACCCAGTATCTGCTGGCGGTGGATCGCAACAATGCCCGGGTCGCCAGCATCTATGACGCCTTCCATCCCGCGGTGATCCGCGCCCTGCAACTGCTGGTCGATGCCTCCCATCGCTACCAGAAGCCGGTCTCTGTCTGTGGCGAGCTGGCCGGGGATCCGGTCGGCGTGCTGCTGCTGCTGGCCATGGGCTATCGCCGTTTCAGCATGAACACCCACAACATCTCCCGCATCAAGTACGTGCTGCGTCAATCCGATCTCGGCGAGCTGAAGGCGCTGATGGCCGATGGCCTCAAGCACGACAATCCCCACGTGCTCCGTGGCCTGTTTGCCCGCTACCTGGAAGAGCACGGTCTGGGCGGTTTGCTGCGCGCGGGCCACAAGACCAAGTTGCCCGATTGATATTCAGTCTTGTTCCTGCTGACGAATGATCGGAGAATGCGGCTTTTCTTATGACTGGGGCCGCGCCATGCAGCACGACGGATATTGGGTTTTCTCGCAGATTGATCCCGTAGCATTCAGTTTGGGACCACTATCGGTACGCTGGTATGGTCTCATGTATTTGTTTGGTTTTGCCTTTGCCATGTGGCTTGCGGGCCGCCGCGCCGATGCGCCCAACAGTGGCTGGACTCGCAACGAGGTCTCCGATCTGCTGTTCTACGGCTTCCTCGGGGTGATCCTGGGCGGTCGTATCGGCTATGTGCTGTTCTACAACTTCGATCTCTTCCTGGCCGATCCCACTTACCTGTTCAAGATCTGGACCGGCGGCATGTCGTTCCACGGCGGCCTGATCGGTGTCATCACCGCCATGATCTGGTTTGCCCACAAGACCAAGCGTCACTTCTTCACCGTGGCTGACTTCGTGGCGCCGCTCATTCCGTTCGGCCTCGGTGTCGGCCGCATCGGCAACTTCATGAACGGCGAGCTGTGGGGCCGGGTCACAGACGTGCCCTGGGCCATCATCTTCCCGGAGGCCGGCCCCGAGCCGCGTCACCCCTCCCAGCTCTACCAGTTCGCTCTGGAAGGTGTGGTGCTCTTCATCATACTGAACCTGTTCTGGCGCAAGAACCCACCACGGGGCGCCATCTCCGGCATGTTCCTGCTGTTCTACGGCCTGTTCCGCTTCCTGGTGGAGTTCGTACGCCAGCCTGACAGCCAGCTCGGTCTCTACTTCCAGGAGATCAGCATGGGCCAGATCCTCTCCACTCCGATGATCATCATCGGCGCCCTGATGATCTGGGTTGCCTACAAGCGTCCGCAGTTGTTCGGCAACGCGGCGAAGGAGGCAAAGCAATGAGGGCCTATCTCGACCTGATGCAGAAGATCCTGGATGAAGGCACCGTCAAATCCGATCGCACCGGCACGGGGACAGTCTCCCTGTTCGGTCATCAGATGCGCTTCAATCTGGCGGAAGGCTTCCCGCTGGTCACCACCAAGAAGTGCCACCTGCGCTCCATCATTCACGAGCTGCTGTGGTTCCTCAATGGCAACACCAACACCGCCTACCTGAAGGAGCACGGCGTCAGCATCTGGGACGAGTGGGCCGACGAGCACGGCGATCTGGGCCCTGTCTACGGTGCCCAGTGGCGCTCCTGGCCGGCGGCCGATGGTGCCGTCATCGACCAGATCCAGAAGGCGGTGGATGACATCAAGCACAACCCGGACTCGCGCCGCATCATAGTCTCCGCCTGGAACGTGGGTGAGCTGGACAAGATGGCGCTCGCCCCTTGTCACGCCTTCTTCCAGTTCTACGTGGCGGACGGCAAGCTCTCCTGCCAGCTCTACCAGCGCAGTTGCGACGTCTTCCTCGGCCTGCCGTTCAACATCGCCAGCTACGCCCTGCTGACCCACATGATGGCCCAGCAGTGCGATCTGGCCGTGGGCGACTTCGTCTGGACCGGTGGCGACGTACACCTCTACTCCAACCACATGGAGCAAACGGCGCTGCAGCTCTCCCGCGAGCCGCGTCCCTTACCGCAGCTGGTGATCAAGCGCAAGCCGGACTCCATCTTCGACTACAGGTTCGAGGACTTCGAGATCTTGGGTTATGATCCCCATCCGGGTATCAGGGCCCCTGTTGCCATCTGATCCAGTATCCGCCGTGATGGCGAGCGGCTCTCGGCGGGATCTCCCGCGTGGCGGCATTACGTTATTCCATCTGTTCGAAAGGCGCCTGCGGGCGCCTTTTTCATACCTGAACAGAATAAATATGCAAAAAAAAGAATGCTCCGTGGGCTCATGAAGGCGGGGTAAAACGTGCTTATAGCAGGCATGATTCATTTTGCCTTCGGTTTTTCCGTTGTTATTGGCAGTTAGAAACGATTTTTCATTAACTCACTCGGCCCCTAGACTGAAAAAGTACAATTTTATGGATAGTTAGACCATGAGCGATGTGTTCAAGCGATTTCTCAAACTGGAGTCAGCCTCCGGAATAATTCTGATCCTGGCCGCCCTGGTGGCCATCGGTCTGGCCAACTCTGCCCTGGCGGAGCACTATCAGAGTTTCCTCAATACCCAGGTACAGGTGCGCATTGCCGCCCTCGACATCAACAAGCCGCTGCTGCTCTGGATCAACGACGGCTTCATGGCGATCTTCTTCCTGCTGGTCGGGCTGGAAGTAAAGCGTGAGATGCTGGAGGGGGCGCTCTCATCACGGGTGCAGGCCACCTTCCCGGCCATCGCCGCCGTGGGCGGCATGCTGGCCCCTGCGCTCATCTATGCCTTCTTCAACTATGAAGACGAAGTGACCCGGGCCGGCTGGGCCATTCCGGCCGCAACCGACATCGCCTTCGCCCTCGGGGTGATGGCGCTGCTCGGCAAGCGGGTGCCGACCAGCCTCAAGGTATTCCTGCTGGCCCTGGCCATCATGGATGACCTTGGGGTCATCATCATCATCGCCCTCTTCTATACCCAGCAGCTGTCGCTGACCGCACTGGCGGTCGGCATAGTGGCGACCCTCACTCTGCTCTGGATGAATCGCCGCGGTGAGGACAGGATCGGCCTCTACATGCTGGTGGGTCTGGTGCTCTGGGTTGCAGTGCTCAAGTCCGGCGTCCATGCGACCCTGGCCGGCGTCATCGTTGGCTTCATGATCCCTATCTCCGGGAAGCGCTATGCCTCGCCGCTCAAACACCTGGAGCATGTGCTGCACCCCTGGAGTGCGTACCTGATACTGCCGTTGTTTGCCTTTGCCAACGCAGGGGTCTCCCTCGACGGGATCCAGCTGTCGGATCTGCTCAGCCCGGTGCCCATGGGCATCATACTGGGGCTCTTCATCGGCAAACCCCTCGGCATCTTCACCATCAGCTGGCTGTCGGTGAAACTCGGCATCGCCCAGCTGCCGAGCGGCGTCAACTTCAAGCAGATCTTTGCGGTCAGCATCCTGTGTGGCATCGGCTTTACCATGTCGATGTTCATCGCATCGCTGGCATTCGAGCATGGCGGACTGGACTACGGCAGCTACTCACGCCTCGGGATCCTGGTGGGATCCACCCTGGCGGCCGTGATCGGTTTTATCGCCCTGCGGATATCGCTGCCCAATCGGGAGGCGAATCAAAGCACGGAGGGGTTATGAGAAGACTCGGATGGTTAGTCATGCTGGCGAGCCCGGCAGTCTGGGCGAATAGCCTGGCTGAGTGCCAGCAGGATGCGGCGTCGGCCAGTTGCTCGGCCTATCTCAATGGGGTGGTGGACAGTGCCCTCATGCTGGGGGACAAGCAGGCCAAGGCCCGATTCGGTGAAACCTTCACCGAGCGGGCCCTCAGCAGCCGGGCCGGCGAACGAGTCAAGCAGTCCCACAAGCGTTACTGCGGGGAGCGGATGCCGGATCCGGCCCGCCTCAAGCTGACCCTGCAAGAGCAGTTCGGCGCAAACAAGGTTGACTCGATCAGCGACATGTATGACATTCTGGCGGTTGAACTCAGCTGCTACCGGAGCCCGCGCAGCGCGGGAACCCCATCGGATGTCACACCTTAATTACAACCACCTCTACTATTTTTGGATGACTCAGAAGAAGGGCTCCGTCACCCAGGCGGCGGAAGCCCTCTTCCTCACTCCCCAGACAGTCACCGGTCAGATCAAACTGCTGGAGCAGCGTCTCGGCGGCAAGCTGTTGATCCGCAAGGGGCGTTCCCTCGAGGCCACCGAACTGGGTCAGCTGGTGTTTCGCTATGCCGACAAGATGTTCAGCCTATCCTACGAGATGCTGGATATCGTCAACTACCGCAAGGAGAGCCAGATCCTGTTCGACGTCGGCATCGCCGATGCACTCTCCAAGCGCCTCGCCAGCCGGGTGCTACTCTCCGTCATCCCCAACGACGGCTCCATCCACCTGCGCTGTTTCGAATCGACCCACGAGCTGCTGCTGGAGCAACTGAGCGAGCACAAGCTAGACATGATCCTCTCCGATTGTCCGGTGGACTCCAGCCAGCACGCCGGCCTGCTCTCCAAGCGACTAGGAGGCTGTGGCGTCAGCTTCTTCTGCAAGGCGCCGCTGCCCGAAAAGCCTTTTCCTGCCTGTCTCGAGGAGCGCAAGCTGCTCATTCCGGGCCGTCGTACCGCCATGGGGCGCCAGCTGACCCAGTGGTTCGAGCAGCAGGGCATCTCTCCCAGCATCCTGGGGGAATTCGATGATGCGGCCCTGATGAAGGCGTTTGGTTTCTTCAATCAGGGTATCTTCATGGCACCGACCATCTATCGGGAGGAGATCCTGGAGGGAGAGGAGGTGATGCTGATCGGGGAGACCCAGGATCTGATGGAGGAGTACTACGTCATCTTTGCCGAGCGGATGATCCAGCATCCGGCGGTGAAGCGGGTGTGCGAGAGTGATTTCTCCTTCCTCTTTGCCGGTCAGGAGGATTTCACCACCATTCAGCCGGCGACCCTGTCATTTTAAATCGACGGGGCAGAGGGTATGATTCCTGTCTTGCAGGGGAGGGAATGCGATGCAGTTGGAAGAGATGGAGGCGAATGCCGGACGTGCGGTCACCCTGCTCAAGGCGCTGGCCAATGAACGGCGCTTGTTCATTCTGTGCCAGTTATTGGAGAGAGAGCTATCGGTGGGGGAACTCAACGAGGTGCTTGGACTGAGTCAATCGGCCCTGTCACAGCATCTGGCTGTGCTGCGGCGCGATGAGCTGGTGGCGACGCGAAAAGAGGCCCAGACGGTCTACTATTCGCTGCGCAGCCATGAGGTACGCGAGATGATTGGATTGTTGCACAGGCTGTATTGTAGCGAACCCAAATAAAAAACCGGCACTAAGGCCGGTTTTTTTAGCTTTGTTCAGCCGAAGCTGATTAAGCCATAGCTTTGATCTGGGCAGACAGGCGGCTCTTGTGACGAGCAGCTTTGTTCTTGTGGATCAGGCCTTTGGTCGCCATACGATCCATGATCGGCTGAGCAACAGCGAAAGCTGCAGTGGCAGCAGCTTTGTCGCCAGAAGCGATGGCAGCAATTACTTTCTTCAGATAGGTACGGGTCATTGAACGACGGCTGGCGTTGTGTTGACGACGTTTCTCTGACTGAATCGCGCGCTTCTTAGCAGATTTGATATTAGCCAAGGTAAAACTCCTAAAACTGTCTTAGCGAGTGTATTGAAAAGGCCCGGAAATATGCCTTCTCAACCACATATTGTCAAATGATTTGTGCAAATAAACACCGCCCCCCGGTGGTGTGTCAGTTGGGAGGCGGTTAAACTGTCGGCCGATTCTAGCAGCATTCTTTCCATTCTGACAGTTCCAGAGGCCTCGTCTTGAGTAAGAAATTGATCAAATCCGGCATGATAGTGTCCGCAATGACGCTGGTGTCCCGTGTGATGGGCTTGGTGCGCGATGTGGTCATCGCCAATCTGCTCGGTGCCGGGGTGGCCGCAGACGTCTTCTTCTTCGCCAACCGCATTCCCAACTTCTTGCGCCGGCTGTTCGCCGAAGGGGCTTTCAACCAGGCCTTCGTGCCGGTGATGACGGAGTACAAGAAAAACGGTGACGAGCAGGCCGTGCGAGAGCTGCTGGCCGCAGTGGCGGGCACCCTTGGGGGCATAGTCACCATAGTCACCCTGCTCGGTGTGCTGGGCTCGGGGGTGCTGACGGCCCTGTTCGGCTGGGGCTGGTTCTGGGACTGGCTGCACGGCGGCCCGGCGGCCGAGAAGTTCGAGCTGGCCAGCCTGATGCTCAAGATTACCTTCCCCTATCTCTGGTTCATCACCTTCACCGCCATGGCCGGGGCCATTCTCAACACCTTTGGTCGCTTCGCCGTCTCCTCCTTCACGCCGGTGTTCCTCAACCTCACCATGATAGCGGCGGCCTGGTGGATAGCCCCGTTGCTGGAGCGGCCCGAGATCGCGCTGGCGATCGGCGTCTTCCTCGGCGGCTTGGTGCAGTTTCTGTTCCAGTACCCCTTCCTGCGCCAGATCAACATGCTGGTGTGGCCCAAGTGGGGTTGGCACCATCCTGGTGTGGTGAAGATCCGCACCCTGATGATACCGGCGCTGTTCGGCGTCTCGGTCAGCCAGATCAATCTGCTGATCAACACCATGCTGGCCTCCTTCCTGGCGACCGGTGCCATCAGCTATCTCTACTACTCGGATCGCCTGCTGGAGTTCCCCCTCGGCCTGTTCGCGGTCGCCATCAGCACAGTGATCCTGCCAGCGCTGGCCAAGAAGCATGTGGATGCGGATCCGGCCGACTTCTCCCGTACCATGGACTGGGGGGTGCGCATGGTGATGCTGCTCGGCCTGCCCGCCATGGTGGGGATTGCCGTATTGCGCGAGCCCATACTGCGAGTGCTCTTCATGCGCGGGGAGTTCGGCATGCACGAGGTGGCAATGTCCAGCGCCAGCCTGCTGGCATCCACCACAGGGCTGCTCTCCCTGATGCTGATCAAGGTGCTGGCCCCCGGCTACTATGCCCGCCAGGACACCAGGACCCCGGTACGGATCGGCATCATGGCCATGGTGGCCAACATGGTGTGCAACCTCATCTTCATCTATCCGCTTGGCTATGTGGGGCTGGCGCTCGCCACCGCCTGCTCCGGCACCCTGAATGCGGCCCTGCTGTTCAAGGGGTTGTATCAGCAGGCGGTCTATCGCCCTTCCCGCAACACGGGCGTGTTCTGCCTCAAGCTGCTGGTGGCGACCGTGCTGATGGGGGGCGTGCTTGGCTATCTGTCACCGGATCTCGCCCAGTGGGGAGCCTGGAGCATGGGCAAAGCCAGTCTGGAGCTGACCTTGCTGCTCTGCCTTGGGGGCGCCTTGTATGGAATAGTCCTGTTGGTGCTGGGGGTCAGGCCAAGACACCTGAAATCGGGTCAGCAATGAGGCTGATGATGCCCGTGTTCCGGGTCAGATACCTGAAATCGGCTCAACAGCAGGGCTGACCCTGCCTGCTGCCTGATATATAATCCGCCGATTTCCATGGCAGCAACGCACAAGGCACTGATGGAACTCATTCGCGGCATTCACAATATCAAGCCCCATCATCGGGGCTGTGTATTGACCATAGGCAACTTCGATGGGGTTCATCAGGGCCACCATGCGGTGCTGGCCCGACTGCAGGAGAAAGCCGCCCAGCTTGGCCTGCCCGCCTGCGTCATGCTGTTCGAGCCACAGCCCCTTGAGCTGTTTGCGGGGGACGCCGCTCCTGCCCGTCTCAGCCGTTGGCGGGAGAAGTACGAAGCCCTCAAGGGGATGCAGATAGATCGCATGCTCTGTGTGCGGTTCACGCACCGCTTCGCCGAGCAGGCCGCCAGCAGCTTCATCGAGCAGTTGCTGGTGGAGAAACTCGGCGTGCACTACCTGGTGGTGGGCGATGATTTTCGCTTCGGCAAGGGGCGGGAGGGGGACTTCCACCTGCTGGAGGAGGCGGGTCATCGCTTCGGCTTCGAGGTGATCAGCACCCAGAGCTTCCAGGTCGAGCGCCAGCGGGTCAGCAGCACGCTAGTGCGCGAGGCCTTGAAGGCGGGGCGGATGGCGGAGGTGGAGCTGATGCTCGGCCGTCCCTATGCCATCAGTGGTCGGGTGGCCCACGGCGACAAGCTGGGGCGCACCATAGGTTTTCCTACCGCCAATCTCGCGCTCAAACGGCAGGTGATCCCGGTCGGTGGCGTGTTCGCGGTGGAAGTGTTATGTTCCGGCAAGACCTTCCCCGGTGTCGCCAATGTGGGTGTACGGCCGACCTTGAGCGGTACACAAGCCAGATTGGAAGTACATCTATTTGATTTTTCTGGTGATCTATACGGTCAGCAGGTCAAGGTGCTGCTTCGCCACAAGCTGCGCGAAGAGCAGAAGTTTGCCTCTTTCACCGCCTTGAAAGAGCAGATCGAACGAGATGCCCTGGCGGCCCGAGCCTGGTTCGGGCTGCCACCATTCAATTTACCCAGCACTCTTTTAGAAAAGAAGGGAACCCAGGACTGATGAGCGACTATAAACACACCCTGAATCTGCCGGAAACCGAGTTTCCGATGCGTGGCGATCTGGCCAAGCGCGAACCCAACATGCTCAAGCGTTGGTACGATCAGGATCTTTACGGCGCCATTCGCCGCGCCAAAGCGGGCAAGCCTTCCTTCATTCTGCATGATGGCCCTCCCTACGCGAACGGCAGCATTCACATCGGTCACTCGGTCAACAAGATCCTCAAAGACATCATCATCAAGTCCAAGGGCCTCTCCGGCTTCGATTCCCCCTATGTGCCGGGCTGGGATTGCCACGGTCTGCCCATAGAGCTGAAGGTGGAAGGCATGGTCGGCAAGCCGGGGGAGAAGGTCTCCGCCGCCGAGTTCCGCGCCGAGTGCCGCAAATACGCCAAGACCCAGATCGAAGCGCAGAAGACCGACTTCATCCGTCTGGGCGTGCTGGGTGACTGGGAACACCCCTACCTGACCATGGACTTTGGCACCGAAGCCAACATCATCCGCTCCATGGCCAAGATCGTCGCCAATGGTCACCTGCACAAGGGTTCCAAGCCGGTGCACTGGTGTACCGACTGCGGCTCCGCCCTGGCGGAAGCCGAAGTGGAGTACTACGACAAGAATTCCCCCTCCATCGATGTGCGCTTCAAGGCCGTCGACGAGGCGACAGTGGCTGCCAAGTTCGACTGCCCCGAAGGTCACACCGGCCGTGGCCCGCTCTCTGCCGTGATCTGGACCACCACCCCCTGGACCCTGCCGGCCAACCGTGCCATCGCCATGCACGCCGATCTGGACTACGCCCTGGTACAGGTGGAGGGTGACAACCCCGAGCGCCTGATCCTGGCCGCCGAGCTGGTCAAGGATGTGATGGACAGAGCCGGTATCGAGAAATTCCACAACCTGGGCTATGCCAAGGGTGCGGCGCTCGAGCTGCTGCGCTTCAACCACCCCTTCTACAGCTTCGACGTGCCTGTGGTGCTGGGTGACCACGTCACCCTGGATGCCGGTACCGGCGCCGTGCACACCGCCCCTGGCCACGGTCAGGAAGACTTCGTGGTCGGTCAAAAGTACGGTCTGGAAGTGGCCAACCCGGTTGGCAGCAACGGCGTCTACCTGCCGGATACCGAACTGTTTGCCGGCCAGCACGTGTTCAAGGCCAATGCGGCCGTGGTCGAGGTGCTGACCGAGCGTGGTGCCCTGCTGCACCACAAGGTGTTCAACCACTCCTACCCCCATTGCTGGCGTCACAAGACCCCGATCATCTTCCGTGCCACCCCCCAGTGGTTCATCAGCATGGAGCAGAAGGGATTGCGCAAGCGCGCGCTGGAAGAGATAGAGCGCATCGAGAAAGATGGCATCGCCCAGCACGGCCAGAGCGGTTGGGTACCGGCATGGGGCAAGAACCGTATCCAGGCGATGGTTGAGAACCGTCCTGACTGGTGTATCTCCCGTCAGCGTACCTGGGGCGTGCCCATCTCCCTGTTCGTTCACAAGGAGACTCAGGCGCTGCACCCTGAATCCGTGCGCCTGATGGAAGAGGTGGCCAAGCGGGTCGAACAGTCCGGCATCCAGGCCTGGTGGGATCTGGACAAGGCCGAGCTGCTGGGCAGCGACGCCGACCTGTACGACAAGGTGCCCGACACCCTGGACGTCTGGTTCGACTCAGGATCGACCCACTCCTCAGTGGTCGATGCCCGCCCCGAGTTCAATGGCAACCCGGCCGACATGTATCTGGAAGGTTCTGACCAGCACCGCGGCTGGTTCATGTCCTCCCTGATGATCGGCGTGGCCATGAAAGACAAGGCTCCCTACAACCAGGTGCTGACTCACGGCTTCACCGTGGATGGTCAGGGCCGCAAGATGTCCAAGTCCATCGGCAACGTGGTCAGTCCGCAGGACGTAATGAACAAGCTGGGCGCCGACATCCTGCGCCTGTGGGTAGCGAGCACCGACTACACCGGTGAGATGACAGTCTCCGACGAGATCCTCAAGCGCTCCGCCGATGCATATCGCCGTATTCGCAACACAGCCCGCTTCCTGCTGGCCAACCTGAACGGCTTCAATCCGGCGACCGACATGGTGGCGCCTGCCGACATGGTGGTGGTGGATCGTTGGGCCGTGGGCCGTGCCAAGGCGGTACAGGCCGAGATCATGGCGGCGTTCGATGAGTACAATTTCCACGGTGTGACCCAGAAGCTGATGCAGTTCTGCTCCATCGAGATGGGCTCCTTCTACCTGGATGTGATCAAGGACAGGCAGTACACCGCCAAGGCGGACAGCCTGGCTCGTCGCTCCTGCCAGACCGCCCTCTATCACATCGCCGAGGCCATGGTGCGCTGGATGGCGCCCATCATGAGCTTCACCGCCGACGAAATCTGGGCTCTGCTGCCGGGTGAGCGCGGTGAGTTCGTGTTCACCGAAGAGTGGTACGACGGCCTGTTCGGGCTGGAAGCGGGTGAAGTGCTGAACGACGATTTCTGGGCTGAGATCCTCACAGTGCGCGGTGAAGTGAACAAGGCACTGGAAGCCGCCCGTGGCGAGAAGCGCATCGGTGGCTCCCTGCAGGCCGAACTGACCCTGTTCGCCAAACCCGAGCTGGCTAAGCGCCTGAATGCTTTGGCCGATGAGCTGCGCTTCGTGCTGCTCACCTCCAAGGCCAAGGTGGTGGTGGCTGGCACAGCACCGGAAGGTGCCGTTGCGACCGAGCGCGATGATCTGTGGCTGAACGTGGCCCAGTCTGCCGCCGCCAAGTGCGACCGCTGCTGGCACCATGTGGAAGACGTGGGCACCATAGCCGGTCACGAAGAGATCTGTGGCCGCTGCGTCACCAACGTCGAGGGTGACGGCGAAACGCGTCAATTTGCCTGATGAACATGACCAATAACGCTCTTCATAACAAAACGGGCCTGCGTTGGCTGTGGCTGGCGGTGCTGGCTTTCGTACTGGACCAGGCGAGCAAGCTCGCCGTGGTCAAGTTGCTGCCGTTTGGCTATCCGGGGGTGGAGATCACCCCCTTCTTCAACCTGGTGCACGTCTACAACAAGGGCGCAGCGTTCAGCTTCCTGGCCGATCAGGGGGGCTGGCAGCGCTGGTTCTTCGCGGTCTTGGCGTTTGCCATCTGTGGGCTGCTGACACACTGGCTGCGAAAGCAGTCGGTCACCCAGCGCTGGAGCGGCATCGCCTATTCGCTCATCATCGGCGGAGCCCTTGGCAACGTCTTTGATCGCCTGGTGCTGGGCCACGTAGTCGATTTTCTCGACTTCTACTGGCAGCGCTCCCATTGGCCTGCATTCAACCTGGCGGACAGCTTTATCTTCATCGGCGCAGCCATGATAGTGCTGGAAGGCTTCCGGTCCGAAAAACAGAAGGAGGCGGCATGAGCCAGGCCATAGGCGCTGACAGCAGCGTACTGTTCCACTTCTCCATCAAGCTGGAAGACGGCTCTGTGGCCGACAGCACGGCGCTGCACGGCAAACCGGCCCGCCTGCGGATGGGGGACGGCAGCCTGACATCGAGCTTCGAGCAGTGTCTGCTGGGGCTGCAACAGGGGGAGGCCAAGAGCTTCACGCTGGCGCCTGAGCAGGCGTTCGGTCACTCCAATCCCGACAACATCTACCATCTGGACAGAGCCAAGTTCGGTGCCGATGTGGAGCCCAAGATTGGCACCATCATCCTCTTCGACCAGCCCAATGGCAGCGAGCTGCCGGGCATCATACGGGCGGTGGAAGGGATGTCGGTGACGGTCGATTTCAACCACCCGCTGGCGGGTCACACCGTCACCTTCGAGGTGGAGATCCTGGGCGTGGATGACGAGGAAAAGGTGAGCTGATGGATATTTTGCTGGCTAACCCACGTGGTTTCTGTCGTGTTGATGTCGATTACGCCATCGGCATGAGTGAGGTGCTCTGATGGATATACTGCTGGCTAATCCCCGTGGCTTTTGCGCCGGTGTCGACCGTGCCATCAGCATAGTCGAGAGTGCATTGGAGAAATTCGGTGCCCCCATCTATGTCCGTCACGAGGTGGTGCACAACCGCTATGTGGTGAACAAGCTGAAAGAGGCGGGAGCCGTGTTCGTCGAGGAGCTCGACGAGGTGCCGGATGACAGCATCGTCATCTTCTCCGCCCACGGCGTTGCCAAGACGGTGCGCGAGATGGCCAAGTCCCGTGCCCTCAAGGTGTTCGATGCCACCTGTCCGCTGGTGACCAAGGTGCACATGGAGGTCCATCGAGCCAGCCGCAAGGGCTCCGAGGCCGTGCTCATTGGTCACGCCGGTCACCCCGAGGTGATCGGGACCATGGGGCAGTACGAGAATCCGGAAGGGGGCATGTATCTGGTGGAAACGCCGGAGGACGTGGCCAGGCTCAAGGTGAAGAACCCGGACGATCTCTGCTTCGTTACTCAGACTACGCTCAGCGTGGACGAGACCTCGGACGTTATCGATGCCTTGCGCCAACACTTCCCGAAAATTCAGGGACCGCGCAAGGATGACATCTGTTATGCCACCCAGAACCGTCAGGATGCGGTGCGGGAGATGGCGGGGCTGGTGGATGCCATGCTGGTAGTCGGTTCTCGCAACTCCTCCAACTCCAACCGCCTGCGAGAGCTGGCCGAGAAGGTGGGGGCGCGAGCCTACCTCATCGACGATGCCACCATGATCGAACCGGGCTGGCTGGACGGTGTGGATCGTATCGGGGTGACGGCGGGAGCCTCTGCTCCCGATGTGCTGGTTCAGAATGTCATCGCCCGTCTGCGCGAGCTGGGGGGCAAGATAGTGACCGAACACCCGGGTCGCGAAGAGAACGTGGTCTTCGAGGTGCCGCCAGAGCTTAGAATCATTTGAATGTGGCCAGGATGGCCTAAGAATAAAGAGTGATGTTTCTGATGCCGGATTTGTTGTTGCGACCTATCCGGCATTAGACTAACAAGACCGCCAGTCACCAAGGATGGGATATGATTGGGTTCTATCGAGGCTTTTCCCTCATTGAATTGATGATTGTCGTCGCCATTGTGGCGATTCTTGGCACCATTGCTTATCCCTCATATCAGCGCTATCTGCTGGCCAGCCACCGTATTGATGCCAAAAAGATGCTGTTGGATGCCGCCAACAGACAAGAAACCTATTTTATGGACTTCAATAGGTACGCCTCCTCCGCTGCCGACCTGAATATCACTGACAACTCCGAGTCCGGCTTCTACCATCTGGTCATCTCTGCCGGCACCAATACGTTCATTCTCTTTGCCACGGCTTCCGGCGCACAAGGCTCCGATAGTGACTGCATCATCTTCTCCATCGATCAGGATGGCACCAGAAGCGCTACCCGACTCGGCGATACCGCCAACGACGCCTGCTGGGACTAGCCGATGAAACTTCAACGCCGTCGCCAGATGACCGGATTCAGCCTGCTGGAGGTGATGATAGCCGCAGTGGTGCTCTCCTTTGGTCTGCTGGGGCTGGTTGGCATGCAGGCCACGGCCAAATTCTCCGGCTATGAGGCCCGCCAGCGCACCATTGCTAATTGGCTGGCAAATGACCTCGTTGAGCGCGCCAGGATCAACCAGGACAGCTGGACTGCCCAGGGCACGACAGTCGTATCAGGCAACACTATCCTGAACATGCCGAGTTGTGCCAACAGCAATGGCACCATGTCGGATTGCAGTCGCAGTGAACGGCAGGCGCTGGATCTCTTCTATTGGCAGCAGTCCCTGCTTGGCTCCGCCGTGTCCGGTGCCGCCTCATCTCTGCAGGCTCCAGTCGGCTGCGTGATCCGCGGGGCCAACAACAGCCTGACAGTGGGGATCTTCTGGCGCGGCCGGGAGTCTCTGTCTGATGGCGCCGATGCGGTTACCGCTGTGCGCAACAGTTGTGGGCTTGGGAATGCCGCAGATCGGCAGAGGCGTCAGTTCGTGCTGACGACCACCTTATGAATGCCCGTGGCTTTACTCTGGTCGAGTGGCTGATCGCCATGCTGATCGGAGTATTTCTGATTGGTGGTGGCCTGAGCATCTTCGTAGCCTCCCGTGCCACCACTGAAGATGCCTTCGATCAGAGCGAGTTGCAGGAAAATGGCCGCATCGCCATGCGTCTGCTCACCCAGGACCTGAAATGGGCTGGCTTTTGGGGGGACTATACGGGTTCTCCCATGGCCGTGGGGCAGGGGGTTACGCTGAGTGCTGGGTCTAGTGTGCTTGCCGCAAATGATTGTCTGGACAATCTTGGGCGAGGCAGCCTGCCACCCAGTGTGGGAACAAATCGGGGGATCTGGGTCGCAGGGGTGGACAACAGCAGGGCGATTACGGGAGGGGCTTTTGCTTGTATACCCGTGGCTTCGCGTATCGCCAATACGGATGTCATCAGCATCAAGCGGCTGATTGGTCTTCCGCTGGCGGATGCCGCCGCGACTGGCAATCGTTTTTATCTCGCCACGACGACCCAGGCCGCCCAGATGTTCAAGGGGGGAGAAACGGTCCCCGCTATGACGCCGGAGCGTCAGCTCTGGGAGTATCAGCACTTTATCTATTACCTTTCTCCCAATGCAGCAGGCAACCCTGAATTGAGAAAGCGTTACCTGACCGCAAATGGCGGATCGGTATTGATCTCCGGCCCCATGGCCGAAGGAATTGAACGGATGACGGTGCTGTTTGGTGTCGACGACAGCCCGGTGCCGGATGGTGAAATTGACCGTTATGTCGCGACCGCGAATGTAACTGAACAGGAATGGAGTGAAGGTCGGGTCGTGGCGGCACGCATCTTTATTCTGGTGCGCTCACTGCAAGCATCCAGCAGTTATGTGAATAACAATGTTTATCAGGTTGGCAGCACCAGCATATCAGGCAATGGAGATGGCTTCCGTCGTCTGTTGCTGGAATCCAGCGTATCGTTGCGCAATCCTGCGGTAATAGTGGGAGGTGGAGCATGAGATCCCAGCGCGGTGTGGCTCTGATCGTCGCCCTGATAATTTTGCTGCCTCTTACCCTGATTGCCGTGGTAGTGATGCAATCTTCGGGGCAAGACCTCAAGATGGCAGGCTCGTCCGCCAGCTTCCGACAGGCGGAGCATCGGCTCGAAGGCATCATCGAAGCGGCGATGCAGAGCAACAACATATCGACTGTGATTGCCGGCATGGGCGCCACTCTGGGGGCCAGTGCGGCGATCAGCGTCAATAGCAGCAATGCTTCGGCGGCTGTCGCTCTTACTAATCGTATCGAAACCGTGTGCAAGCGAAAGATTGACGCCAGCAGCAGCAATGTGATTCCTGCGTGCAAGTATGTCGAGCTGCAGGCCAATGTGAATTATGGCAAATATGTTCGCCCGTTGACTTGGATTGCGGGTGTAGAACAACCACTGCTCACAGAATAGGAGCGAAGGATATGTGGTTACGACAACTGGGAGTAATTTTATGCTGGTGTAGCCTTGTATTGTCGGTGACCTCGACAAGGGCTGATGACACCGAGCTTTTTATTTATGATTTCAACAAGGCCGGTGACTTTCGCCCCAAGGTGCTGCTGATATTCGATAACTCCGGCAGTATGGCTGACACCATGGAGCAGATCAAAGAGGTCTATAACCCTGCTACCGTGTATCCTGCATTGAGCAATGATCCGGACTCTAACAATAGTAAAAAGTACATTTACTATTCAACCGATGGCAGTATTCCTGCTATTAACACCAGCAGGCGATTCTCCGACAAGCTGAATGCTTGTGCGACTTCAAAAACTCCATTGTCGAATATTGGTTATTTTCAGTCGCAAATGTGGAGTTATGAGGTTACGAATGGTAACCCACCAGGAAGAGGGCGGGGTGAATGGAATTCACTCAGCGGTGATCAAGAGAACAATATCAATCTGGTAGATTGCAAGCAGGATATTACAGCAAGCAACCCGGCCAACCCCTACAGCGGAAGCTGGACGGTTGGGGCTGGTTATCCAGTAGACAAGGACAGTAGTAGAAGCGGCGAGTGGTTTTATACGGCCAATAAAAATAATGCCGTCAATGCCAGTAATACTGCTGTGACCATTTATTCTGCCAATTATATTCGCTGGTATCATGGCCCAACCGGATACTCAGAGGAATCTCGACTCCGCATTGCCAAGGATGCAGTGAAAGGCTTGATATCATCCACACCTGGGGTGGACTTTGGTCTGGCGGTATTTAATAGAAACAATGACACTGATAATAATGGCGGGCGTATTGTCAGAGACATATTAGGCAGTGAGATTACACTGGCAAATGGCAAGACGGGGGAGCAGGATCTGTTGGATCGGGTCGAAGCCCTGACTGCCAGCACCAACACACCGTTATGTGAGACGTTGAGTGAGGCATATCAATTCTTTGGGGGCAAAAGCGTTGTGTATGGACTGCAAGGTAGCCCGAGAGATACTACAGCCGAGAGTCCGACTGGTACCTATGAGGCACCCTATGATAACTGCTCAAATAACGGTTATGTCATCTATATCACCGATGGCGAGCCGACCCAGGATACTTCTTCAGATACCCTTGTGCAGGAGCTAATCAAGACCCTGAGCACGGATGAAAAAGCGGCCTATGGGACTGTGGTTTCTTATGGTTCTGGAAGAAACAGAGAAAACAGCTATCTGGCTGCCTTGGCCGGTTATATGAAGCACAAGGATGTCAATGCTGTTTCACCAGGGACCCAGACTGTGACCACCTTTACTGTCGGATTTGGTGATGAGGCTATCTCGGGGGCGGGTAATCTGCTGGCGGAGACGGCCAGGCGGGGAGGTGGTGAGTACTACCCAGCGACCGATGCCTCAGCCTTGACCGATGCGCTAAAGGCCTCTTTGCTAGCGATCCTGCGCATCAATACCTCCTTGGTGTCACCTGCGATTGCCAGTAACAACTTTGACCGGACTCGCAGCCTTAACAATATCTATTACGCTATGTTTGAGCCGGATGACGGACCCAGATGGCGGGGCAATCTGAAGAAACTGGTATTTTCCCCGGACGGTTATGTTGCGGATAGTCGAGGGCTGCCCGCTATCAAGTTTGATGGCACCATCATCGACAGCGCCCAGACCTTCTGGTCATCAGGTCGTGATGGCAACAAGGTGGCTGAAGGTGGGGCACAAGAGATGCTGGCGGAAAAAAGCACCCGCAGTCTCTATGTCATCAATAATGCCCAGAGCCGGCTCGATGCGCTGACCAAGGCCAATCTGGTGACGCAGGCGGGCAGTGAGGCGGCGCTCATGACTTTCATGCAGGCAGGCAGTACGACAGAACTCGATTCCCTGATCGACTGGACCAAGGGGTTGGATGTCGACGACGAAGATTTTGATACATCAACCCTGATCCGCGCGCATATCATGGGCGATCCCCTGCACTCCCGGCCCCTGGTGCTGAACTATGGCCCGCAATCCGGTAATCCTGCCGATGCGCCTGATTTGCGGATCTTGTTTGGGACCAATGCGGGCTTCCTTCATATGTTCAAGGATATGGGCAGCACCATAGACGAGAGTTGGGCCGCCATCCCCTATGAGTTCTTGCCCAATCAGAGGGCATTGCGTATCAACGCCGAATCTGCGGATCATATTTATGGTGTTGACTCCTCTCCTGTCGCCCTCATCAAAGATGCCAATCGCAATGGGGTGTTGAAATCGTCCGAGAATGACTTCGTTTGGGTATTCACTGGATTGAGAAGCGGTGGAAAGGCCTATTACGCCTTTGATATCTCCAGCCCCAATACGCCGACGCTGAAATGGCGCCTGAACTCCCAAACGACGGGCTTCAGCGAGCTGGGTTTGACTTGGTCGGTGCCTGAGGTTGCCTTTGTGCCGGGGGTCACCACACCAGTCCTGATCTTTGCTGGCGGCTATGACGTGAACAAGAGTGCCCAGGGGCTGGGGGCGAATGACAGCACGGGGAGGGGGATCTATATCGTCAACGCCGAGACAGGGGCCTTGGTGTTCAGTGCGACCCCGGCAGCCACCTCAACCACCAATCTCCAGGTAACGGGGATGGCTGACAGCATGCCTGGCTCGGTGGCGACTCTGGATAGCGATGGTGATGGCAAGACTGACCGCATCTATGCAGGGGATACCGGAGGTAATATCTGGCGGATGGATCTCCCGAATGCCACCAAATCAGATTGGCGGGTATTCAAATTTGCCAGTCTGGGATCTGACAGCACTCAGGCCGCCGATCGCCGCTTCTTTACGCAACCTATAGTGGTGCGCACCATCAACAAGGAAGTGACACGTACAGTGGTGGGGGGGAATACTGTCTATTCCTACCAGGATCGCCCCTTTGATGCTGTGCTGATCGGCAGTGGTGATCGCAATCGGCCCTCCTCGGAAGCGACAGTCCGCAATGGTTATTTCATGTTGCGTGACTATGACGTCATGCCCCGTGCAACTACTGCGCAGGCCAGAGATCCCATCCTGATTACCGATCTCTATGACGTGACCTCAGACCCCCTGTCGGCACAGACGACCAGTGATGATGTTCTGGCGACCAAGGCGGGAATCACCACCGCCAAAGGTTGGGTCAACTGGTTGAACGAACCCGGCGAGAAGTCCATGGGGGCGGGTGTGGTGTTGCAGGGCAAACTTTACTTCACCTCGTTCCTGCCGCAGGTGCAGTCCTTCCAGCAATGCACCATTCAGTCTATAGGTGCGGCGCGCCAGTACATGGTGGACATGCACTATGGCAGCTCCTTCCGTTATGTGGTCGATCTCGATGGCAATGAAACGCCGGAACGCTACGTGGAAGTGCAAAACAAGGTGGCGGATGATCTGGTGGTGCATGCAGGGGATGATGCCAAGGTCCGTATCATTGGAGGAGGTGTTGGGGAGGAGGTGATTCTCAAGGACGAGGGTGACGGTGAGCCGGAGCGCTGTACTGGTGCCGGGGAGTGCAACCAGGGCGCGGAAGAGGCGGAAATGGACATGTCGCCCAAGAAAATTTACCTGTATGAAGGAGAGGCGCAATGAAACCACTGAGCACGGTGTTGGCCCTGAGCCTGTTGTTATCGGGAGCGGCGCTGGCGGAGGACATGAAGTGTTACGCCGAGCTGGCGAATGGACAGCGAGTCGTGTTGCATGGTCCTGTGACGGATACTTCTCCTCAGGCTGTACACGAGAAATTCAAGAAGAGAGGGTATGAGGTCGATGGGGCAGTACAGTCGGTGAAGACACTGCTGGAGTGCCGCCCGCTGGGGGAGAAGTTTCAGTCAAAAGAGGGACAGCAGCAGGACGCCAGCCAGTTACGCTAGTGAGCCGACATTTTTAGGGGCAGACGTTGGCCTGGGTTGACTGGCTGGAGCGCCCCGATTGGGCAATGACCAAGTTGACTTGGGCATTGCCTGAGCGGCAGAGGCTGATAGTGGCATTACTGCCGAGGCTGGTGCCATCCGGGCTGAAGGTGGTGGAAATCCGGTTATTGGAGATTGTCAGTGTTCCGGCAAATGCAGTGGTTCTGGCCAGAAATTGATCGCTGTTATTCAGGATGTTGTCTGCCGGAGCATCATTATCGACGAATACAAGCAATTGAGTCGGGTTGGCAGTGACGCAGTTGTCGCTGGCATTGGCCAGGCAGGCGGTGACTGATTGCTGGTTGTCGATGGCTTGACTGCGGGCAAAGCGCAGGTATTTCAGGAGCGTGCGTGATTCAAATCGCAAGCTGTTCTCGCTGAGCAGACTCGACATGGCCGGTGCCCCAATCCCGAGCAAGATGACCCCGAGACTGACCGCTATCATCAGTTCCAGCAGAGTGAATCCTTTCACATCCTTGATCATGGCAAATATCTCCCTCGATTAGTTACATCTTATCTCCAGACAGCCAGAACACCAGCGCAAAGGCCAAGTGTTGAGCTGGCACAGCCAGCCCCTTTTCTTTATCATTCCCCATCATTTTCGAATTCAAGATGCATCGCCATGGCAAAAGCCCTCTCTCTGATGCTTGCCCAGTTAAATCTGACGGTAGGCGCTATCGAAGATAACTGTGACAAGGTGCTGGCTGCCGCCGCAGAGGCCGACCAGCAAGGAGCCGATCTGCTGGTCTGCTCCGAGCTGGCGCTGACCGGCTACCCGCCTGAAGATCTGCTGCTGCGCAGCGATCTGATGATCCGTGTGGAGGCGGCCCTGGCTCGTGTCGCGGCCTGGCAGGGTCGTTGCGCCATTCTGGTGGGCCACCCCTGGCGTGAAGGAGAGGCGCTCTACAACGCAGCTTCCCTCTATGAGCAGGGCAAGCTCATCGCCCGCTACTTCAAGCAGGATCTGCCCAACTACGGGGTGTTCGACGAGAAGCGTTACTTCACCGCGGCGAGCGATACCTGCGTAGTGTCGTTCCGTGGCCACCAGTTGGGGCTGCTTATCTGCGAAGATCTGTGGCAACCGGGCCCGGCACTCGCGGCAAAGGCGGCCGGTGCCGAGCTGCTGCTCACCATCAATGCCTCCCCTTATGATCAGGAGAAACCCTGGATCCGCCGCGAGCTGATGGCCGAGCGCTGCGAGCAGACCGGTTTGCCACTGGTTTACCTCAATCAGGTCTGTGGTCAGGATGAACTGATCTTCGATGGTTGCTCCAAGGTGTTCAACGGTCAGAGCGAGCTGACTCACAAGCTGGCTCCCTTTGCCGAAGAGCTTGCTCTGGTGCGCTTTGTCGACGGCCAGCCGCTGAAAGAGCGGGAACCCGCAGCGCCACTGGAGCCCCTAGCCGAGACCTATCAGGCGCTGGTGCTGGCGGTGCATGACTACGTCACCAAGAACGGCTTCCAGGGGGCTGTGCTGGGCCTCTCCGGTGGCATCGACTCCGCCCTGACGCTCGCCATCGCGGCCGATGCCATAGGTGCGGACAAGGTGCAGGCGGTGATGATGCCGTTCCGCTACACAGCCCAGATGAGCGTGGAAGATGCCAAGGAACAGGCAGAGCGGATGGGGGTCGAGTTCAACATCATCTCCATCGAGCCCATGTTCGAAGGTTTCATGACCCAGCTGGCGCCGCTGTTCGAGGGAACCGCCCGGGATACCACCGAAGAGAACCTGCAGGCCCGCTGCCGTGGCGTGCTCTTGATGGCACTCTCCAACAAGCGTCGCCGCATCGTATTGACCACCGGCAACAAGAGCGAGATGGCGGTCGGCTATGCCACCCTGTATGGTGACATGGCGGGCGGCTTTGACGTGCTCAAGGACGTACCCAAGACGCTGGTCTTCAAGCTGTGCGAATATCGCAACTCGGTCGACTACGTGATCCCGCAGCGGGTCATCGATCGTCCCCCTTCGGCAGAGCTGGCACCGGATCAGGTGGATCAGGACAGCCTGCCTCCCTACGACATTCTGGACGCCATCCTCAAGCGCTATGTGGAAGAAGACGCCTCGGTCGCCGACATGGTGGCGGAGGGCTTCGAAGAAGCCGTGGTGCGCAAGGTGATCCGTCTGGTGGATCTCAACGAGTACAAGCGCCGTCAGGCTGCCGTCGGGCCCCGCATCACGGCTCGCAACTTTGGTAAGGATCGCCGCTACCCCATTACGTCCGGGTTCGGTAAACAGAACTGGTAAGGAGTCACCATGAAGAAGATTGAAGCCATCATCAAACCGTTCAAGCTGGACGATGTGCGCGAAGCCCTGGCCGAGATCGGCATCAACGGCATGACGGTATCCGAAGTCAAAGGCTTCGGGCGCCAGAAGGGCCACACCGAGCTCTACCGCGGTGCCGAGTACATGGTCGACTTCCTGCCCAAGGTGAAAGTAGAGCTGGTGGTGCAGGACGAAGAGCTCGATGCCTGCCTGGAAGCGATCCAGAACACTGCTCGCACCGGCAAGATCGGTGATGGCAAGATCTTCGTCTGCGAGGTGGAGCGGGTGATCCGCATCCGTACCGGCGAAGAGAACGAAGACGCGATTTGATGTGATGGATGTGCCTCGAAACGACCAAGAACACGACGATGTAACCCCCTTGATCTCCGGGATGCGTCTCGTGGTGGCGGCAGGCCTGCTGATGGCACTGACGGCTTGCAGCTCCCGGCCACCGGCCCAGCCGGAAAACCTGTGCCAGATCTTTCGGGAGAAGCCGGAGTGGCACAAGGCGGCACTCAAGATGAACGAGAAGTGGGGGACCCCGGTGCACGTGGTGATGGCCATGATGTATCAGGAGTCCTCCTTCGTGCACGATGCCCAGCCGCCGATGCAATACTTCCTCTTCATCCCGACCGGGCGTGCCAGCTCTGCCTATGGCTACGCCCAGGTCAAGGATGAGACTTGGGATGATTACCAGCGTGAGACCGGCAACGGCTGGAGCGATCGCGACGACTTCGCCGACGCCATCGATTTCATGGGCTGGTACACTAACAAGGCGCAGCGGCTCAACGGCACCTCCAAGTGGGATGCCTATGGCCAGTATCTCAACTATCACGAAGGCTGGGGTGGCTACCGGCGTGGCAGCTACCGCAGCAAAGGGTGGCTGATGAAGGTCTCCCGCAAGGTGGAGGCCCGTGCCCAACGCTACGGCGCCCAGTATCGACAATGCAAGGATCGGCTCCCCAGCGGGGGCTGGTTCTCGTAACCAATCAGGAGTCAGAAATGCCATTATTGGACAGTTTTACCGTCGACCATACCCGCATGGCAGCCCCGGCAGTCCGGGTGGCCAAGACCATGCAGACCCCGAGCAAGGACACCATTACCGTGTTCGATCTGCGCTTCTGCGTGCCGAACCAGGAGATCCTCTCCGAGCGCGGCATCCACACCCTCGAGCATCTGTTTGCTGGTTTCATGCGTGATCACCTGAACGGCAACGGGGTCGAAATTATCGACATCTCCCCCATGGGCTGCCGTACCGGCTTCTACATGAGCCTGATCGGCGCGCCGGACGAGGCTCGCGTGGGTGCGGCCTGGCAGGCTGCCATGAGCGATGTGCTGACAGTGCAGGAGCAGGGGAAGATCCCCGAGCTGAACGAATACCAGTGCGGTACCTACAGCATGCACTCCCTGGAAGAGGCCCATGCCATCGCCCGCCACGTGCTGGAGCGCGGCATCGGCGTCAACCACAACGATGAGCTGGCGCTGCCGGAAGAGAAGCTGAAAAGCCTCTGAGCCGACGCGGTAAAGTTGAAAAGGCCGGTCATTGACCGGCCTTTTTTGTGTCTGATGTGCTCAGGAGGGGAGCGGCATCACCCGGTTGCGACCGAGCTCCTTGGCCTTGTAGAGCAGCTTGTCGGTGCGCTCTATCAGGGCGTCCGCCGTCTCCTGGCCATTGTATTCCCCCACACCGAAGGAGGCGGTGATGTGATCGATGCGCCGGCCCGATTTGCGATCCAGCAGCGACATCCGCTCTATGACCCGGCGCAGGCTCTCCGCCATCTGGCGGGTCAGTGCCAGAGCCCGGCCCGGCACCAGCAGGGCAAACTCTTCCCCCCCGAGCCGATAGGCAGTGATACCCTCCTTGCTGACTTCCCGCAGCCGCTTGCCGACGATGCGCAGCACCTGATCCCCCAGCAGGTGGCCATATTCGTCGTTGAAATTCTTGAAACGATCGATGTCGGTCATGATCAACGAGAAGGGCTGCTTGTTGCGGATCAGGCTGTCCATCTCCAGATCGAAGGCGCGGCGGTTGAGCAGGGAGGTGAGCGCGTCCTCGGTGGCCATCTTGCGCGTCTCGTTCAGCGCCGCCTTTAGCTCCTTGATCTCCTTCTCGGCGCTGCTGAGCTGGTTGCGAAAGTGCAGGGTGGACATGCGCACGTCCCGCGACTCGCGTACCAGCTCCCGCAAGATGGCCATGGTGTCGTCCAGGCTCAGCCCCTCGTCATCGATGAGGCTCAGCTTGTCGAAGCTCTTGTCGAGCATCGCCTGGAACTGGCCAGTGTCGACCAGCGCATCCTGCATGGAGTGGCCGAGCTCGTTGGCCATGGCGACCAGATTGAGCTTCATCGTCTCCATCTGCTGTTCGTCCTGGCTGGCCAGATGCTGGTGATAGAGACGCTCACAGGTGGTGAGGGAGAAGGTACCCTGCAGTTTTATGGCGTGATCGACGGCGTTGTTCAGCTCGGGCATGGCGCCGGAGACGTAGTTGTACCAGAGGTGGTAATTGTTCGGGGTGGTGGGGATTTGATACTTGATCATCAGGGGGACCGCCTGTTTCAAATAGGCGGCCGATTGGGCGAACGAGTCCTTGCTCATGAGTTCCGAGTCTCACATACCTGCAAACTTTGCCCAGTATGACAGAGAGATTGGGCAAAAGGCAGTCGATGGATGCCATTAGCTCCCCCCTTCGATATAATGTCTGCGTTACTACCTACCCTAAGGCCTGCTTATGTCTCAAAAAGATCCTTTCCTCCAACGCGAGGCCGAAAAATACGATAACCCCATCGCCAGCCGCGAGATGCTGCTGGAGCTTATCCGTGGTCATGAGAAACCCATGTCCCGGGAGGAGTTGGCCAAGGTCCTCAAGCTGACCGACGAAGAGCCGTTGGAAGCCTTGCGCCGTCGTCTGCGCGCCATGGAGCGCGATGGGCAACTGGTATTCACTCGCAACCAATGTTACGCCCTGCCGGATCGTCTGAATCTGGTGAAAGGCTATGTGCTCGGCCACAAAGATGGATTCGGTTTTCTGCGCCCCGAGGGTGGTGGATCGGATCTCTTCCTGAACAACCGCGAGATGCAGCGGCTGATGCACGGCGACTACGTGCTGGTGCAGCCCACCGAGATCGACCGCAAGGGTCGTCAGGAAGCGCGTCTGGTACGCCTGCTCAAGGCCCGCGAGGCTGACATCGTCGGCCGCTACTTCGTCGAGAACGGGGTTGGCTTCGTGGTGCCGGATGATAGCCGCATCGGTCAGGACATCATCATCCCGGAAGGGGAGAACAAGGGTGCCCGCCAGAGCCAGGTGGTGGTCGTTCGCATCACCCAGCGCGCCACCTCCCGCATCAATGCGGTCGGTACAGTGCTGGACGTGCTGGGCGAGAACATGGCACCGGGCATGGAAATTGAAATTGCCCTGCGCACCCACGGCATCCCGCACACTTGGCCGGAAGAGGTGACCAAGGAGGTTGCCGGTCTGGGCGAGCAGGTGCCGGAGAAGGCCAAAGAGGGTCGCATCGATCTGCGCGCCCTGCCGCTGGTCACCATAGACGGGGAAGATGCCCGCGACTTCGATGACGCCGTCTTCTGTGAAGCCAAGCGCGGTGGCGGCTGGCGCCTGTGGGTAGCCATCGCGGACGTCTCCGCCTATGTGAAGCCCGGTACGGCGCTGGATGCCGAAGCCTATCAGCGCGGCAACTCCGTCTACTTCCCCGAGTTCGTGGTGCCCATGCTGCCGGAGGTGCTCTCCAACGGCCTCTGCTCCCTGAACCCGCAGGTTGACCGCCTCTGCATGGTGTGCGAGATGACCATCTCCGCCGCCGGCCGCATGTCCGGTTACAAGTTCTACGAAGCCGTGATGAACTCCCACGCCCGCATGACCTACAGCAAGGTGGCGGGGATCCTGGATGGCGAGCCCAAGCTGCGTCAGCAGTACGAGCCGCTGGTGGGTCACATCGAGGAGCTCAACAACCTCTACAAGGCGCTCAAGCACGCCCGTCACCAGCGTGGCGCCGTGGAGTTCGAGAGCGAAGAGACCCGCTTCATCTTCAACGCCCAGCGCAAGATCGACCAGATAGTGCCGCTGGTGCGCAACGATGCCCACAAGATCATCGAAGAGTGCATGATCCAGGCGAACGTGGCCGCGGCCCGTTACATCGAGAAGAACGAAGCCTCTGCCCTGTTCCGGGTGCACGACCGCCCAGGCGAAGAGCGTCTGACCGGTTTCCGTGACTTCCTGGCCGAACTGGGTCTGGAGCTCAAGGGTGGCCTCGAGCCAGAGCCGAAAGACTTTGCCGAGCTGGCCGCCAAGTTTGAAGGGCGCCCGGATGCGGAGCTGCTCTCCACCATGCTGCTGCGCTCCATGCGCCAGGCGGTCTATCAGGCCGACAACATAGGTCACTTCGGTCTGGCCCTGAAGTCCTATGCGCACTTCACCTCGCCGATCCGTCGTTACCCCGACCTCATTCTGCACCGCGCTATCAAGTACCAGACGGCCAAGGAGCAGCAGGGCAACCTGCGCCACAAGTGGACGCCAAGCGGTGGTTACCACTACCAGCTGGAAGAAGTGGATCCCATGGGCGAGCACTGCTCCATGACAGAGCGCCGTGCCGACGATGCGACCCGCGACGTGGCCGACTGGCTCAAGTGCGAGTACATGCTGGATCACGTGGGTGACGACTTCGACGGCGTCATCGCCAGCGTCACCGGCTTTGGCTTCTTCGTGCGCCTGGCGGATATCCACATCGACGGTCTGGTGCACGTCAGTACCCTCACCAACGACTACTACCAGTTTGATCCCCTGCACATGCAGCTGATCGGCGAGAACTTCCGCCGTCGCTACCGTCTGGGTGACAAGGTGCGTGTCAAGGTGATGGGCGTGAACCTGGACGATCGCAAGATCGACTTCGTGATGGTGGAAGCGCCGCTGACCGGCAAGGATGGCAAAGAGGTGGTGCGCAAGCCCGCCAAGGGTGGTCAACGTCACGATAAACGCAAAGAGAGCAAGGATAGCGGCAAATCCGACAAGGGTGGCCGTGCCAAGCCCAGCAACAGACGACCGAGCAAGAAGGCTCGCGACAAGACCAAGAGCACTAAATGAGTACAGAACTGATCTACGGCATTCACGCTGTATCCGCGCTGCTTGAGCGCACCCCGGAGCGTTTCATCGAGGTATGGGCCCTCAAGGGCCGTGATGACGACCGGCTGCAACCCTTGCTGACCGAGCTGGAATCCCTCGGCATCAAGGTGCAGAGCGTGAACCGCAAGACGCTCGATGATAAAGCCGAGGGCAACAATCACCAGGGCATCATGGCCAAGGTGATAGAGGCGCCCAAGCTGGCCGAGCACGACCTGGCCAGCCTGCTGGACAGCCTGGCCGATCAAAAGGCCCAGCCTTTCCTGCTGGTGCTCGATGGGGTGACTGACCCGCACAACCTCGGCGCCTGCCTGCGCAGCGCCGATGCGGCCGGGGTCCATGCGGTGATAGTGCCGCGGGACAAGGCCACCGGCCTGACCTCCATAGTGCGCAAGGTCGCCTGTGGCGCCGCCGAAGTGGTGCCGCTCATTCAGGTCACCAACCTGGCGCGCACCCTGCGCGAGTTGCAGGAGCGCGGTGTCTGGATCGTCGGCACCGCCGGCGAGGCGGATCACGACCTCTATCAGGCCAAGCTGACCGGCCCCATGGCGCTGGTGATGGGCGCCGAAGGCAAGGGGATGCGTCGCCTGACCCGCGAACATTGCGACGAACTGGTGAGCATCCCGATGGCGGGGGCCGTATCCAGCCTCAACGTCTCGGTGGCGAGTGGCGTCTGCCTGTTCGAAGCCGTGCGTCAGCGCCGCAGCTAACGCCGTGATGACGGACAGACCTCCCTTTTGTTGGGATAGGGTCACAGATGAGCAGGAGGCCATGCGCCTCCTCTCTTTTGTCCGGCCCTTGCGGCTGGCCCCAAAAACCTGTCTCTGGCATGCCGGTGACAACCCGGATCTGCTGGTCAGGGTGGAGCAGGGGTTGCTGCGGGCCAAGGTGGTGCTGGCGGATGGGCGTGAGTACATCAAGGAGTTCTACTGGGAGGGGGATGAGTTTCTCGACTTCCATCACCTGCTCAGTGGTGAACCCGCCCGCTACAGCGTGGAGGCGCTGGAGCCCTGCCGGTTGCAGCTGTTCCAGCTGGCCGACCTGCGCCAGCTCTCCTGCTGGTCCGCCTGGTATCAGCACCTGCTGGCGGTGCAGCTGCGTATCAAGGAGGAGAAGGAGTTGCTGCTGTTGACCGAGAGCCCCCAGGCCCGCTACCAGCACTTCCTGCAGTGCTTCCCGGCCCTGGATGCCAGGGTGCCGGATCACCAGATCGCCGCCTATCTGGGGATCACCCCTATCAGCTTGAGCCGCATTCGCAAACGGCTTAAAAGTCTTAACCAAGGTTAATGCCGCCCTGGCGGTGCTCACCTATGCTGGCGGGCCTAACCGATAAGGAGTCGCCGATGAACTGGATCCTGAAACCCTGGTCTGAACTGACCACGGACGAGTTGTACGAGTTGCTGGCCCTGCGGGCCGAGGTGTTCGTGGTGGAGCAGAGCTGCCCCTTCCAGGATCTGGACGGGCTGGATCGCCGCGAAGGAGTCTGGCATCTGCAGGGCTATGAGGGAGAGCATCTGGCGGCCTATGCCAGGATCATGGCCCCCGGCATCGGCGACGACAATGGCGCCGCCATAGGCCGGGTGGTCACCTCCCCCCAGTCGAGAGGGGGCGGTCTGGGTCACAGCTTGATCGGCGAGGCGGTGACCGCCTGCACGGCCCGCTGGCCGGCGCACAGCATCTGGCTCGGTGCCCAGGCTCACCTGCAGGGCTTCTATGGCCAGCACGGTTTCGTGGCGGAAGGGGAGGGCTATCTCGAAGACGACATCCCTCATATGGGGATGCGCAAAGCCCCCTGAGTTGATGGCAAGTCCAGGGAGCCTTCATGAGCTGGCTCCCATATTGCTGCGACGCAAACGGGTATGATCTCACACCCTTGTTGATTGGAACCCCGTCGTGACTCTCTCCATCTTCGCGGCCATCTTGCTGGCCGCCTTGTTGCACGCCCTCTGGAATGCGCTGGCCAAGCGCCAGGCCGAGGGGCGTGTCAGCGTGCTGCTGGTCTCCCTCTGCTCCGGCCTCTTCTCCCTGCCTTTCCTGCCGCTGGTAGGGTGGCCGGCCCAAGTCGAATATCCCTGGTTGGCGCTTTCCATCCTGTTGCACTGCGGTTATTGCCTCTTTCTCGGCCGAGCCTACCGCTTGGGGGAGTTTGGCCAGATCTATCCGCTGGCCCGTGGCAGCGCCCCTCTGGTGACACTGCTGCTCGGTGCCTTGCTGCTGGGGGAGGTGCCCGGTGTCGTGGCTGTGGTGGGGGCCATGGTGCTGGTGGGCGGAGTCTTGTTGATGGCCTGGCGTGGCGGCATCAGGCTGGCGCCTGCGGCCCTGTGCGCCGTGCTGATCACTGCGCTGTTTACCGCCGCCTATACCCTGTCTGACGGGGTCGGGGCCCGCTCTGCGGGGGAGCCGATACGCTACACCCTCTGGCTCTTTACCCTGACGGCCCTGGTGATGCCGCTGCTGATGAGATGGCAGAGCCGCACCGCCTTGCGCAGCCTGACCCGGGCAGAGTGGTATTCAGGCGCCCTGGGAGGAGCCCTCTCGCTGCTCGCCTATGGCATCGTCATCTGGGCCATGACCCGGGCCCCCATCGGGCTGGTGGCGGCGCTGCGCGAGAGCAGCGTGCTGTTTGCCGTGCTGCTCTCCTGGCTCTGGCTGGGGGAGCGGCTGGGGCGGGTCAGGCTGATGGCGGCCTTGGTGATCCTCTGCGGCATACTGTTGATCCGGCTCGGCTGATGAGGCGAAGCCGGGTCGGCCGTTGATTCAGGGGGTGACTTCGGAGAGCAGGCTGAACCCCTCCTCTGCGGTGACGAGCCGCACCCTGACCTGACCCAGCTCCGCCAGAGTGCTGGCATGGGTGCCTCCACAGGGGATGGTCAGCTCTTGCCCTTCCAGGGTGCAGTGCCAGTAACGAGAATCGATGATGGCCTCACCTGCTCGCGAGCGGCGGATCTCGCCCCCCGCAGCCAGCCAGTCGGCGAGTTGCAGGTTGACCTTTGCTTCTATCAGCGCCAAATCCGCCAGCAGTGCCTCGCCGTTGACCCCCTTCTTGCGCAGGCTCTTGCCGATGCGGTATTGCTCCCGAGAGCCCATGGGCTCGACGCGCGAGCTCTGGATGGCGAGGCGGTCGAAGTCGGGCTGATCCAGCGCGTCGCGCTCGCTCACCTCCTTGCGCCAGTAAGGAACGAGCGCCCGGTTAAGGGCCAGCGCCACCAGATGGCAGCCGCTGTGGCCCAGGCTCAAGACATGGCGGGCATCCTTGTCCACCTGCAGTTCCACCCGGCTGCCAAGGGTCAGGGGGTGGCCGCCTGCCAGGGGATGTACCACTACGAAGGCCCAGCCCTCGGCGCCCCGCTTGACCGGAATATCCTGATCCACGAACAGCCTTCCTTCCGGGCTGATGGCCCCCATCCGGCAGGGGCCCACGGCCGCCTCGCCACCATCCCAGCGCACAGTGCCCACATCGCCCGGCTGATCGGGCCAGAGGTGGCTCTGGGGGTGGAAGGGGGTGAGGTCGGTGACCAGCAGGCTGGGTTGCCCCTGATCGTGATAGACGACGTTGGCCTGTTCCTGATGATGGCCCAGCACGAAGCTGACTCGGGTATGTTCCATGGCAAGGCTCCCGCAACGAGAAAAAGAGAAGAGAAAGCGGCAGCATACGCCAAAGCGGGGACCGGCTCATTAACCTCTGTTAACGAGCCGGTCCCAAGATGGCGGAGTGAGCACTAGATCATGGTGACCAGCAGATAGGCGTTGAGGCCGATCACCAGGGCGACTATGAGGCGACCGACTGCCTGGGTCAGTGGATGGTTGCGATGCTCTCCCATCAGGGTGCGATCGCCGGTCAGGATCAGCAGCGGAATCAGTGCCAGCGCTATGCCAAAGCTCAGAATGACCTGGCTCAGCACCAGGATCTCGGTGGTGTTGAGCCCCATGGCGATCACCACGAAGGCGGGGGCCATGGTGATGGCCCGGCGCAGCCAGAGCGGTATGGTGAAGCGCACGAAGCCCTGCATCACCACCTGGCCTGCCAGGGTCCCGACCACTGTGGAGCTGATGCCGGACGCGACCAGGGAGAGGCCGAACAGGGTGGCGGCAGCCTGACCCAGCAAGGGAGTGAGTGTCTGGTAGGCCGTTTCCAGCTCAGCCACCTGCTGGTGGCCCGAGTCGTGGAAGGCCGCGGCGGCCATGGCCATCATGGCCAGGTTGACGAAGCCGGCTATGGTCATGGCGATGGCCACATCGACTCGGGTGCTGTGCAGCCGCTGGGAAAGGGTTCCCTGATCCTGGGTGTGCTGGGTCAGCGCCGAGTGGAGGTAGATGACGTGGGGCATCACTGTCGCCCCCAGCACGCCGGCGGCAAGATAGACAGCATCGCCGTTGGGCAGGCCGGGGAAGAGTGCCCCTTCCAGCAGACTCGGCAGATGGGGGCGCGAGAAGATCAGCTCGACTATGTAGGCGGCGGCCACGAACAGTAGCAGACCGCCCACCACGAATTCCAGCGGCTTCTGGCCGCGGGATTGCAGTATGAGAATGCCCCAGGTGACCACGGCCGTGATGCAGGCCCCTTCCAGCAGGGTCACCCCGAACAGCAGCTTGAAGCCCACCGCAGCGCCAATGAACTCGGCGAGATCCGTGGCCATGGCGATGATCTCCGCCTGTACCCAGTAGGCCCAGACCGCCGGTTTGGGCAGGCGGTCGCGGATGTGCTCCGCCAGGTTCTTGCCGGTGACTATGCCGAGCTTGGCGGAGAGGGTCTGCACTACCATGGCCATCAGGTTGGCCCAGACCACCACCCACAGCAGTTGATAACCGAAGGTGGATCCGGCCTGGATGTTGGTGGCGAAGTTGCCAGGATCTATATAGCCGATGGCGGCGATGAAGGCGGGGCCAAGCAGGGTCAGCTTGAATTTGCGGGCCGGGATGGCCGTGGTCAATGCGGGTTGCATGGTGTCACCCTCCATAAGAGTATGGAGATAGCATAGATCTAAATGATAATTGTTATCAATTGAAGTTTTGCATCAGGGTCATCGACAAAAACATCTGTCGACGCCAGTTGCAGTGGGAGATGTGATTTCGTACAATACGCCGCCCTAGAAAGCAGCGTCTAAACACCACTATGTTCCTTGCCTCCGAGGTCTGGCTGCACCTGGGCGGAGGCTGAATTAATCCGTAAGGAGCTAAAATGCGTCATTACGAAATCGTCTTCATGGTTCATCCGGACCAGAGCGAGCAAGTACCTGGCATGATCGAGCGTTACACCGGCGCTATCACCACCGCTGGTGGCACCATTCATCGCCTGGAAGATTGGGGCCGTCGTCAACTGGCTTACCCGATCGACAAGCTGCACAAGGCTCACTATGTTCTGATGAACGTAGAAGCTGAGCAGGCCGTTATCGACGAACTGGAAACCAACTTCCGCTTCAACGATGCCGTTATCCGCAACATGATCATGCGCACCAAGCACGCCGTGACTGAAGTTTCTCCGATGGCCAAGGCCAAGGAAGAGCGCTTCACCCGTCGTGACGACGAGCGCCGCGAAGATGCTGTTGAAGCGTCTTCCGAAGAGTAATTCTTAGATCACCGCATTAGAGGATAAAGGCCATGGCACGTTATTTCCGTCGTCGTAAGTTCTGCCGCTTCACCGCCGAGAACGTTACCGAGATCGACTACAAAGATATCGTTACTCTGAAAAACTACGTCACTGAATCTGGCAAGATCGTACCGAGCCGTATCACCGGTACCCGCGCCAAGTATCAGCGTCAGCTGGCACGCGCCATCAAGCGTGCTCGTTACCTGGCTCTGCTGCCGTACACCGATCTGCACAACAAGTAAGAATCGGTCCGGCACTTAAGCCTAACTCAACTTTATATAGAGGAAAGGTAATGCAAGTTATCCTGCTCGACAAAATCGCCAAACTGGGCGGTCTGGGTGATCAAGTCGCTGTTAAAGCTGGCTACGCCCGTAACTATCTGATCCCGCAAGGCAAAGCCGTTATGGCTACCAAGGCCAACATCGAGACCTTCGATGCTCGCCGTGCTGAACTGGAAGCCAAGCTGGCTGCCGGTAAAGCTGCCGCTGAAGAGCGCGCTGCCAAGCTGGGTGAACTGGCTGCCGTTGTCATCGCCTCCAAGTCTGGCGACGAAGGCAAGCTGTTCGGTTCCATCGGTACCCGTGACGTGGCTGAAGCCATCACTGCTGCCGGCGTCGCCGTTGCCAAGAGCGAAGTCCGTATGGGCAACGTTCTGCGTAACACCGGCGAGTACGAAGTTGTTGTTCAGCTGCACGCTGACGTCAAGGCAACCGTACAGATCCAGGTTGTTGCTCTGTAATAGCGATTCGCTTTGCAGAAAAAACCCGCGCACATGCGCGGGTTTTTTTCTTTTTGAATCAAGAGGGGATCAAGGGGTAGAGTGAGGTTCTGTTCTTTTGGAGGAGAACCTTTATGGCAGCCTGGGTCGAAGGTCGGGTACTCGAGCGCATCGAGTGGACGCCCACCCTGTTTTCCTTGCGCATAGCGGCGGATCTCGCCCCCTACAAGGCGGGGCAATTTACCAAGCTGGCCCTGCAACGGGGCGAGCAGCGGATCCAGCGCGCCTATTCCTTCGTCAATCCCCCCTCAGCCCCCTATCACGAATTCTATCTGGTGGAGATCCCGGACGGCGAACTGACTCCCGCCCTCGGAGCCTTGCAATTGGGAGATACCTTGCTGGTTCAGTCCCAGGCCACGGGTTTCCTGACCCTGGACGAGCTCCCGCCGGGACGGGATCTCTGGCTGCTCTCCACCGGCACGGCCATAGGTCCCTTCCTCGCCATGCTGGCGGAGGGGGAGGCATTCGAGCGTTTCGAGAATCTGGTGCTGGTACAGGGGGTGCGCAAGGGGGAGGAGCTCACCTATCAGGGCCTGATTACCAGCCTGGTCGAGCAGTATGGGCCCCGTTTTCACTATGTGCCCTTCGTCAGCCGCGAACCCTGGCCCGGTGCGCTGCCTGGTCGGATCCCGGCGGCCATCGCCAGCGGCGAGCTGCAGGCCAGGGTCGGGCTCGCCTTCTCGGCCGAGCATAGCCAGGTGATGATCTGCGGCAACCCCGCCATGGTGAAGGAGACGCAGCTAACCCTGCTGGATCTGGGTCTTGCCAAGAACCTGCGCCGGGCCCCCGGCAACATCAGCGTGGAAAATTACTGGTAGACGCCAGCAGGGGCGGTCAGCGGCCGACCTTGTCACCGTCGCGTTTGCCAGAGCTCTCGGTGCAGGCGTTATTGCCCTGTGGCGGCCGTCTCGCTCCCTGTGCTTCCTGGCGGGCACCGGGATCCTGGGCGGCGCTGCGCCGGGCAAGAGGGGCTTCAAATGCGGCGCCGCTGTTCAGTAACCGGGCGAGCAGATGGGAGATGGTATTGCGCATGATGGCCTCGATGACGGCTGGAGGAGAGGCAGTCTATCGCCGCCAGCCTTAACCGGGGCGGAACAGGATCCTGGCATCATCGTTGTGAATATTGTCAGGAATGGGCGGTGAACGTTCGTGAAATGGCCTGGTTCATACTTTTTTGCCAAGGGTATCAAGGTGTTCCATTGAGCCTGGGTTGGCAGAATGGCAGTTGCCTGTTCCCGGGGCTCGTGAGCCGAGCGTAGGATATGGCGGCCACCGCCTGCACAGGTGGCCGCATTCAGGGGCCGGGGCCCCTGAACCATCACTTGTTTTTGCCTTTCCCGTTTCCCTTGTCCTTGCTCTTCCCGTTGCCGTGATTGTCCCAGTCGTCCTTGTCGTGGCCCTTGCCCGGGTTGTTGCCGCTGTGGATGCTGCGGTTGTAGTGGTCGCGATACTTGCCATCCATGTTGTCACAATTGAGCTTGATGCGGCTGCTGCGGGTGCTGACATCCAGGCAGTTGTCCTGCCACCAGCCATACTCCTTGTCGTCCCAATCCAGGCTGATCTGGCCTCGATCGGTGGAGATCTTGACGTCGTCGTTGTTCTTGGAGGGAGGGGCCGCAAAGGCGACGCCCTGGGCCATCAGCAGAGCGCACAGCAGGGTGCTCCTGTGCATGATGGCACTGCGCTTGAAGTGGGTCATATCAGAGATGCTCCTGGGGGGACGGGTTACTCTTCCTGGCTGGTCGGGATCTGGTTGCTGCTGGGGGGCTGGTTGCGGAGCGCCTCATCATCCAGATTGAGCTTCACGCCCTTGCAATCGGGTGAGGTCTCCTCACCGACCCCCAGATCCAGACAGCCGGTCTGCGACCAGTCAAATTGCGTGTCATTCCAGTCCAGTTTGAAGGTGAGCTCGTCAACGGAGAAAGTTTGATTCCCCTGCTCCTGAGCCTGGACCGATGAGGTGGAGGTGCCGGCAACCAGAAGAAGGGAGAGCAGCAGCTTAGTCGTTCTGTTCATGATGGCCTCGGATAATGGCAATAGGGAGTCAGTGTAGCGCGCCGGGCTGAACCCGGGCACAACGAAACATGCCCTTCAAGTCTGAGGTGGATTGTAGCGGTTTTCTGCTGCCGATTTGTCCGTTTTGGTCGCACTATGGACAGCTGGTTATCCATATGAAGGAATTCAGGTATTTGCCCTTCTCTCCGACCGCCTGCTGACTATAATCGGCAGCCAACTTTTCCTGCACGGCACTCCCTCTTCATCATGACCACACAGGCTCCTGCCGCATTGCGCTATCCCAAGGGCTGGTTCGCACTGACCACGGTGTACAGTTTTACCGGGTTGGCCATTCTGGCCTCCATCGTCTTCTCCCTGCTGCTGTTTCTCTCCATCGACGACAACCCGCTGATGAAATGGCTGTTTGGCGGCCTGGCCATCATCTTCGAGCTGGGCAAGTTCTATGTCTGGTATGAATACGGCGAGTGCAAGGCGCGCCGCGATATCGGCGGTGCCTTCTGGTCGCTGCTGTTTTACAGCGTGCTGGCCGCCATCTCCATAGGTGGCAGCATAGGCGGCATCAACAGCGCCACCAACACCATACTGAGCCAGCAGGCACGCCACGAGCGGGAGATTGCCCGTTTCGACGAGCAGATCGCCAGCATAGAGCGGCAGATCCAGCTCAACGAGGAGGCTGCGCGCAAGTACATAGAGATGGCGCGTATCTCCAGCGGCGTGAGCGGATTGCAGCAGGCCAACACCCGGCTCAGGCTGAAGCAGGATGAGCTGCGCCAGGAGCGCGACGCCAAGCCTGTCAATGAGCAGTCCTCCATGCTGGGGCTGATGAGCAGCCTGGCGGATGGGGTGGGCATGAGCATCAGCCAGGTGCAGTTCCTGCTGGTCTGCTTCCTCTCGGTCTTGCTGGATGCGTTCGGTGCCTTTTTCGTCAGCCTGATCGGCGAGGAGAACCGCTTCCGCCGTCAATGGCAGTGGCTGCGGGCGCGAGAGCAGGCCGAAGCGCGCCAGATCGAATCAGCCGTCGCCACTCCCATGGTGGTGAGCAGACCCGAGCCCGCACCGGCCGTGGTGGCCCAGGTGCGCAGCGCGCTGGAGAGCGGCGAGCTCAAGTGCAGCAAGCGCAAGGTGGCAGAGGCCCTCTCCCTGTCGCTGGAAGAGGTGGACCGTGTGTTCCACCATCTGCTGGCAGAGGGGGTGCTGGGGCAGGGCAGCAATCGCCACTATCACCTCAGTTCACAGGCGGGTTGAGATCCGGGCCACCTCAGGGTGGCCTTTTTGTTGCCGCAGGCGGCGTCAGTGGGTGAGCACCATCATCAGGCTGAAGAAGGCGGCGAGCCCCCCACCTATGCCGATGATCCAGTAAAACCCCTTGGCCCCCTGCTTGAGCGGGATGCGGAAGTAGAGCAGAAACGCCCACCACCCCAGGGCCAGCAACAGAGGAATAAGAAACATTCGAGCCATGGTGTCCTCGCTGTTATTCTGTTGATCCTTGATCAATCAACAGGATGGATTGTGCAATGACGCAGCTACAGATTACCGCATTCGGCGACCCCTCGGTACTTCGGCTCAACCCCTCCCTCGACAAGGTGCCCGCCGAGGGGGAAGTCCGGGTGCGCATCTGCTTTGCGGGGGTCAACCCCATAGATGCCAAGACCCGGGCCGGCCTCGGCTGGGCGGCGGCCCAGAACAAGGACAAGCTGCCCTGGACCCCGGGTTATGACGTCTCCGGCGTGGTGGAGAAGGTCGGCCCCAATGTCACCACCCTGGTGGAAGGGGATAAGGTGTGCGGCATGGTGGGCTTTCCCCTGACGGCCGGTGGCTATGCGGAGTCTGTGGTGGCGCGCGAAGACGAGCTGGTCAAGCTCGACGGGGTCAGCCTCAAGCAAGGGGCGGCACTGCCGCTGGCGGGCCTCACCGCCTGGCAGGGACTGTTCGAGCATGGAGCCCTCAAGGGCGGTCAGCGGGTGCTGATCCTGGCCGGTGCCGGTGGCGTGGGCCATCTGGCGGTGCAGTTTGCCGCCGCCTACGGGACCCAGGTGGTGGTCACGGCAGGGCCTGACAACCACAGCTTCCTGCACGGGCTCGGGGCCAGCCAGATGGTGGATTACCACGACGCTGACTGGCCTTCACAGGTGGTGGCCGGCGGCCCGGTGGATCTGGTGCTGGATCTGGTGGGAGGCGAGAGCGGCAAGGCGGCGCTGGCCTGCGTCAAACCGGGTGGCCGCCTGGTGACTGTGCCCACCATCACGGCCCAGCAGATCAAGGAGGCGGGGGCCGAGGCGGGCATTGAGGTGCTCGGCATGCTGGTGCACCCCGATCAGAAGCAACTGACCCAGGTGCTGATGCTGCTGCGTCAGGGGGATGTGCATATCACCATCTCCGGCGAGTACCCGCTGGGGGAAGGGGCGCTGGCCCATCAGGCCATCGAGGGCGGCCATGTGCGGGGCAAGCTGCTGCTGCGCATGCCTGCCGCCGACGGCCAGCCCGGATGAACGACATTGCCGAGATGGGGCTGGGCTGGCTGTTTCTGAGCGCCTTCACCTCGGCCACCCTGCTGCCCGGCAGCTCGGAAGTGCTGCTGGGGGCCATGGCCACCCGGGGAGAGTGGAGCATGGCCAGTCTGCTGCTCTGGGCGACGCTGGGCAACACCCTGGGCTCCATGACCACCTGGTGGCTCGGCCGACTCGCCACATCGAAGAAAAAACCGGAAGATTTTCAAGGCCGTGGGGAACAAAAGGCGCTCACCTGGCTCAAACAACATGGTCACTGGTGCCTGCTGCTCGCCTGGACGCCGGTGATCGGCGATGGCCTCTGCCTGCTGGCCGGTTGGCTTCGCTTCTCCTTCTGGCGCTCTCTCATCCTGATCGGGCTCGGCAAATTGTTTCGTTATGCCCTGGTGTTTCTGCTGGCCAGCCAGATCTTCTAGCCCATTTTTGTCACTCACGAGGTAACCGTGAACAAACTCATTCCATTAAGCATTCTCCTGGGATTTTCCCTGCCCGCACTGGCAGCGCCCACCCTGGTGTCCGAGCAGGTCAAGCAGGAAGGCAAGCTCGGCATTCCCTATCAGATGTACAAGCTGGACAACGGCCTGACCGTGATCCTGGCGCCGGACAAGTCTGACCCTCTGGTGCACCTGGATATCACCTATCACGTGGGATCGTCCCGCGAAACGGTCGGCAAGTCGGGGTTTGCCCACTTCTTCGAGCACATGATGTTCCAGGGCTCCAAGCACGTTGGCGATCAGGAGCACATGCGGATCATCAACGAGGCCGGTGGCGAGATGAACGGCACCACCAACAAGGACAGGACCAACTATTTCGAGACGGTACCGGCCAACCAGCTGGAGAAGGTGCTCTGGTTGGAGGCGGATCGCATGGGCTTCCTGCTCGATGCGGTGAGCCAGAAGAAGTTCGAGATCCAGCGCGCCACCGTCAAGAACGAGCGGGCCCAGCGCATCGACAACCAGCCCTATGGCCTGCTGAGCGAGAAGGTGGGGGAGGCGCTCTATCCGCGCACCCATCCCTACTCCTGGCAGCCCATCGGCTATGTGGAGGATCTGGACAGGGTCGATGTGAATGACCTCAAGCAGTTCTTCCTGCGCTGGTATGGTCCAAACAACGCCACTCTCACCCTGGGCGGCGATTTCGACACCAAGCAGGCGCTGGCCTGGATTGAGCAGTACTTCGGCCCCATCCCCCGTGGTCCCGAGGTGGCCGAGCCGACGCCGGAGCCTGCGACCCTGCCCGAGACCCGCTATGTGACGCTGGAAGACAAGGTGCACCTGCCGCTGCTCTACATCAGCTATCCGACCGTCTCCCTCGGCGACCCCCAGGAGCCGGCGCTGGACATCTTTGCCGACGTGCTCGGCGGCTCCGCCAGCTCCATGCTCTATCAGTCCCTGGTCAAGACCGGCAAGGCCATCGAGGTGGGGGCGTCTCACTCCTGCGAGGAGCTGGCCTGTACCCTGGCGGTCTACGCCTACCCTAACCCGGCGGTGGATGGCAGCCTCAAGACCCTCAAGGGGGAAGTGGACAAGGTGATCGGCGAGTTTGCCGGTCGCGGCATCAAGCCAGAGGATCTGGAGAAAGCCATCAGCAGCTATCGCGCCTCGGCCATCTGGGGGCTGGACAGCGTGTCCGGCAAGGTGAGCCAGCTCGCCATGGGTCAGGTGCTGGCTCAGGATCCCAACTATGTGTTCAAGAACCTGGATGCCATAGGTCAGGTGAACGCCCAGCAGGTCAAGGCGGCCTACGACAAGTTCATCGCGAACAAGCCCTCGGTGGTGTTGAGCGTGGTGCCCAAGGGCAAGACCCAGTGGCAGGCGGGCACGCCTAACTTCACCCCGGCCAAGCGCGAGCTGCCGGATTACAGCCAGCATGGGGAGCCGTTGGCCCAGCAAACGGTCAAGGACAGCTTCGACCGCAGCGTGGAGCCCAAGACGGCGGAGGCGGTCAGCGTCAAGGTGCCGGCCATCTGGCATGGCAAGCTGGACAAGGGCATCGAGATCATCGGCACCCAGAGTGACGAGATCCCGGCCGTCTCCATCATGATTGCCCTGCCAGGCGGCATCCGGGCCGAGGGCAAGGGCGAGCTGGGGCTGGCCAGCCTCACCGCCGCCATGCTGGGGCAGGGGACGGCGCGCCTCTCCGAGGCCGAGCTCAGCGACGAGCTGCAAAAGCTCGGCGCCAGCATCAGCGTCTCGACCGCCCAGTACAACAACCTCATCACCATCAGCAGCCTGACCGACAAGCTGCCCCAGACGCTGGCACTGGTGCGCGAGGTGCTGCTGCAACCCGGCCTGCGGGAGGCGGACTTCGAGCGGCTCAAGGCGCAGATGCTGCAAGGCATGAAGCAGAGCGAGCAGCAGCCCGAGTGGCTGGCGGGGCAGGCGTTCCGTGAGCTGGTCTACGGCGAGCAGAACCGCCTCGGTCAGCCGACCGACGGGGTGCTGACCGATGTCGAGAAGCTGACCCTGGCGGACGTGAAGCGCTTCTATCACACCTACTACAACCCGACCAATGCCAAGGTGGTGGTGACCGGGGATGTGACCCAGCAACAGGTCGAACAGCAGCTCGGCTTCCTCACCCAGTGGCAGGGGCCTGCCCCTACCCTGGGGGATCTCAAGCTCAAGGGGGAGCAGGCCAAGCCGGGCATCTACCTGGTGGACAAGCCGGGGGCGCCCCAGTCGGTGATCCGCATCGGCCGCCGTGCCATGCCGTTTGACACCACCGGGGACTACTTCGTCGCCAACCTGATGAACTTCAACCTGGGGGGCAACTTCAACAGCCGCATCAACCTCAACCTGCGGGAAGACAAGGGCTACACCTATGGTGCCAGCTCGGGCTTCCAGGCGAACCGCGAGGCCGGCATCTTCGCCACCGGTGCCAACGTGCGCACCGATGCCACCGCGGATGCCATCCGCCAGTTCCTCAAGGAGATGGATGGCTACCGGGCGAGCGGGCCCACCCCGGTGGAGCTGGCCTATATGCGCAGCGCCGTCTCCCAGCAGGATGCGCTCTCCTACGAGACCCTCGGTCAGAAGGCGGGCTTCCTGCTGCAGATGATCATGTATGGGCTGAAGCCGGACTATGTGCAGGCCCAGAACCAGCTGATCAAAACGGTGTCGCCTGAGACGCTAAAAGCCAGTGCGGCACGCTGGCTCGACCCGGCCGACATGGTGATTGTGGTGGTGGGGGACAAGCAAAAGCTTGAAAAACCCTTGAGCGAGCTTCATCTTCCCATCTATCCGCTGCAACTGCCCTGAGGGGCGTTGCAAAAAAATGAGCGCCGCCCCAGGTGGGGCGGCCATACATGAGCCGTGAATATGACTACTACTAGCTTGTCGCTCACCGAGTTGCTGACCGCGCTGGGCACCCCGGATCGGGTGGCCGCCCTCAAGGGGATCCGGCGCGGGATCGAACGTGAATGTCTGCGCATCACCCCGGAAGGGACCCTGGCCCAGACCGATCACCCCAGAGGCCTGGGGTCGGCCCTGACCCATGCCAACATCACCACCGACTACTCCGAGAGCCTGCTGGAGTTCATCACCCCGGCGACCGACTCCATCGAGAGCCTGATCGAGCAGCTTGGCGACATCCATCGCCACGCCATTCATCACCTGGGGGATGAGCGGATCTGGCCCCTCTCCATGCCCTGCTTCGTCGGCGACGAGGAGAGCATACGGCTGGCCCAGTACGGCAGCTCCAACATAGGCCGGATGAAGACCCTCTATCGCCAGGGCTTGAAGAACCGTTACGGCAGCCTGATGCAGGTGATCGCCGGCGTGCACTTCAACTTCTCCATGCCGGACAGCTTCTGGTGCGAGTGGCAGGATCTGGTGGGCGAGGGGTGCTGCAGCCAGCGCTTCATCTCCGACAAGTACATGGGACTGATCCGCAACGTCTATCGCTTCGGCTGGCTGGTGCCCTATCTGTTCGGTGCCTCCCCGGCCATCTGCGACTCCTTCCTCAAGGGGCGCAAGAGCAGCCTGCCGTTCCAGAAGATTGGCAAGGGGACCCTCTATCTGCCCTATGCCACCGCCCTGCGTCTGTCCGATCTCGGTTACACCAACAGCGCCCAGGCGGGGCTCAAGATCAGCCATGACAACCTGCCCGCTTACGTGAGCAGCCTGCGCCGTGCCATCAACACCCATGATCCCGAGTTCGCCAAGATAGGGGTCAAGGTGAACGGCGAGTACCGCCAGCTCAACGACAACGTGCTGCAGCTGGAGAACGAGCTGTACGCCCCGATCCGGCCCAAGCGCACCCCGCGCAGCGGCGAGAAGCCCTCGGATGCGCTGGAGCAGCGCGGCATCGAATACATAGAGCTGCGCACAGTGGACGTCAATCCCTTCACGCCGTTCGGCATAGAGGTGGATCAGATCCGCTTCTTCGATCTGTTCCTGGTCTGGTGCCTGCTGCGCCCGTCTCCCGTGCTGGATGACGAGGAGATAGCCCGCAACCGTCGCAACCAGAACAAGGTGGTGTTGGAAGGGCGCCGTCCCGGTCTTGAACTGGAAGACGAGCAGGGTCATGCCATCGGTCTCAAGGAGTACGGGCTCAAGCTGTTCGACGAGCTGGCCCAGGTCGCCGAGCTGCTGGATCGCTGCTGTGGTCGCAACCGTTACCGGGAAACGCTGGCCATGCACCGCGAGAAGCTGCTCAACCCCGAGCTGACCTACTCCGCCCGCCTGCTCAAGCAGTTGCTGGAAAGCGGCCAGGACAACGGCTGCTTCGGCGATGCCCTGGCGAGCCGTTACCGGGAAGAGATGCTGAGTGGTGAGCTGCAGTACTGGGATGAGGCCTACTTCGCCGGCGAGGCGCGGGACTCCCTGGCCAAGCAGCGGGAGCGGGAGCGCGGTGACAGCCTGTCGTTCGACGACTTCCTCGCCGACTACTTCGGTACCCGGCAGACCACCTGAGTGCCTGCCCCTGATGACGAGAGCCGCTCCCTTGAGCGGCTTTTTTCATGGGCGTTCGGGGGCCATTCGCGGCGGCCGGACATAAAAAAACGGCCCCGAAGGGCCGTTTGGCAAGGAGTTGCTCGCTATCAGAGGATGAGACCGCCGAAGAAGAAGCCCAGCGCCACTGCCATGGCGATGGTGGCCACGCCCGGGATGAAGAAGGGGTGGTTGAACACCGCCTTGCCAATCCGGGTGGAGCCGGTGTCGTCCATCTCGACCGCCGCCAGCAGGGTCGGATAGGTCGGCAGCACGAACAGGGCGCTCACGGCGGCGAAGGAGGCGATGGCCGCCAGCGGGCTGACGCCCAGTGCCAGTGCGGCCGGCATCAGTGCCTTGGTGGTGGCACCCTGGGAGTAGAGCAGCATGGAGGAGAAGAACAGCACCACGGCCAGCAGCCAGCTGTACTGGCTCAGCAGATCGCCGGCGAACGCCTGGATCTCGACCATGTTGCCCTTCACGAAGACGTTGCCGAGCCAGGCCACACCCAGTACGCAGATACAGGCGGACATACCGGACTTGAAGGTCGGCATGTTGGTGATCTGGGCGGCGTCCAGCTTGCAGAACAGCACCATCAGGGTGGCGGCGGAGAGCATGATGCCCATGATGGCGCCATCGCGGGGGATGGGCGGACTGGCGATCAGGCCCACGTTGCCGGAGATGGCGGTGGCATAGGCCATAACGGCGATGATGGCGACGACGAAGATGCCGACGGAGAGCTTGGCGTAAGGCTTGAGCTCCACCTTGCTGGTGCCGCGCAGCTTGATCAGGCCCTTGGCCTTGCGCTCCAGGTAGACTTCATCCTGCTCCAGCGGCTTGCCCAGCATGTTGGCCACGAAGGCCCCCAGCAGACAGGCGATGAAGCTGGACGGGATGCAGATGGCCAGCAGGGTCAGGTAGTCGACACCGAGCGGCTCCAGCATGCCGGAGAAGGCGACCACGGCTGCCGAGATGGGGGAGGCTGTGATGGCGATCTGGGAGGCAACGACCGCGATGGAGAGCGGACGGGAGGGGCGAATGCCCTGCTCCTTGGCCACTTCTGCGATCACCGGCAGGGTGGAGAAGGCGGTGTGGCCGGTACCGGCCAGCATGGTCATCAGGTAGGTGACGACGGGGGCGGCGAAGGTGATGTGCTTGGGATTCTTGCGCAGTGCCTTCTCTGCCAGGTGCACCAGGTAGTCCATCCCGCCAGCGAGCTGCATGCAGGCGATGGCGCAGATGACGGACGCGATGATCATGATCACGTCCCAGGGGAGGTAGGCAACCAGCTGATCGCTCGGGATGGGCATGCCCAGACCCCAGGTCAGTACCAGCACCCCCAGACCACCGGCAAAGCCGATGCCGATGCTGCCTATCCGGGCCCCCAGATAGATAGCGGCGAGCACCACAAGTAACTCGATTCCAATCATAGCGAACACTCCATTTTCCAGTTTTTTTAGGTTTTATTAGGCAGAAAGCCAATTCCCGACGGGACTAGCAGGAGGCCGCTCGGGAACTGACTCTATGGGGCCGGGATATACCCGGCCCAGGATTCCGGTTATACGGTGGCTTCGCGGGTGTAACGCTTGGCCTTGTATTGCGGATTCATCAGGTTCTCGATGGAGAGGATCTCGTCCAGTTGCTCGGCGGTCAGCAGGCCGCGCTCAAGCACGACTTCGCGGACGTTCTTGCCGGTCTGGGCGCAGATCTTGCCGACGATGTCACCTTCGTGGTGACCGATGAAGGGGTTCAGGTAGGTCACGATGCCGATGGAGTTCAGCACGTGGTTCATGCAGATTTCCGGGTTGGCGGTGATGCCTTCCACGCACTTCTCGCGCAGGGAGATGCAGGCTTTTTCCATCAGGCTCAGGGATTCGAACATGGCCTGACCAATCACCGGCTCCATGACGTTCAGCTGCAGCTGACCGGCTTCGGCGGCGAAGGTGATGGTGACGTCGTTGCCGAACACCTTGAAGCAGGACTGGTTGACCACTTCCGGGATGACGGGGTTGACCTTGGCCGGCATGATGGAGGAGCCCGCCTGCATTTCCGGCAGGTTGATCTCTTTGAGCGCGGTACGCGGGCCAGAGGAGAGCAGACGCAAGTCATTACAGATCTTGGACATTTTCATGGCCAGACGCTTGATGGCGCCGTGCAGCATCACATAGGCGCCGCAGTCGGAGGTCGCTTCGATCAGATCCTCTGCCGGCACATAGGCACGACCGGTGATCTCGGCCAGACGCTTGATGGCCAGGGCGGAGTACTCGGGCGGGGTGTTCAGGCCGGTACCTATGGCGGTGGCGCCCAGGTTCACTTCCAGCAGCAGCTCCTGGCAACGCTTGATGGACTTGATCTCTTCGCGCAGGGTGACGGCGAAGGCGTGGAACTCCTGACCCAGGGTCATGGGGACAGCATCCTGCAGCTGGGTACGGCCCATCTTCAGGATGCTCTTGAATTCGGCAGCCTTGGCATCGAAGGCAGCGATCAGCGCTTCCAGGGCATGCAGGGTGGTGTCTGTGCTGTTGACCACGGCCACGCGGAAACCGGTCGGGTAGGCGTCGTTGGTGGACTGGCACTTGTTGACGTGATCGTTGGGGTTGATGACGTCGTAACGGCCCTTCTCCAGACCCATCAACTCGAGTGCTATGTTGGCCAGCACTTCGTTGGTGTTCATGTTGACGGAGGTACCGGCGCCGCCCTGATAGACATCGACCGGGAACTGGTCGAAGCATTTGCCGGTGTTCAGCATCAGGTCACAGGCTTCGATGATCTTGTCAGCGATTTCGGGACGTATGGTGCCCAGCTCACCGTTGGCCAGTGCGGCGGCCTTCTTGGTCAGCACCATGCCACGGACAAATTCGGGAACGTCAGAAATCTTCTGAGTGCTGATCTTGAAGTTCTCGACGGCGCGCAGGGTATGCACACCGTAATAGAGATCGTTGGAAACTTCTTTGGTGCCCAGCAGGTCTTCTTCAATGCGGACGTTCTTGATGTCGCTCATTGTAATGCCTCAGAAATCAGATAAATGGAAACGATCCTCACCGAGTGGTCGCGACTTCCTTACGCACATTTCATCCTGAAGCACCACACATCGGGTGGGGCAGTGGGGAACCAGTGGCTCCCCTGTGCAATGACTGGGATAGATCTTACCTCAATTGAGGTATCTGATATTAGACTTGGATCACTAAATTTGAGGCAACCCCAAATATCTTGTGGTCATTAAACAGATATTGCAATTGAGCGATTAACTTTGACAGAACAATCACTTCAATCACAGTTGGGCGACCAAATATTTCTCCCGAACCCGGGTTGTCTGACGCCGCGGACTTGAAAAACCGCCAGGGCTCCCCATTTTAGTGACAAGAGACCTGCGCGATGGCGAGTTGGCATGGGCCATACTCCGCTGACTGCGCGATGGCAGGTTCATTTATTCACCGCACTGAGGTTGCTATGGGCAAGTTGTTACTGTTGTTGGTTGGCCTGGTATTGCTGGAGCTCACCGTGATGATAGAGGTGGGCTCGGTAATTGGTGCCTTGCCGACCGTGGGCCTGCTGGTGCTGACCGCAGTGCTGGGCTCTTCCCTGGTGCGCAGCGAGGGGATCAAGACCCTGTTCAGCGCCCAGCAGAAGATGCAGCAGGGCGAGATGCCGGGCCGCGAGGTGATGGGGGGCATGATGCTGGCGCTTGCCGGTCTGCTGCTGATCATTCCGGGTTTCGTGACCGACTTCTTCGGCATCCTGCTGCTGCAGCCCTGGCTGCGCAACCGGCTGGCCGACAAGCTGGTGGGCAGCAGCCAGTTCAGGATGCAGATGGGAGGCTTCCAGGGGCAGCAACCGCCGTTCGAGGCGCGCCCTGGCGAGGGGCAGCCGGATCGGGCCAAGGGTGGCGGAACCACAATTGAAGGTGAATTCGAACGCAAGGAGTGAGTGAACGGAGTCGGCCGCCATATCGGGGCCCTCGCCGTCAGGGGTGGACCTGATGGCAGAGCCCCTCAAACCTGCGGTGGGCATAGCCCCAGGCCAGCAGCCCCGCCGCCAGGTTTGCCAGCAATATCCCCAGATAGATCCCCTGCTCTCCCCCCAGCTTTGCCCCCAGCCAGGCCCCTGGCAGCAAGAAGACAAACAGCCGCATGCCGTTGAAGACGAATGACACCGTCGAGGCTCTGACCCCGTTGAGGGCCGAGGCCAGCAACATCACCATGCCCTGAAAACCGTAGCCGATGGGCACCAGATGCAGGTAGAGCACGATCAGCCGAACGACCTGAGGGTGATCGCTGAACAGGTTGGCGATGAGGGGGGCCAGCAGCCAGACGAGGCCGTAGATGGCGAGCTGGAACAGCAGGGCGAACCGCATGCAGAGCAGCAGGGCGGCCCTGGCCCTTGCCGGATTGCCCGCCCCGCAGTTCTGCGAGACGAAGGGGGCCAACACGGAAGAGAGCGCCATCATCACGATCAGCAGCAGCGCCTCCACCCTGGAGGCGGCCCCATAGGCGGCCACCACCTCGGTACCCAGGCCGGCGAAGATGACCATCAGCACGGCGTTGGCCAGCGGATTGAGCATGTTGGTGAAGGAGGCGGGCACCGCCACCTGCAGCAGGGCGCGCCAGTGGGCCAGCAGCCGCGGGCGAGGGGAGAGGCGCCATGACAGCAGTTGCTCCCGCTTGCGCAGTATGTGCAGGCTGACCAGCATGGCCATCAGCCAGGAGATCGAGGTAGCGATGGCGGCGCCGCGAATGCCCCATTCGGGGAAAGGGCCGGGCCCGAAGATGAGCAGGGGATCCAGCACCCCGTTGACCAGACCGGCCACCCCCATCACCAGGCTGGGGGTCTTGGTATCCCCTGTTGTCCGGATGGCGGCATTGCCGACCATGGGGATGACCAGCATGGGCACGGTCAGATACCAGATCAGCATGTAGTCATGGATGAGGGAAATGAGCTCGGCGCTGGCGCCCAGCAAGGTAAAGAGGGGCTTTATGGTCAAGGCCCCCAGCACGGCGAGCAGGGTCACCAGGATGACGGCGAGGAACAGGCAGTCGGTGGTGATGCGGGCGGCCTCGTCGTGACGGCCCTGGCCCAGGGCATGACCGAGCAGGGCGCACAGTCCCGCTCCCAGCCCCATGGTGAGGGAGGTGACCACGAAGGTGACCGGAAAGGTGAAGCTGATGGCGGCGAGCGCTTGGGTGCCCAGCATGCCGATGAAGAAGGTATCGACAAGGTTGAAGGCGAGGATGGCAACGATGCCGAGGATCATGGGGCCCGTCATGCGCAGCAGCACTGGCGTCATGGGCTCGGTCAGCATGGGATTGGGTCGGCTCAAGGCTGGGTCTCTATGTGCTCTGGGCCTAAATGCTGGCCGCGTCCATCCGCCTTCCTGATTGGGGGTGGGTGATCCATCGAAGATACTCATAGTACGTGAAAATATTTTTTTTGTATTTGCCCTTGAAGGGCTACCCAAATTGCCCCAGATCAGGGGCATAACAAATTTGGCCGACTGCGGCCATTCCTCAAGCAACACAGAGACTCATTTTGGGAGAGTTATCGATGAAAATTCGTCCACTGCACGACCGCGTCATCATCAAGCGCATCGAAGCTGAAGCCAAATCCGCTGGCGGCATCGTCTTGACTGGCACTGCGGCCCAGAAGTCCACCCGTGGTGAAGTTCTTGCCGTGGGGACTGGCCGAATTCTGGACAATGGCGATGTCAAAGCCCTCGCCGTCAAGGTGGGTGACAAGGTGATCTTCAACGAAGGCTACGGCGTGAAGACCGAGAAGCTGGATGGCCAGGACGTGCTGATCCTGTCCGAGACCGACATCCTGGCGATTGTCGAAGCGTAATCACTTCCCCCCTTTTCCCGAATTGATTTAAGGACTGAAGAACATGGCAGCTAAAGAAGTTAAGTTTGGCAACGAAGCCCGCATCAAGATGCTGGAAGGCGTCAACATCCTGGCCGACGCCGTCAAGGTGACCCTGGGCCCGAAAGGCCGCAACGTGGTACTGGACAAGTCCTTTGGTGCCCCGACCATCACCAAGGATGGCGTTTCCGTTGCCCGCGAGATCGAGCTGGAAGACAAGTTCCAGAACATGGGCGCCCAGATGGTCAAGGAAGTCGCTTCCAAGGCCAACGACGCCGCCGGTGACGGTACCACCACTGCCACCGTACTGGCGCAAGCCATCGTCAACGAAGGCCTGAAGGCCGTCGCTGCCGGCATGAACCCCATGGATCTGAAGCGCGGTATCGACAAGGCCGTCGTGGCCGCCGTCGCCGAGCTGCAGGCCCTGTCCCAGCCCTGCGCCGACAACAACGCCATCGCTCAGGTCGGTACCATCTCCGCCAACTCCGACGAGAAAGTGGGTGCACTGATCGCCGAAGCCATGGACAAGGTCGGCCGTGACGGCGTGATCACCGTAGAAGACGGTCAGGGTCTGGAAGACGAGCTGGCTGTCGTCGAAGGCATGCAGTTCGACCGTGGCTACCTCTCCCCCTACTTCATCAACAAGCCGGAAACCGGCTCCGTCGAGCTGGATGACCCCTTCATCCTGCTGGTGGACAAGAAGATCTCCAACATCCGCGAAATGCTGCCGGTGCTGGAAGGCGTGGCCAAGGCGGGCAAACCGCTGATCATCGTGGCCGAAGACGTGGAAGGTGAAGCGCTGGCGACCCTGGTTGTCAACACCATGCGCGGCATCGTGAAAGTCGCCGCCGTCAAGGCGCCGGGCTTCGGCGACCGTCGCAAGGCCATGCTGCAGGATATCGCCATCCTGACCGGTGGTACCGTGATCTCCGAAGAAGTGGGCATGGAGCTGGAAAAAGCGACCCTGGAAGATCTGGGCCGTGCCAAGCGCATCGTCATCACCAAAGAGAACACCACCATCATCGATGGCGTGGGTGATGCCGCCCTGATCGAGAGCCGCGTGGCTCAGATCCGTCAGCAGATCGAAGATACCTCTTCCGACTATGACCGTGAGAAGCTGCAAGAGCGCGTGGCCAAGCTGGCTGGCGGTGTTGCCGTGATCAAGGTTGGCGCTGCCACCGAAGTCGAGATGAAAGAGAAGAAAGCCCGTGTTGACGATGCCCTGCACGCCACTCGCGCTGCCGTAGAAGAGGGCGTGGTTGCCGGTGGTGGTGTGGCGCTGGTGCGCGTAGCTGCCAAGCTGGCCTCCCTGCGTGGTGACAACGAAGACCAGAACGTGGGTATCAAGGTCGCCCTGCGCGCCATGGAAGCACCGCTGCGTCAGATCGTCATCAACGCCGGTGAAGAAGCCTCCGTCATTGCCAACGCCGTGAAGAACGGTGAAGGTAATTTCGGCTACAACGCCTACACCGAACAGTACGGTGACATGCTGGCCATGGGCATCCTGGATCCGACCAAGGTGACCCGTTCTGCCCTGCAGTTCGCCTCTTCCATCGCCGGCCTGATGATCACCACAGAGTGCATGATCTCCGAGCTGCCGAAGAAAGATACCCCTGCCATGCCTGATATGGGTGGCATGGGCGGTATGGGTATGATGTAATTCCGTCATAGTCATCAAACGGCTCGCTTTTGCGGGCCGTTTTTTTTAGTGCTACTAAGCTGAAGTTGTTGATAGTGAAATGATCTGAGGTAAGCATGCGAACATTAGGCCTGATCCCATTACTGTTCTCCCTTGTCGTCCCCACCATGGCATTGGCCGCTCCCGAAGGGCCCGTGATCCTCAAGGTGACGGGGAATCTGGATCCCGCCGACCCGAGTGATGGTGAGGTTGCCTTCGACATGGCCATGATCCAGGCCCTGCCACAGCATGAGATAGTGACGAGCAATCCCTGGGTGGACAAACCGCACAAATACGTGGGACCCAAGCTGGCGGATGTGCTGACGGCGGTGAAGGCCAGCGGCAAGAGCATCACGCTCACCGCCTTGAATAGTTTCCAGATCCGGATCAACTGGGATAAGGTCAGGCAATACGATCCCATCTTGGCCTGGCAGGATGATGGGGTGACCATGCGGGTACGTGACAAAGGGCCGCTCTGGTTTATCCTGCCGCTGGATCAGCATCCCGAACTCAAGCGATCCGAGTTCACCGACATGATGATCTGGCAACTGAGCGCAATCGATATTCAGCAGTAAAGACGGTGACTTGCGGGAGTACTGGGTGAAAGCGAAGACCAGGGCCTGGCCCTTACTCGGCGTTCTTTATCTATCCATTCTGTTATTCACGGGTAGCACGCTGTATTGCCTGGTGCAGATACAAAATGCGACCCGGGTGATGGAAAAGTATACCTATGACGTCTCCTGGGCATTGATGCAGTTGCAGCTCGAGCTGGGGCGCTTTATCAATGCCGTCGAGATTTACCACTACGGCGGCATCGACCATGAAACCCTGCTGCTGCGCTACGACATCCTGTGGAGCCGCACCCCTATATTACTGAGCGGCCAACTGCGCAAGAGTCTGGCGGACAATCCGAAGACGCTGCGGCTGGTCCAGCTGACCGAAAGCAATATCCGCAAGCTGGAGCCGGAGCTGACCAGGCTGAAGCCGGGGATGCCGGACTACCAGCAGATCATGATGACCCTTGCGCCCTTGCAGGAGCCGCTCTCTTACTCTCTCGCCTCCATGATGCAGAAGAACATCAACGTCTATTCGGGCAATGACAAGCGCTTCGGCCAGCTGCGCGATGCCCTGTTGTTCATGGTGTTGGGCCTGGTGATATCCGTCATTCTGCTCAGCGCTCTGTTGGTGCGTGAAGCCAGGCGTCATTTCAGAACGGCCCGGGTCGATCCGCTGACCGGACTGGCCAACAGGCTGGCCCTGCTGGAGAAGATGGAGTCCTATGTCAGCCGTGATACTCCCTTTGGTCTGATACTGATCGACATCAACGATTTTCGGGACATCAACAGCAAGTTTGGCTACAGCACAGGTGACATACTGCTGCAGGAGCTGGCGAAGCGGCTTAGTGCCCTGTGTGAAAACGGCGAGTGGGTGGCGCGTCTCGGGGGCGATCAGCTCGCCATGCTGCAACGGGACAGCAGCGACCTGCGTCAGGTCAGGGAGCTGGTGGCGAGGGTGCTCCATGCCATCAAGCAAGACATCATCATCGACAGCTACCCCTTCCGGCTGGAGGTGGGGATAGGTATCGCTTTCTTCCCGATGGACAGCAAGCTGACTCAGGAGCTGCTCAGTCGGGCCGAGCAGGCGCTGTTCCACAGTCGCAAGACCCATGTCCCTTATGTCATCTATGACAACTCGCTGCTCAATGAAACGGCGCGGCGCAAGCATCTGGCAAGCGACATGGTGATGGCGCTGGAGCACAATGCCCTGGAGCTCTATTACCAACCCATAGTCAACCTGGAAAGCGGTCGCTGCGAGGCGGTGGAGGCACTGCTGAGGTGGCGTCATCCCGAGCTTGGCTTTATCCCGCCCAACGAGGTGATCCAAGTGGCGGAAGAGTTCCAGCTTGCCGAGAAGCTGGGGAGTTGGGTGCTGAACACGGCGTGCGAGCAGCTCCACCAGTGGCAGCACCTGGGCTTGGTCGATCTGCAGATGTGCGTCAACATCTCCCCTGGCATGTATCAGCGCAACCTGTTGAAGCTGGTGGCCAAGGCGTTGATGGAACACCATATTCCCGCATCCTGCCTGGTACTGGAAGTGACGGAAGACACCACAATGCGCGAGGTGAAGAACTCGCTGCAGCTGATGCAGGATCTCAGTCAGCAGGGGGTTCACCTGGCGTTGGATGACTTCGGGACCGGTTACTCATCTCTTAGCTATCTGCAGAAGCTGCCGGTGAGCAAGGTGAAGATAGACAGATCCTTCATCCAGGGCATAGACACCTCCATAGAGGCGGCCGAGCTGGTGGCCAACATCTGCCGCATGGGCTCCATGCTGGGCAAGAAGCTGGTGTGTGAAGGCATCGAGACCCAGGGGCAGCTTGACGTGCTGCGTTCATTGACCGACATCCATCTCTACGGACAAGGCTATCTGTTCAGCCGCCCGGAACAGGCGTCCAAGGCCTATCAAACCCTGCTGGAGATGGAGGAGCGCTGGCTGGCACGGCGTGCGCCGAACAAGGCATACCTGCTCTGAACGATATGGCTCATGTCTGCCACGTTCTGGCCGATAGTGTTTAGGCAGGAGGTACACAATGGATATTTCTAGCTCTGCAAATGCGTCGTTTGGTTCTGCACTGATGGTGGCCAGCCTGGCCAAGAAGCAGCAGACCCAGGAGGGCGAGTCGGCTTTGAAACTGCTGGCAACAGCAGCTCAGTCCGCTCCGGCAGCGCCGACATCGGCCAGCGCTTCCCTCGGAAGCAGGATCGATATTCGCGTCTGACCCTAATGAAAAAGCCCCCATCTCGCGATGGGGGCTTTTTTATCTCTGCGATTTGCTTCGCATCCCTTCGGATCAGAGCTGGAAGGGGGCCGGGGCTTCGAAGGTCATCCGCTCGCCGCTGCGAGGGTGGCTGATGGTCAGCATGGCCGCATGCAGGTAGAGATGGGGGGCCGCCGCCAGTGCATCCGGATGGGCATAGAGGTTGTCACCCAGAATCGGGTGCCCCAGCTCCAGCATATGGACGCGCAGCTGATGGGAGCGACCCGTGATAGGGGTCAGCTTGATCAGGCTGTTGCCGTTCTCCACCTTCAGCTTTTCCCACAGAGTCAGGGCGTGACGTCCCTCCTCAAAGTCAACCTTCTGTTTCGGGCGGTTGGGCCAGTCGACGCAGAGCGGCAGGTCGACCTGACCCGAGTCTGCCTCCGGCTCGCCCCACACCCAGGCGAGGTAGTGCTTCTCGGTTTCCCGCTCGCGAAATTGTCGGCTCAGCTCCCGATGGGAATTGGGATTGAGGGGAATGACAATGACGCCAGTGGTGGACATGTCGAGGCGATGAGCTGCCGCCGCCTTGGGGTGCTGCTGTTTCACCCGATGCAGGACGCTGTCTTCATTCTCGGGGCCGCGCCCGGGGACGCTCAGCAGGCCAGTGGGCTTGTTGACCACCATGATGTCCTTGTCCTTGAACAGGATATCGAGCCAGGGTTCCAGAGGCGGTGAGTATTCAAACATAAATGTCTCGCATCAGAAGGTGGGGGCAAGCCCCCATCAGTTATGGGTGACCACGATAAAGCGGATTGCGTCCAGCTTGAGTTGGGTCTGATCGATCAGGTGGTGCAATTCTGCCTGCAGATTGCGCAGATAATCCAGTTCGCTGTCGCGCACGTTCGGGTTGACCGCCTTGAGCGCTTCCAGACGATCCAGATCCTGCTGCAGGGTCTGCGCCATCTGGGCGCGGGCCTTGTCGACAATCCCGGCTTTCAGCTCTTCGGCAATGGCCTGGCCCTTGCCAATCAGACCGTGGATCACCGGCTGGGATGCAGTCACGAGCTTGCTGCCGAGGTGGCGATTGACCGGAGTCAGCTGACGGTTGAAGGCATCGAACGCCACTTTCTCACCCAGATTCTGGCCGTTCTTGTCCATCAGCAGACGGATTGGCGTCGGCGGCATGAAGCGGTAGAGCTGGGGATGGGCCGCAGATTCGGCAACGAAGATCAGCTCAAGCAGGATGGAGCCGATGGGCAGCGCCTTGTTCTTGAGCAGTGCTACCGAGGTGGCACCGATCTCGGAGCCCAGGATCAGGTCGATACCGCCGCGCATCATGGGGTGATCCCAGGAGAGCAGCGCCATGTCATCCCGCGACAGGGCGGTGTTGCGATCGAAGGTGATGGTCATGCCATCTTGCGGCAGGCCCGGGAAGCTGGAGACCAGCATGTGATCCCCGGGGGTCAGCACCAGCGCGTTCTCGCCACGGTCATCCTGATTGACGCCGATCTCGTCGAACATCTTGAGGGCGAAGGAGATCATGGCGGTGTCGTCATCTTCGGCGGCCAGCTTGTCGACCAGCTGCTGGGCGGCGGCGCCACCGCTGGAGTGGATCTCCAGCAGGCGATCGCGGCCCTGTTCCAGCCGGGCCTTGAGCGGCTCGTGCAGTTCGCGGGTCTTGACCAGCAGGGCGTCGAGGGCCGCCTGATCGCCGGTGTTGGCGGCCAGCAGCTCGAACAGCTCTTCACGTACCGCTTCGAATACCGGGCGGGCAGTCGGGCAGGTCTGCTCGAACGCGTCCAGGCCGTCGTGATACCACAGCTGCAGGGCGCGCTGGGCAGTCCCTTCCAGATAGGGAACGTGGATCTCGACGGTATTCTGCTGACCGATACGGTCCAGTCGGCCGATACGCTGTTCCAGCAGGTCCGGGTTGAGAGGCAGATCGAACAGCACCAGATGGCTGGCAAACTGGAAGTTGCGACCCTCTGAGCCGATCTCGGAGCAGAGCAGCACCTGAGCGCCACCATCCTCTTGCGCGAAATAGGCGGAGGCCTTGTCCCGCTCGAGGATGGACATCCCTTCATGGAATACAGTGCCGCGGATCCCTTCACGGGTACGCAGCGCCTCTTCCAGCGCGATGGCGGTGGCCGCTTCGGAGCAGATC
>NZ_CP144265.1:3690000-3822500 GCF_046581335.1 Aeromonas sp. DSM 116730 | reverse complement strand
CTCGGAGATAGCTGGTTCTCCCCGAAAGCTATTTAGGTAGCGCCTCGGACGAATACTACTGGGGGTAGAGCACTGTTTGGACTAGGGGGTCATCCCGACTTACCAACTCCATGCAAACTCCGAATACCAGTAAGTAATATCCGGGAGACACACGGCGGGTGCTAACGTCCGTCGTGAAGAGGGAAACAACCCAGACCGCCGGCTAAGGTCCCAAAGTTCTGGTTAAGTGGGAAACGATGTGGGAAGGCTCAGACAGCTAGGATGTTGGCTTAGAAGCAGCCATCATTTAAAGAAAGCGTAATAGCTCACTAGTCGAGTCGGCCTGCGCGGAAGATGTAACGGGGCTCAAACCAGGCACCGAAGCCGCGGATTCACACTTATGTGTGAGTGGTAGGGGAGCGTTCTGTAAGTCTGCGAAGGTGTATCGAGAGGTATGCTGGAGATATCAGAAGTGCGAATGCTGACGTAAGTAACGATAAAGGGGGTGAAAAGCCTCCTCGCCGGAAGACCAAGGGTTCCTGTCCAACGTTAATCGGGGCAGGGTGAGTCGACCCCTAAGGTGAGGCCGAAAGGCGTAATCGATGGGAAGCAGGTTAATATTCCTGCACGACTTGTAATTGCGATGGGGGGACGGAGAAGGCTAGGTGGGCCAGGCGACGGTTGTCCTGGTGAAAGTGCGTAGGCGGTATCTCTAGGCAAATCCGGAGATGCAACGCTGAGACACGAGACGAAGCCACTACGGTGGTGAAGCCATTGATGCCCTGCTTCCAGGAAAAGCCTCTAAGCTTCAGATTACAAGTCATCGTACCCCAAACCGACACAGGTGGTCGGGTAGAGAATACCAAGGCGCTTGAGAGAACTCGGGTGAAGGAACTAGGCAAAATAGAACCGTAACTTCGGGAGAAGGTTCGCTCTTGACAGTGAAGTCCCTTGCGGATGGAGCAGTTGGGAGTCGCAGTGACCAGATGGCTGGGACTGTTTATCAAAAACACAGCACTCTGCAAACACGAAAGTGGACGTATAGGGTGTGACACCTGCCCGGTGCCGGAAGGTTAATTGATGGGGTTAGCGCAAGCGAAGCTCTTGATCGAAGCCCCGGTAAACGGCGGCCGTAACTATAACGGTCCTAAGGTAGCGAAATTCCTTGTCGGGTAAGTTCCGACCTGCACGAATGGTGTAACCATGGCCATGCTGTCTCCACCCGAGACTCAGTGAAATCGAATTCGCCGTGAAGATGCGGTGTACCCGCGGCTAGACGGAAAGACCCCGTGAACCTTTACTACAGCTTGGCACTGAACATTGAACCTACATGTGTAGGATAGGTGGGAGGCTTTGAAGGCGTGACGCCAGTTGCGCTGGAGCCGTCCTTGAAATACCACCCTTGTATGTTTGATGTTCTAACGCAGGGCCCTGAATCGGGCTCGCGGACAGTGCCTGGTGGGTAGTTTGACTGGGGCGGTCTCCTCCCAAAGAGTAACGGAGGAGCACGAAGGTTGGCTAATCCTGGTCGGACATCAGGAGGTTAGTGCAATGGCATAAGCCAGCTTAACTGCGAGACGGACAGGTCGAGCAGGTACGAAAGTAGGTCATAGTGATCCGGTGGTTCTGAATGGAAGGGCCATCGCTCAACGGATAAAAGGTACTCCGGGGATAACAGGCTGATACCGCCCAAGAGTTCATATCGACGGCGGTGTTTGGCACCTCGATGTCGGCTCATCACATCCTGGGGCTGAAGTCGGTCCCAAGGGTATGGCTGTTCGCCATTTAAAGTGGTACGCGAGCTGGGTTCAGAACGTCGTGAGACAGTTCGGTCCCTATCTGCCGTGGGCGTTGGATGATTGAAGGGAGTTGCTCCTAGTACGAGAGGACCGGAGTGAACGAACCTCTGGTGTTCGGGTTGTCACGCCAGTGGCACTGCCCGGTAGCTAAGTTCGGAATCGATAACCGCTGAAAGCATCTAAGCGGGAAGCGAGCCCTGAGATGAGTCATCCCTGACCCCTTGAGGGTCCTAAAGGGCCGTTGGAGACCACAACGTTGATAGGTGGGGTGTGTAAGCGCGGCGACGTGTTGAGCTAACCCATACTAATTACCCGTGAGGCTTAACCATACAACACCCAAGAAGTGTTTCTGGCCTTGTAGCAAGTGAACGAACTACTACCTAATTCAGTGATAATGACAAAGCAAACTAGCTAAGTCGTTATTCACGTCAGCTTTCCGAGATTGAAGTTTTTTGCCTGGCGGCCATAGCGCCGTGGAACCACCTGATCCCATGCCGAACTCAGAAGTGAAACGCGGTAGCGCCGATGGTAGTGTGGCATTCGCCATGCGAGAGTAGGACACTGCCAGGCACCCAATTAAACAGTTGTGCACACATTGCATGACTGGCCGAGAGGATGACACCTCATAAAATCGGCAGAAGATTTAGCGCAAGCTAACCGAATGCGGAGCGGTAGTTCAGTCGGTTAGAATACCGGCCTGTCACGCCGGGGGTCGCGGGTTCGAGTCCCGTCCGCTCCGCCACTAATTTGAAAGGCCTTCCCTCACGGGAAGGCCTTTTTGCTGTCAGCCTTCAGCATGCGAGTCAACAAGCCCAGTCAACAGACTGGGCTTTTTCGTGTCGGCAATCTGGCGGTGATGAGTGGCGAATTGGGCGACCAGGGGGCTGGTTCGCGGCAGTGAGTATGCGTTGGCGGTTGGCCTAATATGCGTAAAAGAGATAAGCAAAGCGCTTTTTCTTTCTTCCTGATATATGTGGAAGGCGGCATTCTGTACTCAACCCAACGATATGGAGTATCACCATGAAATTGCGAATGACCGCCCTGACCCTGCTCTCTCTGCTGGCACTCGGCCAGGCCAATGCGGCCGAGGTGCGCCTGCTCAACGTCTCTTATGACCCGACCCGCGAACTGTTCCAGGAATACAACAGCGCCTTTGCCAAGGAGTGGAAGGCCAAGACGGGCGATGATGTGGTGGTGAGCCAGTCACACGGTGGCTCCGGCAAACAGGCCCGTGCCGTGGTGGACGGCCTGGAGGCTGACGTGGTGTCCCTGGCGCTGGCCTATGATGTCGATGCCGTGGCCAAGGCGGGTCTTACCGCCAGCGATTGGGAGGGGCGCCTTGCCAACAATGCGTCTCCCTATACCTCCACCATCGTCTTCCTGGTGCGCAAGGGCAACCCCAAGCAGATCAAGGACTGGGGTGATCTGGTTCGCAAGGATGTCGCCATCGTGACCCCCAACCCCAAGACCTCCGGCGGTGCGCGCTGGAATTACCTGGCTGCCTGGGGCTATGCCCTGAAGAAGAGCGGTACTGAAGAGGGTGCCAAGCAGTTTGTCGGCGATCTGTTCAAGAACGTGAAAGTGCTGGATTCCGGCGCCCGGGGCGCCACCACCAGCTTCATCGAGCGCGGCCTCGGCGACGTCTTGCTGGCCTGGGAGAACGAAGCCTTGCTGGTGCTGAATCAGCCGGGGACCAGCGACAAGTTCGAGCTCGTGGTGCCGTCTGTCTCCATCCTGGCCGAACCCCCCGTCGCCGTGGTGGACAAGGTAGCCAAGAAGCACGGCACCGAAGCGGCCGCCAAGGGCTATCTTGACTACCTCTATTCCGACGAGGGACAGCGGATCATCGCCAAGTACCACTATCGCCCGAGCAACCCGGCGATCCTGAAGGAGACGGCGGCCCAGTTCCCGCAGCTGGCGCTCTTTACCGTCAAGGATCTGGAAGGGGATTGGGACAAGGCACAGAAGAAACACTTCGCCCAGGACGGGCTGTTCGACCAGATCTACCAACCGGGCCGCTAACAGTGACTGGCCCCTGTGACAACAGATAGGAGCACCATGATGAACAAGATCCTTCTGGTTCCCGGTCTGCACAACAGTGGGCCGGATCACTGGCAGAGTCGCTGGCACCAGCAATTTCCCCAGTGGCAGCGGATGCTGGGCCTGCCCTGGGACAAGCCGGACCTCACCGTCTGGAGTGCCAAGCTGGCGAGCAAGCTCAGAAGCCGACGCAGCCGGGTCCACCTGGTGGCCCACTCCTTCGGCGCCCTGACGGCGATTGCCGCAGCGAGGCTGCAACCGGACAAGGTTTCCTCCATCCTGATAGTGGCTCCCGCTGATCCGGCCCGCTTCGGCATCCCGGACGAGGCGTTGGCGGGATCCATCAAGGTGTCCGCCCAGCTCATCGCCAGCCGCAATGATCCCTGGATGAGCTTCGAACGTGCCGAATATTGGAGTCGTCAGTGGCAGGTGCCACTGTTCGATGCCGGCGAGGTGGGCCACATCAATGCCCAGTCCGGTCATGGGGAGTGGAGTCAGGGGCTCAACCTGCTGAACACCCTTCATCACAGGGCCGAGATGGTAGTGGATCCCACCTCGACCGAATGGGATAGGCGGGCGGCCCTCAGCTTCCGCTGATCCTCGACCCATATGACAAGGAGAGTTCCCGCAAGATATCAGACAGGCTCGCCACCCTGATCCCATAGCGACTGTCTTTGCAGCTCAGGTTTCACCGCTCCGTTTGTTAGGTCTTTTATTTATATAAAAGACCTTTTTTTATATTTATCGCTCTAAAAGCCCTGATTTGCCGTTGTTAGACAAAAAAGTGCTTAGCAAAGGCGTTATTGGTGTTTGTTGTCCCTGGCGGTCGTGAGCAGAATCAGCATATCGAAAGTATTTATAACAAATGGATGTGTTATGCGATTAAGTTCTTATTCCGTCCTCCCTGGCCTAGGGCCGACCCTGGGCTTCAGCCTGCTCTACCTGAGCATACTGGTGCTGTTGCCCCTCTCGGCGCTGGTGCTGTTCGCGGTAAACAACCTGACGGCCGCCGAGTTCTGGCAGGTGATAGGCTCCCCCCGGGTGCTCGCCTCCTTTCGCCTCAGCTTCGGGGCCGCCTTTATCGCCGCCCTGCTCAACAGCCTGTTCGGGCTGATCCTGGCCTGGGTGCTGGTGCGTTACAGCTTCCCCGGTCGCCGCCTGGTGGATGCGCTCATCGACCTGCCGTTCGCCATGCCGACCGCCGTCTCCGGCATTGCCCTGTGCGCCATCTTCGCCCCCAACGGCTGGATAGGTCAGTGGGTTGCCCCCTTTGGCATCGAGCTCGCCTACAACCCCATAGGGGTGGTGATCGCCCTCACCTTCATCGGGCTGCCCTTCGTGGTGCGCACCCTGCAGCCCGTGCTGCGAGAGGCGGAGACAGAACAGGAGGAGGCCGCCGCCAGCCTGGGGGCCAATCGCTGGCAGACCTTCGCGCGAGTGTTGTGGCCTACTCTGATCCCGGCGCTGCTCACCGGCTTCGCCCTGGCCTTTGCCCGTGGGGTCGGGGAGTACGGCTCCGTCATCTTTATCGCCGGAAATTTGCCGATGGTTTCGGAAATCGCGCCGCTGATGATCATGAGTCACCTGGAGGAGTATGACTATGCCGGGGCCTCGGCCATCGCCTCCGTCATGCTGCTGATCTCGTTTGTTTTGCTGTTGATCATCAACAAGTTGCAGGCCTGGAGCTGGGCACGCATCGGAGGAAGCCGCATATGAATGCATCCAACGCCAGCCTGGACCTGGCCCTCGATGGGGCCCCTGCCACTCAGGTGCGCCAGCCTGCCGTGACCCGTGAGCCTGTCTGGGTGAAGTGGCTGCTGATCAGCGTCGGGCTGGGCTGGTTCGCCGCGCTTTTGCTGCTGCCGCTGGCGACCGTCTTTATCCAGGCCCTGAGTCCGGGCCTCGCCTTCTTCTGGCATGCCATCAGCGAGCCAGATGCCCTGAGCGCCCTCGGCCTGACCGCCCTGGTGACCCTCTGCTCTGTGCCCCTCAATCTGCTGTTCGGGCTGGCCGCCGCCTGGGCCATCGCCCGCTTCCGCTTCCCGGGCCGGCAACTGCTCATCACCCTCATCGATCTGCCGTTCTCGGTCTCACCCGTGATAGCGGGTCTGATGTTCGTGCTGATGTTCGGCAGTCGTGGCTGGTTCGGTGATTGGCTTAGCGAGCACGACATCAAGATCATCTTCGCCACTCCGGGGATCATATTGGCGACCACCTTCATCACTGTGCCCTTCGTGGTACGCGAGCTGCTGCCCCAGATGGAGGCCCGTGGTCCGGAAGAGGAGGAAGCCGCCATCATGCTGGGGGCGAGCGGCCTGCAGATGTTCTGGCGGGTCACCCTGCCCGGCATCCGCTGGAGCCTGATGTATGGCTTGCTGCTCTGTACCGCCCGTGCCGTGGGGGAGTTCGGTGCCGTCTCCGTGGTCTCCGGCCATATTCGCGGTCAGACCAACACACTGCCGCTGCACATCGAGATCCTCTACAACGAGTACCAGACCGGCGCCGCCTTCGCGGTGGCGAGCCTGCTGGCCCTGTTCGGGATCTTCACCCTGCTGGGGGAGACCCTGCTGGCCCGGCTGCGCGCTCAGCCCACCCAGTCCCATTGATATGGCCTGGCCTGCCAGGTGGCAGGTCAGCCCGGATAACCATGAATCCGGTTTAACGGTTTAGAGAGGCAGCCATGAGCATTCAGGTTCAACGACTCAACAAGCATTTCAATCAGTACGCGGCCCTGGCCGACATCAACCTCGATTTTCACGACGGTGAACTGGTGGCGCTGCTCGGCCCCTCCGGCTGCGGCAAGACCACACTGCTGCGGATCATCGCCGGGCTGGAGCAGGCCGACAGCGGCAACGTCATCATCCGCGGCGAGGATGCCTCTGATCTCCACGTGCGCGAGCGCAATGTCGGTTTCGTGTTCCAGCACTATGCCCTGTTCAGGCACATGACGGTGTTCGAGAACGTGGCCTTCGGCCTGAGGGTCAAGCCGCGCTCCGAGCGACCGGCCGAGGCGGCTATCCGAGCCCGGGTCAAGGAGCTGCTGGATCTGGTGCAGCTCAGCCACGTGGCCGGACGCTATCCGACCCAGCTCTCCGGTGGTCAGCGCCAGCGAGTCGCCCTGGCGCGCGCCCTGGCGGTGCAGCCCAAGATGCTGTTGCTGGACGAGCCTTTCGGCGCCCTCGACGCCCAGGTGCGCAAGGAGCTGCGCCGCTGGCTGCGAGAGCTGCACGACGAGCTGCACGTCACCAGCCTGTTCGTGACCCACGATCAGGAGGAGGCGCTGGAGGTGGCGGATCGGGTGGTGCTGATGAACGCAGGGCGGGTCGAGCAGATCGGCACCCCGGCCGAGGTCTATGACCAGCCCGCCACCGCCTTTGTGCACAGCTTCCTCGGCAGCGTGAACCTGTTCCGCGGCCGGGTAGCCGGGCAGGGGCTTGGCATAGGTGAGCAGCAGCTGGGGGGCCCCATCAGCTCCCAGCTGGCACAGGGCAGTGCTGCCATTGCCTATGTGCGCCCCCACGAGCTGGAGATACTGCCGGCGGATGCACAGGGAGGCATCAGCGCCACCATCACCCGCTTGTTGCCCATGGGGCCGCGGATCCGGGTGGAGTTGCGCGGGGATGGCGAGACCAGGGGCGCTCACTACGAGGCCGAGCTGAGCAAGGAAGCCGCCCGTGCCTTCGCCCCCGGCCAGGGGGTGCGCCTGGTGGCCCGGCATGCGCAGCTCTATCCCGACTACCAGATTTGAAGACGAGCTCCCAAGGCGAGACCCCTTTTCAGGCTTGCAGCCGGACTCTGATCCGGTCGCCCAATAACAAGAGGACGGTGGCAGCATCCACCGCCACTCAGCGCAGGAGGCGATGAGGTGAATTTTCAGCAATTACGCATTATCCGGGAAGCGGCGCGGCGGGATTACAACCTGACCGAGGTGGCCAATGCCCTCTTTACCTCCCAGTCCGGGGTCAGCCGCCATATCCGCGAGCTGGAGGAGGAGCTCGGGCTCGCGCTCTTCATCCGTTACGGCAAACGGCTGCTCGGCATGACGGAGCCGGGCAAGGAGCTGCTGGTGATCGCCGAGCGTATCCTGGGGGACGCCGACAATATCCGCAAATTGGCCAGCACCTTTGCCAACCGGGATTCCGGGCGGCTGCTGGTAGCGACCACTCACACCCAGGCGCGCTATGCCCTGCCCCGTGTGGTGAAGGCGTTTCGCGAGCAGTTCCCCCTGGTGCAGCTGGAGCTGCGTCAGGGCAGCCCGGAAGAGATAGTTCGGCTGGTGCAGACCGGCGAAGTGGATATCGGCATCAGCAGCGAGCAGCTCGACAAGAGCGAAGGTGTGGTCGCGTTTCCCTACTACCGCTGGCACCACAATATAGTGGTGCCGGAGCAGCACCCGCTCACCGCCGAGCGGGAACTCACCCTGGCGGCGCTGGCCCACTGGCCCATAGTCACCTATCAGGCGGGCCTGACGGGCCGGGTGCGGGTGGATGAGGCTTTCGCCGAGGCGGGGATACATCCGCAGATCCTGCTGACCGCCCAGGATTCCGACGTCATCAAGACCTATGTCGAGCTGGAGATGGGGGTGGGGATACTGGCGGACATGGCGTTCGATCCCCAGCGGGACAAGGGGCTGGTGCAGCTCGACGGCAGCCGGCTGTTTGCGCCGCACACCGCCTGGATAGGTCTCAAGCAGGGGCAGTTCCAGCACAACTTCACCTGGCAGTTCATCCAGCTCTGCAACCCCGAGCTGGCGCTGGCGGAGATCCAGGCCAGGGCCATGAGCAACGAGCCCCTGCTCGACTACCAGATCTGAGCCGAGCGGCGCATGAGAAACGGGGAGCCATGGGCTCCCCGTTTTATTGATGTCACTGCGACAGCGTTATTGTGCGATCCAGGCTTCCTGCCAGTGGGAGCCTATGCCCGGCTCATACTGGGTGGCCGTGCTGGACCACTGGCTGCACCAACCGCTGTAGGGGAAGGGCTTGCACTGATAGATCTTGCCATTCTTCGGCTGCAATACCCTGGTGCCGGCCGTATAGGACTTGAGCCCTTCCGGGAAGCTGAACTGGTAGTCGCCACCGGCCGGCTCCTTGAACATCAGATCCAGGGTCTGCTGCACCACTTCCCCCCCCGCCTTGGGTTTGCCCTCTATCACCAGCTGGTGGTGGCCCGCGCTCAGACCCGTGGCCTCCATGGTGAAGCTCTGGCTGCTGTCCTTGATGTCGGCCCCGCTCTGGCCCTTGGCGACACCGCCATGGTCATACAGGGTATTGGTGACGGCGAGATCCCCTTGCGCCGTGACGGTGAAGCTCAGGGTGACCTTGCCGTTGTCGAGCTGGTAGTTGCTCGCCAGGCCGCTCACGTTGATGCTGTTGCCCACCGGCGGTTGCTGCTGCTCGAGCTGGATCTCGACCCGTTGCAGGTTGCTGCCGGCTTTCAGGTAGATGGGGTTCTGGCCGTAGACGGGGTTGAACTGGCCATCGGCCCCCTGCTGGCCGGCGCGGATCTGGGTCTGCTCGGCATTGATCTTGCCTGCCAGGGCGTGGGCCCAGTTGTTCTTCTGGCCCTGCTCGGCGCTGGCTATGGTCAGCACCGTCTGCAGGTCGGCACGCTCGCCGCTGGCATCGAACACCCGGGTCTTGGCCTTGTCACCGGCCGCAAGATCGATGGAGGGGTAGATGGTCCCGCCCTGGCTCCAGGTCAGCGGCGGCTGGGTGCCGCCGTCGAAGCGGGCGTCGATCAGGTTGTAGAAGCTGTTGGCGGTATCACCCACCTCCCAGACCCCGAGGATGACCTGGTAACCGGTGCGTGCCGGCAGGGTGCACTGATGGGTGACCTGCTTGGGGGGCTGCACCATGTTGCCGTCGATCACGCAGAAGGGATTGAGATCGAAGGCGTCACGGGTCAGGGGCTGGTTCGGGTTCCAATCCTGCTTGGTGAGGTAGTAGCGCCAGTTGCGGGTCACGTGGTTGGCGGTGAAGGTCCAGCTGATGGCGAAGGGACCGGCCTGCACATTGCGCTTGGTCCAGCGATCGCTGGTCTGGGCATTGAGCTCACCGAATTGCGGGTGCCCGGCCGAGGCGATCTGGCCGTCGGCGGGGCCGCCATCGGGGAAGCCGGACGGCGCCTCCAGGCTCTGGGGCTCCCATTGAATGGCGCCACACTGGCTGTTGCCGCCGGTCTTGCACAGATAGTTGCGCCCTTCCGGCTGGCTGATATAACCGTGGGCTAGCACGCCGCCGCTGGCCAGCAGCGCCAGCGCCGCGGCCAGATGATTGAGTTGGATTTTTGCTGCCATACATTCCTCTGTTCGGTGATGTGGGCAGTCAAGTTGGCAGGGGAGTTCCCCGTGACACACCTGGGTGTGGCAACCCCGCTATCCTGGACGACATGTCTTTAGACCGGAGGCTTTGCGTCCTGGCCTTTCAACCAGTTTGCCAAATGACTACATAAAGGGTCAGGGTGCCGCCCTTGAGGACGGCGCAACCATGATGGCTTCTTTTGATTAAATTATTAAGTGTAAATCTTTACAGCTTGACCTCATCGGAGTAGAGCAATCACTTAACTCTCTGTTTTTAAAATTATATTTAATTCATCAAGTTTGGTTTTACTTCGCCCGCTCCGTCAAAAGATGCAAAATCGCGACATTTTTCATCAATGAAAAAATCCCCTGTCGGCTAGGCCGGCAGGGGATGGGACTGTGTCAGACGGTCAGTGGTGCGGGTACTGGTCTGTGCGGCGGGAGGACGAGGGGCGCGGGGCCTGCCCGGTCGCCAGATCCCGGGGGAGGGCATTGCCGAGCCTGAACACCGCCAGCCGCTCGTCCAGGCTGCGGGAAAGTCCGGCCAGCAGCTCGCTCTCCCGGGCCAGCTGGGAGGCGGCCTGGGACATCTCCAGGGCCGAGTCATTGATGCCGCTGACGTTGCGGTTCATCTCCTCGGCCACCATGCTCTGTTGTTCCGCCGCCGTGGCTATCTGGGTCGCCATGTCGCTCACGTGCTGGATGTGATTGACGATGAGAGAGAGATCCTGCCCCGCCTTCTCGGACTGGCCGACGCTGCTCTCCGCCAGCTTGCGGCTGGCATCCATGGCGCTGGCGGCGGTCACCGCCCGTTGCTGCAACTGGGTGATGGTGCTCTGGATCTCCTCGGTGGAGTGGCGGGTACGGCTCGCCAGCTGGCGCACCTCGTCGGCCACCACGGCGAAGCCGCGGCCCTGCTCGCCGGCTCTGGCCGCCTCTATGGCGGCGTTGAGAGCCAGCAGGTTGGTCTGATCCGAGATGGCGCTGATGACGGCGGTCACCTCCCCTATCTGCATCACCCCCTCCTTGAGCCGATTGACCTGATGGGTGGCCTGCTCCACCTCGGTGGCGAGCGCCTGGATGCCGTGCACGCTGGCGTGGACGTCCTGGTTGCCGAGCCCGGCCTCGCTGGTGGCGTCCTGGGTGTCGCGGGCCGTGTTCTCGGCGTGACCCGCCACATCCGAGATGGTGGCGCTCATCTCGTTCATGGCGGTGGCGAGCTGGGCCAGTTGATCCCGCTGGCTGTTGACCGCCTGATTGGTCTGCTCGGCGGAGGCGGCGATGCGCAGGGCGGCATCCGCCACGTTGCGGGCCCCCTGGCTCGCCTCCAGCAGGGCGCGGCGAATGGCGTCCAGCCCCTGATTGGTACAGCGGGCGACGGCCCCCAGCTCATCCTTGCCATGCACGGGTATGCTGACCACCAGATCCCCGGCCGCCACCTGAGCCATGGCCCTGTTGATCTCCGCCAGCGGGTTGACGATGGAGCGGCTGATGGCCACCCCCAGCCACCCCATCAGCAAGATCACCAGCAGGGTGGCGCCCCCCATCAGCTGGTACTGGGACCAGATGGTGGTCTCTATGTCCTGCAGCAAGAGGCCGGAGCCCAGGATCCAGCCCCAGGGCTGGTAGCCGGTCACTAGCGACATCTTCTGGGCCGCCTCGCCGGAGGGAGAGAGCCACTGGTATTCCAGGCGACCCTGATGGCCGCCCTTGCCGAGATCCACCATGCGCTGCCAGTGGGATTCGGCGGGTGTCCCGCCCATCTGCTGGCCGACCAGCTCTGGCTTGGCGGGATGCACCACCACGTGGCGGTTTTCATCCAGCACGAACAGGTAGTTGTCCCCATCGAAGCGCATGCCGTCGAGCATGGCCTTGGCTTGCGCCTGGGCCTCTGGGGCGGGCAGGGTGGCGGCCAGGGTCTGGATCCGGCTCATGGCGAGATCCAGCACCGCCTGCAATCTGGCTTCCCGCTCACTCATCAGGTTGCGATGCAGGGCACTGGCGGAGATGAGCAGCAGTGCGATGAAGCCGACCAGCGCCACCGAGAGCAGCAGCATCAGTTTGCGACTCACGGCGATATCACCGAGCTTGAACATAGTCTTTTCCTTCTTTCCCGTACGGATCTGGTGAGGGCCAGTCAGCTGGCTGGCCTTGATTGTTTTGTGTTTAACATTTATTTAACTTTCAAAGGGTTGTGATGGTTGGTTGCCAATTGAGTGTGTTGGCAACCAGTATAGCCAGCAGACAGAAACCCTCGCTTTTGGTAGCGTGGTCTGGCGCATCCCGGCGCACCATTTGTCGGCTCTATTTGCAAGAAGTGTGAATGAGTTGGCATTTCACCAAAAAGGAGTGGGCGCCCCTGTGGCCGCCCCATAAAAAGAGGGAATTTATGAGTTCCATTGCCAGGAATTACTTGAACCAGCTCAATGCCGACTACCTGCGGGTACACAGGCGCAAGGAGGATCTCTTCTGGTCCACCTACATGGGCACCAGTGACGATCAGGCCGGTTTCACCGCCGCCGAGCAGGCCTACAAGGCGTTTTGTGCCGATCCGGCCAGGCTGCCCGCATTGCGGGAGATGCTGGCCCAGGCCGAAGAGGCGGATCTGAAGCGGGGTCTGGCGGGCTGGGCTGCCTTCTTCGAGTGCAACGTCATCGAAGATCCGGCCGCCGCCGCCCTGATGGACGAGCTGGTGGCCGCAGAGGCGGATCTCTTCGCCCGCCGCAAGGGGCTCAAGCTGACTTTGCTGGACGAGCAGGGTCAGCAAGTGGCCGGCAGTCTGCCCGCCGCCAGCACGGCGCTGGCCGCCAGTAGCGACGAAGCGGTGCGCCAGAGTGCGCTCGCCATGTTCCACCGCCTGGAGCAGTGGGTGGTCGGCAACGGCTTTCTCGAGGTGGTGGCCCTGCGCAACCGCTTCGCCCGGGCCATGGGCTATAACGACTACTTCGACTACAAGGTGCACAAGAACGAGCAGATGAGCCCGGAGCAGTTGTTCGCCGTGCTCGACGACTTTATTGCCCGCACCGAGCAGCGGGTGCACCAGAGTCTGGCGGAGCTGAAAGCCGCCAAGGGGGAGGCGGCCCTGCTGCCCCACAACCTGCGCTACAGCGTGAGCGGCGACGTGACTCGTCAGCTCGACCCCTATGTGCCCTTCTCCCGGGCGCTGAAGGATTGGGTCCAGAGCTTCCGCCGCCTCGGCATCCAGTATCGCGGCGCCACCCTGACCCTGGATCTGCTGACCCGGGAGGGGAAATACGAGAACGGCTTCTGCCATGGCCCTGTGCCTAGCTTCTGGCAGGAGGGGGAGTGGGTGCCCGCCCTAGTCAACTTCACCAGCCTGGCGGATCCGGCCCAGGTGGGCAGCGGCTGGAGCGGCCTCAACACCCTGTTCCACGAAGGCGGCCATGCGGCCCACTTTGCCAACGTGACCGGCAACGCCCCCTGCTTCTCCCAGGAGTTTCCCCCCACCTCCATGGCCTATGCCGAGACCCAGTCGATGTTCTGCGACAGCCTGCTGGACGACGCCGACTGGCTCAAACGCTACGCCAGGAGCTCGGCGGGGGAGGCGATCCCCGATGGGCTCATCAAGGCCATGATAGAGGCACGCCAGCCGTTTCGCGCCTTCAACGAGCGCCAGATAGCGCTGGTGGCCTACTTCGAGCGGGATCTCTATGCCATGGCTGATGGCGATCGCACCCCAGAGGCTGTGCTGGCACTAGCCCGCCAGTGGGAGCGCACCATCCTCGGGGTAGAGAGCCCGCGCCCGCTGCTGGCCATCCCGCACCTGCTCAATCAGGAGTCGGCCTGCGCCTACCACGGCTACCTGCTGGCGCTGATGGCGGTGGAGCAGACCCGCGCCTACTTCCTTGCGCGCGACGGCTACCTCACCGACAACCCGCGCATAGGGCCGGATCTGGCCGCTCACTACTGGGGGCCGGGCAACGGCATGACCCACGATGAGACGCTGCGCAGCCTCACTGGCGAAGGCTTCAGTGCCGCTCCCCTGGCCGAGGCTTGCAACCAGAGCGTGGCGCAGGCGTGGGCGACGGCCGAAGCCTGCATGACGGCGGCGAGCCAGCGCCCGTCGGCAGGAGAGGGGACGCCGCTCGACGCCCAGATCCGGGTGATGCACGGCGCCGAGCTGATTGCCGACAACAGCGAGTCGGAGGCCAGCATGCTGGCCGACTTCGAGGCCTGGATCCGCCAGCATTATCAGCGCGAGCCCGCCACCGCCCGGTGAGGTGCTCCTCGACCAGCAAGCCCTGCCCATCGGCAGGGCTTGTTCATTTCAGCGGGAAGCAAGGTTGCCGAGGCAGGACAGGATCTTTGCCGCGGTGTAAGCCGGGGCGCAAGGTACGTTTGTTTTTTGCGCCATCTATCTGTTTTGGCTATTAATTATGGTGATGCGCAGGGGCTTTGGCTGAGCGCTGGGGAGGCGGGTCACAGATATGTTTCTCGGGATATATTGAGTATTCACGGCGATCCCATATCATGGCGCTCGCTCGCCGCCAGAGAGTGGCGACATTCAGATGATTAGCTAAATACAAAGCCCTGAAGGCTTGTCGAGGGATGGAAATTGAGAGCCGTATTGTTGTGTTTGCTGGGGCTGTGGCCCGCATTGAGTTTTGCCACCCTGTCCGCCGACATGGTGGTGGTCAAGAAGTCGAGTTATAGCCTGACCCTGATGAAGGATGGCAAGCCGGTCAAGCGCTACTGGGTCGCCCTGGGTCCTGCACCCAAGGGACACAAGCAGCAGGAAGGGGATCAGCGTACCCCGGAAGGGCGCTACACCCTCGACTACAAGAAGAGCAATTCCGGCTTCTACAAGGCGATCCACATCAACTACCCGAATCTGGACGACATCAAGCGTGCCAATGAGCTGGGAGTGCGCCCGGGCGGCATGATCATGATCCATGGTCAGCTCAACCGCATGGGGGATCGCCGGGTACAGCCGTCCAACTGGACCAATGGCTGCATCGCCGTGCTCAACCACGAGATGGACGAGATCTGGAACGCCATCGAGCCTGGCACTCCCATCGTCATCGAGCCCTGATCCTCGCCGTTCACGCCCGCTGCCCAGCGGGCGTTTTATTTCCTCCCTGGATGGCGTGACAGCCCCTCCCGCGCCGTGCTAGTTTTTCCGGCTCGCGTTGGAAGTCACAAGGATGATCCCATGATGTCAGGAACCCGCATCGCCGCGCCCGAGCCCACGGGTGCGCTCTGGTGGCGCGCCACCCTGGATATTCTCCCCCTCTCCATTTCCGTCATCCCCTGGGGGATTTTGTGCGGCGCCCTGGCTCTGCAGGCGGGCTTGAGCCCGGTGCAGGCCCAGCTGATGTCGCTGCTGGTCTATGCCGGCGCCGCCCAGCTCTCGGCCACCACACTGTTCGGGGCGGGCACCCCCTTGCTGCCCATCATGGGCTCCACCATGGTGATCACCTCCCAGCACCTGCTCTACGGCTTCACCTTCCGCCGGGACGTGCTGCCGCTCTCCCTGCGCTGGCGTGCCAGCCTCGCCTTCTTCCTGACCGACGAGATGTTCGCGGTGGCACTCAAGGACAGGGAGCGCAGCGGCCTCTTCAACCCCGCTTATGCCCTGATCGCGGGCTTCGTGTTCTACCTGTTCTGGAACCTGGCGACCCTGCTCGGCATCGCCGCCGGCCAGTACATAGAGGGGCTGGACAAGATGGGGCTGGACTTTGCCATCGCCGCCACCTTCATCGCCATGACCATACCCGCCATGAAGAACCTGCCCATGGTGGCGGCGACTGTGGTGAGCGGCGGCACTGCGCTGCTCACCAAGCCGCTGCTGGCGGAGATCCACATCATCATCTCGGCCCTGGCCGGCATGGTGGTGGGTTATGTATTGCACCGGATGAGGAGATGACCATGGGCTGGCTGATGATTGGCCTGCTGGCCCTGATCACCTTCTTCAACCGCTTTGCCTTCTTCTCGCGGCTGACCCGCTATCAGCCCGGTGCCGAGATGGGGGCCTTCCTCAGCTTCTCGGCCCAGTCGGTGTTGACCGCCATCTGGCTGCCCATCGTCTTCAGCTATGAGCCGGGCAAGGGGCTGGACTGGGATCCCGACTACCTGGCTGCCACCCTGCTGGTGACCGCCCTGACCCTGCTGCGGCTGCCGACCCTGGTGGTGGTGGTGGTCGGCATGGGGGGCTTCTTCCTGCTGCGCTGGCAGGGGGGACTGGCGGCGCTGCTGCCCGGATTGGGTTGAGCCGTGATCCCGCTGAACGGATGTCTCTATCAGACATCCGTTATGTTATGAATGTCACTTCAAAAAAGGCCTCTGGAGTGTGAGGATTTAGGAATCATCCGCCAAGGAGTTTCCCATGTCCCTCACCGCCAGCTGCCAGCGCATAGTGCGCGACCCCCTGCTCTCCCCGGCTCAGAAGAGCCATGCCCTGGCGCTCGCCGCCGAGAATGCGCTGCCCTATCCCGCGCTGCCTGCCGAGGTGGCCGAGGCGATGGCGCAAGGGGTGCTCTGCGACATGTTCGAGGGACATGCCCCCTACAAGCCGCGCTATGTGCTGCCGGACTATGAGAAGTTCCTGAGTCAGGGCTCCCCCTGGTTGGAGCTGGCGCCACCACGGGATTTTGACGAGGCCCTGGATGCCCTGCGCATCCTCTATCACCATGTGCCCTCGGTCACCGGCATGCCGGTCTGGCTGGGGCGCCTCGATCACCTGCTGCTGCCCTTCGTCGGTGAGCTGGATGACGAGACCCTCCATCGCAAGCTGAAAGGGTTCTGGATCTACCTGGACAGGGTGCTGCCGGACGCCTTCATGCACGTCAACATAGGCCCGGATGACAACAGGATCTGCCGCCTGATCCTGCGCATCGACGGCGAACTCAAGCAGGTGGCGCCGAACCTCAGCCTGTTTCACGATCCCGCCTCGACCCCGGATAGCCTGTTGATGCAGGGGGTGCAGAACATAGCCCTGTGCGGCAAGCCCCACATAGTCAACTACCCGATCCACAGGGAGACCTTCGATGAGCGGGGCTTTGGCATCGTCAGCTGCTACAACGCCCTGCCCCTGGGGGGCGGCGCCAACACCCTGGTGCGCCTCTCCCTCAAGGGGATGGCCGAGCAGAGTGCCGACCTTGAGGCGTTCATGACGCGCTGGCTGCCTCACTATTGCGAGCAGGCCTCCCGCCTCATCGAGGCAAGGGCCGCCTTCCTGCACGAAGAGTCCGGCTTCTTCGCCAGCTTCCTGGTGGAGGAGGGGTTGATCGAGGAGGGGCGTTTCGTGCCCATGTTCGGTATCCATGGCATGGCGGAGGCGGTGAACCTGCTGATGGATAAAGAGGGGCTGGCCGGGCGCTATGGTCACGACGAGGGGGCGAACCAGCTCGGCCATCGTATCTCGGCCCGGCTCTCGGCCTGGGTGACAGCCCGACCCCAGCCACACGCCTGGGGCGGGCGTGCCCTGCTGCACTCCCAGGGCGGGCTCAGCCTGGACAAGGGAGTCACCCCAGGGGTGCGCATCCCTTATGGGGAGGAGCCGGATCCCGCTAGCCACCTGCTGGCCCTGGCCCCGCACCACGGCTACTACCACTCCGGGATCAGCGAGATCCTGACCCTGGATCCCACCATCCGCCAGAACCCGCAGGCGCTGCTGCAGCTCTGCAAGGGGGCCTTCGCCCTCGGCATGCGCGAATTCAGTGCCAACGTGGCGGACAGCGATCTGGTGCGGGTGACCGGCTACATGATCCGCAAGAGCGATGTGGCTCGCTTCGCCGCCGAAGGCTCGCGGTTGCAGACCACCTGTCTCGGTGCCGAGGCGAGCGAGCTGACCGGCATTCGCCAGCGGGCGCCGCGAGTGCTGGGCCTCGAGGCTAGCCTGTGTGGCTACTGAGGATGACAAGGGGGAGCGCACCGCGACTGTCAGCCGCTGGTTGCCCTTCTCCTGCGTGGACGGGCCGGGCAATCGGCTGGTGCTCTTCCTGCAAGGGTGCAACTTTCGCTGCCCGGGCTGCCACAACCCCCACACCATAGGGCTGTGCGATCACTGTGGCGACTGCGTGCCCGGCTGTCCGAGCGGCGCCCTGACTCTCATTGATGGCAGGGTGCGTTGGCAGGCGTCTCTGTGCACCCATTGCGACCGCTGCCTGGATGCCTGTCCCCGCAGCGCCAGCCCCAAGACCCACCAGATGTCGGTGGCCGAGGTGCTGGTCCTGCTGCGCCGCTACGGCCCGCTGCTGACTGGCATTACCGTCTCCGGCGGCGAGGCCACCACCCAGCTCCCCTTCGTGGTGGCACTTTTTGCCGCCATCAAGGCCGCGCCGGATCTTGCCCATCTCACCTGCCTGCTCGACAGCAACGGCTCCCTTGGCGAGACGGGCTGGCAGCGGCTGCTGCCGGTGCTGGACGGCACCATGATAGATCTCAAGGGGTGGCGCGAGTCGGTGCATCACTCGCTCACCGGTCAGGGCCGGGAGCGGGTGCTGGCCTCGCTGCAACTGCTCGCGCGGGCGGGCAAGCTGGCGGAGCTGCGGCTGCTCCAGGTGCCGGGGCGCAGCGATTTTCTGGATGCCGGAGGGGAGCTGGACGCCGGGCTCGCTGCCTTCTTGCAGACGCTGGGACCTGTACCTATTCGTCTCAACGGCTTTCGCCATCATGGGGTGCGCGGGGAGGCGATGGGCTGGCAGGAGGCCGCCATGGAGGAGCTTGATAGGTTGTCCAACGCATTGAAGGTGAAAGGATTTGGCCCAATCGCCCTGCCGGCGCTGTGACGGGCCCGACATGTTCTGCCTCCTGAGACTCGATATGACGCAACTGTGATGTCTGTCTATTTGGTGCGCGGAAAGTGGCGGCTAGAATGGGAAAACCGCCCATCACCAACAGATACCCATGAGTGAAGCCAACGCCTTATATCGAGTGCAGTTTATTTGTCACAACGAGCGTTACGAGGTCTATGTCAGGGACGTGAATCAGGGCCAGCTGTTTGGCTTCATCGAGATCGCGAACTTCGTGTGGGACAACCACACTGCGCTCATCGTCGATCCCAGCCACGAGAAGCTCAAGAGTGAGTTTGCCGACGTCAACCGCACCCTGATCCCCATGCACCAGGTGCTGCGCATCGATCAGGTGCGCAAGCAGGGGGCGGCCCGCATCACTGAGCTGGGCAACAACGTCGCCTCCTTCCCGAGCCCCATCTACACCAAGAAGCCCTGAGCCCCCCGGGCACTCTCAGGCACCCAGCTCCCGGGCGAGCTGGAGGATCCGCTGGCGGAACCAGTGCAGGGCGGGATCTTCCCCCAGGGGGCCGTACCACACCAGGCTGTGGGTCACTGCGCCATAGTCGAACGGGACGGGCCGCCTCACCAGCCCGGACGGCTCGGCCTGCCCGGCCCAGCCCTCGATGGCGGTGAGGATGAGATCGCTCTGACGCAGCAGGGCGGTGGCACTGCCAAAGTCCGGCAGGGTGGCACCAATCTGGCGCCTTACCTGGCGCTGGGCCAGGCTCTGCTCGAAGAAGGGGTCGGCCAGCTCGCTGTCACGAATGAGGATATGGCGCCAGCTTAAGTAAGCATCCAGATCCCAGGGCTGATCCTGCGCCGGATGATCCGCGCGCAGCAGGCAGACCAGCTTGTCTTCCCGCAGCGTCTCCCATATCAGGCCAGGCTGGCTGGGCAGGGGTTGGCTCTGATCGTGGGGCAGGATCACGAAGTCGAGCTTGCCCGCCGCCAGCGCTGCCAGTCCCTGCTGATCCTTGTTCCAGATGACGGGCACCAGCCCGGGTACCTCCCGCATCAACGTCCCCAGCACGGGCCCCATGGGCCAGATCATGCTGCTCTCGCGCATCGCCAGATTCAGCTCCCCCTGCCAGCTGGCGGGGTTGAAGCCCTCCGGACTGGTGAGGCCGTTCAGCTCGCTCAGCAGTCGGCGCAGGCTGGGGCCGAGCCGCTCGGCAAAGGGGGTGAGCAGCAGCTGGTTGCCCTGACGGTAGAGCAGCTGATCCCCCAGCAGATCCCGCAGCTGGTTGAGGGTCTTGCTGACGGAGGAGGGAGTGGTGCAGAGGCGCTCGGCGCTGCGGGTGACGCTTTGGGTGTCCAGCAGCAGGTGCAGGGTCACCAGATGGCGACCGCCCAGGCGGGAGAGCGCGATGAGATCCATAAAACCTCCCGGGATTAAGCCCGTGCGGGCGAGGATGAGGGGAGCGTCTGGCAGCCGGTATTGCCCCTCCAGACGGAGCAAACAAAAAGCCCCGCCTGAGCGGGGCATGGGGATTAACCCTTGAGCACGGCGGCCATGGCGTCCGCTACGTAGTCGACGTTACGGCTGTTGAGGCCCGCCACGCACATGCGGCCCGAGCGCACCAGGTAGACGGCGAACTCTTCGCGCAGGCGGTCCACCTGCTCCGGCGTGAAGCCGGTGTAGCTGAACATGCCGCGCTGGCTGATGAAGTAGCCAAAATCGCGGCCCGGCACCTTGGCGCAGAGCACCTCGAACAGCTTCTGGCGCATGGCCTTGATGCGGGTGCGCATCTCGGTCACCTCGCCGACCCAGAGGGCATGCAGCTCGGGTTGGCTCATCACGGCTGCGGCTACCTGACCACCGTGAGTGGGAGGGCTGGAGTAGTTGCGACGCACGGTGGCCTTCATCTGGCCCAGTACCCGGCTCGCCTCTTCCGCATCCTGGCAGATGACCGACAGGCCGCCGCAGCGCTCGCCGTAGAAGGAGAGATTCTTGGAGAAGGAGTTGCTGACGAAGAAGCTGACACCGGCGGCCACCATGGCGCGGATGGCGTAGGCATCCTCTTCCAGCCCGTCACCGAAGCCCTGATAGGCGATGTCCATAAAGGGGATCAGGTTCTTCTCAACCACCAGCGCGATCACCTGGTCCCACTGGGCGCGGGAGAGATCCACCCCGGTCGGGTTGTGACAGCAGGGGTGCAGCAGCACTATGCTCTTGGCCGGCAGGGTGCTCAGGCAGTCGATCATGGCGTCGAACTGCACGCCGCCGGTGGCCGCGTCGTAGTAGGGGTAGTCGTGCACCTTGATGCCGGCTCCCTCGAACATGGCCTTGTGGTTGTCCCAGGTCGGATTGCTGACCCACACCTCCGAGGTCGGGAAGTAGCGCTTGAGCAGATCGGCACCGATCTTCAGGGCGCCGGAGCCGCCTATGGTCTGGATGGTGGCGATGCGACCGGCCTTGACCGCCTCGTGATCGGCGCCAAACAGCAGGTGCTGCACCGCGGTGCGGTAGTTGGCGGCCCCTTCCATCGGCTGATAGGGGCGCGGCGCCGGCGCGGCGGCGCGCTGGGCTTCGGCCTGCTGCACCGAGGGCAGCAGCGGAATACGGCCCTGCTCATCGTAATAGAGGCCGATCCCCAGGTTCACCTTCTGCTCGCGGGTGTCTTTGTGGAAGGTCTCGACGAGCGTGAGTATGGGGTCGCCAGCATAGGCATCGACGTGTTCAAACATGGGGGGTCCTTGCGAAGTGGAATCCAGATGACAGAGATAAACGATCGGCGGTCATCATGGCGTAAAGCGGGCGAGGGCTCAAGTCTGAAACGGTTCCGCCCAGCCTGCTCGACGACAGTATCCTATGGCAAGCAGGCAGGGGAGCCCTTACTTCAGGTAGGAGCGCAGTACCCTCACCACCTGATCCAGATCCTCCAGCCGCTCGGCCGGGGTCGCCTCCGGCGCCCCTAAATGCTCGCGCATATGGCCTTCCAGCACCTCCAGCATCAGGCCGTTGACGGCGCCGCGGATGGCGGCTATCTGCTGCAAGATGGCGGCGCAGTCTGTCTCCTGCTCCAGGGCGCTCTCCAGCGCACCTGTCTGTCCCTTGATGCGCCTGACCCTGGCCAGCAGCTTCTTCTTGTCGTGAACCGTGTGTGACATGGGATCCTCTCGCACAATAAAACTATACTGGGGTATAGTATATTTCATCGTGGCCCACAGGAGAAATCCATGTCATCCCTGCTCTCATTCCACTGCCATCAACCCGTCGTGCATCAGGGGAATCCGCTGGCGGAGCGCAAGACCCGCTGGGCCGTGCTGCTCACCCTCATCATGATGGTGGCGGAAATCGGCGGTGGCTGGTTCTACAACTCAATGGCGCTGCTGGCGGATGGCTGGCACATGAGCTCCCATGCCCTGGCGCTTGGCCTCTCCGTCGTGGCCTATCGCGCCGCCCGCCACTTCGCCCGGGATCACAGATTCAGCTTCGGTACCTGGAAGATAGAGGTGCTGGGAGGCTTCAGCAGCGCCCTGCTGCTGGTGGGGGTGGCGGGTCTGATGCTGTTCGAGTCGGTGGCCCGGCTGCTGGATCCCAGCCCTATCCACTATCAGCAGGCCATCGGCATCGCCCTGCTCGGCCTGCTGGTGAACCTGGCCTGCGCCTGGCTGCTCAGGGACGATCAGGGCCATCACCACGGCCACGCTCATCATCACGATCATCATCACGATCATCACCAGGGTCACGACCATGATGCTCACCCCCACGACCATGGCCATCAGGATCTGAACCTGCGTGCCGCCTACCTCCACGTGCTGGCGGATGCGGCCACCTCTGTGCTGGCCATCATCGCCCTGGTGGGGGGCATGCTGTGGGGGGCCGACTGGCTGGATCCCCTGATGGGCATAGTGGGGGCCGTGCTGGTGGCGGTCTGGGCCCGGGGGTTGCTGCGGGACACGGGGCGGGTGCTGCTGGATGCGGAGATGGACGCTCCCCTGGTGGCGGAGATCCGCGAGGTGATAGCCGAGCTGCCTGACGCCGAGATCCGCGATCTGCACGTCTGGCGGGTGGGACAGGTGCAGTATGCGGCCGTGCTCTCCCTGCGGATGGCGGTCCCAGTCCCGGCCCAGGCGATCCGCGAACGGCTCGCCATCCACGAGGAGCTGGTGCACCTGACCATAGAGATAGCGCAGGGATGAGGCCAGCCAGGCCTCCGGCGCCTGGCCTCAGTGTGGCGGGCGCTCGTTTTCCCCCTTGGCCTGATCCTGCCAGAGCGAGCCCAGCATCAGCTTGAGCAGCAATCCAGGGGGATCATCCAGCAGTCGACCCGGCTCCAGCAGCAGGTGGCCGTCGGCGCGAAAGCCCAGGCTGGCGTGGGTCTTTCCCTCGTCATCCAGGATCTGGATGATGCCGACCAGGGTTCCTCGCTCGCCGGGCTGACAGCGCAGCCGCAGCTCGCGGGGCTCACCCAGCAGGGTGAAGGCCCGGCAGAGGGGCGGTGTCTCTTCGTAATCGGGCCAGCTGAAGAAGTGATACTGCTCGGCGAGCCCCCCGGCCTGCTGGCAAAATTGGTGGAACAGCTGGGCAATCCCCTGATACTCCTGATCCAGCCGTTTTGCCTGCTCCTCGATCCGTTTCATAGGCCATGACTCCTTGCTATCCATTTGAACGGAAATTGATTTTTCCGCCATGAACCCCTCTCTCTGCTGGTATGGGCCCAAAGCCGGGGCGGGTCTGTGAGCGCGATCCAATTTTCGTTATGAAAACGTTATCTTGTTGAAACGGATTGGTTTTTTTTTGCCTTGCTGCTCACATTTACAACAATCTCCGCTGATTAATATGGCATCGCTCGGCTACGACCGGGTACCTCGAGTATCGAGACCAACTACAGCGGGAATTATAAAAAAATGGATATGAAAAAGACCAAAGTGGCGCTGGTAACAGCCTCACTGCTCGCGCTTTTGTCAGGCTGTAACGACAACAGTTCTTCGACTCCTACCCCCACCCCTCAGGATGAGCCCGTCGCTCGTCTTCCCAACGTCCAGCCCCCGGCCGAGCTGCTGGTGGCCGGTCCCGATGAGGCCGTGATCGCCCTGGTGGATACCCAGAGCAGCGCGGCGCGCGGTATCACAGGGCCCTTCGCCAGCCACAGCCTGCACCTGTGGAACAACGATGCCTGCAGCGCCATCGATAAGACCAAGGTTCCCAGCTATGACGATTGGGACAGCAAGGCGAATGTTCCAGCCGATGCGGACAGCTTCGGCCCGGCCTGGGTGGTGCCGCTGGCCAAGATGGAGGGCTGCATCAACTTCATCGCGCGCAACGGCGATCTGGCCAACCTGACAGGTGCCAACATGGAGGTCATCTTCAGCGATCACCCGGATCGCACAGTGGCCATAGTCGCGGGCAAGAACGAGATCTTCGGCAGCCGTGCCGAGGCCTTCACCGCCGCCTTCGGCGTGGCGGGGGCCAGTGCCCACCTGATCGACGGTAACACACTCATCTGGCAAGGGGGCAAGGACAAGCCCTATGTGCGCCTCTACCACACCGAATCAGGCACCATCACCGCCAATGCCGAAGGGGTATTCGACTTCCCCTATATCAAGCTGACCCCGACCAGCCTCTCGGCCTCGCAGCAGGCCAAGTACCCGCACCTCAAGGATGCCGCCGCCTTTGCCCTGCCATCGGGCGCGGATCTCAAGCCCCTGCTCAAGGGGGAACTGGTGGCCATAGGCACCGATGACGAGGGCGTGCTGCAGGGGGCTACCCTGGTGCAGAGCGCCGGTGCCCTCGATGCCCTCTATGCCGATGCCGCCACCAAGCTGGCCTATGGCGCCATAGTGGAAGGGGGCAACGTCACCTTCCGGCTCTGGGCACCGACCGCCAAGTCGGTCAAGCTGGCGCTCTTTGACGAGCAGCACAAGGCCCTCGGCGAGCGCGCCATGACACAAGACGAAGCCAGCGGCAGCTGGAGCCTGCAGGGCGGCAGCGACCTGGTGGGCAAGTACTATCGCTATGCCGTCGAGGTCTATCATCCGGTCAGCCGCAAGCTGGAATCCTACCAGGTGACAGACCCCTACTCCCTGAGCCTGGCCATGAACTCCGAGTTCAGTCAGGTGGTGGATCTCGACGATCCTGCCCTCAAACCCGAGGGTTGGGACAGCCTCAAGGCACCCCATAGCCAGGCCAATCCCGCCGACATCACCATCTATGAGGCCCATGTCCGGGACTTGACCGGCAATGACGACTCCACTCCGGCCGAGCACCGCGGCAAGTTCCTCGGGCTGACCGACAGCGACAGCGTCCCCGTCACCCACCTCAAGTCCCTGGCCAAGAGCGGCGTCAGCCACCTGCACCTGCTGCCGGTGTTCGACATCGCCACCGTCAACGAGGATCCGGCCAAGGTGGCCAACATCGGCGATGACTTCAGCAAGCTGTGCGAGGTCAATGCCGAGGTCAAGAACTCCAGGTTCGCCAGCCACTGCGGCGGCGGTGAGACCATTGCGGCGGTGCTGGAAGATCTGCAAGCCAGCGACAGCAAGGAGAATCCTGTGGTGCAGGAGCTGTATGGCTATCTGCGCGGGGTGGACTCCTTCAACTGGGGTTATGACCCCTACCACTACACCACCCCGGAAGGTTCCTACGCCACCAATGCGGAGGGGACGGCCCGGATCAAGGAGTTCCGCGAGATGGTCATGGCCATCAAGCAGAACATCGGCATGAACGTGGTGATGGACGTGGTCTACAACCACACCAACGAAGCTGGCCTCGGGCCCAAATCCGTGCTCGACAAGATAGTGCCCTGGTACTACCAGCGCCTCAATCCCGAGACCGGCTCGGTCGAGAACTCCACCTGCTGCTCCAACACGGCGCCTGAACACGCCATGTTCGCCAAGCTGATGGACGACTCCCTGGTGACCTGGGCGCGGGATTACAAGATAGATGCCTTCCGCTTCGATCTCATGGGTCATCACCCGAAAGATCAGATGGTGCAGGCACTGGCCGAGGTGAAGAAGGTCAATCCCGAGATGTACTTCTACGGCGAGGGCTGGAACTTCGGCGAAGTGCAGGATGACAAGCGCTTCGTGCAGGCGACCCAGAAACACCTGGCCGGCACCGGCATCGGCTCCTTCTCCGATCGGCTGCGGGATGCGGTGCGCGGCGGCAGCCCGTTCGACGGCGGCGAGGCCATTCGCAAGACCCAGGGCTTCGGCAACGGCGCCCTGGTGGATGCCAACGAGCTGGACGGCGTGGATCTCGCCACCGCCCTGCATCAGTCAGACCTGGTGCGCCTCGGCATGGCGGGCAACCTCAAGGAGTTCGTGCTGACCGACAAGGACGGCGTGCCGAAGAAGGGCGCCGACATCGACTACAACGGTCAGGCCGCAGGTTATGCCCAGGATCCGACCGAAGTTCAGAACTACGTCGACAAGCATGACAACCAGACCCTGTTCGACAACCTGGTCTACAAGGCGCGGGGAGGGGCCGATCTGGTGCGGATGCAGGGGGTGTCGCTGGCCACCGCCATGCTGGGGCAGGGCATTCCCTTCACCCACGCCGGGGTCGAGCTGTTGCGCTCCAAGTCCATGGAGCGTGACAGCTACGACTCCGGCGACTGGTACAACAGGGTCGATTACACCCTGGGGGACAACAACTTCGACAAGGGCTTGCCGCGCAAGGACAAGGATGAGGCCAACTACGCGCTGATCGAGCAGGTGCTCGGCCAGCACGCCACGCCGGGGTCGGCCGAGATGCAGCAGATGGTGAGCTTCTACCAGGAGCTGTCCGAGCTGCGTCAATCCTCCCGTCTGCTGCGCCTTGGCAGCGGGGCTGAGGTGATCAAGCGGGTTGACTTCCGCAACACCGGGCCGGATCAGGTTCCCGGCCTCATCGTGATGAGCGTGGACGACGGTGCGAGCGCGGGTGCGGATCTGGATCCCGCTATCGACGGCCTGGTGGTGATGATCAACGCCACCAATGCCCCCCAGAGCATCGGCGACTTCCGTGACGGCAACGATCAGCCCATCGATCTTTCCGGCATGGTGCTGAGTGGCAAGCATCGCGGGGTCGACAGCATCGCCAGTGGCGCCGGCTATGACAACGGCCAGCTGACCCTCGGAGCCTGGTCTGCCGCCGTCTTCGTCAAGCCGCAGAGTGGCGCCCAGGGCGCGGGTCTGCCGGTGGGCAAGAAAACGGACCTGAGCACCCTGCCTCCCTTCGGTGACACCGCTGTCTATCTGAAAGGCTTCCTCGGGGAGTGGGGCGAAGCGAACCCGATGAGCTTCACCAGCAACTTCATGTACGAGTTCACCACCGAAGTGGCAACCGACAAGCTGGGCACGACGGAAGTGAAGATCGCCGACGCCAGCTGGGGGCCGGTCAACTACGGCAGCTGCAACGCCGCTGACAAGCTGGTGGTGGGCACGCCGCTGACCTTGTGCAAGGGGGGAGATACCGGCAATATCGGGCTCGATCTGGCCAAGGCCGGTACCTACAAGTTCGTCTTCACCGCCATGAACAAGGACAAGCCGACCTTGAGCGTCAGCTACACCGAGCCGGTGCAGGGCTGCAAGGTGCTGGACACGGTGGCGGGCAATCCGCTGGAACATAACCTGTTCGTCAAAGGCGGCTTGAATGAGTGGGGCGTTAAGCCTGAACACCAGCTCTCCTACAAAGGAATGGATGGGGACCTGGCAATTTATCAAGTGGTGTTTAACTACAGCGGTACTACAGAGTTCAAACTTGCCGATGAGGATTGGAAGTTTGAGTACCTGTACAACGGTGGTGGTGCCATTGAACCGGAAGTGGGTTATGCATTCGCTTATGCCAAACCCGGCTCTGGCGCAAAGAACAATAGCCTGACTCTCCCGCAGGGTTACTGGAGTTTCTTGGTGAAAGTCGATCCAACCGGTGCCAAGCCAGGGACTGGTATTGTTCAGGAGTGCACACCCAAGTAAGCCTTCTCATCGAGTCCGGGGCTGGCTCGGCAGCCCCGGGTTGAATTCCACCTCGCCAAGGGTGGGATAAACCGAGAGAGTAAGAACAAGGCGCGGACTGCCATCATCAGCCGCGCTTTGATTTTTTGGGCAAAGCCTCGGTGCCCGCATAAAGAAAAGCCGCAACCCAGGGTTGCGGCTTTTTGTTTGCGCCTGTCCGGGCCAAGTGCCTCAGCGCTTGCGCAGCAGTCGCAGAGCGTTGGCCGTCACCAGGGCGGTGGCGCCGGTATCGGCGAGCACGGCAATCCACAGACCCGTGATGCCGAGCAGGCTGGTGACCAGGAAGATGGCCTTGAGCCCCAGCGCCAGGGCTATGTTCTGGTGGATGTTGGCGAGCGCGGCGCGGGACAACCGGATCATGGCGGCCAGGCCGCCGAGCTGGTTGTGGGTCAGGGCCGCATCGGCGGTCTCCAGCGCCACGTCTGTGCCGCCCCCCATGGCGATGCCGATGCTGGCACGCTTCATGGCGGGGGCGTCGTTGATGCCATCCCCTATCATGGCCACCTTGCGGGTCTTTGCGAGCCTGGCTATCTCCTCCACCTTGCCCTCAGGCAACAGGCTGGCCCGCCAGTCCATGCCGAGCTCACCGGCGATGGCCTCGGCGGCGCGCGGGTTGTCCCCGGTCAGCATCATGCTGCCAAGCCCCAGCGCCTTGAGCTCGCGCAGCGCCGCCGCGGCCTCTGGCCGGATCTGATCCCGCAGCGCCAGCAGGGCGCTGGGCGCCTCTCCCATCCGGCAGAGTAAAATCACCGTCTTGCCCTGGCGCTCCAGGGCGGCGATCTGCCCCTCGAGCGCCTCGCCCAGAGCGGGAACCCGGCTCGGGGCCAGCAGTTGCCAGAGGGCGCCGTCGATGCGCCCCTCTACCCCCATGCCGGGGAGGGCGCGCAGATCCTGGGCGTTGGCCAGGGTCAGCTCCTGCTCGCTCGCGGCAGCCACCACGGCGCGGGCCAGGGGGTGATGGGAACCCTGCTCTATGGCGGCGGCCAGGGCCAGCAGTTCGGCCTCCGGTCGGCCATCCAGGCTTGTCAGCTCGGTCAGCTGGGGCTTGCCCAGGGTCAGGGTGCCTGTCTTGTCAAACGCGACTGTGTCTATATGGGCCAGTCGCTCCAGGGCCGCACCGCCCTTGATCAGGGCCCCCTGCCGGGTTGCCGCCGCCAGCGCCGAGGTAACCGCCGCCGGAGTGGAGATCACCAGGGCGCAGGGGCAGCCGATGAGCAGCAGCGCCAGGGCGCGGTAGATCCACTCGTCCCAGCTCTGGCCGAAGGCGAGCGGCGGAACCAGCATCACCAGCAGGGCGACCAGCATCATGGCCGGGGTGTACCAGCGGCTGAAGCGGTCGATGAAGCGCTCTATGGGGGCGCGCTGGCTCTCGGCCTCCTCGATGAGGTGCAGGATGCGGTCGATGGCGTTGTTGCCGGGCTCGGACACCACCTCGAGCCGCAGCACTCTATCCGCCGCCAGACTGCCGGCGGGCACCTTGTCACCCTGACGGCGCTCCACCGGGATGGACTCGCCGGTCAGGGCGCTCTCGTCAAAGGCGCCGAGGGGATCCAGCAAACGGGCGTCCGCAGGCAGACGGGCGCCGGGGGCGATTTCGATGATGTCGCCCGGGCGCAGTTCGTCGGCGGCCACCTCTTCCCGTCTTTCACCTTCTGCGGTGGTACGAATGCGCAGCGCCTGGTCGGGCACCAGGGCCATCAGGGCGGTGACCCCGGCGCGGGCACGACCGGCGGCGTAGGCCTCCAGGTGTTCCCCCAGCATGAAGAGCAGCAGCACCATGGCCGCCTCGGCGGTCTCGCCGAGGAAGAGGGCGCCGAGCGCCGCCACCGTCATCAGGGTCTCGATGGCGAAGGGGGAGCCGCTATTGGTCAATGCCCAGGCCTTGCGGGCGACGGGCCAGAGCCCCCAGAGTGTCGCCAGGGTAAAGAGCGGCTGGCCGAACTGGGCCGGCAGCAGGGCCGCCACCAACATCAGGGCGGCCAGGGAGAGGGGTTGCCCATATTTGCCAAACAAGTTGCCCAGTGTCGTCAGCCAGGGGCTGCGATGCTTGTCATCGGCGGCTTTGGCACTGGCCTCGCCCTTGAGCCGGAAGCCAGCGGCCAGCACGGCGGCGGTGATGGGGTCGGGGGAGAGGCCGGGGGCGAGATCCACCACCAGCTTCTCGGTGGCAAATAGCACGCGGGCCTGCTGCACGCCGGCCACCCGACCGACGGCGGTCTCTATCTTGCGGGCGCAGCTGGGGCAGTCCATGCCCAGCACCTGCCAGCTGTGGCGGCGACTGTTCTGAGTCGGCGAAGCCAGGGGCTCGGGGCTGTCGGCGACCGACTGATGATCATGACCAGCCTGGTCGCTATGGTCATGAGCCGGCTGCGAGTCACAGCAACCCTGACTCTGGCAACTTCCTCTGGGGGGCTCTTCATCCCCCGGTGATTCGTTTACCCCCTGCTCCTGATGGGCATGGGAGGCCGTACCGGCGCTGCAGCTGACTGGGGCCGCATTGTCGCAGCAGTGGCTGTCGTGGCTGTGCTCGGCTTGAGGCGCGGCTGCCTTGCTGACCGCCTTGATGGGGGCGGCATGGGAATGGCTGCAGCAGGATTTGCTCATGATGAGTCCCTCTTGAGTGGATCCCGCCCCTGCGGGATCCCTAATGTCTGAGCCCAGTGTAAACCTTGGTGTTAAGTCCAAGGTCAAGCCCCTCTTTGCACCCTCTCAGCGGGACGGGCGAGACAGGGCGGCAACAAATCCCTCTTGTTAGCGGGTGTTTGTCCCCTGCCGCTGGGCCTATACTGGGAACCCTGGATCCCCCATCGATAATCAAGGACCTAACATGAGCAATACCGTCACCCTGCAAGGCAACCCCGTCTCCGTCTCCGGCCATTTCCCCGTTGCCGGTGAGCAGGCCAAGCCCTTCTCCCTGGTTGCTGGCGATCTGTCCGATGCGACCCTGGCGACCTTCGCCGGAAAGCGCAAGATCCTGAACATCTTCCCGAGCGTCGATACCCCGACCTGCGCCACCTCAGTGCGCAAGTTCAACGAGCAGGCCAGCGCCCTGAACAACACAGTGGTGCTGTGCATCTCCGCCGATCTGCCGTTCGCCCAGGCCCGCTTCTGCGGCGCCGAAGGCCTGGACAAGGTGGTGAACCTCTCCACCCTGCGTGGCGTCTCCTTCCTGCAGGACTACGGCGTGGCCTTCTCCTCCGGTCCCCTGGTGGGCCTGGCTGCCCGTGCCATCGTGGTGCTGGATGAAAACGACAAGGTGCTGCACAGCGAGCTGGTGGCCGAAGTGGCCGACGAGCCGAACTACGCCGCCGCCCTGGCCGCCCTGTAAGTTTCGTCTTGCCCTGATTGCTGACGGCCTGCTGATGCAGGCCGTTTTTATTGCGGGCGCCGTGGCCCTCAGGGTTGAGGTGAACAGACTGGCTGGCCCATATACCCCCACTTCTTCTCACCGACCTTTTACTTATGGGGTCAGGCTGGCTAGACTTCGCCTCCCACTTCTTCCTGCCGCGTAGCCCCATGACCTTTAACGAACTCCACCTCGATCCCGCCCTGCTGGCCGCCTTGCCTGCCGAATTGCACACCCCGACCCGCATCCAGCAGCTTGCCATTCCGGCGGCGCTGAAGGGCCAGGATCTGCTGGCGCTGGCCCAGACCGGCAGCGGCAAGACACTGGCGTTCGGCCTGCCGCTGCTGCAGGGGCTGGACTCGGCCTCCGATCGGGTACAGGGGCTGGTGCTGGTGCCGACCCGGGAGCTGGCGGCCCAGGTTAGCGCCGCGCTGCAGGGCGGTGCCGAGGCGCTGGGGCTGCGTCTCCTGACCCTGTGCGGCGGCGTGGCCCAGGAGCAGCAACAGGCCGAGCTGGCCCTGGGGCCGCAACTGCTGGTGGCGACCCCGGGGCGGCTGCGGGACTTGCTGGCCCAGCGGCTGCTGGGACTGAGCCACCTGCGCACCCTTGTGCTGGATGAGGCGGATCGCCTGCTGGAGATGGGCTTCTGGCCCGATATCCAGTGGCTGATGAACGCCATGCCGACCGAGCGGCAGAACCTGCTGTTCTCCGCCACCCTGCCAACCGAGCTCGAGACCCTGGCCACCGGCCTGCTGACGAACCCGGTGCGCATCGAGGCAACCCCCCTCAACAGCCTGGTGAGCGAGATCGAGGAGCGGCTCCATCTGGTCAACAAGAGCAGCAAGGTGCCGGCGCTGATCGGCTTGCTCAAGGAACAGGATTGGCCTCAGGTGCTGGTGTTTATCAGCGCGCGGGACGATGCCGATGGGGTGGCCAGAAAGCTCGCCAAGGCGGGCATAGCGGTGGCGGCCCTGCACGGGGAGAAGGATCAGGTGGTGCGGGAGCAGGCGCTAGCCGATTTCAAGGCGGGCAGGGTGCGGGTGCTGGTGGCCACGGATCTGATGGCGCGCGGCATCCACGTGGAGGCACTGCCTGTGGTGATCAACCTGGACTTGCCCGCCAATGCCCCCGTCTATGTGCATCGCATCGGCCGCACCGCCCGCGCCGGACAGAAAGGCCTCGCCCTCTCCCTGGTCTGCCATGGGGAGGCCGAGACCCTCGCCGCCATCCGCACCCTGACCGGTCGTGAGCTGCCGCTGACCGAGCTTGAAGGCTTCCCGGTCACCGACCAGCCTGCGAGCGGGGAGGGCAAGCGAGCCCCCAGGGACAAGCAGGCGAATCGCCGCACCGCCAACAAGCGCAGCGTCAAGCAGTTCAAGGGCAAGGCCTGACGAACAGACCTCTTCCATGAGCCGACAGTGAACCCGGCTCATGAGGGTTCACTCAGCGCAGGTCTTGCTCCTGGCCGAAGAAGTCCCGTCGCCACTGGCCGAGCACCGCCGCCCTGTGCTGCTGCCAGCGTGCGGCGCCCATGGTGTTCCGGCTTGCCGCCAACTGCAGCTCCAGCTCGGCCAACTGCTGCTGATAGCGGGCACCTTGCTCCGCTGGCAGCCACAGCGCCATGCTGCCCTCGGCCTGCAGAAAGTGGCGGCTCAGGCTTCCCCGCATCGCCTCTTCCCACCCTTGCCATACCCCGCCGGGAGAGGGCTCCTGCCAGGCCAGATGGAGCAGCAACAGCATACTCAACAGGGCGGCATAACCGAGAGGCTTGGGCATCATGAGATCCTTGTCGAGGCTCGCCGGGAGCAGGGGGAACGGGATCCATTCACCCAGATTTTCGTGACAAGGAGATGAAGGGGTCAGCGGCATGTCGGGAGGGGAAAGGGCAGCGCGTCCAGAGACGCGCCAGGCTACACGGGGGGCAAACTCAGTCGTGGAACTGATTGATCAGGCGGGAGAGGTTTTGCAGCCGCTCCACCAGCAGGGTGATGCCATCGAGGGCCTGCCTGCTGTTGTCGGCTGTGTGGCTGGCCAGCTGGTGGATCTGGTGAATACCCTGATCCAGGGTGCTGGTCACATCCGCCTGCTGGCTGACCGCCTGGGCTATCTCGTCGCTGGTGTGGGTCACCTGGGCCAGCATCTGGTTGATCTGGTCGAGTACCTCGGCGGTGGCGCCCATGTGCTGCTGGCAGAGGACAGAGGTCTGGGCCCCCTGGGTCATGCTGTCGGAGAGCTGCCGGGTACTCTGCTGCAGCGCCCCTATCATGTCGCTGATCTCGCCGGTGGAGCTGCGGGTCTTCTGGGCCAGCGCCCGGATCTCGTCTGCCACCACCGCAAAGCCGCGCCCCTGCTCGCCGGCCCGTGCCGCCTCTATGGCCGCGTTGAGGGAGAGCAGGTTGGTCTGATCCGCAATCTGCCCGATCACCTCCAGGATCCCGCTGATCTTCTGGCTGTCCTGGGTCAGGCGCGCCAGCACCCCCTGACTGGCATCCAGCTCCTGGTGGAGCTGGTTGACCGAGGCACGGGTGGTCGCCAGCGCCTGCTGGCCGCTGGCTGACACCTGCTGCACCTCGCTCACCAGGGCGTTGGCCTGATGGGCGTTGTCGGCCACGTCGCGGATCGACTGACTCATCTGGGTGATGGCGGCGGCCAGCTGCTCGCTCTGGGCCCGCTGCTGCTGCAGGTGGGTGTCTATGGTCTGAATATGTCCCCTGTCATCTTCCGCCGCCTGCAGTATCTGCTGGTTGGTATCTGCACTGCGCCCCACCACGGCCCTGAGCTCGGCCTTCTTCATGCGCAGCAAGAGTTCGATGGCCGCCAGGCTGTCCCGCCGCCTGGCATAGAGCACCTGACAGAGGGGCGTGCCCAGCTCCTCCCCCGCCATGGCCAGCAGCCGGGCCAGCCGCTGCTGCAGATGCCAGCCATGCCCCATCTGGGCCAGCAGGCAGAGCAGGGTGAGGCCGCCCCAGGCGGCCTCACCCGTGATCAGGCTGGCCCCCATGCCGGCCAGGGCGGTGCCCGAGAGCAGCAGGCTGAGTTGCCCCGGCTCCAGGGTGAAGCGACTCTGCCAGGGCAGCGTCTTGCCCGCCCGGATCCGGGCATAGAGCCGCTCCGCCCAGGCGATGTCGTGATCCTGGGGGCGGGTGCGCACCGACTGGTATTCGATGATCTGCTGCCGCTCGTTGAGGATGGGGGTGACGTAGGCATTGACCCAGTAGAACTGGCCGCTCTTGGCGCGGTTCTTCACCAGCCCCATCCAGCTCTTGCCTTGCTGCAGCCGCTGCCACATGTCGGCGAAGGCGGCCCTGGGCATGTCGGGGTGGCGTACCAGGTTGTGGGGAACCCCTTCCATCTCGGTGGCGCTGTAGCCGGCCACGTCGCAGAAGTGCTGGTTGGCATAGGTGATGTGGCTGCTGGGGTCCGTGGTCGAAATCAATGATATGTGATCGGGGAAACGGATCTCCCCTTCTTGCTGGGTGGTGGTCATGTGCGCATCCTGAATGAGCCAAGTAACTGATAATTTTGTTTTTATTGTGTGTTGTTGTTACGGCTTCATTGTAGGGGCGACCCAAGTGGCCATCTTGGCTTGGGTCAATAAATCAACACTATGACGACTGAAAAAAGTAGTAGATGAAGGGCGACTTCAGGGCGGGCTCAACTGCGGGGGGTGAAGTCGTGGATCTCCCCCGTCCGGGGCTTGAAGCGAGGATCCTGGCTCTGATCGCGGGAGACCCAGGCCATGGCCTGGCAGAAGCTCTCCTGCTTGGCGAACTCGTCACGGGCCTGATCGATGGCCCGCTCGGCGTTGCGCCGCTCCATCTTGCTGGCCTTGCGATCGCTGAACTGCTTCTGCTGGCTCAGCATCCATTCGAGGAAGGCCTGGCGGCATTGGCTTTCATCGGCGGCCTTGGCCGGGAGGGCAAACAACAGGGCAAGCAGGAGCAGACAACGCATAGGGAGATCTATCTAACGGACTGATGGACGAAGAGAGGCGGCATTTTATGCCGGGAACTTGAATGGGTACAGTGCGAAGAGGGGGCCAGCCGGGCTGGCCCCCGAGGGATCAGTGTTTGACCAGGTAGAGCTGGCGGCTGTAGGCCACGTCTTCCGGGTTGTTGATGGGATAGCCCTTGAGCCAGGGCTTGATCAGACGGGCGTTGGTGTACTGGTAGATGGGGGCGATCGGCGCCTCCTCCTGCAATATGGTCTCGGCCTCGTCGAACAGGCGTGCCCGCTCGGCGGGATCCTGGCTGCTGGCCGCCCGGGTCAGCAGGGCGTCGTAACCGGGATTGGCGAAGCGGGCCATGTTGCCGCTGTGGTGGGTTCCCCACAGACCGAGGAAGGCGGAAGGGTCGTTGTAATCGGCGACCCAGGAGGAGCGGATCACCTCGAACTGGCCGCTCTGGCGGCTGTCGAGGTAGGTTTTCCACTCCTGATTGGTGAGCTCGACCCGGGCCCCCAGCTTCTGCTTCCACAGGTTGGCGATGGCCAGCGCCATCTTCTTGTGAATTTCAGCCGTGTTGTAGAGCAGGGTGAGCTTGAGGGGCTTGTCCGGGCCATAGCCCGCCTCTGTCAGCAGCGTCCTGGCCTTCTCGTCCAGTGCCTGCTGGCTGCTGGTGGAGAGCAGGTTGGGCTTGGGGACGAACCCGGCGGTCACATCCGGGGTGAAGTGGTAGGCGGGTTTTTCCCCCGTGCCCAGCACCTTGTCGGCGATGAGCGCCCGATCGATGGTGTAAGAGAGCGCCTGACGCACCCGCACGTCGTTCAGGGGAGCCCTCTGGGTGTTGAAGGCATAGTAATAGGTGCCGAGCTGCTCCGGGGTATAAACCTCCCCCGGGATCTGCTTCATCAGCTTCTGGTACTGCTCCTTGGGGAAGGATTCGGTGATGTGCAGATCCCCCGCCAGATAGCGGTTGGTGGCGGCACTCTCCTGATTGATGGGGACGAAGGTGACCCGGGTCAGCACCGTATGGGCGCGATCCCAGTAATAGGGGTTCGGGGTCAGCTCCAGCTTCTCGTTCACCACCCTGTGGCTCAGGACGAAGGCGCCGTTGCCGACCAGCTTGCCCGGCTGGGTCCACTGGTTGCCATATTGCTCCATGCTGGCCCTGTGCAGGGGGGAGAGGCTGGGGTGGGTCAGCAGGCTCAGGAAGTAGGGCACCGGCTGGGAGAGCGTCACCTGCAGGGTGTGGTCATCCAGGGCTTGCACCCCGAGCGCCTCGGGAGGCAGCTTGCCCTCGACTATCTCGTCCACCTTGTCGAAGTGGGCCAGCTGGGCAAACCAGGCGAAGGTGGCCGCCTCTTCGGGATCCACCAGCTTGCGCCAGCCATAGACGAAGTCGCTGGCGCGTACCGGATCCCCGTTGGACCAGCGGGCATCCGGCCGCAGATGGAATGTGAATTTCTGGTTCCCCTCGTTATCCCAGCGAGATGCCACACCGGGCAGCACCTTGCCGTCCGCCCCCTGGGTCAAGAGCCCCTCATAGAGATCTCTGAGCACTTGCAGCTCGGGCAGCCCGACCAGCTTGAGCGGGCTCAGGCTGGCCGGTTCGTCCTTGAGATGACGCACGACGGCCTGTTCGGCGGCGAGTTGGGTACCGGCCGGCACATCGGCGGCCTGGACACAGACACAGCCCAGCAGGGCCAGCAGGGGGCTCCATCCTTTCATGGCGAATCCTTCAAATTGTGTGAAGCGAGGAGAAAACTCGGCGAGAATTCATCGCCGGCAGACGGGGAATCATGATATCCCCTTTGCTGGTCAGACCGCCAGCGTGAGTCCCATGATATCCGGGGCTGCAACCCTATGTACGCCCGCCCGAGCGCGGGCAAGAGGAGCAAACGATGAGAGTATGGATGTTATTGGCCTGTGTGCTGAGCCAGGGTGCCTGGGCTCTGGCCCCTTGCGAGAAGACCAGCCAGGTGGGGAGCTGGTGCGAGGTGAGCATAGATCAACTGCATCCGACTCAGGGCGGGGTGGGGCAGTTGCAGGTCGACACCACTGTGGCTGAACTGGCGGACAAGAGCGAGAAGCAACTCGACAAGCTGATGAAAAAGAAAGAGATCCCCGTGGTCATCGCCCCCGATGGCGGCTACTGGCTGGTGGACAGGCACCACCTGACCAAGGCGCTGTGGCAACAGGGGGTGAAGGAGGCGAGGGTCAAGGTGATCGCCCGCTTGCAGGACAGGGCCAGTTTCTGGAGCCAGATGCAGAACAACCATTGGGCCTGGCTCAAGGATGAGCGGGGCCAGCCGCTCACCCCGGAACAGCTGCCCGGGCACATCAGGGATCTGCCGGATTATCCCTACCGCACCCTGGCGGGCCTGCTGCAGGATGCGGGCTACTTCAGCAAGCAGGATCAGGTCTACTTCGTCGAGTTCGCCTGGGCCAGCTGGCTCGGCCAGCAGATGGCGTGGCAGCCGGTCAATGCCGCCAATCTGGCGGATCGCCTCGCCGAGGCCAAGCGGCTGGCCTGCAACAGCAAGGCCAGTGCCCTGCCCGGCTATCCCGGCAAGCAGTGTCGCCTCAACCCGCCACGCAGTGGCAGCTGACGCGGGAGAAAAAAGGGGCGCCCAGGCGCCCCCTCGTCACAATCCCTGGCAGGCCCCTTGCCAGCGGGCGGCGGCCTGTTCCAGCAGGGCCACCTCTCCTTGCTGGATCAGCGGCAGCAGGGCCTGCACCTTGTCATCCGGCCAATCCCACCAGGCGAGCGCCTGCAGCCGGGCAATATCATCGTCGCCAAAGCGCATCCGCACCACCCTGGCCGGGGTACCCGCCACCATGGCATAGGGCGGCACATCCTGATTGACCAGGGCCCGGGCGGCTATGATGGCGCCATCCCCTATGGTGACGCCCGGCATTATCATGGCTTCCATGCCGATCCAGACGTCATTGCCGATGCGGGTATCGCCCGCGGGTCTGTAGCTGCGCTTGAGCGCCGCCACCTCGGCGAACGGATAGGTGCTGATAAAGGCCGGGTTGTGGGTGTGGTTGCCCCCCATGATGATCTTCACCCCGGCGGCTATTTGCACGTAGTCGCCGAGATGGAGCCTGTCTATGTGCCAGAGCGGCTCCCAGCCGGTGTCGGCTGAGCGGCTCCAGCTGTCGCCGTGCAGGTAGCGCACGGCTTCCTCTTCGAAAGGGCCGTCCCAGGCCCCCGAGTAGTAGCTGTGTCGCCCCTTGAGGCAGATGTTGGGATTGGTCACCGTCAGGTGCAGGTATTCGACCTGCGACCAATGTTGGCAGATGGTCATGGCTATGTTCCTCGTTGAATGGATAGGTATTGGATGCGCGGTTCGGCGCAGCTAATAGATCCAGACCAGCAGGCGGGGCACGCACAGGGTGGAGCAGCCCAGCGCCTGGGATGAACGGGGTCGTTGCATGAGGAAGGGCTCCCGACAGAAGAGGCCAGATGGTAAGGGATGGGGAGGGCGATGCCAAGGAGCAGGGGGGGAGGAGTTGGTCAAAACCTGCACAAAGGGTCTGGTTGATATTTATTCTCGATTAGCCATGATACAGGCTCCACTCGTATCGGCAGGAGAGAGGACAATGACGAATCAGAACTGGCAGCGTTACATGCTGGAGGCGGAGAATGCCCTTGGCATGGGGGCACTGGGCACGGCCATCTGCCTCTATCAGCAGGCCCTGGGGGAGGTGTATGAGCTGGCGTCCGGGGATCTGGACGAACTGGCCAGCATGCGGGTCGCCACCTGTCACCGCATGGCCGACTTCTGGCGCGCCATGGAAGAGCCCGCCTATGAGCTGCGCTACCTCAAGCTCGCCTCCGAGCTGGTCACCGCCCTGGTGCCCCAGTGCCCGAATCGGGAGTGCGAGTCTCTCATCAGCGAGCTGGGCTGCTGCCGCGCCGCCCTGCTCTCCTTCTTGAAGCGCCACCCCAACCCCGAGATCGCCAGGTTGATCCAGGTGCAGGACAAGGTGCAGGGCTGCGAGTTGATAGGCCGCTTCCGCCTCAACTAGCGGTTGTGCGCCCGAGCCGCCGTGCGATGCGGTTCTGGGCTTCCTCCCCTTGCAGGGCGAGGGAGAAGGCGCGGGCCTCCAGATCGATGACGAAATGCACCGCCTGCCTGAGCTCCTGCTTGAGCAGCGCCTTGCTCTTTAGCAGGGCCTTGGGCGCTTTGGCCGCGAGCTTCACCCCCTGGGCCCGGGCGAAGGGGAGCAGCTCCTCCACCGCCAGCACCCGGTTGGCCAGCCCGAGCCGTAGCGCCTCCCCGGCGTCTATGGCCTCCGCCAGCAACAGCAGCTCAGCTGCCTTCAGGTGGCCCACGGCGCGGGGCAGCAAGAGGCTTGAGGCAAACTCCGGCACCAGCCCCAGCTCGACGAAGGGCAGTTGCAGCCGGGCGTTCTCTCCCAGATAGACCAGATCGCAGTGCAGCAGCAGTGTGGTGCCTATGCCCACCGCCGGGCCGCCCACGGCGGCGATCACCGGCTTGGTGAAGTCGGCCAGGGTGTGGAGGAACTGCAAGATGGGGTCATCCGCTTCCAGACTGCTCTTGCCCATGAAGTCCGCGAGATCATTGCCTGCGGTGAAGCACTCCTGCTGCCCTTGCAGCAACACCACATGCACGCTCTCGTCCAGGGCGGCCTGCTGAAAGGCCAGGGTGAGGGCCAGGTACATCTCGGTGTTGAGGGCATTGCGCTTGTCCGGCCGGTTGAGGGTCAGGAGGAGCAAGCCATCCTGCTGCTCGGCCAGAATTGTGAGGGCCATGTCTGAATCCTTGTGTTCGGGGGCTGCCAAAAGCTTGCCACAGGGGTAAGCTTTGCTTCGTTTAACAACATCATAAAAGGATTTCAACCATGTTTAAACGTGCGTTTTATTCCAGCCTGGCCCTGCTCCTGGCTGCTCCCGCACTGGCCAAGGTCGAGGCCGTCGACGGTTATGTGCGCCTGCTCCCCCCGGGGTCGCCCAACACGGCGGCCTTCATGGTGCTCAAGAATGACGCGGACAAACCTGTGACCCTGACTGCGGCAGCCTCCTCTGACGCGGGCCGTGCCGAGCTGCACACCCATCTGCACGAGAACGGCGTCATGAAGATGCGCCAGGTGGAGAGCATCGAAATCCCGGCCAGGGGGGAAGCCGTCCTCAAACCCGGCAGCCTCCACATCATGCTGTTCGAGGTGGGGGCTCTCTCAGAGGACAAACCCTTCCCCCTGACCCTGACCCTGGACGATGGTCAAACCCTGAGCCTGAGCCTGCCGGTGAAGCCGGTCGAGCCGATGAAGGGCATGCAGCACTGACATTAATGGACGCTTGTTCAGCTTTTTACTCTAGGTATTCCTTGCTCACCGGGTAAAATGATGGTCTTTCCAGTCCATAATGGAGCTATGTAATGAAGAAGACCCTGATTGCCGGCACCCTGATTGCCCTGTTCAGCCATGCAGCCATGGCCGCCGATGACTGGCGTTTCGCGGCGGGTGCCGATATGTGGAACTCCCAGGGGGGCGGCCAGGTCAGCGGCGTCGGTGCCGATGGCAGCTACGACGACAACTACAACTGGAGCGGCTACCTGCAACTGGAACACGGCATCTTCCTGCTGCCGAACGCCAAGTTCGAGATGTCCGATTTCAGCACCAGCGGCGGCTCCTTCAGCAACGATCTGCTGGCCTATGATCTGAGCCTCTACTACCGCCTGATGAACAACGACCTGTTCCAGCTCGATCTGGGTCTGACCGGTCGTCGCTACGATGGCGACTTCAACACCCAGCACTACTCCTACGACAAGGACGTGCTGATGGCCTACACCGGTGGTGAAGTGCGCATCCCGGGTACCGGCTTTGCCGCCTTTGGTGATCTGCGGGTGCAGGATGCCGACAACTATGACTACCGCCTGGGTGGTTCCTACAAGTTCTCCACAGTGCCGCTCAAGATCCGTGCCGGCTGGCGTGAAGCCGAGATGGACTTCGATCGCGTCGACCAGACCATCGACGGCTGGTTCATCGGTGGCGAATTCACCTTCTAATCTGACGAAGGGTGGCGATGCGCCACTCGGGCGTGTTTGACGGGCAAGGGTGAGGAGGAGAGATAATGGGCCATATCATAGTGACTGGCGCGGGCTCCGGCCTTGGGCGCGCTCTGACAATCGGACTGGTTGAGCGCGGTCATAGAGTCTCCATGATGGGGCGCCGTTATCACAAGTTGCAGGAGCAGGAGCAGCGGCTCGGCAGCGCCGTGGTCGGCATCGCCGCCGATCTGGCCCACCACGAAGAGGTGGAGATGGCCTTCGGGGCCGCCGTGGCCTGGGGCGGCTTGCCTTCCCTTGTGATCCACTGTGCCGGCGTCGGGGAATTCGGCCCTGTCGGTGTCTACACCGCCGAGCAGGTGCGCCGGGTGGTGGAGAGCAATCTCGTCTCTACCATACTGGTGGCCCAGCAGACGGTGCGCCTCATCGGCGAACAAGGCGGGGTGCTGGCCAATGTGCTGTCCTCCGCTGCCCAGACCGGCAAGGCCAACGAGAGCCTCTACTGCGCCTCCAAATGGGGGATGCGCGGCTTTCTGGAGTCCCTGCGGGCCGAGCTCAAGGGCTCGCCCCTGCGGCTGGTGAACCTCTACCCGAGCGGGATCCGCAGCGAATTCTGGGACAACTCGGACCATGTGGACCCGAGCAGCTTCATGACACCGGAAGACGCGGCGGCCTACATGCTGGATGCACTGGAGGCGAGAAGCAGCTGCCACGTGACCGATCTCTTTATCGGTCGCAACGCCTGAGGCAGTGTCCTGCCATCCGGCTCCCGTCGTTCACGAAAGCAGAAACAAAAAGCGCGCCATCAGGCGCGCTTTTTTATGGTGGCAAGGGAGTGGAATTAACGGCCCAGCTTGGCCTTGAGCATGGCGATAATCTCTTTGATCACTACTGCCTGCTTCTCGCCGGTGCGGCGGCATTTGTACCCCACCACGCCGTTGTCCAGGCTGCGATCGCCGATGCTCTGGGGCATCGCCAGCGGGATATGGGTAATATGTCGTGCAATGGGATGTGGGAATGATTGATATATTTTAAGGCCGGCATTGTAATGTATTAATTAAGGTTGGCATTATCAAGGTGTAAAAATAAACGTTTAGAGTGAAATGACAAAAGCACCTGTTTTTATAATGCGTTATCGCAACTTACCACTCCAACATTTAATGTTTCATCCAGCCCCATACGGAATCATATTTAAATTCTGGTGGGGTTAATCGTACCTGAGTGAATCATTTTTTAGTCGCATATCCCTGCAGGAAAGACTGAACTGCATGCTTTGATTTTTTACCAAGGGTTAGCAGCAATTCAAAATCAGGGTTGAAAATGCCATGCCGGCACTCTAATTCCTTTAACAGAGCGAGCCACAGATGCGCCGTCACTTCAGCATCGGCCAAGGCGCGGTGAAATACCCCGTCATTGGGTAAATTCTGGTATTGCACCAAGGTAGCCAATTTATGGTTCGGCGCCTCGGGGAATAACCGTCTCGACAGCAGCAAGGAGCAGGCGAACTGCCCAGGATAGTGCGCCGACAGTCGCTCTATTTCAGCATCCAGAAAGCGCTTGTCGAAGGAGGCATTATGGGCAACCAGATTATCATCACCGATAAACTCGACGAAGTCCGCCATCACCTCGCCGCAAGGTGGCGCCTGTTTCAGCATGGCATTGCTGATCCCGGTATATTGCTCAATAAAGCTGCTTACGTTAAAGCCAGGATTCATCAACGCCGAAAAACGTTCACTGATGTGGCCGTTTTCAATCCGGACGGCGCCAATTTCGATCGCTCTATCACCTTGTCCTGGTGAGAGCCCGGTAGTCTCGAAATCGAGCACGACGACGGTATTGGCTAAGGCAGTGGACATAATCTCTCGGGCAATCTGGATAAAGAACGTCAGTCTAGAAAATCTGCTACTTCATGTACAGCGCAATATCGAGATGCTGCTGGACCCTTGCTTTTGTGATGAACAGCAGAGACAGGCAACATATAAAAAGCCCCGAGTGCAATTCACACCCGGGGCCTTTTTATCGAAAACGAAAAGCAGAATTAGCAGGCGCTATTAGCGACCCAGCTTGGCCTTGAGCATGGCGATGATGTCGCCAATGGCCACTTCCTGCTTCTCGCCGGTGCGGCGGCACTTGTACTCCACCACGCCGTTGTCCAGACCCCGGTCGCCGATGACGATGGCGTGCGGGATACCGATCAGCTCCATGTCGGCGAACATCACGCCCGGACGCTCTTTACGGTCGTCGAACAAGACGTCCACACCGGCGGCTTTCAGCTCGGCGTAGAACTGCTGCGCCTGCTCGGCGACGCGCTCGGACTTGTGCATGTTCATCGGCACTATGGCCACTTCGAACGGGGCTATGGCTTCCGGCCAGATGATGCCGTACTGGTCGTTGTTCTGCTCGATGGCGGCCGCCACCAGACGGGACACACCTATGCCGTAGCAACCCATCTCCATGGTGACGGACTTGCCGCCCTCGTTCAGCACGCTGGCCTTCATGGCTTCGGAGTACTTGGTACCCAGCTGGAAGATGTGGCCCACTTCGATACCGCGCTTGAGCAGCAGCTTGCCCTGGCCGCAGGGGCTGGGGTCGCCTTCCACCACGTTGCGCAGGTCGGCCACTTCATAAGTGGCGATGTCGCGATCCCAGTTGGCACCGGTCAGGTGGAAGCCGGTCTCGTTGGCACCGCAGACAAAATCGGCAAGATGGGCGGCGCTGCGATCGGCAATGATGCGACCGGCAAAGCCGACCGGGCCTATGGAACCTGCATCGCAACCGGCGGCAGCCTTGATCTGCTCGTCATTGGCGAAGGTCAGCGGGTTAGCCACGCCAGGGAGCTTCTCGGCCTTGATCTCGTTCAGCTCGTGGTCGCCACGCAGTACCAGGGCGATGACAGCCTGCTTGCCGTGCTCATCCGCTTCCGCCAGTACCAGCAGGGTCTTGGCGATGGCGGTCGGGGCCACGGCCAGGAAGGCGGCCACTTCGTCTATGGTGTGCACCGCCGGGGTGGCAACCTTGGTCAGAGCTTTGGTTGCGGCAGCGCGCTCGCCAACGGGTGCCAGGGCTTCGGCCATCTCGATGTTGGCGGCGTAATCTGATGTATCGGAGAAGGCGATCAAGTCTTCACCGCTCTCGGCCAGCACCTGGAATTCGTGGGAGCCAGTACCGCCGATGGAGCCGGTATCGGCCTGCACCGGACGGAAGTTCAGACCCATGCGGGTGAAGGCGGCGCAGTAGGCGGCGTGCATCTTCTCGTAGGTCTCGATCAGCGAGGCCTTGTCGATGTGGAAGGAGTAGGCATCCTTCATCAGGAACTCGCGACCGCGCATCACGCCGAAACGGGGACGCACCTCGTCACGGAACTTGGTCTGGATCTGGTAGAGGTTGAGCGGCAGCTGCTTGTAGCTGTTCACTTCGTAACGGACCAGGGCGGTGATCACCTCTTCGTGGGTCGGGCCCAGCACGAAGGGGCGGTTGTGGCGGTCGGTCAGGCGGCACAGCTCGGGACCGTAGTCATCCCAGCGGCCGGACTCCTGCCACAGCTCGGCGGGTTGCACCACCGGCATGGAGACTTCGATGGCACCAGCATTGTTCATCTCTTCGCGAACAATGTTCTCGATCTTTTTCAGTACCCGCAGACCGGTTGGCAGCCAGGCGTACATGCCGGAGGCCAGTTTACGGATCATCCCGGCGCGCAGCATCAGCTGGTGGCTGATGACTTCAGCGTCGGAGGGGGTTTCCTTGAGAGTGGAAAGCAGATATTGGCTGGTACGCATCGCGGTAGACCTTAGCTAGAACGGGCGCGGGGCCCTGGAAAATTTCAAGTGCGGAATTTTAACAGGCCGGGCGTTGCTGCCCAAGGGCTAAATTTGCACAGCGGGAGAAAGCGGGGGCGGGCCCCCGCCTGCGCTAGACCCGAAACTGTGACAGCAGTCGCTGCTGCTGCAAGCTGGCCTGATGGAGGGAGGAGGCGAGCTGCAGGCACTCCTGCGCCTCCTGCTCACCGGTCTGGGCCTGCAGGCTGATGTCCGAGACCTTGTCGGTGGTGTGGCTCAGGGTGTGGGAGAGCTGGCTGGTGGCATCCGCTACCTGTTGCACCATGTCCGCCAACTGGTCGATGGCCTCCTCTACCTTGAACAGGATCTGCCTGGTGTTGTCGGAATCCGCCATGCCTGATTCCACGGTTTTCAGGTTGCGTTGCATCATCAGATAGGCCTGTTCGGTCTGCTGCTGGATGCTGCTGATCACCTCGGTTATCTCGGCGCTGGAGGCGGCGGTGCGGTTGGCCAGGGTGCGCACCTCGTCGGCCACCACGGCAAAACCGCGACCCATCTCACCAGCCCGGGCGGCCTCGATGGCGGCGTTGAGGGCCAGCAGGTTGGTTTGCTCCGAGATGTTGCTGATGGTGGAGATGATCTGGCCAATCTGGCCAGCCTGCTCCTTGAGGGCATTGATGGCGGTGGCGCACTCGCCCACTTCCACCACCACGCGCTGCATGCCGTTGCTGGCGGAGGTCACGTACTGACTGCTTTCTGCGGTGAGCTGGCGGACTTCGTTGGCATTGTGCGCGGCCAGGCCGCAGTTGTCAGAGATAGAGGTGGCGACCCGCACCATCTGCTCGCTGTCATGGTGTAGCGCCTGGGCATGCTTGGCGGTTTGACGGCTGCTCTGGCTGATGGCCTCGACCCGGTTGACCGAGGTGTGCACGTGCTGGTTGATGTGCTGGTTGTTGTCCATGGTGGCGCTGATCATCTGCTGCAGTTTCTCGATGAAGCGATCCACGCTGCCGGCCAGCGAGCCCAGCTCGTCGTTTCGCTTGAGGTTGATGCGGGCATTGAGATCCCCATCGCCCGCGGCTATGTCCTGCATGCGCCGGTCAACCTGCAACAGGGGGCGGACTATGGTGCGCACCAGCCAGATGCCGCAGAGGGCGACGATCAGCAGGCTCAACACCAGGGCGCCCAGGATCAGGTTCCTGGTATGGCCGATGATGGTATTGAGTTGATTTACCTGATCCTCGACAGTGGCATCCCCCTTGGCCTCGACTTCGACCAGCGCCTGCTTGAGCTGTTCGGCACTGCTGTCGTAACGAGCCAGCTGGCTCTGGTAATCGGTCAGGGCGGAGATCCATTCACGGTTAAGGCGGGTGTTGTCGGCCAGCAGGGCGCGATACTGGGTGGCGAGGGATTGGCCGGCGAACTCCCCTTCACCGGGCACATCGAACAGGCCGGTCGCCAGCATGCCGTCGACCGCCTCCTGGTAGAAGCGGGTGGCCTCGGCCAGTTCGGCCTGGATGGCGGGGGTGGGGCCTTCACTCTGCATCTTCTCCAGGGCATAGAGCTGACGCAGGAAACCTATGTTGGCCTCCATACCGCCGTCGGCCGCCTGCCAGCGGGTGGCGAGGCCGCCATTCCAGCTGATGGCCTCATCCGGTGACCGGGTGAGGCTCTCCACCGCGCCATCACCGATCACTTCCAGCTGGGTCGAGAGGCGTGACATGCGCTCCGAGCTGGCGCGCAGCGCCCGATCAACACCGGTAAAGGTGCGGTAGAGCGTCAGCAGTTTTTCCTGCTGTTGCTGATAGGCCTGCTCATGCAAGTTCAGGGTGCCGAGCGCAGTCGCATCGATGAGCTTGCCTTGCTCCACCCGTCGCAAGGCGTCGGTGGCCGCCTGTCTGGCCCGTTGCAGCTCGGGCTCGTCAAGGGGCATGCCTCTGAGCATTTTCTGGATATAGAGCGACTGATTGCCCAGCTCGATGGATCCCTCCATGGCGCCATCGGCCGTTTGCCAGGCGGCACCCAGCACATAGGAGAGCAAATCGGCCAGCCGCTGGCTGCCATACCAGCCGATCACCCCCATGCCCAGTGTGCAGCCGAGCAAGATAGTGAGCCCAAGATTCGATGTCGTGACAATTTTCATGATGCAGGACCTTCCCTGGTTCCGAACAAGCCCACTGAGTGTTCGCTCAATGGCCAAGATGCGCCATTCCCGGTGGGAAATAAAGTGACTGCCCATATCTGCGCAGAGAGTATCAGGGTAGACAGCCTCCCTTGCTGTCCTCCATGGCCCTATGCTGGATACTTATCCAGTTATTCTTTATGCTATGACCCAATTTGCAAGAGTCTGCGTGGCGAGGAAGAGAACATGATCGGTCGCTTGAGAGGCGTCATCATCGAGAAACAACCCCCTGAGGTGCTGATCGAAGTGGGGGGCCTGGGTTATGAAGTGCACATGCCCATGAGCTGCTTCTATGATCTGCCCGAGCTCGGGAAGGAAGCTGTCATTCACACCCACTTCGTGGTGCGCGAAGATGCCCAGCTGCTCTATGGCTTCAACCACAAGCAGGAGCGGGCGCTGTTTCGCGAGCTGATCAAGACCAACGGGGTCGGCCCCAAACTGGCGCTGGCCATCCTCTCCGGCATGACGGCCACCCAGTTCGTGATGAGCGTCGAGCGCGAGGAGATAAGCTCTCTGGTCAAGCTGCCCGGCGTGGGCAAGAAGACCGCCGAGCGGCTGGTGGTGGAGATGAAGGACCGCCTCAAGGGTTGGGTCAGCCACGATCTCTTCTCCCCTGCCGCCATCAGCCTGCCCGCCCAGGAGAGCCAGCTGCGCGCCCCCGATGCCAGTGAAGAGGCAGCCAGCGCCTTGGTTGCGCTCGGTTACAAGCCGCAGCAGGCGAGCCAGATCGTGGCCAAGGTGGCCAGCGAGGGCATGTCGGTGGAAGCCATCATCCGTGAATCCCTGCGCAGCCTGGTGTGAGGATGACAATGAAGCAAGCGGACCATCCCGGGTCACTCTACTGTGACCACGGGGATGCAGAGCGTGAGGTAGTGCATGATTGAAGCGGATCGTCTCATCTCGGCCGGTGCCGCCCGCGAGGACGAGGTCATCGACAGGGCCATCCGGCCCAAGAAGCTGGCGGATTACACCGGGCAGGATCATGTCTGCGACCAGATGGAGATCTTCATCGAGGCCGCCCGCCAGCGCGGGGAGGCCCTGGATCACCTGCTGATCTTCGGCCCGCCGGGGCTCGGCAAGACCACGCTGGCCAACATAGTGGCCAACGAGATGGGGGTCAACATCAAGACCACCTCGGGCCCCGTGCTGGAGAAGGCGGGGGATCTCGCCGCGCTGCTCACCAACCTCGAACCGAACGATGTGCTCTTCATCGACGAAATCCACCGCCTCAGCCCTGTGGTGGAGGAGGTGCTCTATCCGGCCATGGAGGATTACCAGCTCGACATCATGATAGGAGAGGGGCCTGCCGCCCGCTCCATCAAGCTCGATCTGCCTCCCTTCACCCTGATCGGGGCCACCACCCGGGCCGGCTCCCTGACCAGCCCCTTGCGTGACCGTTTCGGGATAGTCCAACGTCTCGAGTTCTACAACGTCAAGGATCTCACCGACATCGTCTCCCGCAGCGCCCGCTGCCTCGGGCTCGACATGTCGGGGGACGGTGCGCTGGAGGTGGCTCGCCGCTCCCGGGGGACCCCGCGGATTGCTAACCGTCTGTTAAGACGGGTGCGGGATTTCGCCCAGGTGAAATCCGATGGCCGCATTGATGGACCCATAGCGGCCCGTGCCATGGACATGCTGGATGTGGACAACGAGGGGTTCGACTTCATGGACCGCAAGCTATTGTTGGCCGTCATCGACAAGTTTATGGGGGGCCCCGTGGGGCTCGACAACCTGGCCGCCGCCATAGGGGAAGAGAAGGACACCATAGAGGACGTGCTGGAGCCTTATCTGATCCAGCAAGGCTATCTGCAACGTACACCCAGAGGGCGGATCGCGACACCGAGAGCTTATGCGCACTTTGGCCTGCAACGGCCAGATGAGCAGTAAAAGCAGCCTTTGAACGACAAACCGCCCCCAAGGGCGGTTTTTTATTATCCGGGCAAAAAAAAGCCCACGGCGGATGCGGTGGGCAAAGACAATTCAGGATGGATGTTCACAGACAGTGAGTGCGTCTGCAGACCGGTCGGGAAAACACAAAGGAGCCGTCGCGAGGCCTCAGAGTCGGTTCATTTGATAGAGTTGAACGAACGAAAGCTTGTAGTAACGGATGGTCTTGGCAACAAACTTTTTCATCATTAATCCCAACAAACAGGTTCGAAATGTTCATCGAATACGTACCGGGAACCCGGAATGACCGGCCTGTATCCAGAGGTGTGCCCTCACTGCGAGGCGCATTGTAGGAGCTCTTGCCGGGCCGGACAAACAAGAAAATCTATGTGTTTCGGATTAGATAAATTAATGATTTTGTGAGGCGGGCCAATCCGCATAAACATGTGTTTTTGCTGGTTTTAAATTGATTTCATGATGGCCTGCATCATTCTTGAAATACCGGATTGATAAGGATGAGCCTGCTCATCTCGTCTATTTGTTTAACAGAATTGAAACTATTTTGACGAGAGTTAAAATTGATTTAAATCAAGTATTTACGGTTTAATGTTTTTTGTGAGCAAGCTCCCAAAATTAATGGGAAACGGCTTGTAAGTTGCCTTGAAAAGGCATGTATTGATGATGGGTTTACATTGATTTCAATCAAATAAAGATGATATAAAACAGCCATCATTATAGGCGAGAATAGAACTGCAGTTAATGTTTACCAGATGTTAAACATTAGCTTTTTTTGTTCCTCTATATTGCCTTGTTGTTAATGTGGTGGCAGTCGAATCCGGTCAGTCCGCGAGGGGTGATCGACCATTCGGGGACTTCCAATGGAAGCTTTGTCCTTAAAACTTAAAATAGCCGTGCCAATAATCGGTGAGGAAACATCATGATTGCTGAGCATGTGGTAGACCTATCGCGGTTCCAATTCGCTGCGACGGCCCTTTATCACTTCCTGTTTGTACCCCTGACGCTGGGAATGGCCTTCATTCTGGCGATCATGGAGTCTGTCTATGTGATGACCAACAACACAGTGTACCGGGACATGACCAAGTTCTGGGGCAAGTTGTTTGGTATCAACTTCGCCCTTGGGGTTACCACCGGGCTCACCATGGAGTTTCAGTTCGGTACCAACTGGGCTTACTACTCCCACTATGTCGGTGATATCTTCGGGGCCCCGCTGGCCATCGAAGGCTTGATGGCCTTCTTCCTGGAGTCCACCTTCGTCGGCATGTTCTTCTTCGGTTGGGATCGCCTCACCAAGCGCCAGCATCTGGCGGCAACCTGGCTGATGGCTCTTGGGACCAACCTCTCCGCCCTCTGGATCCTGGTCGCCAACGGCTGGATGCAGAACCCGGTCGGTGCCGAATTCAACTTCGAATCCATGCGGATGGAGATGGTGAGTTTCGCCGAGCTGGTGTTCAACCCGGTTGCTCAGGTCAAGTTCGTCCACACAGTGGCAGCGGGCTACACCACGGGCGCCATGTTCGTGCTGGGCATCTCCTCCTACTACCTGCTGAAGAATCGTGATGTGGCCTTCGCCCGTCGCTCCTTCGCCATCGCGGCCGCGTTCGGCATGGCCTCCATCCTCTCCGTGCTGGTGCTGGGTGACGAGTCCGGCTACGAGACCGGGGAAGTGCAGAAGGTGAAACTGGCGGCCATCGAGGCCGAGTGGAACACTGAGCCGGCACCCGCATCCTTCACCCTGTTCGGCATTCCGAACCAGGAAGAGATGCGCACCGACTACGCCATCAAGATCCCTTACGCCCTCGGCATCATAGCGACCCGTTCCCTGGACGGTCAGGTGACCGGTCTCAAGGATCTGAAGAGCGAGCATGAAGTGCGCGTGCGCAGCGGCATGACCGCCTACGATCTGCTGACCAAGCTGCAATCTGGCGACAAGTCAGACGAGACCCGCGCTCGCTTCGACGAAGTGAAGCAGGATCTGGGCTACGGTCTGCTGCTCAAGCGTTACACCGCCAACGTGACCGACGCGACCGACGATCAGATCAAGGCCGCCGTGGATGACTCCATCCCGCAGGTACTGCCGCTGTTCTTCGCCTTCCGCATCATGGTTGCCTGCGGCATGTTGATGCTGGTGCTGATCGGTCTGGCCTTCTATGACAGCACTCGCCACAAGATCGGTGAGCGCAAGTGGTTGCTCAAGGCGCTGCTGTACGGCATCCCGCTGCCCTGGATCGCCATCGAGGCGGGCTGGTTTGTCGCCGAGTACGGTCGCCAACCCTGGACCATAGCCGAGATGCTGCCGACCTCTGTCTCCGCATCCAATATCCCTGCGTCCGAGATCTGGTTCTCCCTGATCGGGATCTGCCTGTTCTACACCGTACTGCTGATCATCGAGATGTACCTGATGTTCAAGTATGCGCGTCTGGGCCCAAGCAGCCTGAAGACGGGCAAGTACCACTTCGAACAGAGCAAGGCATAAGGAGAGTAACCCATGTTTGATTACGAAATGTTGCGTCTGGTCTGGTGGGTCTTGGTCGGCGTGCTGCTGATCGGCTTCGCCATCACCGACGGCTTCGATATGGGGGTCGGTGCCCTGCTCCCCTTCGTCGGCAAGAAGGATGTGGAGCGTCGGGTGATGCTCAACACCATGGGGCCGCACTGGGAAGGCAACCAGGTCTGGCTGGTCACCGCGGGCGGTGCCCTGTTCGCGGCCTGGCCCATGGTCTATGCGGCGGCCTTCTCCGGCTTCTACATCGCCATGATCCTGACCCTGATGGCGCTCTTCTTCCGTCCGGTCGGCTTCAAGTACCGCTCCCTGCAGGAAGGCGCCCAGTGGCGCACCAGCTGGGACTGGGCGCTGTTCGCCGGTAGTGCCATTCCCCCCGTCATCTTCGGGGTGGCCTTCGGCAACCTGCTGCAAGGGGTTCCCTTCAGCTTCAACCAGTTCCTGATGCTGACCTACCACGGCAACTTCTTCGGCCTGCTCAACCCGTTCGGCCTGCTGGCCGGTCTGGTGAGCCTGTTCATGATAGTGACCCAGGGCGCTGCCTGGCTGATGATGAAGACCGAAGGTGAAGTGCTGGCCCGCTCCCGTACCGCCGCCATGATCTTCTCCCTGCTGACCCTGGTGCTGTTTGCCCTGGCCGGAGTCTGGGTGAGCGGCATGGATGGCTATGTGATCGTGGGCACCGTCGCCACCGACGCCGTCACCAACCCGCTTCACAAGGAAGTGGTGGTGCAGGCCGGTGCCTGGATGCAGAACTACAACCTCTACCCCTGGATGATTGCCGCCCCCGTGCTGGGTCTGGTGATGAGCCTGCTGACCGCGCTTGCGGCCAAGCTGGGCAAGGGCTGGATGGCGTTCCTGTTCTCCTCCCTGGCCATTGCCGGCATCATACTGACCGCGGGCTTCTCCATGTTCCCGTTCGTGATGCCCTCCAGCCTGGAGCCGTCCCAGAGCCTGACCATGTGGGATGCCACCGCCTCCTTCAACACCCTCAAGGTGATGACGGTAGTCGCAGTCGTCTTCGTACCGACAGTGCTGGCTTACACCATCTGGACCTACATCAAGATGTTTGGCCGGGTGAGTAACAAGCACATCGAAGACAACCAACAATCGCTCTACTAAGAAGGTGCCCTGATATGTGGTATTTCACCTGGATCCTGGGGCTGTTGCTGGCCTGTGCGTTTGGGATCATCAATGCGCTCTGGCTGGAGCACACCGAGAACCTGGATCGTCAGATCGATGAAGACAAGTGACAGGCTCGCCCGGCTGGCCGCTCCCCTGGAGCGCCAGCCATGGCAAGGTCTGATGTTGCTGGCGGCGGCCCTGCTGGGCGTCGCCATCTTGCAGGCACCGAATCTGGTGGCTGCCAACACCAGTGACCACGGTCTCTGGCTGGCCCCCTGGCTGATGTGGGCGGTCTGCTGCGGCGTCATGCACGGACTGGGGTTCCACCCCCGCAGCCTGGTTGGCCGCGTGCTGTTTTTCCCCTGGCTCGCCTTGCCAAGCCTGTTGTACGGGCTCTGGCTGACCAGCGGGTATTACCTGCCATAAACACCGAGGGAGGCCAGACATTTTCTGCCTCCCTCTGCTTTTGTACCCCGCAGTGCGGCCGTGGTTTTGCCCCCGGCGGATCGGCCGTTATTGCCTGCCATAAAAAACAGGGGGAGATGGGATTTCCCTGTCTCCCCCTGCTTCTTTCCTATTCAGCCCTGCGCTATGATAGCCCCCCATCTGACTGTCGAATGGATCACAGATTTTTATGGGGGAAGTCTCTGAGTTTCCGGTACGTGTCTACTACGAAGACACTGACGCCGGAGGCATCGTCTACAACGCCAATTATCTCAAGTTTATGGAACGGGCTCGCACCGAGTTCCTGCGCGCCGGCGACATCGAGCAAGATGTCCTGTTGCAGGCGGGGATCGCCTTCGTGGTGAGTCGCACCGAGATCGATTTCCGCTCCGCGGCCCGCTTCAATGAACTGCTGACCGTATTGACGCAAGTGACTGAAGTGAAACGTGCTTCCATGCGCTTTTCACAGCAGATCCTGGCGGCTGATGGACGACTGATCACCCAGGCCATGGTACAGATTGCCTGTGTCAGTCATCCGCAAATGAAACCTGTTGCAATACCTGAAAAAATCAAGGGAGTGCTGTTAAGTGCACGCTGAAATTTCGTTTATTGGTCTGTTCTGGCAAGCCAGTCTGCTGGTGAAACTGGTCATGATGACCCTGATGGGCATGTCGGTCGTCTCCTGGGCGCTGATCATCCAGCGTTCCAAGGTCATCAAGGCGGCCAACCTCGCCTCGGAGCAGTTTGAAGACAGATTCTGGTCCGGCGTCGACCTCAACCGTCTCTATCAGGAGTCCTCTTCCCGCCGCGATGACATCGAAGGCATGGAAGACATCTTCTATTCCGGCTTCAAGGAGTATGCCCGCCTGCTCAAGGCCGGCGCCCGTGGCCAGGATGCGGTGATGGACGGTACCTATCGTGCCATGCGCGTCTCGCTGTCCCGTGCGGTGGACGAGCTGGAATCCAACCTGCCAGTGCTGGCGACCGTCGGCTCCATCAGCCCCTATATCGGCCTGTTTGGTACCGTATGGGGCATCATGAACGCCTTTATCGCACTGGGTCAGGTACAGCAGGCGACCCTGCAGATGGTGGCACCGGGCATCGCGGAGGCGCTGATCGCCACCGCCATGGGTCTGTTCGCGGCCATTCCCGCGGTTATTTTCTATAACAGATTCACCAACAAGGTAGAGAAGCTGGAGAACGCCTACGCCAACTTCATGGACGAGTTCACCACCATACTGAACCGTCAGATTGCACAGCAGCAGGGTGACAAGTAAATGCAAACCTATCAGCGGATCCGGCGCAAGAAGGTCGCCGAGATCAACGTGGTGCCCTATATCGACGTCATGCTGGTGCTGCTCATCATCTTCATGGCGGTGACGCCGGTGATCACGCAAGGGGTCAAGGTGGACCTGCCCCAGGCCGAGTCCGAGCAGTTGCCCGAGGACGCCAAGCCCCCCTTCATCGTCAGCGTCAACACCGAGGGTGAGTACGTCATCAAGGCCGGTGAGGCGGATGATGAGCCAGTGCCAAGTGGCACGCCCGAGGCGATGCAGCAATACATCACCGAGAAGGCCATGGGTTATCTGGCCATCAACCAGAACGCTCCCGTGGTGGTGGCGGGTGACAAGTCCGTGCGTTACGAAGAGGTGATCCTGCTGATGGTGGCCCTCAAGAAAGCCGGTGTGCCTCAGGTTGGCCTGATGACGGATCCGGTGAACTGACGGAGATGGATGTGAAGCGTGGTATTTCCGGTTATCTCGTCGCGTCGCTGCTGCTGCATCTGATCATCGGCATCATACTGCTGGTCGGTGTCGACTTCAGCAAGCCCAAGCGCCCCGAGTCGAAGGGACAGATCGTCAATGCGGTGATGCTGGACAGCGAGTTCCTGGAGCAACAGGCACAGCAGATCCAGCAGCAGAAAGCTCAGCCCAAGGCTGCCCAGCAGCAGAAAGAGAAGGACAAGGAAGACGCCGATCAGGCCCGGCGCGAGCTGGCGAAGGAGCAGGAGCGTCTGCGCATCGCCGAGACCAAGCGCAAGGAGGCCGAGGAGGCCACCCGCAAGGCCGAGACCGAGAAGCAGAAGAAGGTAGCCGAGCAGAAGCAGGCGGAAGAGCAGGCCCAGAAGGCCGAGGAAGCCCGCAAGCTGGAGGCGCAGAAGACCAAGCAGGCCGAAGCCAAGCGCCAGGAAGAGGAACTCGCCAAGGCGCTGGCGCTCAAGAAAAAGAAAGAAGAGCTGGAGAAGAAGCAGGCCGAAGAGAAAGCCAAGGCGAAGGCGGATGCGGCCAAGAAGGCTGAAGCCGACAAGAAGGCCAAGGCCGAGGCTGAGAAGAAAGCCAAGGCGGAAGCCGAGAAGAAGGCCAAGGCTGAGGCAGAGAAAAAGGCTGCAGATGAAGCCGCCAAGAAGGCAAAAGCTGACGCAGACAAGAAGGCGAAGGCCGAGGCTGACAAGAAGGCCAAGATAGAGGCAGAGCGCAAGCGCAAGGCGGCCGAGGAGGCCAAGTTGCAGAAAGAGATGGAAGCCATGATGCAGCAGCAGCTGGAGGCCGAGGCCAATTCCCGCAGCCAGGCCGCATCGGCTGCCGCCAAGGGGGAGGTCGACAAGTACGCCGCCCTCATCAAGGCAACGGTCGAGCGCTATATGATTTTGGATCCCACCATGCGGGGCAAAACCTGTACTATCGGTGTCAAATTGGCCAGTACCGGCTTCGTCATTTCGGTGGACAACGGTCAGGGTGACCCTGCGGTCTGCCGCTCCGGCAAGGCGGCTGTGCTGAAGGCGAATCAGTTGCCGGTGCCGAAGGATCCGGCGGCGTTCGAGATGTTGAAGGAGTTTAACCTCAAGTTAGAACCTAGCATCTAGACGTGATAAAACGGGGTCATTGACCGTGGTTGGCAGCATCTGCTGATAAAGGAATTTCACCTCTCATTTTTATTGGAACAGAGTATTTAAGCCATGATAAGAAAAGTGTTTTTTGCTTTGGTTGGCTGCCTTCTGCTAGGCCAGAGCGCTCAGGCGGCCTTGGACATCGTCATCACCGGCGGTATTGACAGTGCGCGCCCCATCGCCATAGCCCCCTTCAAGTGGGAGGGCAATGGTCAACTGCCACAGGACATCGCCGAGGTGGTCTCCAACGACCTGATGCGCAGCGGCAAGTTCAAGCCGCTGGCCCGTGGCCAGATGCCGCAGACCCCGAGCAGCAGTGGCGAGATCAACTTCGCCCCCTGGGCGTCCCAGGGTGTGGAGGCCGTGGTGGTCGGTTCCATCGCGGCGGTGGGTGATGGCACCTACAAGATCAACTTCGAGCTGGTCGACGTTCTGAAGGGCCAGTTGGCCAAGACCCAGGGCGGCGAAGCGAACGGTTACATCCTCGACAGCCGCATGGCGACCATACCGGGTGCCCAGATGCGCCAGTTCGCCCACCGCATCTCCGACATCGTCTACGAGCGTCTGACCGGTGAGCGTGGTGCCTTCCTGACCCGACTGGCCTATGTCTCAGTCCAGCAGGGCACCCAGTTCCCGTACCAGCTGCGTATCTCCGATTACGATGGCTACAACGAGAAGACCCTGCTGCGCTCCCGCGAGCCGTTGATGTCACCGGCCTGGTCGCCGGATGGCAGCAAGCTGGCCTATGTGAGCTTCGAGAACCAGAAGTCCGAGATCTATGTGCAGGACATCTATACCCAGCAACGCAGTCTGATCACCAGTTTCCGCGGCATCAACGGTGCCCCCGAGTGGTCACCAGATGGTCGCCGTTTGGCTATTGTTTTGTCCAAAGATGGGCAGCCTGATCTCTATGTTGTTGATGTTGCTAGCAAGCAACTCACTCGAGTCACAAATAACCGTACCATAGACACCGAACCCTCCTGGATGCCGGACGGTCAAACTTTGCTGTTCACCTCTGAACGTGGTGGCAAACCCCAGATTTATAGCGTAAATTTGGCGACTGGCGTCACTCGCCGGATGACCTGGGAAGGGGATTCCAACCAGGGTGCATCCATCACACCGGACGGCAAGTCCATGGTGGTGGTGACCCGGGTTCAGGGACAATATCGCATCGCTCGCCAGGATATGGAAAACGGAGCCATGTTGGTACTGACCCAGAGTGCTCTCGATGAGTCGCCAAGTGTGGCTCCCAATGGCAGCATGATCATTTATGCCACCATCTATCAGGGTCGTAAGAGTCTTGCGTTGGTGTCGACCGATGGTCGCTTCAAGGCAGTGCTTCCGACCAGTAGCGGTGAAATTCGTGCACCAGCTTGGTCGCCCTTCTTGAATTGATAAAAAAATCGATTGTTTTTTGTTTTGTTATAAAGGTTTAAGGAAATAGCATGCAACTCAATAAACTGCTCAAGGGTCTGGCCATCGCACTGCCACTGTTCACCCTGGCTGCCTGTAGTTCTTCTTCCGACTCCGACGCCGCTGGCGCCGAGTCTGGCATGACCGACGGCATGGGCGGTGTACAAACCGGTGGCGCCAACGGCATGTTGTCCCCGGAAGAGCAGATGCGTCAGAAGTTCGAAGCTCTGCAGCGCGATAACGTGATCTACTTCCCGTACGATGGTTACGACATTCAGGGTCAGTACGCCGACCTGCTGGATGCCCATGCCAGCTACCTGCGTGAGCGTCCGAGCGTCAAGGTGTTGATCGAAGGCCACGCCGATGAGCGCGGTACTCCGGAATACAACATCGCCCTGGGCGAGCGTCGTGCCAAGGCCGTTGCCAAGTATCTGCAAACCCTGGGTGTGCAGGCCGAGCAGCTCTCCATCGTCAGCTATGGCGAAGAGAAGCCGCTGGATCTGTCCCACACCGAGGATGCCTTTGCCAAAAACCGCCGTGCGGTTCTGGTTTACTAAGGTTTGAACCGAACGAAGTTCGTTTATATGCAAGCGGCCATTTCGATGGCCGTTTTATTTGCACTAAACGCCAAGGTTTGATCCGAATGAAATCTGTATAAGCGAGCGACTATGGCGCTGGCCGTTTTATTTGCACTAAACGCTAAGGTTTGATCCGAATGAAATCTGTGTACAAGCAAGCTGTTGTTGCGCTGGCCGTATTGGTTGCTCTGAATGCGCATGCGGCGGCTCCTGTCAGCGATCTGGGCGGTGACTCGGGTGGTGGGGTTGTCCTTAGCGGCAACAACGGTGCCATAGTGCCCACGGGCAGCCTGGAAGACAGGGTCGCCCTGCTGGAGCGCACCCTGAACGCCCGTCTGCGCCTGCAGGCCGAGCTGCAGCAACAGGTCGACTCCCTGCAAGGGGAAGTCTCCGAACTGCGTGGTCAGCTGGAGCAGCAGACCTACCAGATGGAGCAGTCGCAAGAGCGTCAGCGCCAGCTCTATCAGGAGCTCGACAAGGTGGCCAACAGCCAGCCTGCCGCTGCCGCGCCCGCGACTCCTGCAGCCGGCGCCACGACGCCTGCCGCCGCGGCCAACTACTCGACCAATCAGGACGAGAACCAGGCCTATGACGCAGCCGTGAACATGGTGCTCAAGGAGAAGAACTACGACAAGGCCATTCCTGCCTTCGAAGGGTTCATCAAACAGTTCCCGAGCTCCAGCTATGTTCCCAATGCGCACTACTGGCTCGGCCAGCTGATGTTCAACAAGGGTGACAGAGCCGGTGCAGCCAGCCAGTTCTCCACTGTGGCGAACAAGTACAGCAAGTCGCCCAAGCGGGCCGATGCCCTGCTGAAACTCGGCATGCTGGCGCAGCTCGACGGCAAGAAAGCGGAAGCCAAGACCTTCTATGAGCAGGTGATCAAGGGTTACCCCAATACCTCGCCGGCCCAGTTGGCCAAGCAGAGCCTCGGCAAGCTGTAACATTGCTGCATGTCACTGTTTTCGTAACAGTCTTGTAAATGCGGCTCTGCTTTGTATGCGCAGTGAGCAAACAGATTTAATTTAAGATTTTTCTATTGCGCCAGGATGATAAATCCGTAATATAGGCCGCCGTCAGAGCCGGTGCAGCAGTGCGCTCGGAGCTGGTCGTGGTGAGGGTCGTTAGCTCAGTCGGTAGAGCAGTTGACTTTTAATCAATTGGTCGCTGGTTCGAATCCAGCACGACCCACCATTTCTTCACAACGGGTGAAGACAGAATTCCCAGGTCGTTTAGCTCAGCTGGGAGAGCACCTCCCTTACAAGGAGGGGGTCACTGGTTCGAGCCCAGTAACGACCACCAGTTTTAACACTGTCTGCCACAGCAGGCGGTGACAGGTTCAAGGTGTGGGTCGTTAGCTCAGTTGGTAGAGCAGTTGACTCTTAATCAATTGGTCGCTGGTTCGAACCCAGCACGACCCACCAATCTTGACCACAGAATACCCCAGGTCGTTTAGCTCAGCTGGGAGAGCACCTCCCTTACAAGGAGGGGGTCACTGGTTCGAGCCCAGTAACGACCACCAGTTTTAACGCGGTCTGCCACGGCAGGCGGTGACAGGTTCAAGGTGTGGGTCGTTAGCTCAGTTGGTAGAGCAGTTGACTCTTAATCAATTGGTCGCTGGTTCGAACCCAGCACGACCCACCAATCTTGACCACAGAGTATCCCAGGTCGTTTAGCTCAGCTGGGAGAGCACCTCCCTTACAAGGAGGGGGTCACTGGTTCGAGCCCAGTAACGACCACCATGTTTTGAAAAAATGATACAGATGGGTCGTTAGCTCAGTCGGTAGAGCAGTTGACTTTTAATCAATTGGTCGCTGGTTCGAATCCAGCACGACCCACCATCATTTAGCCATATCCCAGGTCGTTTAGCTCAGCTGGGAGAGCACCTCCCTTACAAGGAGGGGGTCACTGGTTCGAGCCCAGTAACGACCACCATGCTTTGAAAAAAATGATACAGATGGGTCGTTAGCTCAGTCGGTAGAGCAGTTGACTTTTAATCAATTGGTCGCTGGTTCGAATCCAGCACGACCCACCATCATTTAGCCATATCCCAGGTCGTTTAGCTCAGCTGGGAGAGCACCTCCCTTACAAGGAGGGGGTCACTGGTTCGAGCCCAGTAACGACCACCATGTTTTGAAAAAATGATACAGATGGGTCGTTAGCTCAGTCGGTAGAGCAGTTGACTTTTAATCAATTGGTCGCTGGTTCGAATCCAGCACGACCCACCATCATTTAGCCTTATCCCAGGTCGTTTAGCTCAGCTGGGAGAGCACCTCCCTTACAAGGAGGGGGTCACTGGTTCGAGCCCAGTAACGACCACCATGCTTTGAAAAAAATGATACAGATGGGTCGTTAGCTCAGTCGGTAGAGCAGTTGACTTTTAATCAATTGGTCGCTGGTTCGAATCCAGCACGACCCACCATCATTTAGCCATACCCCAGGTCGTTTAGCTCAGCTGGGAGAGCACCTCCCTTACAAGGAGGGGGTCACTGGTTCGAGCCCAGTAACGACCACCATGACTTGCAAACAAGAAGGCCCGTACTCCAGTGCGGGCCTTCTTGTTTTAGCTGCAGCTGGCTCCCTGTCTGGTGATCGCGATTTGTTGATGGGTTTGTGCGCGGCTTCTGGTTATAATTTTGGCCTTTCCAAGCGTTGATGGAACAGTCGCAATGAGCAATGCACTGATCAGTGTCCCTCCGGTCATCGAGATGGACTATCCCTTTCCGGTCAAACCGGCTCCCCTGACTGCCGAACAGAAGGCGGCCCTGATCATCGAGATCAAGGCGCTGCTCGAGGCGCGTCAGGCCGTGCTGGTTGCCCACTATTACACGGACCCCGAGATCCAGGCGCTGGCCGAGGCCACCGGCGGTTTCGTCGGCGACTCCCTCGAGATGGCTCGCTTCGGTCGTGATCACGCCGCCCAGACCCTGATCGTGGCCGGTGTGCGCTTCATGGGGGAGACCTCCAAGATCCTGAGCCCGCACAAGCGGGTGCTGATGCCGACCCTTGAGGCTGAGTGCTCCCTGGATCTGGGCTGCCCCATCGACCAGTTCTCCGCCTTCTGCGATGCCCATCCCGACCATATAGTCGTGGTCTATGCCAATACCTCGGCGGCGGTGAAGGCGCGGGCCGACTGGGTGGTGACCTCCAGCATTGCGCTCGAGATAGTCGAGCACCTGGACAGCCAGGGTCACAAGATCATCTGGGGTCCGGACAGACACCTGGGTGCCTACATCGAGAAGAAGACGGGCGCCGAGATGCTGCGCTGGCAGGGTCACTGCATAGTCCACGACGAGTTCAAGGCCAAGGCCCTGCGCGAGCTCAAGGCCCAGAACCCGGACGCTGCCGTGCTGGTGCACCCGGAGTCCCCGGCTTCCGTCATCGAACTGGCGGATGCGGTGGGTTCTACCAGCCAACTCATCAAGGCGGCCCGTGAGCTGCCCCAGCAGAAGCTGATAGTGGCGACCGATCGCGGCATCTTCTACAAGATGCAGCAGGCCTGCCCGGACAAGGAGATGGTGGAGGCACCGACCGGTGGTGATGGTGCCACCTGCCGCAGCTGCGCCCACTGTCCCTGGATGGCGATGAACGGCCTGGTGGCGATCAAGGAGGCTCTGACCGATGGCGCCGAGCGTCACGAGATCCTGGTGGATGAGGAGTTGCGGATGAAGGCACTGATCCCGCTGGATCGCATGCTGAACTTCGCTGCCGAGCTCAAGCTCAAGACCCAGGGTAACGCCTGAGTGTGCGAAGCGTTGAATAGAAAGGCTGAATAGGAGAGGGCACCCGTTGGGGTGCCCTCTTTCGTTACGGGTTTCGCGAAGACAAAGATCAGATGATCACGGTAGAGAAGCTGTGCTCCTCATCCGGCGCGATAACGACGCCAGCCTCGGCCGTGATGGCCGCCTCGACGCAGAGCATGGTGCGGTAGCCATCGTCGCTCATGTCCGCCATGGCGGTGGCCCCTTCCAGCCAGGGGGTCCAGACCACGACGCTGTCGTTGTTGCCGCTCACCACTTTAGTGGTGCGATCGCCGTCCTTGACCATCACCATGGCCTCGGCTTGGTGGTAGACCCGATCAATGGCAGCTGTGAGCGTCAGAGCGCCCTGCTGCTGCCCATCCTGACCCGTCAGCTTGTCGGCATAAGGCTCACCCAGGCCGGTCACGCTGACGGCCTCTGGGGCACTTATCTGCAGATAGGTGTGCAGGGCCGCATTGTAGGTGAGGGGCGTCTTGCCGGTGTTGCGGGTGGTCAGCACCAGGGAGAGCTCCTTGCCCACCAGCACATCCAGCTCCAGCTCGAAGGCGTGGGGCCAGAGGGCGCGGCTGGCGTCGGTGTCGCGCAGAGACAGATGGACTAGGGTGCCATCCCCGTGATCGGAGACACCATCCAGGGTCCAGAGGCTGGTGCGGGCGAAGCCATGGGACGGTTTGCCGCTGCCGACGCGAGCGGGGGAGGGGCCGAACCAGGGCCAGCACAGAGGGATGCCGCCTCGGATCGGCTTGCTGCCATCCAGCACGGCCTTGTCGCTGAGCCAGATCGAGGCGGGTTCGCCGTGGCGCTGATAGCGCAGTACATGGGCACCAAACAGGCTGATCTCCGCCCTGGCATGCTCGTTGTTGATGGTCAGCAGAGGCTGGCCATCCGCGGGGTGGCTGAGGGTACAGTGGGCTGTCAGAGTACGTGTCGGTTGCATGGAGACTCCTGTGCTCGCGCACATTCAAGGAAGAGGTCGGCAGATCCAGAATACAAAAAGGCGGCCAATGGCCGCCTTTTTTCAAGCTACGCGATTGCGCATCCCAAATTACTTGGAGATGTGAGCGATCAGATCCAGAACCTTGCTGGAGTAGCCCATTTCGTTGTCGTACCAGGATACAACTTTAACGAATTTGTCGTTCAGTGCGATACCAGCCTTGGCATCGAACACAGAAGTCTGACGCTCACCCAGGAAGTCGGTGGAAACCACTTGATCTTCGGTGTAGCCCAGCACGCCCTTCATGGAGCCTTCGGAGGCTGCTTTCATGGCTGCGCAGATTTCTGCGTAGGTGGCAGCTTTCTTCAGGTTGACGGTCAGGTCAACAACGGACACGTCCGGAGTCGGTACGCGGAACGCCATGCCGGTCAGTTTGCCGTTCAGTTCAGGGATAACAACGCCAACAGCCTTGGCAGCACCGGTAGAGGACGGGATGATGTTCTGAGCCGCACCGCGGCCACCGCGCCAGTCTTTGGCAGACGGACCATCAACGGTCTTCTGGGTAGCAGTGGTAGCGTGGACAGTGGTCATCAGGCCGGATTCGATACCGAAGGTATCGTTCAGAACCTTGGCGATCGGGGCCAGGCAGTTGGTGGTGCAGGAAGCATTGGAAACGATGTCCTGGCCAGCGTAGGTAGAGTCGTTAACACCCATGACGAACATAGGGGTAGCGTCTTTGGACGGACCGGTCAGTACGACTTTCTTGGCACCGGCAGCGATGTGCTTGCGAGCAGTGGCGTCGTCCAGGAACAGACCGGTAGCTTCGGCAACAACGTCAACACCGATGGCATCCCATTTCAGGTTTGCCGGGTCACGCTCAGCGGTAACACGTACGGTTTTGCCGTTAACAACCAGGTTGCCGTCTTTAACTTCAACGGTACCGTTGAAACGACCGTGAGTTGAATCGTACTTCAGCATGTAAGCCATGTAGTCAACGTCGATCAGGTCGTTGATACCAACCACTTCGATGTCAGCACGCTCAGCGGCCAGACGGAACACGAAACGACCGATGCGGCCAAAACCGTTAATACCTACTTTGATAGTCATATTTGGTTACCTAACTGTTCAGTAGTCAAAGAAAATTCCGTTTGTAAATTTACTAGAACTCACCGGTGAGTCAACCAACAATCTGCGCGAAATTGCGCTATATCATGAAAAACTGTGAAATTTATTTTCGTTTTATGTAACTGGCTACCAACTTTTGTCGAATGCATCATCAGCGGATCCGGTCGCAGAGATCAACAATAGTGCCTGTTCGGTCACACAACCAGCCGGGGAGATATGTAAAAATGTGCGCGGTTTAGCATGGCCAAAGAGCCACTGTTCAAGTACCACCCATAAAAATTAATCACAAATAGTGTAGATAGAATCCACAGCGGGAATTCTCAAACTATGACCACCCTGATTGAACAGCTGGCTGCCGCCAAAGGTATCGCCAGCGAGTATGTTGATGCCTGGGGCCACCCGGCCCAGGTATCCGAAGAGAGCAAGGCCGCCATGCTGGGCGCCATGGGCTACCGCGTCGACGACGAGGCCGCCCTGACCGAACAGCTGGAGCAGGAGCACCGTCAGCACTGGTTGCGACCTCTGGATCCCGTGATGGTAGTGCGCAGTGGCGACCCCATCAGCCTCGAGGTTCGTCTGCCCATAGAGTTCGTCAACGACGCCCTCCACTGGCAGATAGTGCTGGAGCAGGGAGCCCTGTTGTCCGGCCAGCTGACCCCCATCGAAGGGGAACTGGTCGGCGTCGCCGAATTCGAGGAGATGGAGTGCCAGGCCTATAGGGTCGCGCTGGATGTGCAGCCGGAGCTAGGCTATCACCAGCTGGTGCTGCTGGAAGAGGGCAACGACGAGCCGCTCGCCACCATGCGCCTCATAGTCGCGCCCAAGTCCTGCTACAAGCAGGCGCCCATCGCCAACGGCCGCAAGGTGTGGGGCCCGAGCGTGCAGCTCTACTGCCTGCGCAGCCGCCACAACTGGGGCATAGGTGATTTCAGTGACCTTGGCCAGCTGGTCGAGAAGGCCGCCGCCTGGGGAGCCCATTTCGTGGGGCTGAACCCCATCCACGCCCTCTATCCTGCGAATCCCGAGAGTGCCAGCCCCTACAGCCCCTCTTCCCGCCGCTGGCTCAACGTGGCCTATATCAACGTGGAAGCCGTGCCCGAGTTTCTGGCCAACGAGCGGCTCAAGGCCGATGTGGCGAGCCCGGCCTTCCAGCAGCATCTGGCCTCCCTGCGGGCCAAGGAGAACGTGGATTACACCGGCGTCATCGAGACCAAGATCGGCATGCTGCGCCAGGTGTTCGATGAGGCCAGGCTCAGCGCCGAGCGTCAGGCCGCCTTCGATGCCTTCGTGGCCGCCGGTGGCGACAGCCTGCAACAGCAGGCCGCCTTTGATGCCCTGCAGGCCCATTTCTATGGCAAGGGTGAGAACGCCTGGGGCTGGCCGGTCTGGTCGGATGCCTTCCGCGATTACCACAACCCGGAAGTGGCTGCCTGGATGCAGGATCACAGCCAGGATGTGAATTTCTATCTCTATCTGCAGTTCCTGGCCGATGAGCAACTGGCCCAGGCCGATGCCCGCGCCAAGGCGGCCGGCATGGTGATGGGGATCTACCGGGATCTGGCGGTGGGCGTCTCCGAAGGCTCCACCGAGATCTGGGCCAACCGGGATCTCTACTGCCCGAAAGCCTCGGTCGGTGCTCCCCCCGACATCCTGGGCCCCCTCGGTCAGAACTGGGGCCTGCCCCCCATGAACCCGAACCAGCTGTTCGAGGCGGCCTATCAGCCCATGGTGGATCTGTTCCGCGCCAACATGCGTGCCTGCGGCGCGCTGCGCATCGATCACGTGATGGCCTTGCTGCGCCTGTGGTGGGTTCCGCCCGGAGCGTCCGCCGCCAAGGGCGCCTACATCTACTATCCGGTCAACGACCTGCTGGGGATACTTGCCCTTGAGTCCCACCGCAACCAGTGCCTGCTGATCGGTGAAGATCTCGGCACAGTGCCGGAAGGCATAGACGTCACGCTCAAAGAGAACGGCGTTCACTCCTACAAGGTGTTCTTCTTCGAGCGCTCCAAGGGGGACGGCGGTTTCATCTCCCCGGCGCACTACACCGAGCAGGCGATGTCGGCCCTGACCACCCACGACATGCCGACCCTGAAGGGCTTCTGGCATTGCGACGATCTGGCGCTGGGCCGCGAGCTGGGCCTGTACCCGGATGAAGAGGTACTCAAGACCCTGTATGCTGATCGCCACCAGGCCAAGCAGCGGATCCTTGACAGCCTGCATGCCCATGGGGTCATCTCTGGCAACATCAGCCATGACGTGAACTGGGTCGGGATGAATACCGAACTCAACCATGGCCTGCAACTGCACATGTCCCGCGGCAGCTGTGCCCTGTTCAGTACCCAGCTGGAAGACTGGCTGGAGATGGACAAGCCGGTCAACGTGCCGGGCACCAGTTACGAATACCCGAACTGGCGTCGCAAGCTTTCAAAGGATCTGGAAGATATTTTTGCCGATGAGGCGCTCAAGGCGCTGGCGGGCAAGATGAGCCAGGCCCGTGACGAGGCCAGTCGTTGAGCCCTTGCTGTCAACATGTGACTCACTTTCATCCGCTTCGGCCCAGGCCGGAGCGGATGTTCAGCCATGAAAGGAAATGTCGATGCCCGTTGAACGTTTGGTTGCCGCCCGCTGTGCCGATCCCTTCTCCCATCTAGGCCTGCTGGCCAATCCGGATGGGCCAGGCCTGAAACTGACGGCCTGGTTGCCGGATGCCCTCGAGGTCCGGGTCAGGGACCTCAAGTCAGGCAAGATAGTTGCCACCCTGACCGCCGCCGACGAAGCGGGCCTTTTTGAAACTGTTTTCACTCGCCGCAAGAATCCCTTCCCCTATCAGCTGATCGCCAGCTACCCCGATGCCAGTGCCGAATCCATCGACCCTTACCAATTCCAGGCTGCGGCCTGGGAAGGCTTGGCGGAACTGAGCTTCCAGCCGGAAAACCTCTACCACACCCTGGGCGCGCAGTTGCGCACCGTGGAGCATCTCGGTCAACAGGTGGCAGGGGTGCGCTTCGCCGTCTATGCGCCGAGCGCCACGGCGGTGAGCCTGATCGGCGATTTCAACTTCTGGGATGGCCGTCGCCACCCCATGCAGCGCAGCCAGTGCGGTCACTGGGTGTTGTTCGTGCCTGGCCTCAAGGCCGGGGATCGCTACAAGTTCGAACTGAAAGATCCGGCCGGCCATCGGCTGCCCCACAAGAGCGATCCGGTCGGCTTCTACTGCGAGCAGTACCCGTCGTTCGCCTCCGTCATCCACGACCACGAGCAGTACCAGTGGCAGGATGCCGCCTGGCGCGAAAGCCAGCGCAATGACAAGCGGGAGCAGCCGCTCTCCATCTACGAGCTGCACGTGGGCTCCTGGAAGCGTCACCCCAACGGGGACAGCCTGAACTGGCGCGAGCTGGCGGTGGAGCTGGTCAACTACGTCACCGAGATGGGCTACACCCACATCGAGCTGATGCCGGTCTCCGAGCACCCCTTCAGCGGCTCCTGGGGTTATCAGCCGGTGGGCATGTTCTCCCCCACCAGTCGCTACGGCAGTGCCGATGACTTCAAGCATTTCGTCGACGCCTGCCACCAGGCCGGCATTGGCGTCATCCTCGACTGGGTGCCGGCCCACTTCCCGGCCGATGCCCATGGTCTCGCCCGCTTCGACGGCACCCCGCTCTACGAGTACGAGGATCCGCGCCGTGGCTGGCACCCGGACTGGAACTCCTACATCTACGATTTCGGTCGCAACAACGTGCGCCAGTTCCTGGTGGCGAGCGCCCTGTTCTGGCTCGACAAGTTCCACATCGACGGCCTGCGGGTGGATGCGGTGGCCTCCATGCTCTATCTGGATTATTCCCGCAACGCCGGTGAGTGGGTGCCGAACGTCGACGGGGGCAACCACAACTACGAGGCCATCAGCCTCTTGAAGTGGACCAATGAGGAGGTGTACGGCAAGTATCCCCACACCATGACCATAGCCGAGGAGTCCACCGCCTTTGCCGGTGTCTCCAAACCCACCTTCCTGGGTGGCCTCGGGTTTGGCTTCAAGTGGAATATGGGCTGGATGCACGACACCCTGAGCTACATGCAGAAGGAGCCTATCCACCGCCGTTATCACCACAACGAGATGACCTTCTCCATGGTCTATCACTATGACGAGAACTTCATCCTGGCCCTGTCCCACGACGAGGTGGTGCACGGCAAGCACTCCCTGCTCTACAAGATGCCGGGTGACGAGTGGCAGCAGGCCGCGAACCTGAGGGCCTACATGGGCTTCATGTATGGCCATCCGGGCAAGAAGCTCAACTTCATGGGCACCGAAATCGCCCAGAGCAACGAGTGGAATCACGATGCCCAGCTGCCCTGGCACCTGCTGCAATTCCCCAAGCACGGCGGCCAGCAACGGCTGATCCGCGATCTCAACCGGCTCTATCGTCATGAAGCTGCCTTGTATCAGGCGGATTATGAGCAGAGCGGCTTCCGCTGGCTGGATCATAACGATGCCGACAACAGCATCTTCGCCTGGCTGCGCGCCGACAAGCAGGGGGCCAATCCTGTGGTGATCGCCTCCAACTTCACCCCCGTGCCGCGCCTCGCCTATCGCCTCGGGGTGCCAGAGGCGGGCCGCTATGCCGTGGTGCTCAACACAGATAGCGAGCATTACTGGGGCAGCAACTATGATGTGGGTTTGACCTTAGTCGCCGAGCCGACCCCCTGGCAGGGGATGGCGCACAGCATAGTGCTGGACTTGCCGCCGCTCGCGACCTTGTTCATCAAACAGGAGTCCTGATGTTTGTAATGGAAAATGGGGTGGACTACCCGCTGGGGGCCCGGCTCGACGAGGCAGGCTGCCACTTCTGCGTCTGGGCCCCCCAATCGGACAAGGTGGAGCTCTGTCTGTTCGACGAGCAGGAGCAGGAGCTGGTCCGGCTGGCCCTGCCCGGTCGGCGCGGCCAATACAGATTCGGCTATGTGCGCGGGGTGAAGGCCGGTCAGCGTTACGGCTACCGGGTTCATGGCATGCCCCAGGAGGGCATGCTGTTCGACCCGGACAAGCTGCTGATCGACCCCTATGCCAGGGCACTCAGCCGGGCGACCCGCTGGAATGACGACCTCTATCAGGGGGACAGCGCGGCCATGGTGGCCAAGTCCGTGGTGGTGGACGATGCCTTCGACTGGCAGGGGGTCGGCAAGCCCGGGATCCCGCCCGAGCGGGTGGTGCTCTACGAGACCCACGTCAAGGGTTTCACCCGCCAGCATCCCGGGGTGCCCGAGGCGCTGCGGGGCACCTACCTCGGCGTTAGCCATCCGCTGATGATAGAGCATCTGCTCTCTCTCGGGGTCACCTCGGTGCAACTGATGCCGGTGGCCGCCTTCATGTCGGAGCCCAGGCTGGAGCAGCTTGGCCTCACCAACTACTGGGGCTACAACCCCATCTCCTTCTTCGCCCCCGAGCCGCGCTATGGCGCGGGGGAGGCGGTGACCGAGTTCAAGACCATGGTGCGCGAGCTGCACCGGGTCGGGCTCGAAGTGATACTGGATGTGGTCTACAACCACACCGCCGAATCCGGTGTCGACGGCCCCATGCTGTCCCTCAAGGGGTTCGACAACGCGGGTTACTACGCCTTCGAGACCGGGGCTCACGGTCCTGACTACCACCGCCATGCCAACGTCACCGGCTGCGGCAACAGCGTCAACCTGGATCACCCCAACAGCCTGCGACTGGTGCTCGATGCCCTGCGCTACTGGGTCACCGAGATGCAGGTGGACGGTTTCCGCTTCGATCTGGCGGTCACCCTGGCGCGGGAGGCGGGGGAGTTCGATCCCATGAGCGCCTTCTTCAAGGCCCTGCTGGCGGATCCCGTGCTGGCGCGGGTGAGGCTGATTGCCGAGCCCTGGGACATAGGCCCCTTCGGCTATCGCCTGGGCCAGTTCCCGAGCCAGTGGCTGGAGATCAACGACCGCTATCGCGACACTGTGCGCGCCTTCTGGCGCGGCGACGCGGGCAAGATGGGAGACTTCGCCACCCGGCTGGCGGGGTCGCGGGATCTCTTCCCGAAGAACTGGCGCTCCCCCCACACCAGCGTCAACTACCTCTGCTATCACGACGGCTTCACCCTGGAGGATCTGGTCTCCTACAACCAGCGTCACAACCAGGCCAACGGCGAAGACAACAGAGACGGCCACGGCAACAACCTCTCCTACAACCACGGGGTGGAGGGGCCGACCCTGGACCCCAGAGTGAACAACCTGCGCCAGCAGCAGAAGCGCAACCTCATTGCCACCCTGCTGCTCTCCCAGGGCACGCCGCACTTCCTGGCCGGGGACGAGATGGGCCGCAGCCAGCTTGGCAACAACAACGCCTACTGCCAGGACAACCAGATAAGCTGGGTCAACTGGCAGTTGCGCCCCGAGGATGAACGGCTGCTCGCCTTCACCCGCCAGATGATGGCGCTGCGGGCCGAGTCGGGGGTCTTCGCCAACCTGCAACTGAGCGACGACAGCTGGAACGGCGCCTCGACCAGCTGCCACAGCGTCAACTGGTATCACCCCGATGGCCATCAGCTCACCGATCAGGACTGGCATGCCCCCATGGGGCAGGCGTTCGCCATGGACATCGGCATGCTGGCGTGCGGCGGGGAGCGCTGGTACGTGCTGTTCAACGCCAGCGACTACGACATCCAGTTCCGCCTGCCGCCGCCGGGAGAGGGGCTGGAGTGGATCCAGACCATAGACACGGCCACCAACGACGGCCTGCCTTTCCTGCCGGACGACATCAAGCGGCAGGTGGCGGTGGGGCGTGCCCACTCCCTCAAATTGCTGGAGCGGGTTTCGCTGCCTGGGGTGGCGCTGGCCAAGGAAGGGGTGGTCGCCACGCCGGATGTTGCCGCCGTGTTGCCAACGGGATCACAGTTCCCGCTGGCGGGGTAGAGTCGGGGCCTGTGAGTGGGTATGCTGGGCGCCGTGATAAAAGGCAAGGAGTCAGTATGAAGGGCAACAATCCCGAGCAATGGCGTAGCAAGTTGAGTGCCGAGCAGTTTCACGTCTGCTGGGAGAAGGGTACAGAGCGCCCTTACAGCGGTGCCCTGCTGCACAATCGCAAGAGCGGTGACTACCTCTGCGTCTGCTGCAAGAGCGTACTGTTCCATGCGGACGCCAAGTTTGACTCCGGCTGTGGCTGGCCCTCCTTCGATCGGGCCATCGAGGGGACAGTGACCTACACCGAGGATCGCAGCCACGGCATGGCAAGGGTGGAGATCACCTGCAGCCAGTGCGGCTCCCACCTGGGTCATGTCTTCCCGGACGGGCCGACCGAGACAGGCCAGCGCTACTGCGTCAACAGCCTGAGCCTGGACTTCGAGCCCGATACCGACGCCTGAAAGCGTCAGAAATGAAAAATGGCGCCTCCGCTTGCGGAGGCGCCATTTTTTATGGGGTCCTGGTTAGCCCTCAGATCAGCAGCAGGCTGGCCCCCACCAGCAGGGCGGCGAGCGCCAGTATGGGCAGCCTGATGACGCGCAGCAGATAGAAGGCGATGGCGGCCAGCGCCAGATCGGCCGGGGCCAGCACGGCGCTCTGCCACACCGGCTGATAGAGGGCGGCCAGCAGCAGCCCCACCACGGCGGCGTTGATGCCGGCCACGGCCCCCGCCAGCCTGGGGTGGGCCAGCCAGCTTTGCCAGCAGGGGCCCAGGGCCCACAGCAGCAAAAAGCCCGGCAAGAATAGTGCGAGGGTTGCCAGCAGGGCGCCCGCCAGCGGTGCGGCGGGCAACAGCTGGGCGCCGAGGTAGCTGGCCAGGGTGAACATGGGGCCGGGCACCAGCTGGGCCAGGCCGTAGCCGGTCAGGAATTGTTGCTGGCTGAGGCTGTGGCCGACGCTCTCCTGCAACAGGGGCAGCACCACGTGGCCGCCGCCAAACACCAGACTGCCCGCTCGATAGAAGTCGGCGACCAGCTGGCTGGCGGGACCCTGGGCCAGCAGCGGTAGGCCGACAAACAGCAGGGCAAACAGCAGCAGGGTCGGCCAGTGGGGGGCGCGACGGGCTTGTGGCGCCGCAGGAGAGGCGCCGACCGCCTCCCGCTGGGCGCAGAGCAGGGCCGCCCCCAAAAGCATCCCCAGCTGGGTCAGCAGACCGGGCTGCCACCAGAGGGCTGCCGCGGTCGCCACCATGACTCCCTGTTGCAGCACCGTCTTGCAGAACTGGCGACTCATGGTGAGTACGGCATCCGCCACCACCACCAGCGCCAGCAGCTTGAGGCCGTGCAGGGCCCCATCCAGCCAGAGGTTGTTGGTCAGCTGACTCGCACCTATGGCGGCGGCCAGCAACAGCAGGAAGGAGGGCAGGGTGAAGCCGATGAAGGCGGCGAGCGCCCCTCCAAGGCCGGCCCGGTGGCGGCCGATGGCAAAACCGAGCTGGCTGGAGGCGGGGCCGGGCAACAGCTGGCACAGGGCCAGCAGCTGGGCATACTCGGCCTGGCTGAGCCAGCCGAGGCGCTGGACAAAGGTGCGCTGGAAGTAGCCGATATGGGCGGCCGGCCCGCCGAAGCTGATGCAGCCCAGCCACAGAAATTGAAGAAATACCTGTCCCACCACTTACTCCCTGTCGTCATCGCAGATGGACAGGGATGATATGACAGAGTGATGACTTTTTTATGACATTTCGGGCTGGGTTTCTGGTTGCGGCAGATAGCAGCGTCCGGCCAGCCAGCAGGGGATGGGGATTAGGTCGGCTGGCTTGGTTGCGGCAGATAGCAGTGCCCCGCCAACCAGCAGGCGAGGGTTACTCTGTCGGCTGGGGTAGATAGCAGCGCCCGGCCAGCCAGCAGGCGATGGGATTAGGCCGGCTGGCCCGGTTGCGGCAGATAGCAGCGCCCCGCCAGCCAGCAGGCGATGGACTGGCGACTGGCATCGAAGTGGGGTTCGGGCAGCGCGCGGGGATCGCACCAGACCCAGCCCTCGCACTTGTCCGGCTCCAGCAGTTGCGGCTCGCCCTCCACCTCGGCCAGCAGGGTGACAGAGATGTAGTGCAGCCCGCTCTCGCGCCAGGTCTCCAGGTTGTTGGTGACGGCGATGACGCTGGGGTTGGTGATGAGAAAGCCTGTCTCCTCGGCCACCTCCCGGATTGCCGCCGACTCGAAGCTCTCGCCAAGCTCCAGGTGGCCGCCGGCGATGGACCAGTAGGGGGCGTGGCTCCCCTTGCGCTTGCCAAGCAGCACCTGGCCCTGATGGTTGACGAGGATGACTCCGATCCCGACGCGAGGATAGGGAGTGGACATAAGAAGAGCTCCTTGCCGAAACGGGATGACGCTATAAAAAACGGGCCCACCTTAGGACGGATGGGCCCGTTTCGCAAGTTGCCGCTGGATGATCCCGGGGACACGGGAGCTTGCCGTTTCTCTATCTGCCAATCAGATGGCTATCGCGATATCACATCTGCCAGGCAGATGGTAAACACAAGGCCAGAGGCCCCACTGTGGCTGGCAGGCCGTCAGTCCAGCTTGACCGGCCTCTTGCCGGCGCTGTGCCCCTCGATTTGTGGCTGGTTGTCAGCCCAGCTTGATCTGCATCTTGCCGGCGCTGTGCCCCTCGATTTGTGGCTGCTTGTCAGCCCAGCTTGACCAGCATCTTGCCGGTGTTGCGGCCCTCGAACAGCCCGATAAAGGCCTGCGGCATGCTGGCCAGCCCCTCGCTGATGGTCTCCTCGGCCTGCAGGGCGCCAGCCTCGAAGGTGGGGATGGCCTCGGCCAGGAAGTCCCCGTAGTGCTGCCAGTGATCGGAGACCAGCAGCCCCTGCATCAGGATGCGCTTGCGGATCATCTGGGAGAGGTTGCGCGGGCCGCTCCCTTGGCCATTGCTGTTGTACTGCTCGATGAGGCCGCACAGCACGATGCGCCCGTGCAGCGCCATGTTGTTGAGGGCCGCGTCCAGCAGGGCGCCCCCCACGTTCTCGAAATAGACCTGAATGCCTTCCGGGGCGAGGCGGGCCAGCTCGGCGTCGAGATCCGGCGTCTCCCTGTAGTTGATCACCGCATCTGCGCCCAGGGTCTTGAGGTAGGCGACCTTGTCGGCTGAGCCGGTGGAGCCGATCACCCGGGCACCGGCCCGCTTGGCAAGCTGCACCGCCATGGTGCCGACCGCGCCCGAGGCGGCCGAGACCAGCAGGGTCTCACCGGCCTGCAGGCGGGCGACCTTGTGCAAGCCCGCCCAGGCGGTCATGCCCGGCATGCCGAGGGCGCCGAGGAAGAGTTGGGACGGCAACGTTGTGGTGGGCAACCGGGTCAGCTGATCCCCCTTGGCGACGAAGGCATCCCGCCAGCCCAGCATGCTGCTCACCTGGTCACCCGCCTTGAAGTCGGGGTGATGGGAGGCCAGCACAGTGCCGATGGCGCCGCCGTCGAGGGGGCCGTTCAAGGGGAAGGGGGGCACATAGCTTTTGGCCTCGCTCATGCGACCACGCATGTAAGGGTCTACCGACAGCCACTGGTTGGCCACCTGCACCTCTCCCTCCTGAAGCGCGGGCAAGGGCACCTCCTTCAAGATGAAGTCGCTCTGGGCAGGCAGGCCGGTCGGGCGACGGAGCAGTTGAATCTGATGGCTAATCGGGGTCATGGTCGTTCTCCAGCGGGGTAGGGGGCAGTCGGCGCCGCGCCAGCCAGTGGGCTGAGGCGGCGGCTCGGGCATTCTGTTTGTGTGCAAACTAAAATCAGGTTAATCCCGAAAAGACGGGGTGACAACTGTTTTGTGTGCAAATTATTCAGACCTCAGTTGTCCTGGGGTATACTGGCCCCAGCCGTCAGCGAGGTGCCCCATGAGTGAATTGAAAAAGCAGGTTTGTTTTGCCCTCTACAGCGCCTCCAATGCGGTGATGCGTGCCTATAGGCCGCTCTTGGACAAGCTGGATCTGACCTACACCCAGTACCTGGTGATGCTGTCGCTCTGGGCGCGGGACGAGGTCAGCCTCAAGGAGATTGGCCTGGAAACCGGCCTTGATGCGGGCACCCTGACCCCCATCGTCAAGCGGCTGGAGAGCAAGGGCTGGCTGACCCGCACCGTCTCCAGCGAAGACGAGCGACAAAAATGCATCCGTCTGACCGAGGCGGGACGCCAGTTGCAGCAGGGGGTCAGGGAGTGCTGTCTGGCGGACAACTTGCGCAATCAGGTGGATCTGGCCGATGCCGAACTGGCCGAGCTCAAGCGACTCTGTGATCGCGTGGCGGCCCAGCTCGGGCGCTGATCTCTCTCCCTTCTTGCCTGGAGCCATCCGATGAAACCCTGGTTACCCCTGTTTGTTCTGCTGCTAAGTGGCTGCGCCGGTGGCCCTCACTCCCCATCCGAGTTGCAGATCGATGATGCGGATGCCTGGCAGGCCCTCTGCAAGGATGGCGTCCGGGTCAGGGCCATCAGCGAGGAGGGGATCTGCGCGGATCACCGCGGTTTGGCCATGTGGACGAATAAGCCAAGGGCGGTTCGAATGGCAGAGGAAGCCGCCAAATAGTGTGATCCAGACGCCATAAAATGACACAGCCGGCCCCTTGGCCGGTTTTTTTCGCGATCTCGCCTGCACTTTGCGGCCTTGTTCATGGTGCACTCATGCTTCCCTTTCCATACTGGCCCCACAGTTTCATGAGAGGAGAGAGAGATGCAGTCATCCATCGTCGGGCTCTCCATTCTGTGGGGGCTGGCCAGTTTTGGTGTTCAGGGGGATTTCATCGAGAGCCGTGATTCCGTTGCGCCGTCCTGGCAAGCCGAGTCCAGAGTGGAGATGGAAGGTTATCTGATTGAGTCGCTTGGCGAAGATCGCTGGGTGTTCGACAACGGCAGCGAGAGTCTGCTGGTCTCCCTGCCCGAGGGGCAGTGGGTGTCAGAGGGCGAGCGGTTGCGACTGAGCGGCGAACCCCAGCAGGAGCAGGCAGGCTGGCTGTTGCAGGTGCAGGACGTCAGCCAGGTCGGCGTCTGACCCTGTCACTCCCTGACATCAGAGACGACAATGAGGAGGCCTGGGCCTCCTCTTGCTTTTTGCGCCTCTGGCCCTCAGCCCAGGTGCCGGGCTGTCAGCCCAGGTGGTTGAGGGGCAGCGCCGTCTTGTGCTTGATGCGGCGCAGCACGAAGCTGGAGCGCACCCCGGTCACGCCGGAGATGTGGGTCAGCTTGTCCAGCAGGAAGTGCTGGTAGTGCTCCATGTCCCGCACCACCACCTTGAGCTGGTAGTCGGCGTCGTTGCCGGTGATAAGGTCGCATTCGAGCACCTCTGGCAGATCCTGGATGGCCCGATCGAAGTTTTCGAACCGCTCCGGGGTGTGCCTGTCCATGGAGATGTGAATGTAGGCGGTGAGGGTGAGCCCCAGCTGGCGGGCGTTGAGCAGGGTGACGTGGGTATCGATGAGACCGGCATCCTCCAGCGCCTTGACCCGGCGCGAGCAGGGAGAGGGGGAGAGCCCGACCAGTTCGGCCAGCTCCAGGTTGCTGATGCGGCCATTCTCCTGCATCAACTCCAGAATATGCCTGTCTATGCGATCAAGTTTCAGCATTCTCCGTTCCTCGTTGCAATTACTGATTCACTTTTCCTAGATTAAGGGTGAACTATTGCAAAAACAACTGAAAATACCTACTACTTCACAACCACTCACCGCACCGGCAGGAGTACCATGGTTTCATCTTCCGGTGGCAAGACAGATGCCCAACCAGGCCTCTGTGGTGAAGGACCTTACCGGGTCAACAACCCCATCAGCCGTCCGACCTTATCGGGAAACGACGGGCTGGAACGAGAGCATCCCCTCCCCGAAGGCAACAAAGCAGGCATCCCGGCGCCTGCTTTGTTGTTTTTGCGCGCCGGCATCCTCAGGCCTGCGGCGGCCGGATGCGATAGAGGCAGCGCCTGTCCCCGTCCAGCAGGTATTGCTCCCGCTCCACCCCGGCCGGTGCCAGCAACTGGCGAAACAGCGCCAGCTCGCTCCGGCAAAAGCCCCGGCAGGCCCGCGCCGCGGCGCAGATGGGGCAGTGACTCTCCCACCATAACCAGCTGCCATCCTCCTCCTGGCTCATGTCCGCCATATAGCCTTCCCGGCTGCGCAGCTCCTTGAGCGCGGTCAGTTTATCCACCAGCGCCGGCTGGGTCAGCCTGGCCTGATAACGGCTCAGCATCTGCTGCTCCCGCCGCGCTATCAGTTGATCCAGGCCGCTCTCGCCAAACAGCTGCTGCACGTCGTCGATAAGCTGCAGGGTCAGCTCGCTGTGGGTGTCGGGGAAGCGCTGCCAGGCCTGATCTGTCAGGTGCCAGAGCCGTATCGGGCGACCACGACCCCGCGCCTCGTCGCTAAAGCCCACCCAGCCGTCGGCCTCCAGCGCCGTCAGATGCTGGCGGGCGCCCATGGAGGTCATCTGCAACTGCTCCCCCAGCGCGGCGGCACTCTGGGGGCCCTGAGTCTTCAGCAGGTAGAGGATCTTGTCGGTGCTGGCATTCATTGGGGATCTCGTTGTCGACAGGTGCGGCATATTGAGCGGAAGCGGTTCGCGCCGATTTTGGTATGCGTGTGGTCATTATGGGCAGCGGCCTCATTTAAATCAATAATTCACTTTACTTAATGCCGCTCCCTTTGCAGTATAAATAAACCAATGACTTTATTTAATGAGGCGAAGATGAAAGGGATCAAGGGACAGGCGACCCTCTGGGTATTGGTGATGACGGTGACCCTGGCGGTGGCGGGCTTCAGTCTGCCCTCGCCGGTGCTGGCGCCGCTGATGCTGGATCCGGCCCAGGGTATGCTGACGCCACAAGCGTCGGACTGGAGCCGCAAGCTATGGCTCGGGGTCATCATGGGGCTCTATCCGCTGTTTCAACTGCTGGGGGCCCCCTGGCTGGGCAAGCTCTCCGATCGCCATGGTCGCAAGCCGGTGCTGACCCTCTGCCTGGTCGGGGTGCTGGCGGGTTATGTGCTGATGGCCCTGGGGATCGCCTGGCGCTCCCTGCCGCTCTTGCTGCTGAGTCGGGTGGTGGAGGGCTTCTTCAACGGCGACATCGCCATAGTGCAGGCGATGGCGGCGGACATGAGCACCACCAGGACCAAGGCGCGCAACTTCGCCCGCATCAACATCGGCATGAACCTGGGCTGGGTGCTGGGCCCCATGATAGGGGGCTATGCCGCCGTGGTGTCCGGGGATTACAGCCTGGCGGCCTGGCTGGCGGTGGCCATGACGGTGGGCAACCTGCTGCTGGTGCTCTGGCTGCTGCCCAACCGGCCGCCGGTACCCGCCGAGCAGGAGCTGGCCTCCCTCTCGACCCGCCAACTGCTGCTGCAACCTCGTCTCCTGCCCTACTTTGTGCTGACCCTCCTCAGCTACGGGGCCGTGCAGCTCTACTTCACCTACTTCAACGTCTGGTTGGTGGAGCGGCTGGCCTGGGATCCGGTGCAGCTGGCGCAGGCCGCCGTGCTGGTGAGCGTGCCCATGATGCTGGGTTCCTGGCTGGGGGAGCAGCTTGCTCGCCACTGGCGCGGCAGCTCCCTTGGCATAGTCGGGCATCTGGTGATGGCGGCGGGCATGCTGATGTTCATTCTGCCGACCCAGTGGTGGGGGCTGGCGCTCACTTTCATCCCGGCCGGCATCGGCATGAGCCTGGGAGAGCTTGCCACCTCGGTGGCCATCTCCAACCGCAGCCATGCCCAGCAACAGGGGCAGGCGATGGGGATCTACCGCGGCCTGGCGGTGGGCAGCGAGATCCTGGCGGTGGTGCTGGGCAGCCTGGCGCTGCTGGCAGGCACCGAGTGGCCCTTCTATCTGGCGGCGCTTTGCGGCGTGATCTGCGCCCTCGGTTTCTACGGGTTGCGCAGACGGGCGGACAGACGAAGTGCTGTGGCCGCCTGCGCCGAGCCGGGCTGAGGTGGCCGGATCACAGATCGGCGCCGGGGTGGCAGGCGGGGCTTGCATCCCGGCGCCGAGTTTGGGACGGTATGGCTCTTTGTCCCCTTTTACCCCGTCGCCCGGCGAACCTGGCCAGCACAGGCCTTCATCATACGCCCCGCGATACACAGTCTTTGGAGGTGATATGAGTCATTATCAAGCCATTGCGCTGGACGCGGGATTGTACGGTGCCGCATTCGTTTCGACATTCTTGGAGGTGATATGAGTCGTTTTCAGGCCATTGCTCTCGATATGGACGGTACCCTGCTGACCCGGGATCACAAGATCTCGTCCGCGACCCGGGCCGCCCTGGCCCAGGCCCGCGCCCACGGCATCAAGGTGCTGCTGGTGACGGGCCGCCACTTCATGACGGCCCGTCCCTTCCATCACGAGCTGGCCCTCGACACCCCCCTCATCTGCAGCAACGGCGCCTACCTCTATGATCCGGCGCAAGGCAGGATCCTGGTCGGGGATCCCCTGGCGGTGGCGCCGCTCACCGCCCTGCTGGCCGAGGTGCAGGCGCAGCAGATGGGCGCCCTGTTCCACCTCGACGGGGGCATAGGCTATCTCGGCTGCGAGGAGCATGTGGGCCGGATGCGACGCTGGTCGGCGAACCAGCCGGATCACCTCAAGGTCTCCCTGCTGCCCGCCGAGGATATCGACAGCTGGCTGCAAAAGCCCATCTGGAAGCTGGAGCTGTTCAATCAGGATCCCGGCCTGTTGCACCGCTTCGTGGGGGAGGTGGTGCAGAAACTGCCCTTCACCCAGGACTGGGCTGCGCCCTATGCGGTGGAGCTGGTGCAGCCCGGCTGCAGCAAGGGCAACCGGCTGGCCCAGTGGGCGGCGAGCGAGGGGATAGCGATGGAGAAAGTGGTGGCCTTTGGGGACAACAACAACGACATCAGCATGTTCGAGCAGGTGGGGCTGGCGGTGGCCATGGGCAATGCGGCGCCCCAGATCCAGGCCCATGCGGACAGGGTCACCGCCGATCACAACGAAGACGGCATAGCGCTGGCGCTGCAGCGCTGGGTCCTGCCCTCCTGAGGGGCAACAGAAAGGGGCCAGTGCGGCCCCTTGTTTGTCAGCTCCCGAAGGAGAACTGGATCACCCGATCCGGGAAGCGGATCCGGTTATAGTCACGGCGTACCCCCTCGTAGTGGCGGATGGCGCGCTCGCGCTGGGCCCGGTAGTAGTCTCGCTGCTTGCTGTCGCTCTCGCCCCGGATCTGCTGATCCAGCTGATAGATGGTCCGCTCGGTGCGCTCCAGCTCCTGTTGCAGCTCGCCGAGGCGCTGCTCCAGCAGGAACTCCTTGCGGCCGCGCTCGAACTGGGTGAGGAAGCTGGTATCGTTGGGACAGACCCCCAGGTATTCGTTCCCCTCCCGCCCCTTGCTGTAGGCGAGCTCCGGGATGCAATAGAGCTCGAGCCCCTTGGCGTAGCCGCGCTGCCACTCGTCTTCATCCACCCTGAGGCCGTACTCCCCGCAGGTCTGCTTGTAGTCACGGGTGGCCGTCCGGGTCTTGCCCTGCTCCCCGTCCTGATAGCCCTGGTTGTACCAGCTCATGGCGCGGCACTCCTCCTCCGACAGGGAGCTGCACCCGGCGAGCAGCAGGGGGAGGGTCAACAGCAGGATCTTGGGGGACATGAAGGGGCTCCGACAGCAAGGATGGTGGGGCATTCTAGAAGAGGAAGCCCGCCCGGGACAAGCACCGGGCGAGGGCGCCGCATCATGATGTTTTTATCACTATTTTCAAGCCGTTGTGAACGGGCTTCCGGCGACCTTTTCTTGCCGGGGGAGGCAGGGTAAACTGCGCCTACTTTTAACTGGCACGTAACAAAAACAATGAAAGTCCTGACCGTCGATTATCGCTCCCCCGACGCGGCCGAGCGCTTCACCGAATCCCTGCGCACCACCGGCTTCGGGGTGCTGACCCACCACCCCATCCCGAAGGAGCTGGTGCAGTCCATCTATGACAACTGGTATCGCTTCTTCATGAGCGAGCAGAAGCAGGATTTCCTGTTCAACCGCGAGACCCAGGACGGCTACTTCCCGCCCTCGGTGTCCGAGGTGGCCAAGGGCAACACCCAGAAGGACATCAAGGAGTACTTCCACCTCTACCCCTGGGGCCAGATGCCGGAAGAGCTGAGGGCGCAGGCGATGGAGTACTACCGCCTCGCCAACGATCTCGCCGCCGAGCTGCTCTCCTGGGTGGAGCAATACACCCCGGCGGACATCGCCGCCCACTACAGCTGCCCGCTCTCCTCCATGATTGAAGAGAGCCAGAAGACCCTGCTGCGGGTGCTGCACTATCCGCCGTTCGACGGCACCGAGGCGCCGGGGGCCATCCGCGCCGCGGCCCATGAAGACATCAACCTGCTGACCATTTTGCCCGCCGCGAGCGAGCCGGGCCTGCAGGTGAAGGGCTCTGACGGGGAGTGGATGGACGTGCCCTGCGACTTTGGCACTCTCATCATCAACATAGGTGACATGCTGCAGGAGGCCTCCCACGGCTATTACCCCTCCACCACCCACCGCGTCATCAACCCGACCGGCGGCAGCGTCAGCAAATCCCGCATCTCCTTGCCGCTCTTCCTGCACCCGCGCCCGGACGTGGTGCTGTCCGAGCGCCACACAGCCCACAGCTACCTGATGGAGCGGCTGCGGGAGCTGGGGGTCATCTAGTCCCAAAACGCACACTCATGACAGCAAGAACCGGAGCAAAAACGCTCCGGTTTTTATTTTGTGGCACGATTGGTTGGTTATCCGAATTTTATTGGCAACTTGTGCCAATAAGGCAGTTTTAAGACGGATATTCGCCGAGTGATTGCGCGCCCCCGGGCGTACTCTGAGCGCCATTCCGGGCCCCGCTGGCGGGCCCCTCGATTGGAGTTCCCATGAAGCAGTCTCAATGGTCATCCCGGCTCGGTTATATCCTGGCCGCCGCAGGTTCGGCGGTCGGTCTCGGCGCCATCTGGAAGTTCCCCTATGTGACCGCCGCCAACGGTGGCGGCGCCTTCCTGCTGGTGTTCCTGCTGTTCAGCTTCACCCTGGGGGTGGCGGTGCTGATGGGGGAGACTCTGCTCGGCAGCCTGACCCGGCGCGGGGTGGTGGGGGCCTTCGGTGAGCTGATGGGCAAGCGCTGGCGCTGGGTCGGCGCCATGGGGCTCTTGTGCAGCCTGCTCATCTTCAGCTTCTACAGCGTGGTGGGGGGCTGGACCCTGGGCTACACCGGCATGGCGCTGGCGGGTAGCCTGCAACAGGGGGATGGCGCTGCGTTGACCGCCCGCTTCAACGACTATGTGGGGGATCCGCTCCGGCCCGTGCTGACCCACCTGCTGTTCGCCGCCCTCACCTGGTGGTTCGTGCAGGGCGGGGTGCAGAAGGGGGTGGAGCGCACCCTGCGCTGGATGATGCCGGCCCTCTTCATCATGATCTTGCTGCTGGTGGCCTTCGGTCTCACCCTGCCCAATGCCATGGCCGGGGTGCGCCACTTCCTGATGCCGGACTTCAGCAAGCTCGGCATGTCAGGTGTGCTCGACGCCATGGGGTTGGCCTTCTTCTCCCTCTCCATCGGGCTTGGCATCCACACCACCTATGGCGCCTACCTGCCCTCCAGCGAAGGGGTGGGCCGCTCCAGTCTCTGGGTGGTGCTGCTGGCGAGCTTGATCGCCGTGCTGGCGGGCTTGATGATCTTCCCCGTGCTGGCGGCGACCGGCATAGATCCCGCCTCAGGCCCCGGCCTCACCTTCATGACAATGCCGGCGGTGTTCCAGCAACTGCCCTTCGGCCAGGGGCTGGCTGTGGTCTTCTTCGCCCTGCTGGTGGTGGCGGCGCTCTCGTCTTCCATCTCCCTGCTGGAGCACCTGCAGTGCTTCCTCGCCGAGAGCCTGGGCTGGTCGCGCCGTGCTGCCTGCAGCCTGATCACAGCCCTGGTGATGGCGGGGGGCATCCCGGTCAGCCTGTCGTTCGGCCCCTGGGCGCAGGTGACCCTGTTTGGCAAGAACATCTTCGAACTGCTGGACTTCATTACTTCCAACCTGATGATGCCCCTGTTCGGGCTGGCGCTCACCCTGCTGCTGGGCTGGCAGCTGGGCCTGCGGGCCTTGCCCCAGGGGCTGGCACCGCACTGGCGCGCCCTGCTGATGGGCTGCTGGCGCTGGCTGGCGCCCCTGCTCATCGGTGGCATCCTGGTGCGGGGTCTGCTGTAACCCTTGCCGCATGGGTGGGCCCCGGGCCCGCCCGTTACCCGGGCTCAGAGGGCATCCTCGCCGGCAGGATTGACTGCCTCGAAAAATCCATGAAATAGAGGTTTGTCGAAACTTTGATTCGCCACTTGGTATATAGGTTGGTAAATATTCTGTATTGTGGGCGAAAATGGACTATTGGCTGTCAACTTCTCTTGCCGTGGTTTAGGCTGTGGCTCCTTTTTTGCGCCCAGGTTACCCATAGCATGTCACCCCTCATCGCCCTGTCCGGCCGATTTTTCAGCTCGCAAGAGAGGTGACCCTGCACGCGCACTCAGTCTGAATGTTCATTGCAAAGGTCGCCCCCGGGCGGCCTTTTTGTTGCGACCCAGGTTGCACTTACCCATGGAGTATCGATTCGATGTTGTCTTCCCCGGAGGTTGTATGAGCCAGGTTCAGTGGTCTTCCCGTCTCGGTCATGTGCTGGCGGCGGCCGGCACGGCCATCGGCCTCGGCGCCATCTGGAAGTTTCCCTATGTGACCGCCACCAATGGCGGCGGCGCCTTCCTGCTGGTGTTCCTGCTGTTCAGCTTCACCCTGGGGGTGGCTGTGCTGGTGGGGGAGACCCTGCTCGGCAGCCGCAGCCAGCGCGGGGTGCTCGGTGCCTTCCACCGGCTGGTGGGGCCGAACTGGCGCTGGATGGGTTACATGGGGATCCTCTGCGGCTTCTTCATCTACAGCTTCTACAGCGTGGTGGGGGGCTGGACCGTGGGCTATGCGGCGCTGGCGGTGATGGGCAAGCTCAACCTCGGCGAAGGTTCGGCGCTGACCGCCCTGTTCAACGGCTATGTCAGCCATCCCTGGTGGCCTGTGCTGACCCATCTGGTGTTCGCCGGGCTGACCTGGTGGTTCGTGCAGGGGGGCATCCAGAAGGGGGTGGAGCGGGCGCTGCGCTGGATGATGCCGGCGCTCTTCGTCATGATGCTGCTGCTGGTGGGGGTGGGTCTCTCCATGCCGGGGGCCATGGCAGGGGTGCGTCAGCTGCTGCTGCCTGACTTCTCCATGCTGACCGGCCAGAGCGTGCTGGATGCCCTGGGGCTGGCCTTCTTCTCCCTCTCCATCGGCCTGGGGGTACACACCACCTATGGCGCCTACCTGCCCAATAGCGAGGGTGTGCTGCGCTCCGGCGTCTGGGTGGTGACCCTGGCGAGCCTCATCTCTGTGCTGGCGGGGCTGATGATATTCCCGGCGTTGGCCTCCACCGGCATAGACCCGACTGCCGGGCCAGGGCTCACCTTCATGACAATGCCCGCCGTGTTCAGCCACCTGCCGTTCGGTCAGGGGCTGGGGGTGGTCTTCTTCCTGCTGCTGCTGGTGGCGGCGCTATCCTCCTCCATCTCCATGCTGGAGCACCTGGTGCGCTTCACCTGCGAGGAGTGGGGCTGGTCGCGCCGTGGCGCCTGCCGGGTGCTGACCCTGCTGATCATGGCCTCCGGCATTCCGGTCAGCCTGTCGTTCGGTCCCTGGGCTGACTACACCCTGTTTGGCAAGACCCTCTTCGACTTGCTGGACTACCTCACCTCCAACCTGATGATGCCGCTGTTCGGTCTGGTGCTGACCCTGCTGCTGGGCTGGCGATTGGGGGAGAGCATACTGCCCGAGGGGCTCTCCCCGGCCCTGCGTCTGTGCCTGCTCTGGTGCTGGCGACTGGTGGCGCCGCTCTTGATCGCCGGTATCCTAGTGCGGGGTCTGATCTAGCCGTCGCCCCGTGGCGGATGCTGGAGTCGCGCGGATCGAGTCGTAGATGAACACAGGGGTTGGCCACAGGCCAACCCCTGATCACATCTGGGGCGGGATCACTGCAGGCCGGGCCCTTTGGCGGAGAAGGGGCAGTCGCGCTGCTGGATCAGCAGATCCCCGGCCCCCGTTATTCCCTGCCAGGCGAGCGCGAGCTGGCCGAGGCGACCGAGGTGGCGCAGCTCGAATTCGTAGCGCAGGCAGGGGTTGTCCGTGGGCAGCCGGGTCATTGTGGTTGGCAGGCGGTAGTCATAGCGCAGCAGGGGGCCGTCCTGCAGCTGGCTATGAACAGGCACCAGGCCCTCCGCCGTGGGGGAGGGGGCGCTCAGGTAGCGGCGCAGGGCCAGGGGGGCGTCTATGGCCTTCTGGTAGTGGAGCCCGTTCATGGCGGCCAGCTCCTCCTCCAGCCGTTGCAACTCCCCTTCCAGTCCACTCAAGGCCAGGCCCAGCTGCTGATGTGTGGGGGAGGCGCAGCCTCCCAGCAACAGGGTGATGAGCAGCAGGGCGGGGCGGACGGGCAGCATGGTTACTCCTTCGGGGTCAGGGCCACTGACTATAGCAGGGGATTGGTGGGCGGCGCCGCACGCAGCAGCCCGGCGAGGCGCTCCAGCCCCTCGGCGACCCGGGCGTCGGTGGCGGGCTGGCTCAGGCTCAGGCGCACCCCTTGCGGGGCGGCAAACTGGCCGGCGGCAAAGTGTTCTCCGCTCGCGACCCCGACGTCAAGGGCGTTGGCCGCCTCGGCGAACTCCTGACTGCGCCAGGGCTCGGGCAGCGGCAGCCAGGCGTGCATGGAGCCCGGCTGCCAGCGGGCCCCCGGCAGCAGGTGGCGCAGCAGCTCTCCCCGACGCGCCAGGACCCGTCTCTGCTGCTCGATGAGCGGCATGATCTGGTGCTGGCTCACCAGCTTGCAGGCCAGCTCGATGAGCAGGGGGCTCACCATCCAGCTCGACAGCCGCATCGCCTGGGCGAAGCCATTGCGAAGGGCGGGGGGAGCCAGCACGAAGCCGACCCGCAGGCCGCCGCAGGCGATCTTGGCCAGGCTGCCGAGGTAGATGACCCGCTCCGGCGCCAGGTTGACCAGGGGGGGGAGCGAGACCTCGGGCAGCAGGCCGTTGACGTCATCCTCGACGATCAGCAGATCATGGCGGCGGGCGATGGCGACTATCTCCTCTCGCCGCGCCAGGCTCATGGTGGCCGTGGTGGGGTTCTGCAGGGTGGGGGTCAGGTAGAGCAGCTTGGCCCGCCGCTGGCGACAGGCGGCTTCCAGGGCGGCGGGGATCAGCCCCTCCTCGTCCATCGCCAGCCCCATCACCTGATTCTTCAGCTGGCGCGCATTGCCCAGCATGCCAGGGTAGCTGAGCCCCTCGCAGAAGATAGTCTCCCCCACGCAGCCGGTGGCCAGCAGGGCCAGCATGATGCCGTGCTGGGCGCCATGGCTGAACAGCAGCCTCTCCTCGCTCCCCCTGATGCCCTGCTCGGCGAGCCAGTCGACGAACAGCTGGCGCTGCGGGGCACGCCCGGCCTCCTTGTCATAGCCCAGCAACCCGTTGAGATCCCCGTCCGCCAGCTCGGTCAGCATGGGTTTGATGATGGCGGCCCGATCCAGCTGCACCGGCAAGTTCTGCCACAGCTCGATGCGCTGATTGTCCTCGTTGCGGATCACCCATTCGTTGGCGGGATCCGCCGCGGCCCTGACCCAGGTGCCATGACCCACCCTGGCCGCCAGCAGACCCCGCCGCTCGGCTTCGGTGTAGGCGCGGGTGATGGTGCCCACAGTCACCCCCAGCCGGTCCGCCAGCGCCCTGTGGGTGGGCAGCCGGGTCTGAGGAGGCAGGGCGCCATCGGCAATGGCCTGCTCTATGGCCTTGACCAGTTTCAGGTAGAGGGGGCCCTCGAAGGGGGTGAGGTCGGGTGTCCAGATTGTCATGGTGACAATAAATCCATTGATCCAATATTGTCCCCAATATAGCGTGATAATCAGCCTGTTAACAACCCGATAGCTCACATTGTACCGATACAATATGGCAAGAAAGGAGTCACCTCATGACCATTGAATGGTATGCCACCCTGTTTGGCTTCGCCCTGCTCACCTGCGGCACCCCGGGGCCCAACAATCTGATGTTGACGGCATCCGGTGCCAACTTCGGGGTGCGCCGCACCCTGCCGCACCTGATAGGTGTGGTGGTGGGCCAGCCGGTGCTGCAACTGGTGCTGGCGCTCGGTTTCTATCCGCTGTTCGAGCGCTGGCCCCTGCTCAAGCTGAGCCTGCAGGTGCTGGGCAGTCTTTATCTGCTGTGGCTGGCCTGGCGCATCGCCGTGGCCGGTGCCCCCGGCGATCCGGCGAGGCGCGCCCGCCCGCTGACCCTGCTGGAAGGCCTGGGCTTTCAGTTCCTCAACCCCAAGGCCTGGATGATGGGGATTTCCGCCATCAGTCTGTTCAGCCTGCCGGGGAGCGACTACTGGGCGAGTATGTGGGGCATCATGTCCGTCTTCCCCATGGCGGGGCTGCCGGTCTGCTTCGCCTGGGTGCTGTTCGGTCATCAGCTCAGCCGCTGGATCAACTCGGACAGAGGCTGGCGCCGTCTCAATGGCAGCCTGGGCGCGCTCACCGCCCTGTGCGTGGTGATGCTCTGGTATTAATGACCGCCTGACTATTCATGCAAAGAAAATGCATTGCTGACCTTGTCGTCAGGGCAGAGGCTCTGCATATTAGGAGGCTTGCCGTATCTGAATGAGGTTGAGATGGATCTGAACTGGTTGTTTCCCCTGGCGGGCTTTGCCCTGATCACCTGTGGCACCCCTGGCCCCAACAACATGCTGCTCACCAGCGCCGGGGCCGCTCAGGGGTTTCGCCGCTCCATCCCCCTGCTGGTGGGTGTGGTGGGGGGCATCAACCTGATGATCCTGGCCACGGCCCTGGGGCTGGGGGTGGTGTTCGAGAAGGTGCCGCTGCTGCACGACGGCCTCAAGCTGGTGGGCTCGGCCTACCTGCTCTGGCTGGCCTGGAAGGTGGCCACCGCCAGCGGCCCGGCGGATGGCAGTAGGCCGCTTATCCCGGCCCATCAGGGGGCCATGCTGCAGTTGCTCAACCCCAAGGCCTGGATGATGGCGCTCTCCGCCATCAGCGGCTTCACCCTGGCGGGGGAGGCTTACTGGCCGTCCGCCGGCTGGGTGCTCGGCATCTTCTTCGTGACCGGCCTCTATACCGGGGCCTTCTGGGTGCTGTTTGGTGCCCAGGTGCGCCGCCTCATCCGCACCGCCAGAGGCTGGCGTCGTTTTAACCTCGGCATGGGGATCGCCACGGCGGCCTGCGTGCTGATGATCTGGATTTAGGCCCTGAAAGCAATCTGTTTTGTTGCTGGCCCTTCGGGGCCTTTTTTGTCTGTGGGTGGCCGTCACCCGATGTGAAAAGGAGCGGTTATGAAATGTATCGGTCTGCTGGGTGGCATGAGCTGGGAGTCCACCGTCAGCTACTACCAGACGCTCAACCGGGGCGTGCGGGCGCGGCTCGGCGGCCTGCATTCGGCGCGGGTGTTGCTCAATAGCGTCGATTTTGCCGAGATAGAGCGGCTGCAACATGCCGGTGACTGGCCCGCCACCGCCCGTCTGCTGGCGGCCGAGGCCCGCGCACTCCAGGCCGGTGGAGCCGATTTCCTGCTGATAGGCACCAACACCATGCACAAGGTGGCCCCCGAGATCGCCGCCGCCATCGAGATCCCGCTGCTGCACATCGCCGACGCCACCGCCCGCCGTCTGCAGGCTGACGGGGTGACCCGGGTCGGCTTGCTCGGTACCCGCTTCACCATGGAGCAGGATTTCTACAAGGGACGGCTGCAAGAGCTGTTCGGGCTGGAGGTGCTGGTGCCGCCAGCGGCCGAGCGGGAGCGGGTGCACAGCATCATCTATGACGAGCTCTGTCTTGGGCAGATCCGCGAGTCGTCCCGGGCCGAATACCTGGCCATCATCGCCGATCTGGCACGGGCCGGAGCTCAGGCCGTGATCCTCGGCTGCACCGAGATCGCCCTGCTGGTGGGGGAGTGTCAGGCCGCAGTGCCGCTCTACGACACCACCGCCATTCACGCCGACGCCGCCGTGGCGTGGGCGCTGGAGTAGGGCAGAGAGGAAGAAACCTGGGGAGGCGCTTCGGCGCCCCCCTCCTCCTTGCCCCTCATTCCCCCCGATCCTGACTGTGAGTCAGCCTTCACTTCAGCAAGCCCATTGACGCTTTTATTGTCAAACGGCTCACATTTCCCTCTTTTGTCCCTTGAGTCTGGTGCGTTGGGCGCCTAGTTTTCGATCACTGAAACGATTCAGCTTTCACTAAAACCATTCACAAGAACAAGAGACACGAGGATAAAGCCATGTTGAAGAGACTCTCCATTGCCGTGCTGCTCGCCCTGGGCGCCAGCTCGGGCCAGGCCGCCGAATTCCTGCTGACCGATTCCCAGCAGGGGCTGGATGTGGGGGACTGGAAGATCACCAGCGACAAGCTGGGGATCAAGAGCCCGGTACCCTTCTCCATCGAGAAGAAGCGCCTGCACGGCGGGCGTCAGGAGGGGGTGGATCTGCTCATCGTCGACAACGGGGTGATGAAGATAACCCTGGTGCCGACCCGTGGCATGGGGATCAAGGAGGTCAAGGGGGCCGATGTGCGCCTCGGCTGGGATTCCCCGGTCAAGGAGGTGGTCAACCCGGCCTTCATCGATCTGGAGAGCCGCGCCGGTCTCGGCTGGCTCGATGGCTTCAACGAGATGCTGGTACGTTGCGGCTATGAGTGGACAGGCCACCCCGGGGTGGACGACGACGGCCGCCTCAAGAGCCTGCACGGCCGTGTGCAGAACATACCGGCGTCCGTGGTCAGCGTGACAGTGGACGAGGAGCCGCCCTACGCCATCCACGTGCGGGGCCGGGTGGACGAGCGCACCTTCAAGATGAGCGAGCTGGTCACCTGGACCCAGCTGAGCGTAGTGCCCGGTCAGGCGGAGTTTGCCCTGCAGGACAAGCTGACCAACCACGCCGACTACGAGAACGAGTACCAGATCATCTATCACGGCAACTTCGGGGCACCCATCCTGGAGGAGGGGGCGCGGGTCAGCACCCCGGTGAAGCAGATCTCCCCGTTCAACGACTACGCCAAGGCGGGGCTCAAGGGCTGGCAAACCTACCTGGGGCCGACCAAGGGCTTCGACGAGATGGTGTTCAACCTGGTGCCCTACAGCGACGCCGAGGGCAATACCCTGGCGGTGCTGAACAACAAAGCGGGCAGCGTCGGGGTGGCTGTGGGTTACAACACGCACCAGTTGCCTGTGCTGACCCTGTGGAAGAACACAGACACCCGGGCCCAGGGCTATGTGACCGGCATAGAGCCCGGCACCAGCTATGCCTACAGCACCAAGTACCAGCGTCCGCTGGGGCTGGTTCCCAGGATCCAGCCGGGGGAGACCAAGACCTTCGATCTGACCTATCGCCTGCTGCGCAATGGGGAGGAGGTGAAGCAGGCCCTGGCCCAGGTGGAGAAGATCCAGGCCGGCCGCCCCACAGAGCTGCGGGAGCAACCCCTGGTCAAGCTGCCCTGAGTGGCAGGCAGACAGCAAAAAGCCGCTCCATGAGCGGCTTTTTCATGCCAGATGAGGGTTCAGCCGTGGCTGTGCTCAGACATGGCTATACATGGCCTCGATCTCGCTCTGGTACTTGGATTCGATGATCTTGCGGCGCAGCTTCATGGTGGGGGTGATCTCCCCGAGCTCCATGGAGAAGGCGCTCGGCAGCAGGGTGAACTTCTTCACCTGCTCGAACTTGGCCAGCTCCTGTTGCAGATCCGCGATCCGAGCCTCGAAGAACTCCACCACCTTGGAGTGGCGCAGCAGCTCCGTCTTGCACTGGTACTGCAGGTTGATGGAGCGGGCGTACTCCTCCAGGGACTCGAAGCAGGGGACTATCAGTGCCGAGACGAAGTGGCGGGCGTCGGCGACTATGGCGATCTGCTCGATGAAGCGATCCTTGCCCAGGGTCCCCTCCACCAGCTGCGGCGCCACGTACTTGCCGTTGGAGGTCTTCATCAGCTCCTTGAGGCGCTCGGTGAAGTAGATGTTGCCCTCGCCGTCCAGCTCGCCGGCATCGCCGGTGCGCAGGAAGCCATCCTCGGTCATCACTTCGGCGGTGGCCTCCGGCTTGTTGTAGTAACCGCGCATCACTGTCGGTGAGCGCACCAGCAGCTCGTTGTTCTCGCCGAGTTTGACCTCTATGCCGTCCATGACGGTGCCGATGGATCCCAGCTTGAACTGGCTCTCCTCGTAGCAGCAGACGGTGGCCGTGGTCTCTGTCATGCCGTAGCCGTACTTGAGGTTGAGCCCCATGGCCTGGAAGAAGAGGTTGACGTCGTCCGCGAGGCGAGCGCCCGCCACCGGCAGGAAGCGGGTACGGCCGCCGAAGCGGGCACGCAGCTTGCGAAACACCAGCCGCTCGGCCAGGGCCAGCTGCAGGTAGAGCAGGGGGGAGGCGGACTTGCCGGCCTGGCGGGTGGCGACCATCCGCTTGCCGACGCCGGTGGCCCAGCCGAACAGGGCGCGGCGCAGGCGCGGGGCCTGGGCCACCTTGGCCTGGATCATGGCGTAGGCCTTCTCGTAGAGGCGCGGCACGGCGCACATCACGGTCGGCTGCACCTCGCCGATGACATCCATCACCTTCTGCGGGTCGCGGATATAGACGTTCTCGGCGCCGCAATAGAGCACGTAGTAGCTCCAGGCGCGCTCGAACACGTGGCTCAGCGGCAGCATGCAGAGGGACACATCCTGCTCGCCAAGATCCAGGCGACGGTCGTGCATCTCGAAGCAGGCGGCGATGTTGTTGAAGTCGAGCATGACCCCCTTGGGTTCACCCGTGGTGCCCGAGGTGTAGATCAGGGTCAGCAGATCATCCATGCGATAGTGCTGTTCACGCATCCGCAGTGCCAGCTCGCTCGGCTGATGGTTGCCGGAGGAGAGGAAGGTCTGGAAGTGGCTCGCCTGCTCGCAGCCGCGCAGATCGACGGTGCCGTCCAGGGTGACTATCTGGTTGATCTCGCCACTCTCGAGCAGCAGGAGCGCCTGATCGAACTGGGGCTGCTCCCCCACGAATAGAAGCTTGATGCCGGCGTCCTTCACTATGTAGCGCAACTGATCCAGGGTGCTGGTGGGGTAGATGGGCACGCTGACGCCGCGGGCGGCCAGGATGCCGAGATCGGCCTGGGTCCATTCCGGCATGTTGCGGGCATAGATGCCGACCATCTCGGTGGGCTGGTGGCCGGCGCGGATCAGCGCCTGGGCACAGTAGTCCATGGCCTGGCCCAGGGTACGCCAGCCGATGGCGCGCCATTGGCCATCCTGCTGGACGCGCAGGGCGGCCTTGTTGCCAAGGCGGGCAATACGCTCACGCATCACTCTAACCAGATGAAGCTGCGACATCTAAATCATCCTCAAGTAACAGTTGTGCGCCCGCAGGGGCACTAAAATCGGGGCTGGAGTTTAAACTCTAACATTACGGCTTACAAGTGTGCGCCATTTGTCCTGGATCACAAAGTCGTCAACTCGGGGAGAGTCAGGCATGATAAGGACGAGGGTCGGATTCATTCAGGGAGGTGCGCGATGGGGATCGGAGTCAAGAGTCTGCTGACGGGCATGTTGTTGCTGCTGGCGGGAGCCGGTGCACTCTGGTTTGTCCTTGGTGGGTCTGAGGGGCAGGACAATCCCTGGCTGAGCGGGGCCGAGGGCTATGAGCAGGCGCAGCGGCTGGCGCTGAGGGAAGGATACCCATTGCTCTACGTGATAGAGCGCGCCAAATGCCGACGCTGCAAGGCGCTCGATAACGAGCTGTGGCGTGCCCCCGAGATGCAGTCCGCCCTGGCGGGGCTGGCCAAGGTGCGGCTCAACCCGGATGCGGGGGACGGCAGCGAGCACATACTGCGGCGCTTCCCGCAGGTGGCGACAGCGCCCGGCATCTATGTGCAGCGACCGGGGGAACCGCTTAGGCCCATCAAGGTGGTGGTGGATATCCAGCAGATCTGGATGCCCGGCGTCACCTACGGGCGCGGCTTCTTCATGCCGCTCTCGGGGGCGGCCTTCGAGGCGGTGCTGAGGGTCACCCTCAGCCTGGAGGACCCCGCCATCGACAATGCCCCCCTGCCCTGAGGGGTGACCGGGGTGTAGGGATGAGGAGAGCGACAAGGGGACGGCATGTCCCCTTGTCCGTGGCGGGCGGCCTCCCGGCCCAAGCCGGGGGATCAGCCGAAGTCGAACAGGCGGGACATCAGCACGGCGTCTTCCCGATCCTGCCCGGTGCCGTAGTAGTCGGCGCGGCGGCAATACTCGGCAAACCCCTCGCTCTCGTAGAGGCCGATGGCGGTGCGGTTGCCCGCCCGCACCTCCAGGAACCAGGCCTCGGCCCCCTTCCCCTTGCTGCGGGCCAGATACTCTTTCAGCAGCGCCCGGCCCAGCCCCTTGCCCTGAAACTCGGGGTGCACGCAGATGTTCATCAGGGAGCTGTCTCCCGCCACCAGATCCGAGATATAGAAACCGGCGGGGCGGCCTTCCACCAGCATCAGTCCATTGAGATAGCGCGGCCCGAAGCAGGAGAGCAGGTTGGCCTGGCTCCAGGGCTCCTGGTGGGCGGCCTGCTCTATGGGATAGATGGCATCGAAATCGGATTCGAGCAGGGGACGGAAGCTGGGCAAGAGGTCAGACATGGTTACTCCGGACGGGATTCGGACTTGCGACGGACGGCATGGTCATGCCATGGTCGTGGCTTCAAGGGGGTTGGCGGCTGGCCGCTTCAACCGGGCTGGCGCTGCCGGCATTGCTGCCACAGGGCGCGCTTGTGCGCCGCGCTGGGCTTGAGCGGGCAGACGAGGGCATGGGGCCAGCGCGGATCCGGGGCCGTCAGCCAGAGCAGGGGGGGCGTCATCCCCTCGGGCAGCTCGCCGAGCAAGGAGACCTCGTCCGTGCCTATGCCGAGCCACTGGCAGATATCCCCGAGCAGGGAGGGCGCGGGCAGCGCCTCGGCCTGCAGCCACAGCTTGCCGGTCGGCACGGCCACCGGCTGGCGTGGGGTCGCCGCATCCTCTGCCGCCATGTTTACCGGCGGCTGGGTTGCCGCAGCTTCTGCCGATTTGCCTGGCAGGCCTTGGGCTCTCAGTTGCCAGAGGGGGATGCCCATCCTGGCCAGGATGCGCTGACGCAGTGGGTCCAGCAGGGGATCTTGCATGCGAAGGCTCACTCTTGATCTGCGTTGGGGTAAATTCTGATGCGCAGAGTACACTCTCGCAGGTTTTGCTGCACCCCCTTGCGTGCCGGGATTGTCCCGCCAGGGCCGTGCAGGATCCCGACTCCGACCGCGGGATGAACAGATTCAACAGACCATGACAGTGAGGCGGGGCCTGAGGCCGGACCCCGCAGACACTGATGACAATACCAGCTTCGGAACTGTGCCTATGCCGCCTTTAGCCCAGAATACTGTTCGTGCCACCCCCATCCATGAGCGCCTGCCACGGCTGCTGGCCGCCCTCGGGGAGGGGCTCTATGAGCGCCAGGATGCCCTGCGGCTCGGCCTGCTGGCGGCCTTGAGTGGCGAGAGCGTCTTCCTGCTGGGCCCACCCGGCATCGCCAAGAGCCTGATCGCCCGGCGCCTCAAGCTCGCCTTTCACGATGCCCGCCACTTCGAATACCTGATGACCCGCTTCAGCACGCCGGAGGAGGTGTTCGGCCCCCTCTCCATCCAGGCGCTCAAGGAGGATGGCAAGTACCTGAGGCTGACTCATGGCTACCTGCCGGAGGCCGAGGTGGTCTTCCTCGACGAGATCTGGAAGGCGGGCCCGGCCATCCTCAACACCCTGCTCACCGCCATCAACGAGCGGCAGTTCCGCAACGGCGACAGCCAGCACCCCATTCCCATGCGGTTGCTGGTGACCGCCTCCAACGAATTGCCCGCCCCGGACAGCGGGCTGGAGGCGCTCTACGATCGCATGCTGGTGCGGATCTGGATGGACAGGGTGCAGGAGAAGTCCAACTTCCAGGCCATGCTGGCGAGCGATGGCCAATCCCACCAGAACCTGCCCCCCTCGGTGCAGATCCGGGGGGAGGAGTACGACGCCTGGCAGGAGGAGATCGAGCAGGTGCGCCTGCCCGACGCCTGCTTCGAGCTCATCTACCAGCTGCGCCAGCAGCTCGACAGTCAGCTGGGTCACGGCTGCTATGTGTCGGATCGGCGCTGGAAGAAGGCGGTGAGGCTGATCAAGGCGAGCGCCTTCTTCAACGGCCGCGACGAAGTGGCTCCGCTGGATCTGCTGCTGTTCAAGGATTGCCTCTGGCACGACGAGGCTTCCCGCACCGCCTTGCTGGAGATGATCGGCGAGTTCTCCCGCCTCTACGGCTACCAGCAACTGGTGCTGACCCGCGAGCTGCTGGCCCTGCGCGAGCGCTTCAAGCAGTTGAGGGGGGCCGTCGCCCAGCGCCTCGCCTGCAAGGCGGTCAAGCGCAAGCAGTGGTTCGGCCGCCGCGCCCGCGGCATCGAGTTGCCGCTCGCCAACGCCAAACCCTTCGGCAAGCAGGTGCACTTCCAGCTGCTCACCCCGGCGCCCCTGGATGGCGGGGATCCCGAGCGGCTGACCGAGACCCTCACCTTCGATCGCACCCTGCTCTCCCACTGGCACCCCAACGGTGAGGCGCTGGTGGGCTGGCCCCTTGGCAACCCCAAGGAGGGGCACTACGAGCTGGTGCTCGACGAACAGCTGCGGCTGCACGTGCTGGATGTCCAGCGCCAGCCCGTGCCCCTGGTGCTGGTGGAGCGAACCCCCATCCCCGAGGTGGTGACTGCACCCTGGCAAGCCGAGCTCGGTGAGCTGGCGAGCCAGGTTGTCCGGGTGCAGCAGAGCCTCAAGGGGCAGCGCAGCCTGTTCGATCGTCACCAGCCCCATCTCTTTGTCGGGGAGCACTGGTTGCGCCAGGTGGAGGACAGCTTCTTCGTGCTGAACCGGGATCTGGAGCGGCTGGGTGAGGAGCTGCAGCAGTGGCGGGATCGCCTGCCCAGGCTGGATGCCTGATGCTCTCTGGACTGACGTGGCCCCAAGCGCCTGGCCACCTGCCGCACCGACAGCATGGCTTTGTGCGTCCCTTGCATAGGGAGTGCCCATGCTAGAGATCGGCATGATGGATCTGGGGCTCCTCATAGGTGAGGGGGAGCTGGCGGGGGAGATGGCACTGCTGCTGGCGTCCACCCCCAAGATCTCCGAATTCCTCAAACGCTCCCCGCTGCAGGGCAAGCTGCTGAAAAAACGCATCCAGCACTGGAGCGAGCAGCTCGGCGAGGAGATGCGCCACAAGCCGGTGCCGGTGGCCCTCGAACGAGAGTACCTGCTCTATCAGTCCCACAGATTGCTGCCTTTGCCCGAGCTGGTGGGGCGGCTGCCGGCCCTGCTGGAGGCGCTGGAGCAGCACAGCCCCTTCGCCGGGGATGCCCGCAGCCTGGTGCGCCAGATCATGGTGCAACCGACCGAGGGGCTGCGTCAGCTGTTCGTGGAGAAGTGGCGGGCCAGCCTGGTGGGTAGCCTGCTGCAGTTGCAGCAGCAGATCGCCGAAGCGGAGCGGGAGAAGCAGCGCCAGGAGATAGAAGATCAGTTGCTGGCGAACCGGACCCTGGCCGACGCCCTGGACCCGCACCAGATCTCGGCGGGTGGACTCTGGGATCTGGCCCAGGGCAGCTGGCACAAGCGCAGCCTGGTGCTGGTGCAGCAATATGCCCGCATGTTGCAGCGCGAACCCCTGCTGGGGGAGATAGCGGCGCTGCTGGGGCGCAGCGAGCGGGATCGGCGGACCGACACCCGGACGCTGCCCCCTGTGCCCATGCACGAGCTGGAAGAGGTGCAGACCGACGACGTGCCTGACGATCTGGTGGGGGTGCACCCGGCCAGCGATCTGATGCGGCTCTTGCCGAGCGAGGCCGTGATGCTGGCCCTGCCGGAGCTGGAGCTGGAGTTCTATCGCCGCTATCTGGAGCGGCGCCTGCTGAGCTATCAGTCTCGCGGCACCCTGCCGCGCCAGCGGCTGATGCAGCGCTCCCCGGAGCAGGGCGGGCAGGAGGTGCAGCCGCGGGGCCCCTTCATCGTCTGCGTCGATACCTCGGGTTCCATGGGGGGCTATCCGGAGGAGTGCGCCAAGGCGCTCTTCCTCGCCCTGCTCAAGCTGGCGATGGACGAGAAGCGGGGCTGCTATCTAATGTTATTTTCCACCGAGGTGGCGACCCTGGAGATCACCGCAGACACGGGTCTGGACAAGGCGGAGCGCTTCCTCTCCATGAGCTTCCACGGCGGCACCGATCTGGTGCCTTGCCTGGAGCAGGCGCTGGTGCAGCTGGATCAACCGGATTTTGCCAAGGCGGACGTGCTGGTGATCTCCGACTTCATCGCCCAGAGCCTGCCCCATGCCCTGCTCGATCGGATGAACCGGCGGCGAGCGCAGCAGACCCGCTTCCACGCCGTCGCCATGTCTAGGCACGCCAAGTCGGCCATCCTGCGGGTGTTCGACAATAGCTGGTTGCTGGACTGCGGCCTGCGGGGCCGGTTGCTCAGGCGCTGGCAACGCAGCTAGGGGCAGGTCGGCGTCAGCCACCTTGCCTGTGGTAGAGGCCCCGTTCGCTGACCTGATCCTGATCCAGCAGCGGCTGGCCGCTTGGCCTGGCGATATAGAATCCCCGTTTGCCGCTGCGCTTGACCCTGTACATGGCCTGATCGGCCCGGGCCAGCGCCGTGCTGAAGTCATCCTGGGGCCGGATGGCCGCTATTCCCATGCTCATGCCCACGGCCGCCTCCCCATTGGGCAGCTCGAACGGGGTGGCTATGGTGTCGACACACTGGCGGGCCAGGTGGCTGGTCCTGGGATCCTCGCTGGGCCAGGGCAGCAGCAGCACGAACTCATCCCCCCCAAGCCGACCCAGCCTGACCTCCTCACCGCAGCAGTGACGCAGCCGCTGGCTGAGGGCCACCAGCAGCTCGTCCCCGGCGCGGTGGCCCAGGTTGTCGTTCACCTGCTTGAAGTCATCGAGATCGATGAAGCAGATGGCCCTGTGCTCCCCCGGGAACTGGCGGTGCATGGCGGTGCGATTGAGCAGGCCGGTGAGGGGATCCCGGTGGGCGAGCTGGGCCAGCTGCTGCTCGTACTCCTTCTCGTGGGTGATGTCGATGTGGGTGCCCATCACCCGGATGGCGTTGCCCTCCTCATCCCGCTCCACCACCCGGCCGCGGTCCAGCACCCAGGTGGTCTTGCCATCCTTGCCGATCATCCTGTGCATCACCTGATAGAAGGGGCTCTTGCCCTCCAGGTGGTCGAAGAAGGCTTGCAGCACCCGCTCCCTGTCTTCCGGGTGCAGATGCTCGCGCCAGATGTCGAAGTGGGCGGACAGCTCCTTGGGCTGATAGCCGAGCATGGATCCCCAGCGCCGGTTGAAGATGATGAGCTTGCCGGTGGGAACATGGTTCTGCCAGATGCACAGGCCTGTGCCGTCCATGGCGGCATCCAGCTTCTCCCGTGCGTCATCCGCGATGCGTCTGAGGCGCTCGTTCTCCAGCAACAACCTGTCGTAAGCCTCCCGCAGCTCCTCGTAGGTCATTCATCATCCCTTCCCTTGTGTCAGTTCGCTTATAGTCGATGCAGACTTTCCTTCTGTAAAGAATGAGATAGCAGGAGTGAGCGCTGACACGGCAATGCATGCCGTGGCTGTGCGCCCATGACAAGGAGGGATATGATTGGGGCGGTGGGCACGGCGTCCGGGCCATCGAACGGGGAGACTGAATCTGCATGAAGATCCTGACGGGCATTAGCCTGCTGTTATGGCTGGGAGTGACACCCGCCTTCGCTGTGTCCCCCCGGCTGACCGAACCCGCGCTGTCCCTGGAGCTGCAGCAGCTGGAAGATGATGCCCCGCCCCAGCAGGTGTTTCGCGACCGTGTCGCCGCCCTGGTTGCCCATGTCGATGACTACCCGCCCGAGGTGCAGGGGCGCATCGCCCGCCTGCAGTGCTGGGCCCAGCCGAGCGAGCGGGACGAGGAGTTCCTGCGCGCCGTGCAGTTTGCCGACAAGGCGCTGGCTGAGGTGAGGGGCCGCAAGGACAGGGTCACCGAGAGCGGCCTGCTCGCCTGTCGCGGTTATCATCAGCAACTGCTCGGCAACATGGACGAGGCGCGGCAGGACTACGACGCAGCCCTGACCCTGGCGCGCAGGCTGGGGGATGAGCGGCAGCGGGCGGACATCCTCAACTTGCGGGGGGAGATGTACTCCTACCAGGGGGAGCTGGCCGAAGGGCTGATGGAGCTTATCGATGCCCATCGCCGTTACGAGACCCTGGGGCTGGAGAGCAAGGGGCGCGAGGTGCTGGCCAGGATCGCCAATGCCTATCGCCGGATGGGACTCTTCGAGCGGGCCGAGGGCTATTTCCAGGAGCTGGAGCACGACTACCGGACGCTGGGGGATCAGGAGCGGCTGGTGGATATTCACACCCAGCAGGGGCTGCTCTATGTGGACACCGCAGAGTACGACAAGGCGCTGCCCCTGATGGTGGAGGCCGAGCGCTACTATGAGGCGCAGCGGCAGGACGGTGTGCTGGCCTGGAGCAGGATAGAGCTGGCCACCATATTGCTCAGGCAGGGCAAGACGGCGCAGGCCATGGCCAAGCTGGAACAGGCCGCCACCTTGCTGCATCAGGGGGAGGGGGCGGACAGCGTGACTCTGGGCCACTGGCACATCGTCATGGCCACCGCGCTGGATGCCATGGGCAAACCGGCCGAGGCGCTGCGGCACCTGGACGAGGCCGAGCCGATTTTTGCCCGGGAGCAGAACCTGCGCTTCCTCGCCTGGGTGCACGAGGTGCGCGCCCGGGTGCTGGAGCATCAGGGGCGGATCGCGGAGGCCCTGGCCAGCCTCAAGGCCTTCGTGCAGACCCGTCATGCACTGGATCAGCGGCTGCGGGAGCAGCGGGCCCTGCAGATGCGCTTCGAGTTCGATCTGGCGCGCAAGGAGCTGGAGAACCAGAACCTCAGATCCAGCCAGCAGTTGCAGGCAGAAAAGCTCAAGCAGTTGCAGGAGCGGCGCTACTGGCAATATCTGGTGGTGGTCCTGTCGTTGCTGGTCATGGGGGTACTGGTGCTCCATCAGCGCAGCCGCACCCGCAAGATGCAGCACCTCGCCATGACGGACGAGCTGACGGGCATTCACAACCGGCGTCAGATCCAGGCCAAGGGGCGCAAATGGTTCAGCCAGGCGCGCGAGAGCGGCAAACCCCTGTGCGTGCTGCTGCTGGACATAGATCACTTCAAGAAGGTGAACGACCGGCTCGGCCACCAGGTGGGGGATCAGGTGCTGACTGCGGTGGCCCATTGCATCGAGGAGCAGGTGCGCAGCCTGGACAGGGTAGGGCGCAACGGAGGGGAGGAGTTTCTGGTGCTGCTGCCCGATACCGAGCTTGAGGAGGCGGCCGAGGTGGCGGAGCGGGTCAGGATTGCGGTCTCCCGCCTCGTCATCGAGGGAGTGCCTGAGGATCACCCCATCCACGTCAGCATCGGCTGTGCCGAGTACAGGGCAGAGGATGACAATCTCGGGGAGCTGATACGGCGGGCCGACGAGGCCATGTATGCTGCCAAGCTGGCGGGGCGCAACCGGGTGGTGAAGGCGGCCTGATCCCGAACCGGCCTTCTGACCCCTCATGCCGGGCTGGGTATTTTTCACTCGCGCGGGTATAATGTCGCGCAATTTTGCTTTGACTCAGGCGAGAAGGCCCATGTAACGCAGCGCTCCTCCTTTTTCCACCTGCGGGTTCCATGACCCGGCTGCGTGGCGTCGTTGTCTGCATGGGAGCCCTGATCCCAAGGTGCTGTCCCGCATTTATTCCCACGGGGGCCAAGGCCGCCGCTCAATAGAAGAACGTCGAATTATGTCAGCTGAATTTCTGAGTGAAGTCTCAAAGAGACGCACTTTTGCGATCATCTCGCACCCGGATGCGGGTAAAACCACCATCACCGAAAAAGTCCTGCTGTTCGGACAGGCCATACAGCGTGCCGGTACCGTCAAGGGCCGTGGCTCGGGCCAGCACGCCAAATCCGACTGGATGGAGATGGAGAAGCAGCGCGGCATCTCCATCACCACCTCGGTGATGCAGTTCCCCTATGCGGACTGTCTGGTCAACCTGCTCGACACCCCGGGTCACGAGGACTTCTCCGAAGATACCTACCGTACTCTGACGGCGGTCGACTGCTGCCTGATGGTCATCGACGCCGCCAAGGGTGTCGAAGATCGGACCCGCAAGCTGATGGAAGTGACCCGGCTGCGCGATACCCCCATCCTCACCTTCATGAACAAGCTGGACCGCGAAGTGCGCGATCCCATGGAGGTAATGGACGAGGTGGAGCGCGAGCTGAAGATCATGTGCGCCCCCATCACCTGGCCCATCGGCTGCGGCAAGTCCTTCAAGGGGGTCTACCACCTCTACAAGGACGAGACCTATCTGTACCAGACCGGTCAGGGCCATACCATCCAGGAGAAGCGAGTGGTCAAGGGGCTGAACAACCCTGAGCTGGACGCCGCCATAGGTGAAGATCTGGCTGCCCAGCTGCGCGGCGAACTGGAGCTGGTGCAGGGCGCCTCTCCCGAGTTCGATCACGAGGCCTTCATCGCCGGCGAGATGACCCCTGTCTTCTTCGGTACCGCCCTTGGCAACTTCGGCGTCGACCACATGCTGGATGGTCTGACCGACTGGGCACCGTCCCCCATGCCGCGCAAGGCAGAGAGCCGCGAAGTGGTGGCGACCGAGGAGAAGTTCTCCGGTTTCGTGTTCAAGATCCAGGCGAACATGGATCCCAAGCACCGCGACCGTATCGCCTTTATGCGCATAGTGTCCGGCACCTACTCCAAGGGCATGAAGATGCGCCACGTGCGCATCGGCAAGGATGTGAACATCTCCGACGCCGTCACCTTCATGGCCGGTGACCGCGAGCAGGCCGTCGAAGCCTGTGCCGGTGACATTATCGGTCTGCACAACCACGGCACCATCCAGATCGGCGACACCTTCACCCAGGGTGAGGATCTCAAGTTCACCGGTATCCCGAACTTCGCACCGGAACTGTTCCGCCGTATCCGTCTGCGCGACCCCCTCAAGCAGAAGCAACTGCTCAAGGGGCTGGTTCAGCTCTCCGAAGAGGGCGCCGTGCAGGTGTTCCGTCCGCTCATCAGCAACGATCTCATCGTCGGTGCCGTCGGTGTGCTGCAGTTCGATGTGGTGGTCTCGCGCCTGAAGAGCGAGTACAACGTCGAGGCCATCTACGAGGCGGTCAACGTCTCCACCGCCCGCTGGGTGGAAGGGACCGACGTCAAGAAGTTCGAGGAGTTCAAGCGCAAGAACGAGGTCAACCTGGCGCTGGATGGCGGTGACAACCTCACCTACATAGCGCCGACCATGGTCAACCTGCGCCTGTCCCAGGAGCGTCACCCGGACGTTCAGTTCCGCCAGACCCGCGAGCACTGATAACGACCTCTTTGCCTGTTGGCTGACAAAAAAAAGACCCCGCCTAGGCGGGGTCTCTTGTTATGTGCGCTTTCGGGAGGCGATCCCCATCCGGGGGTTGATGGTTGAATAAAAATAACGGATAAGTGATTTAAATTTCATTCTTGGAGATGGATATGTCCGTCACTCTGCCTGTCGAGGCACAGTTTGATGCCTACAATGCCCACGACATCGACGCCTTCCTGGCCTGCTTTGCCGAGGATTTCAAAGGCTATCGCATGCCGACCGAGACCCCGAGCACAGTCGGCAAGGGGGCGCTCCGGAGCTTCTATGCCGAGCACAGATTCAACAACCCGGCCTTGCGGGCCGAGCTGCTTTCCAGAACCCTGCTCGGCAACAAGGTGTTCGATCACGAGCTGATTTATGGTCTCTCCCCTGAGCCCATCGAGAGCGTGGCGGTATTCGAGGTAGAGGGCGCCGTTATCAAGACCGCCTGGTTCTATTTCCCCTCTTGATCCGAATATCTAACTATTTCTCCATACGGCGCCAATATACGTTCCTCTTGGTCATGGGATTTCGGAAAAACTTCAATAAGGACATTGAATGCACATTATCCGGGCCACCCCGGCCCATCTTGAAGAAACCAGCAACCTGTTTGATGCCTACCGTCAGTTTTATGGGCAGGCGCCGGATAATAGCGCCGCTACCCGCTTCATTGCCGAACGCCTCGAGGCTGCCGATTCAGTCATCTTTCTTGCTCGAAATGAGATGGGTGAAAGCATCGGTTTTACCCAGCTTTACCCGGCATTCTCATCCGTTGCCATGAAGCGGATGTGGTACCTCAACGATCTCTTTGTCATCGAGTCAGCCCGCCAGCAGGGAGTGGCGCGAGCCCTGTTAAAACGGGTGGCCAGCTTTGCCAAAGAGACAGACGCGCTGACTGTAAAGCTGGCCACAGCCGTATCCAATCATCCTGCCAAATCTCTCTACGAATCAGAGGGATATCAGAAGGTCATCGCCTTTGATCACTACACCCAACGGGTTTAGGTGAGACAGAGGGCACCGTTCATAGGCAACTTGTTTGCTCCCTTCTCCCCTCGCGGGAGAAGGGTTGGGGATGAGGGGGATAGGAGCTCACATTTACTCTGCCGGCATCAGCTCAAGCACCATGCAGATCTCGCAGGCGTCGTGGCCGGTGCAACCCAGCGGGCCAGGCAGGTGCTCGAAGCCGAGCGACTCGTAGAGGCTGGTGGCTTCCCGCAGATCGGCCGTGGTTTCCAGATAGCAGCGCAGGTATCCGAGGGTGCGTGCTTCCGCCAGGGCCTGCAGCACCAGCCGCCGCCCCAGCCCCAGGCCGCGCAGGGCGGGCATAAAGTACATCTTCTGCAGCTCGCAGGTCCCTGTCTCCCCCGCCAGGGGGGCTATGCCGCCACCGCCGAGAATGGCGCCGTCCGGCCCCTCTATGACCCAATAACGGCTCTGCTCGCCCTGATAGGTCTCATGGAGGAAGTCGAGATTGGGATCCGCCACCCCGTAGCCCTTGTCGGCGGTGAGGCCGTATTCGGCGGAGACGGCCCGGATCACGGCGGCGATGGCGGCATTGTCCTCAGGTGCTATGGGCCTGATGCGATAGCCCTGCTGGCGACGGGCGCGGGAGAGGGCGCTGCGATAGAGGCGCATGCCCTCCCAGAGCCGCTCGCGCTCCTCGGGGGCGAGCTGGGCCAGGGTCTCGGCCATGGCCTCATCCATCTGCCGATGTAGATCATGGAGTTGCGCGCATCCCAGCCCGGTGAGGGTCGCCTGCTTGCTGCGCCCGTCCGAGGGGTGGGGCTGCCAGGCGATCAGCTCCCGCTCTGCGAGGCGGGCCAGGGGGCGGCTGGCATTGGACTTGTCGATGCGCAGCCGTTCGGCCAGTTGCTGATTGGTGGCGGGGCCGCTCTCCAGCTCGATGAGCAGGTGTGCCTCCAGGGGGCTGAGGGCCAGGGAGCCGCACTGCTGGGAGAGCATGCCGAGTTCGCGTACCAGTTCCCGTGACAGGGCGCGCAGGGGGCGGGGATCCATCTTGTGAGTGTCCTTCTGGTTGTTACCTGCAACTAATATAGCCAACTGGTTGTTGATGGCAACTACTTTTCGAGGCAAAAGACGGGCACAAAAAAGGGCCCGGGAGAGGGGCCCAAACATTGGAAACCCACGCCAGGGCGCGGATCCCATCCTTGGTCAGGAACAAGCTGGCCGGGCAACGGCGGCCCGGCCTGTGTATGGCTCGGATCTGGCGGCTTGCACCAGCTTCGACAGCATGGTGCCTGCTACAGAGCGGTCTCAGGGCGCGGGCGGTTTATACCAATTCCGCCAGCATGGCCTCCGAGTAGGGCACCAGGGGCTCGGCGGCCTTGAGCTTGCTCAGGTAATCCGGGTTGGCGATGAGGGGGCGACCGATGGCGATGAGGTCGAAGCGGTCGGCGCGGATCGCCTCGGCGGCGGTCTCGGCACTGTAGTTGCCGACCCCCACCAAGTGGCCGTCGTAGTGGGCGCGCAGGTAGTCGGAGGCGCGGCCATCCAGGTAATCGAAGGTGAGGCTGTCATCGAAGATGCCGAGGTGCAGATAGGCCAAGGCACGCTTGTTCAGCTCGGCCAGCAGATGGTCGAACACGGCGCGATCTGCCGGGCTGCCCGCCAGATGGACATAGGCGCCGGGGGAGAGGCGCAGGCCCACCCGCTCGCTGCCGATGCGAGCGTTGATGGCGTCCACCACCTCCAGGGCGAAGCGGCTCATGTTCTCAGGGGTCTGACCGTACTGGTCGGTGCGCAGGTTGCTCGAGTGGTGCAGGAACTGATCGATGAGGTAGCCGTTGGCACCGTGGATCTCCACACCATCAAAGCCCGCTTCGATAGCGTTGGCGGCGGCCTGGGCGTAATCCTCGACCAGCTGGCCAATCTCGGCCACCGTCAGGGCGCGGGGCACCTGATACACCAGTTCACGCATGCGCGGCACAGTGCCTTCATGGGCGACCGCGGACGGTGCCAGCACCTCGGCATGGTGGAAGAAGGGGTGGGAGAGGCGACCCACGTGCCACAGCTGGGCGAAGATCTTGCCTCCCTTGGCATGCACGGCCTCGGTGACCTGTTTCCAGCCTGCGATCTGCTCAGGGCTGTAGATACCCGGTGTGTTGGGATAGCCCTGGCCGTCCGGGCGAATGATGGTGGCTTCGGAGATGATGAGGCCTATGTCGGCGCGGCGGCCATAGTAGGCGGCCATCTGCGCGGTCGGCACCAGTCCCGGGCCCGCCATGCAGCGGGTGAGGGGGGCCATCATGAAGCGATTCGCGAGGGTGAGGGTGCCGTTGAGGCGGTAAGGTTGAAACAGGGTATCCATGCAGAGCGTCCTCGGGGGTGATTCTTGAATGGGCATTCAAGACGTTTTTTGGTTTGTACGCAAGTCTTTTTTGAGCAAGCATTCAACATGGATTGGTCTTGCCTGCCTGCTGGGGTAAACTTGCCGCCCTGTTCCCCGGTACGCCGGGTCCTTGCCAGCGGAGATCCCATGCGCAGTGCCGAATTTGATCGGGACCTTGTCCTGCGAAGCGCCATGGAGGCGTTTCGTGCCAGAGGCTATGCCAAGACCACCATGCAGGATCTGGTGGCGGCGACCGGGCTGCACCCGGGCAGCCTCTATGCCGCCTTTGGCAACAAACGGGGCCTGCTGCTGGCGGCGGTCGATCACTATGTGCAGGAGAAGGGCGCCCAGCGCCGTCGCTGCTTCGATCAGGCGAGCCCGCTGGCCGGGCTGAAGGCCTTCTTCACCCAGCTGGTGGACGATGCCCTGCAGGGCTCCTGCCTGCTGACCCGCACCCTGATGGAGCTGGCGGAGCAGGACGAAGAGCTGCACCTGCGCTTCAAGGTCATCTATGGCGAGCTGGAAAGCGACCTGGCGCAGCTGCTGCGTCAGGCCAGCGAGCGGGGGGAGCTGGCCCCCGGTGGCGACATCCCCACCCTGACCGCCTTCTTGCAGGTCAACATCCAGGGGCTGGTGACCTTCGCCCAGTGCCATCCCGACCGCGCCTTGCTGGGCGCAGTCGTCGATCAGCTGATGGCGGCCCTGACCCCCAGGCGCTGAATCCCGTCAGGCCCCCGGTCCTATATTTGTCCCCGCTGCTTGCCCCTGCCTGCCCCCTCTTCCATCTTGATGGTGAGGATATCGGCAGGAGGAAAGGGAATGACCAGAAAGGCAACGTCTCGGGCTATACTGGCGCACTTCACCACGCCACGGCTCTCCATCGCGCAGCGGTTCGCCGCCGGCAAGGCCCTGCGGGAACAGTTTCCTCGCGAAGCTCACTCCTGGCTGCCGCCCGCGCCCTATGACAGGGATCCCATCGCCGTGCTCAAGGCCCAGGCCACCACTCGCTTGAAGCAGCTGGTGCCGGTGCGCCATGCCAGGATGCAGGAGTCCCCCTTCGCCTTCCTGCGCGGTGCGGCCGCCATCATGGCGGGGGATCTCGTCGCCACCCCTCACTCCGGCCTCATGGTTCAGGCCTGTGGTGACATGCATGTGGCCAACATCGGCCTCTATGCGAGCGCCGAGCGCAATCTGGTGCTGGCCATCAACGACTTCGATGAGACCCATCTCGGCCCCTGGGAGTGGGATCTCAAGCGCCTGGCCGCCAGCGCCCTGGTGGCGGCCGAGTACCTGGGGGCCGATGCCGCCCGCCAGCGGGAGGCGGCCAGGATGATAGCGACCGGCTACCGCACCAAGCTGCGGGAATACGGCAAGATGGGCTTTATGAGGGTCTGGTACGATCACATCGAACAGGCCTCGGTGCTCGATGCCTTCTCCGTCGATGCCCATAGAAGGGTCAAGGCCACCTTCGCCAAGGCCCGCAGCCGCAACCACCTGCAGGTGCTCGGCAAGATGACGGATCTGGTGGACGATCAGCACAGGATCCGCGAGCTCCACCCCTTCGTCATCCGCGAGACCCACACCGAGGACGGGGAGCCCGTCTATGAGGTGCTCGGCGAGTTGCTGGAGGCCTATCTCGCCTCCCTGCCAGAGGACAGGCGCATACTGCTGCGCCGCTACAGGGTCGTGGACGTGGCCCGCAAGGTGGTGGGGGTGGGCAGCGTGGGCACCCGCTGCTGGGTTATCCTGCTGACCGGCGCCGACGATGACGATCCCCTCTTCTTGCAGGTCAAGGAGGCGCAACCCTCGGTGCTGGCCCCCTATTTCACCTCGGAAGACGACAGCGGCAACCAGGGGCGGCGGGTGGTGCGGGGGCAGCGCATGATCCAGGGATCGCCGGATATCTTCCTCGGCTGGTGCGATCTCAGGGGCCGTCACTTCTACGTGCGCCAACTGCGGGACATGAAGGGGGGCATAGACATCACCCCTGGCATGGTCAAGCCCCGCCACTTCGTCGAGTATTGCCAGCTGTGCGGCTGGGCACTGGCGCTGGCCCATGCCAAGTCCGGGGATGCGGCCCAGATCGCCGGCTACCTCGGCAAGTCGGAGGTGATGGATGAGGCCATCGCCGACTTCGCCGTGGCCTACGGCCAGCGCACCCGGGACGATCACGCCCTGCTGCTGGCCGCCATCGCCCGCGGGGAGCTGCCGGTCGCCTCAGAGGCGAGGTGAACGCTTCCCCTCACCCTGGCCCTCTCCCGGAGGGAGAGGGAATTGATCGAGGATTTGTTGGGCGTTGTGGGTTGGTCATGCAGGTTGAGCCAAGATTTTTCCACAGACCAGGTATCAGCTCCCTTCTCTCACTCCCTTGCAAAAGAATGGGAGAAGGGTTGGGGATGGGGGGCGCTCACCTGGGCAGGCCAGCCGGTTGTCCACGAACTTGCCACTGAGCGTCGATCCGCTCCCTTCTCCCCTTGCGGGAGAAGGGTTGGGGATGAGGGGGGTTAGTCAGGGCTCACCAGCTCCTTCATCAGGCCCTTCAACCAGATCAAGGCCGGCTGCTGCGCATGCACCGGGTGCCAGACGCAGTTGAGGTGGTAATCCGGCACGTCCGCCGGCAGGGGCAGGCTTTTCAGCGGCCAGTGGTTGGCGAGCAGCTCGGCCACCATGCTCGGCAGCACCAAGAGGTGATCGCTCTGGCTGACGATGGCGGCGGCGGACATATAGCTCTGGCTGTTGACCGAGATGGTGCGGCTATGGCCCAGGCTCTTCAGGTAGCTGTCCAGGCTCGCCTCCGAGGTGCCCAGCGGCGAGTGGAACACGTGGGGCATCTCGATAAGCTGCGCGAGGGTGATGCGCTCCTCCCCCAGCTCCAGGGTGGCGCGCACCAGTCCGGCCAGGGGCTCGGTGAGCCAGGTCTCCTTGCCGAGATACCCCGGCACCTGCATGTACTCGTCAAACCCCAGCACCAGATCGATCTCGCCGCTCGCCAGCTCCGCCTCCGGCAGGGTGTCGCGCAGTATGCGGATCTCTATGGTGACCCCGGGGGCCAGCTTCCTGAGGCGCTGGATGAGGGGCGGGATCAGCACGCACTCCACGTAATCCGTGGTGCAGAGCACGAAGCGGCGCTTCGACTGGCGCGGCTCGAACAGCTCCTCTTCGGAGAGCTGCTGCTCCAGCAGCCGCAGCACCTGCTGCACCCCCAGATGCAGCCGCTGGGCCCGGGGGGTCGGCAGCATCCCCTGAGGGGTACGCACCAGCAGCGGATCGTCAAAGAAGGCCCGCAGGCGATTGAGGGCGTGGCTCATGGCGGGCTGGCTGATAAACAGCGATTCGGCGGCGCGGGTCACGCTCCCTTGCGTCATCAGGGCGTCAAGGGCGAGCAGCAGATTGAGGTCGAGCTGGTGCAGTTTCATGGGGGGATTATTCGCCGTGTTTATGGGACAATCCATCCTATTCATTTGATGGATGGGCACGCAACTTCTTACACTGCGACCCACTCTTATTTTTCCAGGGTTCCCAGGTCAATGTGGGGGCCTCAATCCATGCAAGGAGCCTTGCGATGAGCATCAAGACCATCAACTCCATTCCGGCCGCCGACGGCTTCACCATGCCCGCCGAGTGGGCGCACCAGCAGGCCGTCTGGATGATCTGGCCGTTCCGCCCGGACAACTGGCGGGAGGCCGGTCGCTTCGCGCAGGCCACCTTCGCCAAGGTGGCGGATGCCATAGGGCAGGCCACCCCGGTCTTTATGGGGGTCCCCGCCCAGTTCATGGAGCAGGCCCGCGCCATCATGCCCGCCCATGTCACCCTGGTGGAGATGAACAGCGATGACTGCTGGGCCCGCGATACAGGCCCGACCGTGGTCACCAACGCCGCCGGCGAGTGCCGCGGCGTGGATTGGGGCTTCAACGCCTGGGGTGGCCACAAGGGCGGTCTCTACTACCCCTGGAATCAGGATGAGGAAGTGGCAGCCCGGATGCTGGAGCAGCACGGCATGGATCGCTACGACGCGCCGCTCATTCTGGAAGGGGGCTCCATCCACGTGGACGGCGAAGGCACCTGCATGACCACGGCCGAGTGCCTGCTCAACGAGAACCGCAACCCGCACCTGAGCAAGGCGCAGATTGAGGCTCACTTGCGCGACTATCTGGGGGTGCAGAGCTTTATCTGGCTGGACGAAGGCGTCTATATGGATGAAACCGACGGCCACATCGACAACATCTGCTGCTTCGTGCGCCCGGGTGAAGTGGCCCTGCACTGGACCGACGACGAGACAGATCCGCAATACGAGCGCTCCCTGGCCGCCCTCAAGGTGCTGGAAGCGGCGGTCGATGCCAAGGGTCGCAAGCTGAAAGTGTGGAAGCTGCCCCAGCCGGGCCCGCTCTACTGCACCGAGGAGGAATCTGCCGGTGTCGAGAGCGGCAGCGGTGTGCCGCGCGAGGCACAAGGTCGTCTGGCCGGTTCCTATGTGAACTTCCTCATCACCAACGGCAGCATCGTCTACCCGCTGCTGGATGCCGCCACCGACGGCGAAGCCCAGCAGATTCTGGAAGAGATCTTCCCCGAGCATAAAGTGGTCGGCGTGCCGGCCCGGGAAATCCTGCTGGGGGGTGGCAATATTCACTGCATTACTCAGCAGATCCCGTCCGGCAAATAAGAACGGTTCCAGTTGGTATTCAAAACCCCACATCGTGGGGTTTTCTCCCTTGATATGGGGGTGGTTGGGCGCTGAATGCGGCGATCACCCCGAAGCAATCATTTGCGATAGGGCCGCCCTGGCCGATACCGCACACAGTCACCCTTTTACAGGAGATCAAAATGATCGAAGTGACCGAGGTTTCCATTGCCGAGCTGCGTGCCGCGCTCGAATCGGGCCGCACCACAGCGGTCGAACTGGTCAAGGCCTATCTGGCCCGTATCGAGGCCTACAACGGCCCCGAGACTGACACCAAACTCAATGCCGTCGTGGTGCACAACCCCGATGCGCTGAAAGAGGCGCAAGCGTCCGATGCGCGCCGTGCCCGTGGCGAGACCCTGGGGCCGCTCGACGGCATCCCCTACACCGCCAAAGACAGCTATCTGGTCAAGGGGTTGACCGCCGCCTCCGGCAGCCCTGCCTTCAAGGATCTGGTGGCCCAGCGCGATGCCTTTACCGTTGAGCGGCTGCGCGCCGCCGGTGCCATCTGCCTTGGCAAAACCAATATGCCCCCCATGGCCAATGGCGGCATGCAGCGCGGCGTCTATGGCCGTGCCGAGAGCCCTTATAACGCTGAGTATCTCACCGCGCCCTTTGCCTCCGGCTCCTCCAACGGGGCCGGTACCCGCCACCGCCGCCAGCTTCTCTGCCTTCGGTCTGGCGGAAGAGACCTGGTCGAGCGGCCGTGGCCCTGCCTCCAACAACGGCCTCTGTGCCTACACACCATCCCGTGGCGTGATTTCGGTGCGTGGCAACTGGCCCCTGACCCCGACCATGGATGTGGTGGTGCCCTACGCCCGCACCATGGCAGACCTATTGGAAGTGCTCGACGTGGTGGTCGCCGACGATGCCGACACCCGTGGCGATCTGTGGCGCATGCAGCCCTGGGTGCAACTGCCCAAGGCTTCCGAGGTGCGTCCAGCCTCCTACCTTGAGCTGGCCGCCAAGCCTGATGCCCTCAAGGGCAAGCGCCTCGGCGTGCCGCGCATGTTTATCAACAAGGATGAACTGGCGGGCACCAGCGAGAACCCCGGCATCGGTGGCCCGACCGGCCAGCGTATCCATACCCGCCCGTCGGTGATTGCCCTCTGGGAAGAGGCCCGTCAGGCGCTGGAAGCCGCTGGCGCAGAAGTCATCGAGGTGGATTTCCCGTTGGTCTCCAACTGCGAAGGGGACAGACCGGGCGCGCCGACCGTGTTCAATCGCGGCATAGTGTCACCAGAGTTTCTCAACGACGAGCTGTGGGAGCTTTCCGGCTGGGCATTCGACGACTTCCTGCGCGCCAACGGCGATCCCAAGCTCAACAAGCTGGCCGATGTCGACGGGCCCAAGATCTTCCCCCACGATCCGGGGACCCTGCCGAACCGCGAGGGTGATCTGGCGGCCGGTATGGACGAGTACGTCAATATGGCCAAGCGCGGTCTGAAATCCTGGGACGAGATCGCATCGGTGCCGGACGGCCTGCGTGGGTTGGAGCAGACCCGCAAGCTGGATCTGGAGGAGTGGATGGACGGGCTCAAGCTCGACGCCGTGCTCTTCCCCACAGTGGCCGACGTGGGCCCGGCTGACGCGGATGTAAATCCGGCCTCCGCCGACATCGCCTGGAGCAACGGCATCTGGGTCGCCAACGGCAACCTCGCCATTCGCCATCTCGGCGTGCCGACCGTCACCGTCCCCATGGGGGTGATGGCCGATATCGGCATGCCGGTGGGCCTGACCTTCGCCGGTCGAGCCTATGACGACAACAAGCTGCTGCGCTTCGCCTCGGCCTTCGAGTCCACCGGCAGCAAGCGCCAGGTGCCGCCGCGGACGCCGCCGTTGGGGTGATTGCCGTTAAGGATTAACTATCTCGGGGTAGCTCAGCGATAAAACATATAACCACCTGCATTTGCGGGTGGTTTTTTATTTTCATCCTAGGTGTTAAATGAAATTCACTCGTTAATTAGCCATTTGGATTTTTTAAAACATAACCATAGGATGTAGTTTTACATGCTTTTCATTCATGTTTTTCATAAAGTCAGTTTGTATTTGAAACTCAATAAAATCATTTCCTGTAAAGCTACCTTTTCCCCTGTTGAACTTATGTTCTATCGAGGTGAGCAATATAGATTCATTTAGGAAGCAAAATCTATCTAACATAAGATTCCGATATGAAAAGAGAGCTTCTGCGGAGAAAAATGATTTTAAGGATTGTGAGGTGCACTCGCTTTTCCCAATGAGGCATGAGGAGAATATTATTACTTTTCCATGGTTTTTTACTGGAATAAAACTATTTGATTTTCCATCAAGGCAATCTCCATTTGAAAAATAGAATCCATTTTCATTACCATGCCCTGAAAATATAATGATGTCTTCTTTGATTTTCTTTGAAAAAAAATATTTAAGATCATCTAATGAATGGATTCGTTCATAATTAAAGTTCCATCCTGCTGATTTACAGAAAGGTCTCCAAAAATCAGCTGAGTTTCTTGAAACCATATCTCTTGTATTCTTTCCATCTAAAACAGTATCGAAAACACGAATTCCATTAAACATATGAATACTCCACTGAAAATAGGGTAAACAGGTTTACAGCATTAAAGCTGATTGAGTGTACCCCTTAATGAGTCTCGTATGAAATACATTAGATGTATTGGCGTCCGCAGGGCCTGCCCCAATAGATTGAGGCTGGTGCTTCGCGCAGCGAAGTCCAACCTTTTTACTGTGTCCCCCCCTGACCCTCAACCCGATGCCCAAAATGGGTTGTGAGGTTCGCAAGGCCGTAGATACCGAATAGCGAAGCGTATTCGGACGATCGCGAAAGGGAGCTTACCGAGAAGCCGCTGACATCCGGAGTTTCCTGCCGGTTTTGCCATGATTCGGTGCGCGGCGTTATGCGGACGATTACGCTGCGCTAATCGTCCCTACATCAAGGCGGTGATTGTGTGTTTTAAGCCTTTACCTCTCTTATTCCACGCACAGCCAATCGCTATCTTTGTGGTGGTTCGCTCCTGATTTCTCCGGGCTTTCCCCCAGACTTCACCCTGGCTTCACACAACCTCATTTTTTCCTCACAAATCCCCCCTATCTTCTGCCCACTGATAAATGGGTCCCTTACCACTGGGGTGGCAAGGGGCCGGTGAGAGGGGAGCAAGACGATGAAATCGTGGATCAAATACGGGCTGGCCGGGGCCTTGATACTGGTGGCGAGCTTCTGGGGCGGTAGCGTGCGGGCGGCGGAAGTGCAGCTCACCCAAGATGGCGGCGTCGTTCCAGGGCAGATAAACACAGGGGGTTGCACCTATTCCCCAGCGGATCCTGGCTGTTTTCCTCGACGCTTTTTATTCGGGTAGCTGGGACTTGAGTGAAATGCCCATGACCTTGTGATCTGGCTCACATTCAATATCGACTTCAGACCACCCCAAGGATTGATACAGTGCCGGGACATTCGTATAGGCATAGAGATAGTCTTGTGACGATGCCAATGTCTGTGACACACCGGCATTGATGAGTCGGCTGGCAAGGCCTTTACCCCGGTATTCTGCACTGACAAACACGGCATTGATCCAGATGACTTCACCGCTGCGATGGGGCTCCTTGAAGCGAGAGTAAGCCAACCCTCCCATCACCACCTCATCCATGACTGCAACCAGCACAGGCGGCAAGCGCGCATTTTGGGTGTAAGTATCGCGAAACAGAAAGTTTGGCCACGCCGATTGGAACAGCTGCTCCAGCCGCGCCAAATAGGGCGAGTCTTGTTCGCAATGGATCAGTTCCATTTCATGTGGGGGTGTCATATCTCTCCAGGCACATAGCGTCTTGCCAAGGCATGAAGTTTAGGGCCGCAGGCTTGAATAGCGAAGGGTATTCGGGCGAGCGGGGCCAGGGGTTGCCTCAAGGGTTCCGCTTTTTTGTGGCTCAAACGCTAGGTGGTAGACAGGCGATGCAGCTGCGCTCATCGACCCAAGATGGCGTGGGGTTTGCCTTCTATATCGCTCTCGTATGTTGGGTTTCACAGACTCGGCATCAGCCTATTGCGCTGGCCGGTTGGCACTGAGGGTAGCGAATCCCTGGCATTTACCTTCCCTCATCCCAGCCCTTCCCCCCGTGCATGACAACGAGCGGGAGGGGTGAATGGCTTTCGCTGATTAGTCCGAATCATACTGCGCATCAAGCCAGGCGATGGCCTCCTGATGGCTGTTGAACCCCTGAATGTGGTCGGGATGGATGGGGGACATGCAGGAGAGGGCGATGTGATGGATCACCTGGGCCGAATAGAGGGAGGCGATGGCCACCAGGTTCTTCTGGGCAAGCCACGAATATATATCCTGCAGATGGTGCAGCGCGGACTGCACCACCCCCTGGTGCTGGCGATGGTCCACCAGGGCGCAGAAGCGCTTCCCGTCGAGGCTGTCCACCACGCGTTTTATCTCCGCAACCCACGCCAGCATACCCTCTTCATTGAAAGGGCCGATCAGCTCACAGGTCACCAGGTGATCCTGCACATTGAAGATGAAATCACCGTGTTTTTTCTCAAAGGACATACAACATCCGAATCCATGACCAGAGGGCCGCGAGATGATATTGATTCATTCATGCTGCATCAATATCCAAGTGATGGTCTTTGTCATAGAGCGGGGTCTTGTTGATGCCAGCACAGGCCCTGAGCGAGGTGCATCTGATCAAAACGGGCCTCCCCGGGGAGGCCCTTTTTGATGATGCGCTTGAATCAATGCGCCTCACCTTGAGGTTAGCGAAAGCGAAACAGCTCCCGATGCAGCGGCGATGTCAGGTGGGCATCCAGAGTCTGCGCCATGGGTTCGGGGCCGCAGAACCAGACGGGGGCCCGTTGCCGCGCCCCGAGTGCGGCCAGATCCAGCCGACCGCGCTCGGACTCCAGATGCAGCCTGTAGTCGACCCCGGCCCGGCGGCACAGCTCGGCCAGATGGGCGTGATAGGGGGCGGCATCGGCGGTGGGGGCGCATTGCAGCAAGGTGGTGCCGGGGCGTTGCTCACCGCGGCGCACCAGGGCCTCCAGCCAGGCGACGAAGGGGGTGATACCGATACCGGCGCCCATCCAGAGGGCGGGGGCCGAGTCGGGCAGGGCGAAGGCACCATAGGGGCCTGTCACCGTGACCCCATCCCCCACCTTGAGGTGCTGGTGCAGCCAGTTGGTGTGATCCCCGAGGGCGCGCACGGCCAGGGTCAGGGTGAGGCCATCCGCCGAGACGTCCACCAGGGTATAGGGGTGGGGCTCGCCGCGCCCGGCGAAGTCGAAGAAGGCGAACTGGCCCGGATTGTAGTGGCGAAGGGCGGTGGCAAGGGCAATCTTGATCTCCAGGGTACGTTCATCCAGAGGGGCGAGAGTGATCACCGTTCCCTGGTGGCGCGCATTCTGGCCTACCCGCCCAAACAGGGAGTAGAGCGCCCCCATGGCCCCCAACCCGCCGCCGATGAGCAAGGTCAGGCCGACCGGTGTCATGACGCCGATGCGCGGCAGCAGGCAGAGTGCGTGCAGCCAGCCCATCAGGTAGATGACGGGGGCCAGCCGGTGGACCACCTTGAAGCGCTCGTAGCGCACCACGGCGAGCAGGCTCACCACCACCAGGGCGATCAACAGATAGAAACTCCACTCCCCCAGGGTATTGCCGAGGCTGTGCCACAGGGCATCGTTGCCAGCACCAGCACCAGCACCAGCACCAGCACCAGCACCGCGGCGCGCCGGGCGGGTCAGCCAGTCGGCGGCGACGGCCCACTTGGGGGCCTCCACCAGCAGCCAGTGGGCGATCAGGGTGCTGCTGGCCCAGAGGGCGCTGCTGCGATGCAGGTGTAACATGCGATCCAGCCCGCCGCACCAGACTTCTAGCCTCGGCAGGCGCAGGGCCAGCAGCAGGGAGAGGGTCATGGCGCCGAGGCCAAGCAAGCCGGTCAGGATCAGCAGTTCATGGCGCCAGGGCCAGAGGCCCGTGGGCCACTGGGTCAAGCCAAGCAGCCAGATCAGGGTGAGGGTCAGGGGTAGGGTCCAGCGGAGGGATGCGGTTTTCATGGGGTTCTCCTTGTCCATGTCCCTATTGCACACCCGGTTTGTGGCCAGAGTGTGCCCCTTTACTACCTCTTTTGTAGCAGATTGTGGCAAAGGGTCCGCTCTGGGGCGGCCTGGTCAGGGGAGAGAGCAAGGGGGCGCAGGGAAGCCCGAGCCAGGTCACTGTGCCAGGCGGGGAGCATCAGGATGGAGATAGCCCCCGAAAGTGCCTCAGAGGTCAGCCTTTGCTGCCCTTGCCGACCGCGAGGGCCTGCTTTCTGGCTTTCTGCTTCTGGGCGCCCTTGCCGCTGCGGCGCGGCTCGGGGTCGAAGCGGGTGAGATCGGGCTCAAAACCCGGGAACCACTGCTGGGGCAATCGGGTGTCGAGCACGGCTTCCACCTTCTCCAGGAGCGGCGCATCTTCCGGGCTGAACAAGGTGATGGCGAGCCCCTTGTTGCCGGCGCGGCCGGTGCGCCCTATGCGGTGGACGTAATCCTCAGGCTGATGGGGGAACTCCAGATTGATCACGTAGTTGAGATCGCTGATATCCAGCCCGCGAGCCGCCACGTCGGTGGCGACAAGGGCCTGCAAGGTGCCCGCGCGAAACTCCAGCAGCACCTTCTCCCGCGCGCTCTGCGACAGATCCCCGTGAAAGGCCAGCGCATTGATGCCCGCCTTGCCGAGCTGCTGGGCCAGCTTGTCGGCCCCCTGACGGGTGCGGCTGAAGATGAGCACAGGGGCCCAGCCCTTCACCTTGATCAGGTGCTCCACCAGCGCCAGCTTGCGCTCCCCATCCACCGCATAGACCCGCTGCTCCACCTCGGCTGCCGTGGTGTTGCGCGGTGCCACTTCGATAAGCTCGGGGTCGCGCAAGAGCACGCGGCTCAAGGCAAACAGGTTGTCGTCGCAGGTGGCCGAAAACAGCAGGGTCTGGCGATCCGCCGGTATCTGTCTGAGCAGCGCGGTGATCTCGTCCATAAAGCCCAGGTCGAGCATCCTGTCCGCCTCGTCGAACACCAGATGGCGGAGGCTCTCAAGGCTCAGGGCCCCCTGGCGCAGATGGTCGAGCAATCGGCCCGGGGTGGCGATGAGGATATCCACCCCGGCTTGAAGCGCCTCCACCTGGGCGGCGATGCTGACCCCGCCATAGACCAGGGCGCTGGTGAGGCTAGTGCCCTGCCCGTAGCGCGCCACGCTCTCAAAGACCTGCACCGCCAGCTCGCGGGTCGGCACCAGCACCAGGGCGCGGATGGGGCGGACGGCGTCGCTCGCTGGGTGTTGCATCAGCTGCTCCAGCAGCGGCAGCACGAAGGCGGCGGTCTTGCCGGTGCCGGTCTGGGCCCCCGCCATCAGATCCCGCCCCGCCAGAATGAGGGGGATAGCGCTGGCCTGCACCGGGGTGGGCGCGGCATAACCGAGATCGCTCAGGGTCTGCTGCAGGCGGGGGGAGAGGGCCAGTTCGGCAAAGGAGGCAATGGACATAGGGCACCAGTGTGGGGTTATCGCGGCCAGGGCCGTGACGGGAACAATGATCGTGGCCGGGATGGTAGCAGATAGAGGGGGCGCGGCAGAAGCCGAGCCGATCAGGTGACCGGGTTGGTGCCCGTGTCTCGGATCAGCCTGATCTCCTGCCCCTGGTAATAGGCGATGTTGTGCTTGCCATGCTGCTTGACGTGGTAGAGCAGCGCATCGGCGAGATCGGTGGCCTCGGCGACGGTCAGGTAATCGCGGATGCGGATGACGCCCGCCGAGAAGGTGATGGGGGCGGGCAGCTCCGGGATCTGAAGCTGTGATGCCAGCAGACGGGTCACAGCCTGGCGCATGCTGGCCCTGTCATTGAGCCCCTTGTAGAGGATGATAAACTCCTCGCCCCCCCAGCGGATGGCCTTGTCCCCCTTGCGCATGTTGGTCGTCAGATGACGGGCGAAGGCGACGAGGGCCAGATCTCCCACCCCGTGGCCATGGGTGTCGTTGATGGACTTGAAGTTGTCTATGTCCAGCAGCATCAGGAAGTCGTATTCCTTCAGCAGGGCTTGTTCCAGGATGTCCCGTCGCGGTAGCCGGGTCAGGTGATCTGTCAGTGCCAGGGTGCGCAGGCGGCCGTAGATGCCACGGCCCGTCAGCATGAGCAGCAGCAGGACGATCAGATAGAGCTTGAAGGCCGGGCCATAGAGCACGGCACGGACGACATCGCCGTAGCTGTATGACCACTTGAGAAAGAGGTCGTTGCCGGCCTTGGTCTTCATGAGCGGGGTGCTCAGGCAGAGATGCCAGGGGCGGCAGGGCTCCACCTCCTCGAAGGAGAGGACTGTCCGGGTCGGGTTGAGACTCTCGAAGGGGCGCAACACATCCTTGAATGCCTCGTCGATGGCGATGTCTATGCCCGTCAGGCCATAGCGGTAGTCCGCTAGCGCCGGATCGTAGAAGACGAAGGGGAAGTAGAGGGTGATGGTCTTCAACCCGGTGAAGGTATCGGTGTAGATGTCGGATACCTGAGCCTCATCCGTGCTGCAGGGAACATGGGTGGCGGCGAAGGCGGCGCAGCCGAAATAGTGGGTCCAGGGCTCTATGTCATTGAGGTTGGTGTTGACCGGCTGCAGCTCGCCCGGAAGCATCCGCTTGTCGCCCACCATGCCAAGGATGCGCCGATCGTTATAGAAGGCGTATAGGTTGAGGACCTCGGGGTAGGAGAGCAGATATTGGTAGGTGCTGAGCATCTGGTTGGCGGGCGGCAGTATGGGAATGACCGCCAGGCGAGCCAGGGTGGCGAGGTCATAGCCATAGGCATAGGCAGTCGCATCCCCGTTCTCGCTGAAGATGGGGGTCTTGATGCTGCTGTTGTCGATGAAGCTGGCCAGTTTCTCCGGCGCCAGTATGCGGGCCCGCTGATAAAACAGCTCGAACAGGTTCGGCTGTTTGGCGGTGATGAGCTGCATGTCGTGCCTGATGCTGAGGTAGGTGTAGTTGAACACCAGCCCCAGCCCCGCCAGCGCAAGGCAAAGGAGTGAGAATCGCATCAGCCACCTGCGGGGCAGGGTGCGCAACAGTGATCCAGCCATGCCGTGACGCTCCCGGGTGGTGACAGTGGGCTTTTTGTAACTGATTTTGCCCGGCATCACCAGACGAAATTGGGGGCCCGAGCAACCAGTGAACGAAAAATGAACCGCCAATATCAACAAGATAGACGATCACGTCACATGCGATGGCAAGGGAAGGGCAAACTGGTGGTGGTAGCGGAATAAGAGGGCATGACGCCCTCTGTCGTACTGGGCCTGGGGGACTTACCTTGTCTGGGACTTCGGTGAGTAGGGGCCATGGAGAATGCCGTTGGGCATGTCGGCGCTGAGCAGCCTGACGCTGGTGATCCCGGCGATTTCATGGCCCTTGTCGGTGATGGTGTTGGCAATCTGGTTGACCACCGCTACCACCAGCATGCCGATGAGGCCGCCTCCCGAATTGCTCTGCTGTTCGGCACTGCTGGCGCTGGCGCTGCCTTCCCACAGCAGCTTGCCGGTGCGCAGATCCACCAGACGGGCGCTGGCGGTGACCACAGTCTCGCTGGAGATGACCAGATAGCTGGTGCCGTAGTCCTTGATGTCGAGGTACAGCGCGGTATCGGCACCGTAGATCTCGTGGAGCTTCTTGATGGGCAGGGCATGAATGTCCGTCGGCTCGGTCACCCCGTTCTGCCGGAAGGTCTCGTTGGTGACCGCCACCGGCAGCACGTAATAGCCGGACTCGGCGAGCGGGTAGGTGATCTGGGACTGCAGGCTGGCCCCCGCCTTGATATCAGGCGAGTGATTCACCGGTGGCAACACCAGGATGGAGGTCGGTCTGCTCTCCTTGAAGTTGCCGTAGTCGTAGCCGGGGCCCTTTGCGCAGCCGCTCAGCAGCAGGGTGCCCAGCATCAGGGCAAGGAAAGTGCGCAGTGTCATTGGGTCGCCCCCTTCTGGTTGGACATCAGGAAGTTCATGAAGGGTGCCGATTCCGGGAAGAGGCGTTTCTCGGTCTCGAACTGCTCGCGGGTCTGCGCATCCTTGCCGAGCTGGGCATAGAGCATGCCCAGGTGAGCGTGGAAGCCGGGCGGCACCGCCTGGCCCTTGGCGCTGGCCTCTTGCTGGTTTTTCTCCAGCGCATCGATCTGGGCTTCAACCCCGGTGTCCTCACCCTGCATGTGCTGGTAAACCACCCCCTGGTATTGATCCCAGTTGTAGAGCGTCTTTGGTGCCTGGGCACAGGCACTCAGCAGCAGGCCGCTGGCCAGCAGCAGGGAAAGCTTGGACATGGTCATCTCGTCTCTCCTCATTGGGCCGGGCGCCAGGCGCCGGTCTCGATGCCGCTCACCAGGTTGTTGACGGCTTCCCGGATGGCGAGATCCAGCACCTTGCCGTTCAGGGTGGAGTCGTAGCTGGCGGTGCCGCCGAAGCCGACGATCTCGCGGTTGGAGAGTTCGTACTCCCCGGCGCCCTGGGACGAGAAGACCACTTCAGAGGTGGTGACCTTGACTATGTTGAGGTTGACCTTGGCATAGGCGATCTGGGACTTGCCGCGACCCAGGATGCCAAACAGCTGATGATCACCGACTTCCTTGCGACCAAACTCGGTGACGTCACCTGTGACCACATAGTCGGCGCCCTTGAGCTGCTGGGCCTGTTGCTTGATCCCGGCTTCCGCCTTGATCTCTTCCATGTTGTCGCGATCCAGCACGCTGAAGCGGCCTGTCTGCTGCAGATGGGTGATCAGCACGGTTTTCGCCTGGCTGCCCAGTCGGTCAACGCCGTCGGAGAAGATGCCACGCATGTAGCTGGAGCGGTTATCAAACTTGCCGACGGCGATGGGGCTGCGAGTGCCCTGATAGTGGCTCTGATAAGAGGCGACTTTGGGCACTTCCAGGGAGCGCGACGACTCGCTTGCACAAGCTGTCAACAATACCGCCATCAAAATGACACTGGATGAAACAACAAACTTCTTCATGTAAGGCCCCGTTATTTAAGGAAAAAAACAACGGCGGACTCTAGCATGGTTCGCTGCGAAGAAAGTGCCCCGTATGGGGGGCATAACCGCTCAATCAGTGTGCGTTTGGGCCGGCGTGGCGGGGAGGGCAGGGGGCTGGGTCTCCTGATGGCGCTGGAACACCTCCTCCAGGGCTGCCACCAGGGCACGCATCCGCCCCGTCTTCTGCACATCCGGGTGCAGCACCATCCAGATGTCGATGGGGTCGTGCTGGTCAGGCAGCAGGCGCACCAGGCCTGGTTCCTCCTCGGCGAGGAAGGTGGAGAGCAGCGCTATGCCGAGGCCCTGGCGGGCGGCCCCCATCAGCACCAGCTGGGCGTTGCTCTGCAACACCACATTGGGCTCATGGAGAGGTTCGCCGCACAGGCTCAGCCAGTGGCGGGCCACCAGTTCCCTGGGAAAGAGCAGCAGGTCGTGCTGATGCAGCGCCTGGCCCGAGTGGGGCGTGCCACGGCGGGCCAGGTAGTCGGGGGAGGCGTAGAGCCCCATCTTGATGGTGGCGAGCCGTTTGACCACCAGATCCCCCTGCTCGGGGCGCAGGCTGCGAATGGCCAGATCCGCCTCCTGATTGGGGATATCGCTCACGCTGACCGCGGTCAGCAGCTTGAGGCGGATGCCGGGGTGGCGCTGGCGCAGCAGGCTGAAGGCCGGCAACACGAAGCCCTGGGCCAGGGTATCCGTGGTGGCGATGCAGATCTCCCCCTCCAGCTCCCCCTGGCTGGCCGCGCGATCCATGGCCAGGGCCGCCTGTGCCATGGCCTGTGCCTGGGGCAGGAGCGTCTCCCCCAGTGGGCTGAGCCGATAGTGCCTGGGGGTGCGGATAAACAGCTTGGCCCCCAGCTGCTGCTCGAAGAGGCCGACCCGCCGCCCGACGGTGGCCTGATCGACCCCGAGTTCGAGGCCGGCCCGGCGCAGGCTGCCCCGCCGTGCCAGGGCCAGAAAGAAGCGGGCGTCATCCCAGTTGATCATGCTTGCTCCTCGCTCAAGCAGGGCGCCCGATTGGCGCCGGGGTATTAGATGTCAGCGGGGGCGGCAGCACAAGAGGCCGCCCGTCCGCACCTGAGCACTCAAGGCGGTACGGGACAAGCGCCCCTGTGATGCAAGTTTGAATCGCCATGATGCAGAACTGCCGCAGCCCGGTGCGAGCGGGATCGCTATGATGTCGCTCCCGATAGCGGTTCCCCTGTTTGTGATTGGAGCTTTCATGTCATCCCCCTGCGCCCAAACTGCTGCCCAGGGCAGCGAGGTCGATGTTCGCCCCCGCCTGCTCTGGTTTCTGGCCCTGGCCCTGATGTCGGCCCTGCTCAACAGCAGCGTGCCCACCCCGCTTTATCCCCATTATCAGGCGGCGCTGGCCCTGAGCGATCTCGGCCTCAGCCTCATCTATGGCGGCTATGCGGGGGGCGTGCTGATCGCCCTGTTCGGGGTGGGCAATCTGGCGGGACGGGTGGCGGATCTGCGCATCCTGATCCTGCCCGCCCTGCTGGCGGTCGCGGGGGGCGCCCTGCTCTTCTCCCTGGCAGACAGCTTCTGGTCGCTGCTGCTGGCGCGGGTCCTGGCCGGGATAGGCACGGGGGCCCTGACCGGCGCCGCCAATGTGGCGCTGCTGCGCTTTGGCCCCAAGGACGGCGGCAAGCGGGCGGCCCTGAGCGCCACCCTCTCCTTCACCGCCGGGCTGGCGCTGGGGCCAGTGTTCAGCGGCCTGGCGCTGCAACTGGACTTCTACCCGACCCGGGTGCCATTTCTGCTGATCCTGGGGATGGCGGGCTGCGCCATCGCGGGGCTGGTGCTGAGCTGGCCCAGGGGCGCCAGGATGGCGGCACCCGCCGCGAGCGGGCAGGGCGGGGGATCCCTGGGGGAGGGGCTCAGGGCCACGGGGGCCGGGTTCTTGCTCTGCGCCCTGGCGCTCTTCACCGCCTGGGCGGTGGCGGCCAGCCTGCTGGCAATAGGCCCCAAGGTGGTGAGCCAGTTGCTGGGGATGAGGGATCTGGGGCTGTTCGGCTATCTCATCGCGGCCTATCTGGTGTTCTCCGGGCTCTGCCAGCTGTGGGCGCGTCGCCTCGATGCCCGCCACACCCTGCAAAGCGGCTGTCTGGCCCTGGCGCTCTGCGTGCTGCTGTTTGCCGGTGCCGTGCACGGTTTGCCGGGCTGGCTGGCGGGGCTCGGGCTGCTGGTGGCCGGTTACGCCCAGGGGGCCGTGTTTGTGGGCAGCGCGACCCTGATCAATCGCATCGCGCCCCCCGCCAGCCATGCGCGGCTGGTCTCCCTCTTCTATGTGATCGCCTATGTGGCGAACTGGGTGCCCGTGTTGCTGGGCTGGGTGAGCGATGGGGCGGGTCTCTTGGCGGCGCTGGATCTGCTCGCCGTCGGCAGCACGCTGATCAGCCTGGTGCTGGCCTGGGCCCTGTCGCGCAGGCGCTTCGAGCCCGCCCCCTGACTGGCGTCGTCATTGGTCGACCAGAGCGACGCTCCCGGCATCCAGATGGTGCATCCACTCCCGCAGGATCAGCAGGGCGGCGGCGAAACGGCGATCTCTGGGCAACTGGGCCGATGCCAGGGGATCCCCTTCCACCATGGCGACCAGCTGGCCGAACAGCCGCTCTATGCTCTCCCGGCTCAACTCATGGCTGCCGAGGGCCTCGGCCAGGGGCACTGGGCTGTGCAGCTCAACCAGAGGGTGAGGCGGAACATGGGCCGCGAGGGGCATCAGCACATCCTCCACCACCATGATGGCCTGCTCCAGCTCGAGGGGTGTCGGCGGATCCCGGCTAAAGGGGCCTGGGGTCAGGGCATCCAGGCCCAGGGCCAGGACGAACTCCCGGCTGACGCCATCCTCTCCGGTGAGCCTTACCCGGCTCTCCCTGTCACCCAGACTCAGCAAAAGTGTGCTGCTTCCCGTCTTCGTCATCTCACTGTCTCCGTGACTCTGCCTGGCCAGCACCATGGATACACCCCCACGGGCCGGATTGGCGACTCTTTTCTCCCCATTCGGGCATCAGGGGTTGCAAAGGAGATATGAAATGGCATTCTGGACGTCTAGATTTCTATTTCTCTGTTGCATCCTTCACAAGGAGTTCTGATATGGATATTCGTACCCTTCCCCGCGCCCTGGTGCTCGCCCTCTCTCTGGTGGGGGCTGGCGCCTTCGCAAGCGAGGCTCTGGTGTTCCAGACCGACTTCGGCCTCAAGGATGGCGCCGTCTCCGCCATGAAGGGGGTCGCCTTCGGGGTGGACAGGACATTGCCGCTGCAGGATCTGACCCACGAGATCCCGGCCTACAACATCTGGGAGGCGTCCTACCGCCTCTATCAGACCCTCAACTACTGGCCCAAGGGCACCGTCTTCGTGAGCGTGGTGGATCCGGGTGTGGGCACGGATCGCAAGTCAGTGGTGCTCAAGACCAAGAGCGGCCACTACATAGTCTCCCCTGACAACGGCACCCTGACCCTGGTGGCCGAGCACTTCGGCATAGAGGCGGTGCGCCAGATAGACGAGAAGCGCAACCGGCTCAAGGGCTCCGAGAAGTCCTACACCTTCCACGGTCGCGACGTCTACGCCTACACGGGGGCGCGGCTCGCCTCCGGCGCCATCGGCTTCGAGCAGGTGGGGCCCCTGCTGCCCGCCGCGGTGGTGACCATTCCCTACCAGCCGGCGGTGGCCGAGCAGGATGGCACCCTGAAGGGCACCATCCCCATCCTGGATGTGCAGTACGGCAACGTCTGGACCAATATCGACGACGCCCTGCTGACCAAGGCGGGGATCAACAAGGGGGACCAGGCCTGCTTCAGGATAAGCGAGGGGGATGCGCTCAAATACGAGGGCAAGGCCCCCTACGTCAGCAGCTTCGGCGATGTGCCGGAAGGCCAGCCGCTTATCTACCTCAACAGCCTGCTGCAGGTCTCGGTGGCGCTGAACATGGACAGCTTCGCCGCCAAGCACCAGGTGCAATCCGGTGCCAACTGGCACGTCAGCCTGAAGAAGTGCTGACAGGCTAGCGGCTACATCGATGGCAAGAGGGAGGCGCAATGCCTCCCTCTTGCATTGAGCCCTCCTGGCCTCCTGACTGCTTGTGCCACCAATGGGTGTCAATTGTCATCATTGCTTAATACATGCTCGCCATGCTGTGGCCGGAGCAAATTCGTGAGCCATGATGCCAGCAGAGAGAACAAGGAAAAGCCGATGAGCCGTTTTGACGAGAAAGACAGCGCCAACCATCCCAGGGAGCAGGAGCCTGAGTTCAACCGCCTGATCGAGGCCGGGCTGAGCCGCCGGGGCTTCTTGAAGGGGGTCGGCGCCGCCAGCATGGTGGCTTTTTTTGCCGCAAATCCGGTAGCCCGCGCCGTGGCCGCCGCCACCCAGCCTTTGCTGGGCTTCCAGGCCGTGCCCGCCTCTGTGGCCGACGCCATAGTGGTGCCACCGGGTTACAAGGCCGAGGTGCTGATCGCCTGGGGGGATGCCCTGTTCGCCGATGCCCCCGCCTTCGCCCAGAGCAATGACGCCAAGGCCCAGGCGCGCCAGTTTGGTGACAACAACGATGGCATGAGCTTCTTCCCCCTGGGCCCGGATCGCGCCCTGCTCGCCGTCAACAACGAATACACCAACTACGAATACCTGTTTGCGGATGGCGGCAAGGCGCTCGATGCCGGCGCCGTCGCCAAGGCCCAGGCGGCCCACGGGATCTCCCTGGTGGAGCTGGTGCGCATCGATGGCAAGTGGCAGGCGAACCCCAAGGGGGCCCTCAATCGCCGCATCACGGCCACCACCCCCATGACACTGAGCGGCCCGGCGGCAGGCCATGCCCTGCTCAAGACCCAGGCCGATCCTGAGGGGCGCACCGCCCTCGGCACCTTCAACAACTGCTCAAACGGCCAGACGCCCTGGGGCACCTACCTCACCTGCGAGGAGAACTTCAACGGCTACTTCGGCAGTGCGGGCAAGCCGGTGCTGGACCAGCGCGCCACCCGCTACGGCCTGGCCGCCGAGGATGCGGGCTTTGGCTGGCACAGGTTCGACGAGCGCTTCGATCTTGCCAAACATCCCCAGGAGCCGAACCGCTTCGGCTGGGTGGTGGAGATTGACCCCAAGGATCCCGCCTCCACCCCGAAGAAGCGCACCGCCCTTGGCCGCTTCAAGCATGAGAACGCGGCCTTTACCGTCAACCAGGATGGCCGCGCCGTGGTCTACCTCGGCGATGACGAGCGGGGCGAGCACATCTATCGCTTCGTCTCGAAGAACAAGGTGGCGCCGGGCAATGACCCTGCCAACCGGGATCTGCTGGACGAAGGCACCCTCTATGTGGCCCGCTTCGAGGCCAAGGAGGGGGAGCTCAAGGGCACAGGCCAGTGGCTACCCCTGATGCACGGCCAGCACGGCTTGACCCGGGAGAACGGCTTCGCCGATCAGGGGGAGGTGCTCATCTTCGCCCGGGAGGCCGCGACCCGGCTCGGCGCCACCACCATGGACAGGCCGGAGTGGGTGGCCGTGCATCCCCACAGGGCCGAGGCTTACTGCACCCTGACCAACAACAAGAACCGCGGCCTCAAGGAGAACCAGCCCCTCGATGGCACCAACCCCAGGGCCGAGAACCCCTATGGCCAGATCATCCGCTGGCGCCCGACCGCGGGCGATCACGGCAGTGACAGCTTCGAGTGGGATCTCTTCCTGCTGGCGGGCAACCCCGGCGTTCATAAAGAGGGGCTGATGGCGGGCAGTGCCAACATCCATCCGGACAACATGTTCAACAGCCCGGACGGCATCGGCTTCGACGAGGCGGGGCGGCTCTGGATCCAGACCGATGGCGACTACTCCAACGAGAAGCAGTTTGCCGGCATGGGCAACAACCAGATGCTGTGCGCCGATCCGGCGAGCGGCGAGGTGCGCCGCTTCCTGACCGGCCCCATTGCTTGCGAGATCACGGGGCTCACCTTCAGCCCGGACTGGCGCACCCTGTTCGTCGGGGTGCAGCACCCGGGTGAAGAGCTGGCGCCCTCCCACTTCCCGGACGGCGGCACCAGCATTCCCCGCTCCGCCGTGCTGCGGATCACCCGGGACGATGGCGGCATCATAGGGGCCTGACGGCCGCCAACCCGCCCTGCCTGTGATGAAAAGAGCCGCCTGCGGGCGGCTCTGTCGTTGACGGGCGCAACGGGCCGCAGGGACTTGTTGGTGACCATCACCCTGCCTGGCGCCAGACTAAAAAAATATCGCCAAGAAGCGATTGATAATGATTGGCATTTGACTGGATAATCGCCGGCTTGTCCGACCACTCCAATCAACACGATGAAACCCATATTCCTGCTGGCCAGCCTGCTGGTCCTGAGTGCCTGCCATGACAACCGCAGCGAGGGCCAGGATCCCGACGTGCCGGTCACGCCTCCTGTTGTCACCCCTCCCGTTGTGACGCCTCCGGTGACACCGCCCGTCATCCCGCCGCCAGTCACCCCGCCGGTGACGCCCCCGGAGCAGACCCATACCCGGGCCGAGCTGACCCTGACCATTGATATCGGCGAGCGGCTGGCATCCGGGGCTACCCTGAGCCTGCGCCAGCGCGCCACCGGCATGGAGACGAGTGCAATCCTGAGCGGTCAGGGCAACCCGACCCTGACACTGCCTGCGGGCCTGCTGCTGGCGGCGCCCCTTGAGCTTGTCGGGGAGCAGGAGGGATACATACTGAGGGCCAGCACGGCCCGGGTGGCGGATCTCGCGGCCGGCGAGTCCCGTGCCCGGCGCGCCGCCGCCCCCTCCCTGCGGCTCGACGAGGAGGAGACGGCGCTCTTCCTGCTGGCGGATCGCAATGGGGACGCTGTGCTGGAGATGGCGGAGTGGGGGCTGACCGGCGAGATCCGCCTGCAACAGCAGGCCGAGATGCAGGAGTATGCGGCCCTGCTGCGAGCCCAGCGGCTGGGGGCCGAGCTCAACTATCCCGACAGTTGGCAGATGCTGCTGGCCCTGCGGGACGACAGCGCCGCCCGCAACTGGTATAGCCACAGCAACGGGGAGGCCATCCAGGCCGCCCGGTTGCAGCTCTATCCGGCCAGTCCCGTGATGCCGGAGGAGCCGGAGACCGCCGAGCTGCTGCGACTGGATGAACAGGGCCGCCTGCTGACCCGGGGGGCCTGGCACTGTCTGCACGATGCCCGTGCCGCCACCGGGGTCAAGGGCAGCCAATTCTGGCTGCCGGGGGAGGGCTTTGCCGCCTCGGCCCGCGTCACGAGAGCGGCGCTGGTGGCGCCGAGCAGCTGCGGCCAGCAGTCATGGCGTCTGCCGACCCTGGCCGAATTCGAGCGCCTGCTTGGCAGCGACAAGCTGGGGTGGCGCTATCCCAACACCTTCACCACCCCCTTGCCCGAGTGGATCTGGTTGCAAGATGGCACCGGGCTGGCGCGGCTCTACCAGCCGCTGACCAAGGCGTGGCGCGATGAGGGGGAGGCCAGCCTGCTCTGGTTCGCGATCTCCCTCTATCCGCTGCGCCCCTCGGTGACGCGCAGCAGCGATATGCCGGATCTGGCCTCCTTGCGGGCCCAATATGCCGGCGACCCGGGTCAGTGGCCGGCGGCCATGGTGGACGAGGGGGTAGAGTGGCAGGAGCTGGGCCCCCTGCCCGCCATGCCCTTCCCGGCTGACAACCCCTACCGCCGGGCCAAGGTGGTGCTGGGCCAGCAACTCTTCTTCGACAAGCAGCTATCCCAGGCCCGCGACATCAGCTGCGCCAGCTGTCACGATCCGCAAAAAGGCTGGGGCGATGGCCTGAGCGTCTCGGTCGGCCATCTGGGGCAGAAGGGGACCCGCAATGCCCCGACCATCCTCAATGCCGGTTACAGCAGCAGCCAGTTCTGGGACGGACGGGTCGCCACCCTGGAGGAGCAGTCGCTCCATCCCATCAGCAACCCGGTGGAGATGGCCCTCGATCACGACGAACTGCTGGCGCGGCTGCGGGCCAGCAGCGACTACCCGGCCGCCTTTGCCGCCGCCTTCGGCGACGAGACCATTACCCTGGATCGGGTCGCCAAGGCCATCGCCACCTTCGAGCGCACCATCATCAGCAGCGAAAGCCCGCTGGAGCGCTTCGTCAAGGGGGATGGGCAGGCTATGAGCGACAAGGCGCTGTGGGGCATGCACCTGTTTCGCACCGAGGGGCGCTGCATGAACTGCCACTCGGGCCCCTTGCTGAGCCAGCACAAGTTCGAGAGCCTGGGGCTGACCTATTACGGCCGCAACTTAGAGGACAGGGGCCGCTTCCTGCAGACCAGGCTGAAGGCAGACATGGGGCTGTTCAAGACCCCCAGCCTGAGGGACGTGGCCTTCACCGGCCCCTATATGCACAACGGGGTCTTCCCCATCCTGGCCCAGCGGCTCGGTGGCTCTGTGCAGGGGGTAGTGGCCATGTACAACTTCGGCGTCACCAAGTGGAGCAGCGGGGTCGGCTTCCCGACCGGGGTGGACATACACGATCCCTTCTTCCCCAAGGCCTCGGATCGCCTTCATGCCCTGGGGCTCTCCAACGACGAGCTGGAGGCCATCGGCGAGTTCCTGCGCAGTGCCTCCGCCGAGCCAAGGCGCACCCCGGCCACAGTGGCCGAGCTGGGACTGAGCCAGGTGGATGATGATGAGGCCGTCGGCGCCATCCCGGTCGAGCTGGTGGTGACGCCCGCCCAGCCCCGGCTGGAGGTGGGGCAGAGCCTCTCCCTGCAACCTGGCCTGCGGCTGAGTGACGGCAGCGAGACTCCGGTATACGAGGTCGTGCAATGGCGCAGCGATCAACCCGAACTGCTGAGGGTCGATGGCAGTGGCGTCATCACAGCCCTGGCAGTGGGGTCTGCCGGCGTGCAGCTAAGCGCGGGGAGTCGCACCCTCAGGGTGGCGGTGCAGGTGGTGGATGCCCAGCCCGATTTTGGCCTGGGTTGCCATCAACCCGAACTGGCGGCGGGGATGCTCTCCTTCCTCTGCCCGCTGACCCGTGCCGAGGCCGACCGGATCGGCATCGACTACGATGGCAGCGCCAGGGATGAGGATGGGGACTACAACCCCTTTGCCATCGACTATGTGGTGATGAGCCAGGGGCGGGCGCGAGAGTTCTGCCAGCAACTGGTGGCCCGAGGTCACGATGACTGGCGCCTGCCGGGAGCCGATGAGCTGGCGAGCCTGTTTGCCACTTATCATCAGGCCGGCGAAGAGATGACGCTGCTGACGGGGCATGGCTGGCCGCTCTACAGCCGGGTCTGGAGCAGTGACGCTCCCAATGACGAGGGGGAGGCCTCCCTGCTCGATCTGGGTTACGGTGAGGTGATGGGCGATCTGCCACAGGAGGCTCACGGGGCCGTCTGCGTGCGGGCCCGCTAACTCCGGCATGCCAGGATGACGAACAACGGGCGCTGCGGCGCCCGTTGTTCATTGTCATACCAGGACTCAGAACTCGTTGGAGAGTGCCTTGTAACCCTTGACCAGGTCGATGTTGGTGTGGGCCACGTCTTCGGAGAACTCGGTGGCATCCACGGTGACGCGGGGGATCTGGGCCAGATCGCTCTGCTGGTTGATGCGGGTGGTGGAGGGCACATAGAAGCCGGGGGGCAGATCGCAGCCGTCGATCACCGAGTTGTGACGCACCACTGAGCCCTCGCCTATGTGGCAGTTGAACAGCACGCTGTTGAAGCCGATGAAGACCCGGTTACCCACTTCGCAGGGGCCGTGCACTATGCTGCGGTGGGCGATGGAGCTGTATTCGCCTATGGTGACGGCGGCGCCGGACTTGGAGTGGATCACCACGCCGTCCTGAATGTTGGAGTTGGCTCCGATGACGATGGGCTCCATGTCGCCGCTCTCATCCACCTCGTCGGCACGGATCACGGCGTAGGGGCCGACAAACACATTCTCCTTGATGATCACCTTGCCGCAGATGATGGCGGTCTTGTCGATGTAGGCGGACTCGTCGATAACGGGAAGGTGACCGGAGGGATTCTTGCGGATCATGTCATGTCCTGTTGCTGATGAAATCGGGGAAAATGGCGGGACGCAGAGGCTCGCCGGAGAGTCAGCTTACGCCTCTGATCCGGGAGGGGGAACCCTTTACTGGTCTGACCCACTCTTGGTAAGGGCATTTCACATGGTTGTTCTTTGACTCCCTTGTATGGGAGCATGGGACCTGACGACAGGCCGTGTTCCTCGCCAGAAGGGGGCCTGATTGGGATGACGGAGACGATGACATGAAGAAGATGATGCTGCTCCTCGCGGCTTTCTTGCTGTGTGCCCAGGCCGTGCAGGCCAAGGGACGGCCCGGTGAGTTTGACTACTACGCCCTGGCGCTCTCCTGGTCACCTGAGCACTGCGCCATCAAGCCAGCCGATCGAGAGCAGTGCAGCCGGCAGTTGGGCTTCGTGCTGCACGGGCTCTGGCCCCAATATCAGCGCGGCTACCCCGGCAACTGTACCCGCGAGCGACTGGATCCCGCTATGGAGCAGGATTTTGCCGGTCTTTATCCCAGCCGCTTCCTCTATGGTCATGAGTGGGAAAAACACGGCACCTGCTCCGGCCTGAATCAGGAGGCATTCCATCAACTGGCCAGGGATCTGCGTCAGAAGGTGCGGATCCCGGCGGCCTACCAATCCCCGGTCGAGCCGTTGCGCAAGAGTACCTTCCAGCTCAAGGCGGATCTGGCCGGTGCCAACGACTGGCTGGCTCCTGACAACATCACTGTGGCCTGCGCCGACGGAGGGCGTTTCCTGCGGGAGATCTACATCTGTATCAACAAGGAAGGGACGGATGCCGTTCCCTGCTCGGACGAGATGCAAAAGCGGGAGCGTCGCTCCTGCGGCCAGCCGGATTTCCTGCTGCGCAGCGTGCGTTAGCCTTCTCTCTCTTCATCGGGCCCCTTGCGGGCCTGATCTGCAACTACAGCCATCGGAAAGGAGCTCCGCAATGAGCGACGTGAAACAGTTTTCGGCACGGGAACGCAGCTTGCTGCTCGGGGTGAAAGGGGTGGGTCCCACAGTCATCGGGCGGCTCGAACAGCTGGGGTATCACACCCTGAGTGAGCTGGCCGAGGCGGATACTGGCCACATAGTCCGGCTGGTGGCCAGCATGCTGGGCTCGAGCTGCTGGCAGAACAGCCCGCAGGCCAGAGGGGCCATAGACGGCGCCATAGCGCTGGCGCGCAGTCACATGGCTGCCCCCGTCACAGAAGGAGAGCCCGGCGCATGAGCCTGTTTGCCGAGCTGGGGATGCGCTACCCCATCATCCAGGCGCCCA